>NZ_JASZ02000001.1 GCF_000735695.2 Kaistella haifensis DSM 19056
AAATGGCTACAAAAAAAAATCTACGGAGGATTTAAGGACCAACTATATAGCTCCAACAGATAATTGTATTCATGATGGCTCCACAGTTAATACAAAGAGTTTGGATATTGTTATGACGTATTTGGGACATTTTAAAATTTAATAATAAATTGGAAAAGGAAAAAGACATATTAGACAATCTTGAACTACGTTCAGAAAACGTGCAGGATATTCTCACGCAGCCGCCACATTGGATGATTCGATGGGGAAACACGGTAATTTTCGTCATTCTCCTGATGGTTCTCTTGATGAGTTATGTAATTAAATATCCTGAGTTTATACCTGCCCCCATAGTCGTAACTTCCAAAAATCCACCTGAAAAACTTGAAGCAAGAACAAATTCTAAAATTGAAAAAATTTTAGTGAAAGATCATCAGTCTGTAAATAAAAATCAAGTCATGATGGTGCTTCAGTCAGCTGCTGATTACAAGGATATTCTAGCTCTAAAAGATATAGTTGATTCAATGTCATCATCACAAGTTCTCTACTTCCCTACTCAACAGGCATCAACCTTCAAACTTGGCGAAATACAGGGAGAATACAATAGTTTTGCAAAAGCATTGCAGGATGAAAAACTTTTTACTCGTCTTAAGCCCTATGCTCCTGAAAATATTGCAGCAAACCAAAGTCTTGGGGAATACAGGGCAAGGATTGCTACATTACAACAGCAGCGGAACTTAGAAGTTACAAAATTTGACCTTACCAAAAAAATACTTGCGCTCCCAAGAATTGTTCAATCAAGGTGTAATTGCCGCGATGGAACTAGAAAATGAAAAAACAAAATTTCTACAAGCAGAACAAAATTTGAAAAATATCAATATAACATTGTCACAGATGCAGGAAGCGGTTTCAAATCTAAATAAAACCAAAAGCGGTGCATCAATAAATACTGAGAAAGATAAGATTACATACAGCTCCCAAACGCTCCAATTATTTGAACAGCTAAGAAAATCACTGAGACAATGGGAACAAAATTATCTCATTATTTGTTCTACTGAAGGAGTAGTTAGTTTCCAACAATTTTGGGGCGAGAACCAATTTGTAAAACCCGGTGATATTGTGATGTCTGTTCTACCCAATGATAAGGAATTAGTTGTTGGTCGGATGTTGATTCCATCCGTCAATTTTGGTAAAGTTAAACCAAATCAAAAGGTTTTAGTAAAGCTTGATAATTACCGATACCAAGAATATGGAATCGTTGAAGGCAAGGTCCAAAACATTTCTCTTACTCCAGATGATAAAGGGAACTATTATGTTGACGTTTTGCTTCCAAAAGGATTGCGGACTTCTTTTGGGAAAAAGTTGCCATTTGACAGAGAGCTCAAAGGAAGTGCCGAGATTGTCACCGAGGATTTAAGGCTTATTGAAAGGTTTTTCTATCAAATTAGGAAATTGTTGGGTAGCAAGCTTGATGTTTTTTTTAAAAAAATAATTGTTAATGCTAAGATTTCTTACAGAAACGAGGGATTTCCGTGCATTATTAGTGCAAATTCTCAACAAATAAAGTCATCTTTTTCAAAAACCTGCCTGATTTAACCACAGGCAATTTTTCAACCTGCGTAAATTGGGCACATCCCAATCACAAAGCCGCGTAAAAAAGCCCATTTCCAAGAGAATCTTTTTCATTATTTTTAATTCCAAGATTATCTAAACTAAAATCTAAAAAATAACTCTGAAATAATCATCTACAGAATTTTCAGTCCTTCCGATTCTTTTGTTAAATATGCACTCCCAAAGTAACCACCTGCGAAAAATAGACACAAGTTCAAAATCAACCTGGGTAAAATAGACCCACCCTACAATTTCCTAAATGATAAGCATTCTGACAAAAATTTTAATGATAAAAAGACACACCTTCCTTCAAAACCTGCACCAAATAAACTTATCTTTTTCAATAAGTTGGGTAATTTAGCTACAGGTTATCATGCAACCTGCGTAAATCAGCCACATCCTACTCGCAAACGTGGGTAGAAAAGTTACACCTCAATTCTCCCCGTTTTCCATGTTTTTTTCCTTCCAAAGCAACTTTATCATAAAAAACCGCAAAACAACCCTAATATAAGCATTCGAAGAACCTTTTCAGACCTCTAAAAAAATCAGTAAACTTTTGTTGCAAGATGTGTCTTTGTATATACAACTTTTCAAGTTGATGATACAAAGACGATCTTGCCTTTTTGCAAAAGGGAAAAAAACTGCGGAACTTGTTTTTTTTATTCACCAAATCAGGTTCAAGCATCTAAACTCGTCTAAATTATTCTTTTTTAATCTTCGGAGAATCTAAACTCGTCTAAATTGTTCTTATTTAGCCCACGCCCCATGAACACTATTGTTTTCACGGATTTGATGTCCCAATTTTGCAACAGAAATTTTAAACAAAAAAATGAAAGCAACCTTCTATCTTCTGCTGACACTTTTTGCCATCAAACTCAATGCGCAGGTCGGAATAAACACACAGACACCCGAAACTACTTTTGACGTAGTAGGAAAACCAAACGACACCTCACATTATGACGGTATTATCCCTCCAAGGATAACGGGTGACCAGTTGGCGAACAAGTTTTACACGCAGTCAAAAAAGGGCGCGGTAGTATTTGCCACCGCTCCGGCTTCCAATCTTTCGGGACAGGTCATCAATATTTCAGAAGTTGGAATGTATTATTTTGACGGAAACGTATGGCAGAATTTTGTAAAGGAGAAGCGGCCTGTCGAATACAGAATCGTACTCACCTTCGATCCCAACAGCACCGCCGCACTTACGGCAACTTCAACATGGTCTGCCCCTGTAAACTATTCGGGAAATAGCCACGCCTATCTTACCGCCTCAAAATACTACACCATCGGAACCAAAAATTTCGGAGGTCTAAAGGGAGCGGTATTGTTCAGAAAAGTACAGGGAATTGTAAACGTATGGTTTCAGATGTACAGGTCTTCAGATTCCGCACCGATTACGGGAAACGCCTTCATCAGCATTGCGAGCATCTACAGCGACATCGGATACATCCCCAACCAGATTGTCTTACTGCATACGGAAAATTCCACACAATATTTTCCGGCACTGCTAGAGAATTACAGCATCCAGATTCCGCAAACCTCCCTAAAGGCGATGTCCACTTCCTACTATACCTACGGCGAAGTTCAGGGATATTCCAACTGGATCAAACCATATCTACCATAAAAAAAACAAGATAAAGAACCACTCAAAATGGGAAACGAAGGAAAAGAAGACCAGATTCTCATAAGGGTTCAAAAATCCAGAAAGGAAAACTGGAAAAAACTATGCAAAGAGAAAAACCTCACATTGACCGACTTACTGACGGCATCAGTTGAGAACAGAATTTTAGACAACGAAAGAAGACAGATACTGGCGTTCATTGAAAAACAAGACAACGTCTTCATCAAGATAGAGTCCAACATCAACCAGGTAGCTAAAATTGCAAACGGGCAAAAGTTCATTTCGGAGTCAGAACTGAAAAACTTCACCGCAAAGCTTTCAGAAATCACCAAATTGAAGAAGCAGCAAAACCAAATCTTCAAAAAGATCTATGAAATGCTCGCAAAATGATTGTCAAGATTATTCCTGCTTCAGGCACGGATTTTCACGGAGTCCAATACAACGACAAAAAGGTCGAAAAAGGAACAGGAGAACTGATGCTGATGAAAAACTTTCCCTCCTTCATCAATGGGGACAGCAGTCCGGAACAGGTTCGGGACTACTTCAAATCCATCTCAAAAAATGAAAAGGTAAAGAAACCCCAGTTCCACGCCGTGATTTCTGCAAAATATCAGAACCATAGCAAAGAGGAACTAACCGAGATCGCCAAAGACTTCATGCAGGAAATGGGCTATGGAAAACAGCCGTTTATTGTGGTTTACCACAGCGACACCGAGAACAACCACGTTCATATAGTCTCCACAAGGGTTGACAAGCAGACTGGAAAGAAAATCAACGACAGTTACGAGCGGTTGAAAGCCCAAAAAGCACTTGCTGACCTACTGGAAAAACGATACGGAATAAGTTCCGAGGAAAAATTAGAAAAACTGCTAAACTATCAAATCGGTTCCATCAGCCAACTGGAACTCCTACTTGAAAGAAGCGGGTTCAAACTCACCAAAGACACAAATAATGAAAATGACTTTTCCATTCTGAAGAACGGGGTAAAACTTAAAACCATCTACGGTAACCAAATCAGTTTTACTCCCAATTCGGACAACGGGCGAAAGAGACAGCTGAAAGCCATTTTGAGCAGATATAAAGACCTCTGTTCCAACAAAGTCTTCAAGGTAGAGGATAAAAGGTTGCAGGAATCAATGCTACCAGAGGAAAGACACAACGGGCATTGGAAACCCAAGATTGAGTTCGAGAGCGAACTCCAGAAAAAATTGCGGGACATCTTCGGACTGGATATGGTTTTCCACCACAAGGACGGACAAAAGCCATTCGGATACAGCATCATCGACCATAAGTCGGGAAAGGTGTTCAAGGGAAGCGAGATCATGAAGATGAACGAACTGTTTGAGCTGACCGATGAAAAAATAGACAAGAAACTATTTGAAAGTCTAAAGGACTACAATCTGGCGGACAGTTTTTCAAAACAAATTTTAATGGAGCATCTAAAACGCCAGAATCCCGAAAACGCAGTAAAAGAATTTATGCTTTTCGAGTCCAAGAAAATAAAGAACAGGGAGGTTTTCAGCGCCATAAAAAACGATGTAAAGGATTATGTCGAAACACAGAAAAATAACGATGTCCACCTCATAAAATCGGAAGAGGGAAAATATTATGCCGTCCACTCCAAACTGCATTATGTGGGAGCATTGGAAAATTTAATTGGCGAGAAAGCCTATCAAAAATTCCTCAATCCAAGCCAAGAATTGGCATCGGAAGATAGAGATGAAAATCTTTCCAAACAACTGGACAGAAGCATAGACGACCTGATTTTCCAATTCACCAAACCATCGAGAGGAGCAGGAAAAGACCCTGCCGAAGAAGAGTTAAGAAAAAAACGCAAAAACAAAAAAAGAACATAAGAATGATCATCACATTTGCCACGCAAAAAGGCGGAACAGGGAAAACCACCCTCGCCATCGCTTTCGCCAACTATCTTTCCGGAATTACCACAAGGAAGATCAAGGTGTATGATTTCGACTACCAAAAATCCTTTTTCAACAAATGGAGGGAGGATGCGGACTCGGAACTGCCCAAACTGTATGACGTAGAAGTTATCGGCGAAGATGACGATGAACCGCCTTTCGAGGACTTGGAACAGGTTGTCGACCTGAAAGAAAGCAAAGACCTGTTCCTGTTCGATTTGGCGGGAACGCTTGACCAGAGATACAGCGATGTCTTGGTGTACAGCGACTTTATCATCATTCCCTTCGAGTATTCCGATGTTTCCGTAAAATCGACGCTGGTATTCAAAAATCTTCTTGGTTTATTGGAAAGCGAGGCGGAAAGAATCTTCATCCGCTCCAAATACGACAAAGGCTACAAATATCTCAACCAAAAGGAAATGGATATAGAGTTGGCAAAATACGGAACTCTGCTAGAAAATCCGGTGTTCAAAAGAAACTGCCTCCAAACCATCGACACCCGAAAACTCACCTACGAGCAAAAATACGCCGTAAAGAAGCCGTTCGACGAAATTATACAGAAGATCAGCGAGGTCAAAAAAGTTGCGCTTTAAGGGAAGACAAAAGGGACAAGAAAAAAGAATCCAAAAAACCACAAACCTCAAATACAACCATCATGTTAAAATACTCACTCATCCTTTTAGGAGCCTACTTTCTGTACTATGTCGGAAATATCGTGTACGACCTTTTCCTAAAAAAAGAGAAAACCATTCTGACCAATGTTGCAGAAGAATACTCACTCGGCGACTTTGCACAGGCGGAGAATGAGGAACCCACCTTGATCGGCATTGAGGATGTGGAAAATCTCAAAACCCCGAAATCGTTCCTAAAAAGCGAACCCATTCCGATTCCGAGACAGAACAATTTTGAAGACAATCCCAGTCTGGAAGAATTGAGGAAACGGTTTGAGGCGGAAGAGGATTTGGATGAGACGAGTCCAAAACAGCCCGAAACCAAACACCATGAAACTCCTCCACAGGAAACCGAAACCATAAAAAAGCCAGAAATTATTGAACCAATAGTTTCCAAGAAAAAAAATGATGCACAGAACAAGAAAGACCAATGGAAAGAATTTGTGAGCCTCTCGGAAACCAATGTGAAACTGGTGGACAATATTGAGGGACAAAAGGTTTACCATTCGACAATGTAACCAATATACCCATATAACTAACCTAAATTTTAAAAATGATGAAAAATTTTATCAGAAAAAACGTGTCAAAAAAGAAAGTTCTAACCCTTGCATTGGTGATGCTGGCGATGACCCCGATGCTTGCGCAGGGCGGAGCGACCGCCATCTCCAACGCCGCTTCCGACATTAAGGACTATTGGGATCCCATCAAGCTGATATTAAAGGCAGTCGGTGGACTCGTAGGATTTATCGGAGGCTTGAGGGTGTACAACAAGTGGACGAACGGCGACCAGGATGTCAACAAAGAAATCCTCGGCTATGGCGGGGCGATGATCTTCCTTATCGTGGTTCCGGAATTTGTAACCGCATTCTTTGCTTAAGATGGGATATTACCTGTACAAGGGGCTCAAAAAACCCCTTGTATTCTTCGGACTCAAAGGCAAATACATCATTTATGCGGTAGCCGTCATCGGCGCAGGTGTCGTCGCGGCACTCATCTTATCCAAATTCGGATTGCTGGGTTCGCTATTAGGTTTATTGGTAACCGCGGGAGGTGTCTACCTTATTTTCAAGAGGCAGGACAAAAACGGACTCTACGACAAGACCAAAAATTTTGACCAGATATTCATTTTCCCAAAAAGACTCAACAACAAAAGATTTCTAAAAGATGGTAAAGACAAAGAAACAGGCATTTGACATTCCCTTCATCGGCTACGATTACGGAAAGGATTTTGGGTGGGATTTTGATGTCCTCTTCGGACAATACGGAAATCCAATTATCGGCATCAGGATCAAGAATATTGTGGAGCAATATTCCGCCGACCCCGACAACTACCTAAACTTCCATACCGTCTTGAATCAGGTGGTCTCCATTATTGGCGAAGGAAGAATCGTTCAAAAACTCGACATCTTTTCCAAAAAGAGATATACCGCCGAATCCTCCAACCAGTTCCTCCAGCAAAAATATTCCGAGCATTTTGACGGAAGACTATTTAAAACCATTGAAACGGTAATTCTTTTTACAGACATTGTGGAGGACAAACTCAAGAAGAAAAACAAGCATTACCAATTTTCCGAAAAAAGTTACAAGGAACTCCGCGACAAATGCCAAAAGGTGTTGATGCTATTAAAGCAGAGCGGCTGCGAACCCCAATTCTTATTCGAGAAAGAATTTGAATACTACATTTCGGGCGTATTGTCGATGCAGTTTACAAAAACCCCGGTTTTTGACAATATCAAAAGTACCAACGAATATCTCCAAATCGGAAACCTCTTCGTCAAAAATATTTCCTATGTGGATGTCGAAAATATCGACCTGCCTGCAGAAATAGATCCTTTTTCCATATTGGGAGGAAACGGAGCAGCCTCGGAAACGGCGGTGGACAACTTCACCTTCATCAACGAATTGGAGGATTACGAAACCATCATCTACAATCAGGTCATCACCATTCCTCTGCAGGCGCAACAACAGCGGGAACTCGACAAAAAGAAAAAGAAGCACGAGGGGGCGGCAAACAACTCTCCATCCAACGCCATTATTGCGGAAGAAATCCAAACGCTTCTCCACAATATCGCCATCGACGGACAACTCGTGGTCAATGCCCATTTCTCTCTAATATTTTCAACACATACACTGGAAAAAATGGAAGGAATACAGTCGATGATCGAGAACAAGCTTTTCACGAAAGGAATTATCGTCTCCAAGAACGCCTACAACCAGCTCGAACTATTTCGCTCCGCCATTCCGGGCAATGCCACGGAACTTCGGGAATACGATTTATTTATGACGACAAGCGAAGCGGCCTTGTGTTTTTTTTTTAAAGAAAGTTACCCCGTGAACGAGGAATCCAATTTTTATCTGCGTTTTACCGACCGACAAGGCGTTCCATTGAAAGTTGATCCGGCGGACTTGCCGATGAAGACAGGAAGAATCAACAACCGAAACAAGTTTGTCCTCGGTCCGTCAGGTTCTGGAAAGTCCTTCCTGATGAACAATATCGTTGAGCAATACCTGACCTACAATTATGACGTGGTCATTGTGGACACGGGAGATTCCTATTCGGGAACCTGCAAATACAAAGGCGGGAGATACATCCAATACACTGAAGAAAAACCAATCACCATGAATCCTTTTTTGATGGACAAGAAAGAGTTCAACATCGAAAAAATAGAATTTTTGACCAATTTGATTTTCCTGATTTGGCAAGGTCCCGATGCCACGATGTCGTCCGCACAAAAATCTATTTTGGACAATGTGCTGATGTCGTATTACCACCAATATTTCAATTCGGGAACCAGGTGGTATGAGTATAAGACCTCGGAGGAACTCATTCTCTATCTGAACAAATACAACATCCACGAGGAAGACATTATTTCAGATTATGAGAACCAGTCGAACGGACAGTACAACTATTACGATATTTTGGGAATCGCTTTCGATGCAGGTTCTGACGAGATTAAGGAGGCTTTCCGAAAACTCGCCATCGAATATCATCCGGACAAGAATATGAACAACCCGAATTACGACAGCGAAAAATTCTACAAGGTTTACGAAGCTTATGAAACCCTGAACGATGAAGACAAGAGAAAAATCTACAATGAAACCCAACTCATATTAATCAAGTCCAACAAAATTATCAGGCAGCCGAAAACGGCGGAGGAATGGAATGAGTCCTTCCGAAAAACCATTATCAAAAAGATAAAGGAACTCGAAGAAAAATTGGAGGCAAAAGAACTTTCCTTCAACGGATTCTATGACTACTGCGATAAATTTCTTCCCCTTTACCTGAACAATAAGAAACACCACATCACCGAAAAGGAATTTAATTTAAGGACATTCCTGTTCGTGTTAAAGGATTTCTACAAAGGCGGAAGATACGGAACTACACTCAACGAAAGTGCAGACAATACGCTCTTTGACGAACCATTTATCGTCTTTGAAATCGACAATGTAAAGGACAACCCGAAACTGTTTCCAATCGTGACGCTCATCATCATGGACACGTTCATCCAAAAGATGCGGCTCCGAAAAGACCGCAGAAAGGCGCTCATCATCGAGGAGGCGTGGAAGGCGATTGCCAGCAAATTGATGGGCGGATATATTCTCTATCTCTACAAAACCGTAAGAAAGTTTTGGGGAGAAGCCGTGGTCGTTACACAGGAATTGGACGACATC
Organism: Kaistella haifensis DSM 19056; assembly: GCF_000735695.2. Taxonomy (GTDB): domain Bacteria; phylum Bacteroidota; class Bacteroidia; order Flavobacteriales; family Weeksellaceae; genus Kaistella; species Kaistella haifensis. The sequence goes on from NZ_JASZ02000001.1 coordinate 9,474, forward strand.
ATCGGAAATGCTGTCGTAAAAAACAGCATCATCAACAACTCCGATACCTTCATATTGTTAGACCAGACGAAGTTTAAGGACAACTTCGACAAGATCGCCTCACTGCTTTCATTGAACAAGGTGGAGCAAAACAAGATTTTCACCATCAATAATTTAAACAACAAGTTTGGAAGAAGCCGTTTCAAGGAATTTTATCTGAAGCGGGGTTCCAAAGGAGAAGTTTACGGCAATGAGGTTTCCTTGGAGCAGTATTTAACCTACACCACGGAAAAACCCGAAAAATCCGCAGTCGAATACTATGTCCAACAATACGGAAACTACGACGAGGCTTTGCTCAAGATTGTGGATGATTTGAAAAATTTTGGAGACAGCCTCGAAAACTTGGTATCGCTCGTCAACCTTTACCAGAAGCCATTGGACAAAAAAGTGGTTTCCTATTACAGTATGATGAAGAAGACCAACAAAGGGCAAAATATCTTCAAAATTATCTCGCAGGAATTAGAAAACCGAAATATCCATTTTTCAGAATTAATCAACAGCCAAAATCTAAAATATGAAAACGCATAAAACCTCTTTAAGGAACACACGAAAAACTCCCTCTCCTTTGGAGAGGGTTTGGGTGAGGCTTCTATTTTCACTTCTCCCCCTTTGGGGGACAGGGGGCTTCTCCCAAAACACCTACATCGACCCGACGGTAACGGCGGCAATGATTCTCTATTCAGAAAACCTGGAGGCAAAGCAGAACGATGTGATTGACGAAACCTCCAAATTGAAAGATGCCCAAGCATGGGTGGGAACACAGATGGTGGTTGCCAACGACATTCAGAATAAGATACTGAAAGGTCTGAAGGAAGTGTCGGGAACATTGCAGAACGGAATCCAGGTAAAGGAAATCTACTCCGAACTCAACAAATGCTACAATTATTCCTCACAAGTCGTACAATTGGCTTCACAGCATCCGCAATATACGATATTCGGGGTAAAGGCTTCACAAAAAACCTACGAACAGAGCCTGAAAATCGTGACCGATGTGTCCGACATACTCGCCTCGGGAGAACTGAACCTTGCGACCGCAGGAGACCGTTACAAGATACTGCACAACATTTCCGAGAACGTGAAAAACCTCAAGCTGTGGCTTCTTGCGATCAAGTTGAGACTGGAAAAAGCCAACCGTTTGGGATTCTGGAACTCCATCAATCCATTTGCAGGATACATCAATACCGACAAGGGCATTGTGGAAAATATCATGAACCGATATAAAAGAAATTTCTAGCCCCTGTCTCCAAAGGGGAACAATGTAAAAAATAAGATGAAAATGAAACATCCCATAATTAACGCTTTAAAAAGCCCACTTTGGGGGTTTGGGGGCTTGCTGGCGTATATCATTCTCACTTCATCCAGTGGCGGTTCCACGCCGTCTTGGCAGCAGGAAAACGTCTCCTTTCCGATGATGAATCTTGAAATTAAGGCGACGATGGATGAAAACGAAAGGCAGAAGGAGATGCGGAAAAACCAGATTGCCAATGCCACGGTGGAAACCGCCAACAAAACCCAGTGGAACAATTTCAAGGACAAGGTGACCAAAATTCAGGACAGGCTTAGAATCGTATCGTTCGCCATTCAGGCGATTCCCACAGGAATTGCGATGAGCAGGGAGATTACGAAAATCACCCAAAACCAGCAAGCCATTATCCATGAAATCAGTACGGCTCCCTATTCCATCATCGCGGTTCTGCCTTCACAAGTTCAGTTTGTGGACGATCTGCAAATGGTGACGAGGCTGATTGTCGGGATTGTGGTTTCCTATGGGGCAATGAACCAGATGGAAAAGTCGGAGCGCAAGATTTTATTGGATTATGCCTCGGGAGAAGTCAAGACGCTGAGCAGAAATTCTACCCATATGCTTTTAAAGATTCGGGACATCAAGGCAAAAGTTTTACGAAACAAAAGAGCCTTTCAATACTATGTGAATCGGGACAAACAAGTGGTCGAGAACATTATGAAAAACATTAAATCCTTTTAAAAATGAGAAAACTATTTATTGGAGGAATCTTGTTTTTTTATGTTGGTTTGGTAAGCGGACAGCAGATTGTCATCAACGACAAACTCTTGGCGCAGATGACCACCAACCACGGCGTAAGGCTTGGAAGCGAGCAGGCTTTTCTAAACTCTTATGAAAAACAGAAGGAACTGTACGACGACATTAAAAGCCAGACCGCACAGGTCATAGCCATTCAGGAATACATCTACCAGCAGTTAAAAAATGTCAACTCGGCACTTACGCAGAGCAAAAAGTTAATCTACCTGTACCAATATCTGGGAAAGGTGGCGAACAACTCCAACAAGATGCTGGACTTATCGGCGCAACATCCGGAATATGCCGTCTTGGTTTCCAAATACTATGTCGAAATCGGCAAACAGACCTTAAAACTCAAGCAGGAAGTCGCGCAGGATATTTTGAACGAGAACAAGGATTTCCTGATGGATCCGATGGACAGGGAGATGCTTATTGAAAAGGTGTTTACCCGAGTTCGGAACATCAATGGAAACATCCTCTACATCATATTGCGGTTAGAAAACGCCAAGAAGATTCCGTACCTGTACCAGGTTCCAGTGCTAAGAAACTACCTCAATATCGACAGGGCGATTGTCGGAGACATTATCCAGAAATACAAATACATATTCAATTAAAAAGATGAAAAAATTAGTTAAAAAATTTGCCCTCGTTCCGCTCTTGCTGACAGCAGTCGGCGTATTCGGGCAGTTTACCGTAAAGCGTTTGAACGACCCCTCCATCGTAGCCCAGCACAAAAGGATGGTGTTCCAGAGTTGGGGCGATTGGCGTCCCTATCCAAAATACCTTTTGGGGATTCAGACCAACTTCGCGTATGCCACCGTTTGGGGAATGTGGGCTCCCAGCAGAAACAGGGATTATAAGGATGGAGAAGATATCCGACCGCTAAAACCGACGGGACTTCAAAACCAGCGTTTTGCCCAAGTGAAATTTCAAGAGGAAGAGGCAAAAAAGATAAAGGCGGCATCCGACACCATCTATAAAAGAAGCGTCCAAGACTTTGCCCATTGGACTTCGGCGACGGTCGATGCAGACCCGCTCTGGTTGCTCTACTACAAAAGGATGCTCAGACCCATTACCGAATTTCCAGACAATCCTCAAAACTTTATCGAATGGAGGCTGAAGAACCAGCAAACCTACGAAACGCTCAATACCACGGGAACTTTAAAAAGACTTCAGGAGGAATTGGACTTAATCAAGGAAAAATATTCAATGTCGAGGTCGATGGATATGCCGAGAGGAAAACGCTTTTTGATGTACCATGACACCCTTATCAAATGGAGAAGGTTCGTGCAGGAATTAAGGAAACACAACGATAAGACGACACTTCTTTTGGACTATAAAAATATTCTGAAAAACCATTCGCCTTATGCATTGCCACAGGCTTGGACTCCCGCTTCCGACAAGCAGATCATCCACAACACGATGCAGCAGTACAAACATAAATTTTAGTGATGAAAAGAAATACTACACCCTTATTTTGCCTCTTGGCAATATTGCTGCCGATAATCGGCTTTGCCCAAACCGACGGCGACTACAGCAACCTGCTCCAATTTCTAAAGGGCGACGGCGCATTTGAGAAATGGTTTATGGAGGTCTTTACCAAACTGGACAACAGCGTTCAAGACGGTGCTGTCGGATCCGCTTTGGTTGGAAGGGCGATCGGAGGACTGGGAGCGTTGATGTATCTCGGATACATGGGTTGGCAAATGGCGGCGGGCGACCGGGAATGGGAAATCACCCCGATGCTCAAACCAATCCTCATTGGATTTACCCTGGTGTATTGGAGTGGTTTTGTCAATCTGATTCAGGCACCCTTTGAAGCCATTGCAGAACCGGGAATCGCCATTTTCAGCGACATTGAGTCCGAAGTGAATGATTTGAGGATTCAACGATTCAAGAAACAGCAGCAGCTACTCGATGCCGTCATCAAACTGAAAGCCGACGAGGATGCGAAGCAGGACGTAATCAACAACACCGGCAAAGATGCAGACGACTCTTGGTTCGACATCAGCGAGGGACTCGACAAACTCATCCAACCCATCAAGGAATGGCAGTTACGGATGGAGTTCCAGCTCCAAAAACTGGTTGCAGAAATTATCGAGTTCGTTTGCCTTTCCATCCTTCGAATCTGTGTCTACCTTATTTTCTTCATCCAAAAAATTTGGGCCTACATCCTTATTATTCTGGGACCTATCGCTGTGGGAATGGCACTCGTTCCAGGATTTGAAAACTCGCTGTACAGCTGGGTTTCCAAGTTCATCAACATCAACCTGTACACCTTTGTTGCCTATACCATCATCAATATCGGTCAGCAACTGATCGCTTCGGGTTACGAGATGGAGATTGAGCGATACGACACCCTTTTAACGAACGGAACCATCACCAATCTGGACGCCTTGATGGTCTATGTGAGCAATTCCGGAATGATTTACAATGGACTTTTTACCTGTGTCGCCTACATCGTGACGGGAATCGGGGTTTTGATGACGCCCACCATTGCCGACACCATTGTTACAGCGGGAGGTGCAGGTGCGATGACCAAGATGAAGAGTGCTGCTGGAAGAATGGCGAGTGCCGCTAAAACAACGGTATTGGCAGCCAAAACCGGTGGAGCTTCCGTAGCGGGAGCAGCAGCAAAATCGGCTGCATCAGGTTCCGCATCGGGAATGGTCAACAGTGCGATGAATAACAACAAAAAATAAATAAGATGCTGATCAAAAATATCGAACAAAGAATAAAAATCAACAAGGTAGTTTCGCTGGGAACAATAGCATTTGCCGTAATTATCGTATTGGCGGGCTTCTTCTTTGCCTATCGGATGATTCAGGATTCAAGAAAATCCATCTACATTTTGGACAACGGGGTTCCGGTACTGGCAAAGCAGACCGATGTCTTGTTAAACAGACCCGTAGAATACAAAGCCCAAATTGAACTGTTCCACCGACTATTTTTCACCTTGGCTCCCGATGATGCCTACATCAAGGAGAATATTCAAAAATCACTGTACCTCATTGACGACAGCGGAAAAAAAGAATACACCAATCTCAAGGAAAAAGGCTTCTACAACCAGATTGTGGCCTCCAGTTCCATGGTCAGTATTCATACGGATTCCATCTCGCTCAATATGGAGCAACAGAAATTCTCCTTTTTCGGAAAGCAGATGATTACCAGAAAGTCTGCCGTGATTACAAGAAAATTGATTACCGAAGGATACTTTGAGGACATCATCCGAAGTCCAAACAATCCGCACGGTGTGATGCTTAAAAATTGGAGGATTATCGACAACGAGGAAATCTCCAACCAAACCAAAAATTCCTATTAAAGATGAAAAATTTTCTAAAACAAACCGCAAAAAAGGGATTGGAATGGGCGGCAAAAAATCCGAAGAAGTTTTTCACCCATTCGATGGTTTTTCTCTCCGTGTCTTTTATCGGATCGCTGATACAGGGAATTTTCTTTCCGAGCCAGTCGACATTTAAAATCAAGCCCCCAAACCTCTATTCCAAAAGCAACACGACCCAGCAAATTAATAAAAACCAAGAAAAAGAGATGGAGAAAATAGTTAATGAACTCAAAATTTTAAAAATGAAAAGAGACCAAAAAGAACTCCAAAAAGAAGACAGCCTGAGAATAGAATACCTGTACAACCAATACCAAGAACTGCAACATGGACATTAAGAAAATCAACTTTAAGGAAAAAAAATATGTGATGCCCCTTCTAGCATTGCCGTTGCTGCTGCTCTTTGTGTATGTAGGTACCCAATTTACCAAAGAGGATACCTCGAAAAAAGATAAGCCTAAAGAACTTTCCCTTTCACTGGGAGAAACACGCGATTCCATCATGACGAAGAACGATGCATACGACGCCTTTTTCAAGAAGGACGACAACAGGACGATGCTCGGAGGATTGGACAAGGAACAGGACAGCCTGCTTAGCTATGAAGACCAGTTATCATTTGACCAGAAAAGAAAGATCGACTCACTAAAGGCGGTATCGAGCACACAAAATCAGCAGGCGTCAAAAGGAGGCAACTCTTCCTATTACAATCCAAAACAGCAAAATGAGGACAAGGATTTCAAGAGGTCTTCTGAAATCATCCGAATGCTGAACGACAAGTCCTACGGGAAACAGGAAAATGAGCAACTTTCAGAAAATCAAAAATCTAGTAATCAAAATGCACAGCAAGACCCCGTAAAATATCTGAAACAGCAGATGCTCGTCATGGATTCCTTGGAAAAAGCGCGGGATCCCGAATACCAAGCCAAACTATTGGCGGAACAGAAACTCAAGGCAAACAAGGAAAAAATGGACGAGTTCCTCAATTCTACCTTCAATGTCGGCAAGTCGGGAATCAACAGCGAATTCAATGCCTTCTACAGGGAAAATGAGAACAGCTTCATCAAAGCCGTGATTGATGAGAATAACAAAGGATTTCTGGGAAGCAGAATCCGGTTCCGATTATTGGAAGACATCTTCGTCGGCAACAAAAAAATTGATAAAGGTTCCATCCTTTACGGACAAATCTCGGGATTTTCTATGCAGCGGGTTGACCTCAAGATTGTGTCGGTATTTACAAAGGGAGAAATTTTACCCGTCAATCTCTCCATCTACGACATCGACGGCATGAAGGGGCTCTATGTTCCACAAAGCGTCTTCAGGGACATGATTCGGGAAATGGGAAGCAACTCTGTACAGGGAACACAGATGGATATGGGCGGACAGGGATTTTTCACGAGCATCGGCTCCAAACTCTTCACGTCTACATCAAAATCCATCGCCAACCTCATTAAAACCAACAAAGCCAAGCTGAAATACAACTCCTATGTATTTCTAATCGACGAAAAACAGCTTAAAGACTCACAAAACCAACAAAAAAAATAACAATGAAAAATACATTTTTTATACTATTCTTAATCATTACCCATTTTTTATCTGCACAAACAGCTACTAAAGAACAAGTCATCTCGGATTTACCAGAATTGATCGTTACAGAGGGCGTTAACCTGCATATCATCTCACCCGAACCGATTCAATATGTGGATTTGTCCACCCAAAAACTCACGGGAGATTTGCCTAATACCAATATTGCGAGAATCAAAATCACCGATACTCCTGCCAACACCGACCCAAAGGAAAAGGCAAAAACCACCTCTTTATTGAATGGCGACAAAATAGGAATAATAACCGTTGTAGGTCAGTCTTTTATTGCCCAATACAAGGCTATTTACAGAAATTCGGAAAACAAAAACACCGTGACCAACATCCATATCCAGCCAGAAGAGATGCAGCCGATTGAACTGGACAAAACCCGTTTTTCCAACTTGGAGCTGACCAAGTTTGCGATGGACATCATAAAGAAGAAGACGGAAGAAAATCCAATCAGGGAGCAGAAAGACCTTAAACTTAGTATGCAGCTCAACAATGTGTACGTCATCAGCGACTATATCTTTCTCGATATGACCTTCAAAAACAGCTCGAACCTGAGTTACGATATCGAAGACCTTAAATTTTCCATCGAGGACAAAAAAATCTATAAGGCGACCAACAATCAAAGCATCGAAATGACACCGATTTTTAGACTTTACGCCCCGAAACATTTCAGGAAAAATTTCAGAAACATCTATGTCTTCAAAAAATTCACTTTTCCGAACAGCAAGGTGATGATGATCCGCCTGATTGAGGAACAACTCTCGGGAAGAACCATCGAGATGAAGGTGAATTATTCAGACATTTTAAAAGCAGATACATTTTAGTTATGAACCCATTACCAACAGAATTAATTATTGTCCTTCTCCTGGCGTTCATCGCTTTCATCGCTTCTTGCATATCCATATTTTTTTTATTCCGTCTCAGAAAAGCAAAGAAGGAAATAGAAAAGGAAATTATAAAAATGGCTTATCTGAAAGCGTGGTATAAGGAGATTGCAGTGAAGATTTATGGTAAAGACCGTATTGAGGAAAAAGAGAAAGAGTTTTTAAAAAACTACAATTTATAGGAAGTAATGCAGGAACAACAACACCAAATTAAGATTTACGGATTCCTTCAGAAGGCGGTTTATGCGGTCGTGGCATTGGATTGTGCGTCGCTTTTCTACCTCGATGCAGATATTATTATAGTTTCAAACCTATTGAAAAATTTCTCGAAGATGAGTTTCTTTTTCCCACCCATCAACGCAAAGTTTGCGACCCTGATTCTCATTGGATTGGTCGCTGTCGGGACAAAGGCGAAGAAGAAAAAGGATTTGAACATCGCCACGGAAATCGTAATCCCCATGATATTGGGCTTGTTGATGATTTTTTCTTCACTCGTTTGGCAAAACGAGGCAGGAAACTCCAAACTCCCTAAAATTTTTCCTGCGCTGAATCTTTATCAGGTCATCTATGCCGTATTGTCTTTTTTGGGTGCAGTAATCCTTCAAATGGGAGCAGACGCCATCTCAAAACTCATGCAACAAAAAATGGGAAAAGACCGATGGAATGTAGAGGAAGAAAGTTTTGCCCAAAATCAGGAACTTGTAGAAACGGACACCTCGATCAATATCCCATATCTCTTCAGATACAGTAAAAAAATCAACAAGGGATGGGTCAATATCAATCCATTTCGTGGGACGATGGTGATTGGAACGCCTGGAAGTGGAAAGTCTTTCGGAATCATCAATCCCGCAATCAGGCAAATGATAGCGAAAGGCTTCTGCCTGTGTATTTACGATTTCAAGTTTCCCGATTTGGCGCAGATTGCCTACTACCATTATCTGTTGAAGAAAAGCAAAGATTCGGGGTATGAATACGATTTTCATGTCATCAATCTAAACGAGGTTGAAAAATCCAAAAGGGTAAACCCGTTCAAAAAGGAATACATCCAAACTTTGGCGGAAGCACAGGAAATGGCGGAGTCTATGGTATCCTCGCTCCAAAAGGGAGGTTCAAGTTCGGGAGGCGGTTCCGATGCTTTTTTCACCCAATCTGCCATCAACTTTCTTTCGTCGAGTATCTACTTTTTTGCCACCTACGAGGACGGAAAATATTCGGATTTACCACATATCCTGTCCTTTATGAACCGAAGTTACAAGGAGATTTTTGACACACTTTTTACCAACGAGGAAATATTCTCACTGCTTTCTCCCTTTAAGACGGCGTATGAAAACAAGGCATTTGACCAGTTGGAGGGACAGGTCGGAACCTTGAAGATATTTCTCTCACGATTGGCGACCAAGGAAAGTTTCTGGGTGTTTTCGGGCGACGAAGTGGAACTAAAAATTACGAACAGGGAGAATCCTTCCATCCTGATTTTGGCATCCGATCCAGGAACGCAGGACATCAATTCCGCCCTTTATTCATCCGTTTTGAACAGGACTTTGCGACTCATCAACTCCAAACACAATTTGCCGGGAGGAATCATCGCGGACGAGTTTCCGACCATCTACATCCATAAAATTGACAACGTGGTGGCGACAGCAAGGAGCAACAAAGTGGCGGTCTTATTGGGACTTCAGGAAATTCCGCAACTCCGGCAGTTTTACAAAAAAGAAGTTGCCGACACCATTTCCGCCATTGTCGGAAATATCCTTTCCGGTTCTGCGAGGGACAAAAATACTTTGGAATGGCTGGAGAAACTGTTCGGAAAAATCAAGCAGAAATCCTATTCCCAGTCCATCTCCCAGCAAGGAACGACGACCAGCATCAACGAGAAAATGGACTTTATGATTCCCGCAGGAAAAATTGCGACACTTAAAACTGGGGAAATGGTCGGAATGATTGCACAGGGCGAGGAAAACGACACCGAAGAATACAAAACTTCTGCGATGAACGGAAAAATCAATTTAGATATGAAAACCATCAAGGAGGAAGAAAATAATTATGTCAAAATGCCTTCCTATTACTCATTTGTCGACAAAATGGGAAATAATAGGAAAAACGATGTCCTGATGACCAACTTCAGAAAAATCAATAAAGAGGTCGAATTAATCGTAAACGAATTTACTAAAAATGAAAAATAGAAAGACAATAATAGCATTAACAATTCTCCTTTTTGCGAACGGTTTTTCCAAGGCTCAATTCAATACGCTGATGCCGACGAAACCGCAGAAAACGGAAGACTTCAAAATGGTGGAAATCCAAAAAGAAGAAAGTTCCAATCAAAAAAAGGAGAAAAAATTGTGGAAGGAAATCTTCAACATCACCCCGAAATCGGAACTGAAAAACGAAACAGAAGGTTCAATGAAGATGTTAACGAGTCAAATCGACTCTCTAAAGACGATGCTTAAAAATTACCATAATGGAAATAATCAAAGTAACGTGGACTACAAAAAGATGAAAGATTCACTATTTGAACTGATGCAAAATTTTCAACGTAAAGAAAATGATGAAAAGGAAGTCCAGAAAGCCCCCTTTGGGGGTTTGGGGGCTTACATGCCCTTAAACAGAATTACCGTGACTTCTCTCTATGGAACACGTATTCATCCAATTTTCGGAACTGCAAAAATGCACAACGGAATTGACCTAAAAGCCAACTATGAAGATGTTCACGCGGTCCTTGACGGAATAATTACCGAATCCGGTTGGGATTCCAAAGGCGGTGGAAACTACATCAAAATCAAACATTTCAACCGATTTGAAACCTCTTATCTGCACCTCTCCGAAATCTTCTACAAAGTCGGGAAAAAAGTGAGGGCGGGATTTATCATCGGGAAAAGTGGGAACACAGGGAATTCTACCGGACCGCACCTGCATTTTGCGGTAAAGGAGTTTGGACAAAGCATCAATCCCTACCATTTCTTAAACGACCTAAACAAAGCAAACAATTTAATAGCAACGTACTATGCAAACTGAAAACCTACCAACCGAAGAACTAAAAAAGTTCGGAATCATCAATGAAGATTTGTCATTTTCAAAAAAACTGAAAGCGGACGACATCCAAAAATTTCTGCAGGGCTACACGATTGTCGCAGACAACGACAAAAACAGGGCAACTTTCCAACTCACGGAAAACAACACCCGACTGAAAGTCAACTTTCTGGAGCGGGATAAAAGCATCTCCGAAATCCTCAGAAACAGCAAGGATGGAATTGAGTATTCCACTATTCAAGACCTTTCAAACAAAAATGAGAAGAAACTTTCGCTTGAAAAAAAGGCATTCATCTACGACAAGGAAAACAACATCGTCGCCGAGTTCGACCTCATTAAAAATGCCACCGAACTCACCGCAATCATTGCCGACAAGAAGGATGTCGCGGAAATGAACCGCTACAAAAACGAACTTCAGAAACTGAAAAATTTTCTGATGGATAAAATCGACCAATATCCCGAAATCGCCAAGGAAATTTCCAACGACTTGAACATCGTTTCCAGAGAAATCAACACCGTAAACAGCATCTCACCCGATGAGAAGCAGATTTCAAAAGGTGGCAATTCCGAAATTGACCTGAACGTCAATGACAGGGATAGGTACGAAGACGCGAACAGAAACCGGGAAGAGCAGGAAGAAGAAATCGAACAGGAAATCGAACAGGAACAGGAAAAACGCCGTGGATTCCGCAGATAAATTTTTGAAATAATGGAAGCAGAAACGATCAATTACCAGAGCAAATATGGACCGAACACGAATTTCCAATTTCCGACGGACGAGGATACGCAATATCTTAAAACTTCGACGGGCGAAGTATTACCGTACAAACTTTTCAGTGGGAGAAATGATGCTGACCCAAATTCCGCCATCCTACGGGAAAAGGACAATCAAGGTTACGCCAATGACTTTGCGCTCGTAGAGCGGCAGTTTTCGGAAAACAAAAGTCTTTCATTCATGGCGGGAACCAAAATTTCTGATGTGAACGATGTGGCTTGGCTTTTCCGTGCGCTTGAAGACGAGGCGGTGGAACACACCTTTGCACTCTACAAATTCAAGGACGACAGTTATCTCGTTCAACATCTTTCGACAGGCGGAATTACTTCCACCGTTGTGGATTTACGGTTGTTGACGGGAAACGTCTTCAAAATGCAGCCCGAAAGCATCACGCTCGTCCACAACCATCCGAGCGGACAACTGATTTCGAGCAAACATGACCGACTCATGTTGCAAAGACTGCACGAAATTTTCGACCATACAGGAATAAAGGTGGAAGACGGCATCGTCATCAATCTGCGTTCGGGGAAATATTTGGTATTCAACGGAGATTTGGGAAGCGACCGTGTTCTGGAACTTTCCGAGCAAAATCAACAGCAGGGAAAAGTCAGCACCTTTTCCTTTAACAAGCAGATTTTTGCCGCCAATTATCAGCCGTTCAAAATCAACAGTCCCGAAGATTCCGCCGCCTACATTTCAAGCCAAAAGTTTGGACTGTCCGACAAGACGGAAGCCATCATCCTGAACAATGCGAACGACATCGTTGGGAAATTCATTCTTCCGCAGCATCGACAGTTCGAGAAACTGACCGAACTGATGACGATTCACGCCGGAACGGGTGTCATCCTTTATGGAAACAATGTAAACGAGCAGATGTACAAGGAATACCGCGACAAACTCGAACTGATGGGGTTCACGGCTTTGGATGCGATTTTATTGGAAAGCGGAAACTACCACTCCCTTTACGAAAAGACCAAAATCAACGTCTATGACCACCTTTTGGATAAATTCAGCAAGAACCATCTGAATGCGGAACCCATTGTCGGCGTATCGGAAAGCAACCAAAATGATAGTTACTCTAAAAGTTTTACAAATATGGAAGAACGACCACAAAAAGATTACGTCAAACTATTCATTGACGATTCAGAAGGTCATACCAAGCACGAATTTGAAATCTCCTTAACCGAAGACGACAAAGAGAACTATAGCCAGATTGCCTCAAAAATCCAGCTGTATCGCAAGCCGGAAGACCATGTTTTGCTATTCGTTGGCGGAGAACTGCTTAACTACGAGGGAAATGATGAAACGGAAAAAATTATCGACTCCCTTAAAAGCCTTTTTCTCCCCGATGAAAAAAAACGGAGCAATTTATTCAGCCAAAGTAATTTTCATTCGAGGTTTAATGAAGAAAGGGATGCCACAAGGTCAGGATTTTCGATAGACGATATCATTGGAGAGCCTTCTAAAAAGGATTACGCCAAAATGAACGTCAATACATCAACACAACAACCAAATAAAAACAAAGAATATTTTAACAATCAAACCCCAAACATTATGGAAACACAGAAAGAATTCAACCAGGTAGATTATCTAAAAAATCAGCTTAAATACCTCGGTTTCGGCGAAGACGAAAAGCTTCACAAAGAATTGGAAAAAGGCATCAAGTCCAAAAACCAGCAATTTGAAATCAAAACTTCCTCGGACAAGGCGCTGCCCGGAAACAAGGTTGATTTTGCCTTGAAATTTAACAAGACGGAAAGCGGCGGCGTTTTCCTCAATTCCTACGACGCCCAATTGAAGAACGAGAAAGGCGAAGAAATCACCCACAATTTTTCCGTAAACAGAGAAAATACCTTTACAGCGAAAGAAGCCGTAAACCTTTTGGAGGGACGGAGCGTGAAAATCGAGTTCCACAACCCCAAAAGCGACCAGTCGGAAACCGCCTTCGTGCAGTTCAACTTCGAGGAGCCAAAGACGGAAAAAGGAAACTATATGTTCCAGAATTTCTACGAAAACTACGGTGTCGATACCGACAAAATCGTGGAAAAAGCCAATCTCGTTTTCGACAAGCCCGAATACAGGGAAAATACCATCAAATCCCTTGAAAAAGGAAATGTGGTGAAAGTGAAATTTGAAATGGACGACAAAATAGTGGAAGGAAAAGCGGTGCTCAATCCGCAGTATAAAAACCTGAACCTTTACGACAGCGACATGAACCGCATCAACACCAACAAACCTTTGCAGGGACTGGAGAATGAAGAAAAACAGGAAAAAGCCCATGTGAAGGAGCAGAGCATCAAACGATAATAAATAATACCTGACTATTATCCGAAGGCGGTAAGTCAAATTTTGATTTGCCGCTTTTTTAAAATGTAATCATTATGAATATCAAATCCATATTTTTAGTCCTAGTTCCTGCATTTCTACTGACTTCCTGCCACAAGGAAATCAAATCCGAAAAAGGCGGAATCGACCTCATTTCCAATGTCTATTTTGATGCGTCCAAAGGATTGGACAAGATGCAGAGTTTCCACATCTCGAAAATGAGTTATTCAGGAGACCAGATTATAGAGCTGATTCCAGACCACACCTTCCCCGAAATGAATCAAAATTCCTATCTCGTGAGAGATTCTTTATGCTATCCATTGGATGCTGAAAACGGCAACATCATTCTTTCCGATATTCTTGAAAAACAAAAACCGTCATTGGTTTGGAACAAGAAGGAAGGCGCCATTTTCTCAAAAGAAATGATTCCCAACTATAAGAACAGGCGGAAAATTTCAGACACGGTGTTATTCAAGAAAAAATACAGACGCTTCGAAGTAAATTCCCCTTGGAACTATACCCGTTTCTACATCTATCCGACTGACACGATTCTGCCGTATTCCCTCTACAGACACGCCGAAAAAGATTATGGTGGAAGATTGGAGCGCATCGATTCCTACAACAAGAAGACCGACATTTTTGTAAGCCTGCAACTGCTTCCAAGAAAAAACTGGGACGACATGGCGAAAGATATTTTTGAGTTCAACCACTTCGTAAAAAACAGAAAAAGTGAGGGAGACATCCTATTTAAACCTTTCTAGTGCAGGAATTTCCGTTATCGAGGGAACTAAAAACGAACTGATTGTCTTTAACAGCGATAAGGACAAAGATTCCTTTTTGGAACTTTTGAAACTGAACAATCAGAACAATGGCAGAACCCTTGTAACAGTCAATTCAGGAGAAAATATCGAAAAGTTTGTCGATAGGTTCAAAAACTATGACGGAAAGATATTTCTTTGTCTGACTGGTGATGATGCGGGAAATAGGTCCACGCAAAAAATCCTCAATGAATTTAAAAATAAAAATATCAAGGACATCCGCATGCTGTATGGGATTTCTGAAAATGGGAACCAAAACTTGGAAGAATATTTAAAAAATAAACTCCAAGTTCAAGAGAAAAATACTACTTTAGTTGAACAAAAATCGATAAGAAATGAAGACGATGGAACTCAATCCGAAGGAATTTCCGACACTCAGCACTTGGGAGCCGAACTTCCTCAACGAAATTCTGGAGAACCTGTCCAAAGAAGCCAATCCGAGCAAAACGGAAATCACTTTGGAGGACAAACTGTGGACGGCAACGATGCTGGAGATGGACTTGAAGACACAATCTGGAAGCATCTGGTCGGAAAACCAGAGCGAGGATCCGTTGACGGAACACAACCGAAAAATGCTCCAAAAAATGAGGAGGAAGAACATTTCGTGGGCGGAATCGTATCCGGGAGAAATGTACCAGATGGAAGAAACGCAAAATTAGCCCACCCCGGATCATCAAATTCAATCACAGGTATTGGGGGATTAGATACTCTGATTTCAAAATATCCGCTTCATAAAATCACCAACGAACAGGTTGCGGAAATTGTTTCCGCAGCTTGTTTTATTTCTGGCGACAAGGTCATTCTCAAAGAGAATCTCAACGTTACAGATGATTTAAAGGACATCTGCAATCAATACAAATCCGGCGGAACGGCGAAAGAAGGCAGAGGGATTTTGGATGAATACTACACCGATTCCAAGATTGTAGATGCCGTCCGAAACTTAATCAAAGACCATTTTAAAGACAGAAAGGAAATTTCGGTATTGGAACCCAGCGTAGGAACGGGTAATTTTCTGTATGCAGTGAAAGATTTGGAAATAAAGTCCAGCATAACTGCCTTTGAAATCAATGAAACCACCGCAAAGATTGCAAAAATCCTTCATCCCGAAGCCCACATCCATCTCCGCTCCTTTGAAACCGAGTTTATCGACGAGAAAGGCAACAAGAAGGAATTTGCCGAAAAATACGATTTGGTTATCGGTAATCCACCCTACGGCGACCATCGCGGATTATACAAAGGTTTGGGAGAAGAACCCAAAATCTCCAAATACGAGGACTATTTTGTCAAAAGGTCTTTAGATTCTCTTAAACCCAATGGAGTTGTGGCAATGGTGCTTCCTTCGGGTTGGTTGAACCGACAAGCCCAACTAAAAAATGCAGATATTTTGGAAGGTTTTCGTCTGCCGAATGGTGCTTTTGCCGGAACTCAGGTAGGAACGGACATTATTATTCTGCAAAAAAATTCCCAGAAAATTTCTACAGATATTTCCAATTATTTTGAAAAACATCCCGACAGGATTTTAGGGGAAACCCGAGAGAAAACCAACCGTTTTGGGAGGTTGGAAAACTATGTTTATGGGAATTTAGAGGACGCCTTATCTCGGATTGAGCAACTCAAAAATAAAAAGCAGACCGAAAGAATCGGGAATCTCTTTGAAGATTTGTTTTTGGAGGTTGATCAACCTAAAGCAGAATCAAAAGGCAAAACTTTAGAAAATACCATTCCCGTTAAAACAGAAGAAATTAACCTTTCAGAAACGAAAGATAAAATTGAGCAAGTTCTTTCCAGACTTAATGAAGTAAAATTCAAATCTCCCGCGATTGAAAAGGAAATTGAAAAGTATTCCAAACTCCAATCCCAAATTTTTGATAATCCGAAAGATTTTTCGAAAGACCAAATTAATGAAATTCATCGAAAAGCGGATAAAATCATCCAATCACACAGCGAGAAAAATGCGGAATACCGAATTCAGACCAAACCGGAAATCAAGAAAGGGATATTAAAATATCAATTTTTGAAAGCCGATGAAGTGGTGAATGCCTCGCTTCAGAACAGCACCGATATTACCAAAGAACAGATTGAGGCATTTCGGGACACTTCCTACGATGGAACATTAAACAATCACGGAAAGCACTACCAGTTTGCCAACTATATGGACGGAAATTGGGTTCACGATTTCTATTATGCCGAAGGAAATATCTATAAAAAATTAGAACAACTTGAAATAGATTTTAAAGACAGGTTTTCGGTTGGCGGAACAGAAAATCAGTATGAGAAACAAATGGAATTACTCCTCAATGTCCTTCCAAAACCAAAAACTTTGGACGAAATCTCCATCAGTCCCAACCACGAATTTGTCCACCAGTTTGATTTGGGAACCGTAGAAAAGGAACGCTGGAATCAAAACACAAGACAGACGGAGACCGTAACCGTTCCGTATAATCTTGCTGAAAAATTCAAGGATTTTGTCGGAACGCTTTCCAGTGAGGCATTTGCAGGTTCTTCATCATGGGAAGTGAGAAGTTTTGTAGATAACGAAACCGTTACAGGAAGCGACAAAGAGCGGAATGCCTTAGTCCGTGAAAGACGAAAAGCCGCTGCCAATGATTTGTTTCAAAAATTTTTGAGAGAAGAATTATCGGACGATTTAAGAAATCGTTTTGTAAAGGATTTTAACCGAAACTACAACAATATCTATGTTCCGGACTATTCAAAGTTTCCCTTGTTTTCAAAAATCCATTTAAACTTTAAAGGAAGAGAATTAAGACTAACAGAAGTCCAGAAAGCAGGAATCGGAAGGCAGACCACGAAAGGTGTGGGATTGTTGGCACACGAAGTGGGTTTTGGAAAAACATTGTCGGGAATCCTGTCCATGCACGAGGCAATGGAAAGAGGAAATGCAAAAAGACCACTGATTGTCGTTCCCAATGACAGCATCCTGAAACAGTGGGTGGAAACGATTTTTGAAACCATTCCCGAAGCCAAGGTGAATGTCTTGGGAAATTTGGGGAAAGACTTCGACCTCTCAAAATTTGACAATAAGGACGGGGAAATCACTATCGTTACTTATGAGGGTTTTAACAATATTGGTTTTGCGGAAAACATTACCCAAAGTCTGGCTTCCAAGTTCTCCTACATTTCAGAAAATGAACTGAGAAGCGTAAACAGTATTAGTGAGAGGGATTTTCAAAAGGAATTGGAAAAAGAAAAAGAACTGGTGGGTAAAATGAAGCGTGGTAAAATTTACGATTGGGAAGATTTTGGTTTTGACCATTTAACCTATGATGAAGTCCATAATGCAAACCATATCGTAGGAAAAGTTAGAATAGAAGACCGCCGATTTGCTTCAGATTTTAGAAATCAAAACCAGCAGACTTCAAAACTCGGAATCAATACTTGGATGGCGGCACAATACATTCAAGAAGAGAACGACGGCAGAAATATCACTCTGCTTTCAGCGACGCCATTTACCAATAAGCCATTGGAATATTATTCCATTCTATCCTTGATTGCCAACAAAAGGTTGGAACAATCAGGCTACTTCAATGTCAACACCTTCTTTGAAACCTTTATGGAGGCGGACAACGATATGGAGATTGATGCCAAAGGTGATGTGAAATTCAAAGCCAATGTTCGTCGTTTTAAAAATAACTCTCTGTTTCAACAACTTTTATCGGAATTTATTGACATTAAGGGCGAAGAAGACAATCCCGAATTGGTGCGACCCAACCGAATCAATAAGGAGTATAAAATTGAGCAGAATGATTTGACGAGTGAGCAATACGAACTACTCAATGAAAACTTTAGCGAAACCCAAAAAGGGGCGATTCTTACCCATATCCTTAATGCCCGATTAACTGCCATTTCACCATATCTTTCTCCATATTATGAAGGGGAAGAACCTTTGTTGAAAGACTTTATTGAGAACTCTCCAAAGTTGAAGCAGACGATGGATTTGATTAGGCAAAACAAAAACGATATTCCCGATTCTGGACAGATTATCTATTCCGAATTAGCCGTTTCCGAATTTCCAAAATTGAAGGAATATTTGGTACGGGAAGTTGGCTACAAACCGGAAGAAGTCGGAGTCATCACGGGTGCGACGAGCAAACCGAACCGTTTGAAGATTCAGGATGATTTCAATTCTGGAAAAATAAAGGTGGTTATTGGGAGTGAAGCCATTCAGGAAGGAATGAACCTGCAGGAAAACACAACGGATATTTATATGCTTTCACTTCCGTACAATTTTACCTCTCTAAGGCAAGTTGAAGGTCGTGCTTGGAGGCAGGGAAACAGGAACGAAAATGTTAGAATTAATTTTATGCTGACCAATGATAGCATCGATGTCTTTATGCTTCAAAAACTGCAATCCAAACAGGCAAGATACTTGGAGGCAATGAAGAAAGGGGCCGATGTTTTGGATGTTTCGGATATCAGCACACAAGAACTGAAAACCGCCATTATTACTAATCCCGAAACCAGAGCCAATATTGAAGTTGAACTCATCAAAAAACGTATTGAAAGTGAGAAAGACAAATTTTTGGCAGATGCTGCTTTTGTGCTTCGAAAATATGAAGCTTTTATCAAAGTTCAAGAGGAAGTCACCAAAGCACAGCATAATTACAGCCGAATTTTAGGCTATTCCAAGGAAGAGGGAGAAAATGGAGAATATTGGAAAAACCAGCTTCCATTTTATCAGATAACGATTGATTTAGCTAAAGAAAAAGTACAAGAGGAAATTGATATTCTTTCTCAAAAAGGCGTGAATGTCACAGAGATTGAACAACAGACAAAAATTACTGAAGATAAGGTTGCGGAACTGGATAAAAGGTTGGAGGAGTTGCCTGATGTGAGGGAGGGATTGGTTGTGAAATACCAGGAGGAGAAGGAGGAGCAGTTGAAGAATAATGAGGCTACGGATTATTTAGAGGAGAGAGCAAATGAAAACGCGGTCTTGTTCAATATAAAGAAAAGCGAAATGATTGACAAAGTTATAGAAAGTTTAAATGTACAAAAATTAGAAATGGAATATTATGGAAGAAAGAGATAATAAAAAAACAGGGACTTGAAGTCCCTGTTTTAGTCCCCGCTATTCATAAATAACTGATTTATAGCGTTGTTTGTAGCGAAGACGGGAATTGAACCCGTGACCTCAGGGTTATGAATCCTGCGCTCTAACCAACTGAGCTACCTCGCCATTAGAGTGGTGCAAAGATAAAAATATTTTGGAATGTAGCAAAAAATTAATTCAATTTTAAATAGGAAATTACATCTGCGGCGTGATCCGGTTTGGCAATAATCTTATTATTTGAATCCAGAACAAAGTAAGTAGGCGTTGCTCTCACATTGTAAGTCTCTGCAAATGAGCTATACCAACCTTTGAGCTCGGTATCATTAATCCAAGGAAGACTTTTCACTTTAGCATCGTAATTTGCTTTTTCAGAATCCAAAGAAAACGCAATAATTTCGGCATTTTGGGCTTTTATTGCATCATATTTTTCGATAAGCTTCGGAAGTTCTGCTTCACAGTGCGAACAAGTTGACGCCCAGAAAACAATAATCTTCTTACTTGCCTTCACATCCGCGATCGATTTCGCAGTGGTATTGGTCGGATTTTGGAAAACATAATTAGGGAAAGTTGCGCCTAGTTCGGTGTTTTTATTTGTTGCGATGGTGTTACTCAACCGATCATTGATGGTACATTTTAAATTTTTAGCTTCGGTAAGATATTTCTCCTTCAAATCTGCCATACCATAAGTGTCGAAAATCTCGATCAATTCCGACAAAATGGTTTGTCCGCGAGGAGTTTCCAGATTTACAGCTTTTAGCAATTTATCGACAGCGTTTGCAACATTTGTACTTGGTCCAACATTCAAATACGCCATCAAAACAGGCCTCAATAGTGAAGAAGTTTCGAGCATATCATTGGAATTGCTCAGATAATGAATGATTTCATCATGAGTAATGTCCTTTTTAGCAGTAGTTTTATCTAAAAACTTGGAGTAATTGGAATTATAGTACTGTACGAATGGGTATTTACTGAGATCCGCAACGCTTAAAGAAAGTCTCGCAATCTCATCATTTAGGGCTTTTCTAAAGCTTGTAGAGTTATCGTAATAATCTTTTATTTGAACCAAAGCAGGCAAAATATACTCTTTTTTCTGTTGAACATCTTGCAAATTATTCATTACAAAATTACTTTCATCCAAATATTGCACATTGGTGATTTTGCCTTTATCAGAATCAAATTTCAGTTTTACATCTTTGTTTTCGGAGATGAAATTCAGTGAGATATTCCCTTCCGGAAAATACAGTTTCAGCATTCCTGTATAAGGTTTTTCCACTTTAAATTGCCAAGTATTCCCTTTTCTAATTTCTTTGGTATTTAAAACATCTTTGGAGCCATTTAAGGTATAGAGATAAACTTCTTTTGGTGTAAATGTTGCCGGAGCTTCAATATCGATTTTAAATTGCGCAGATAATGAATTCAGCGCAAGCAAACTCATAATTCCTAAAATTTTTTTCATAATGTAAATATAAAAAAACTCACCGAGTTGCGATGAGTTTTGTACTGCTAAAATAAACTTTATCCTAAGGTTTTGCGTGTTTTAGCATGGTAATACCACATAAAGCCAAATGCTACGATCGCCAATAGATAGAGGTACATATCGATTGGGCTAGCTGGAGAACCAATATCTTCTGGTGGAGGTGGATCATCAGAACCTTCAAACTGTGCATTTACTAATACATTCGAAAAAAATGTAATAAGAAATACTATTAAGAATTTTAATTTATTTTTCATTTGTGTTTTATTTAGTAAATCGTTTTTACAGTTCTAACATCACCATTTGCATAAGAAACTCTCACTAAGTATACTCCGTTTAAAGATAATCTTAAAGTGTAGTCTTGTGAAGTAGAAACATTATCCATAGAATCAACTAATCTTCCTGCCATATTATACACTTGAATGTTTGCTTTAGGAGCAATAGATTCAAATCTTACTTTTCTAGTTTCTCCATCTTTATAAATGACGGTAACACCTTTAGTATTAGAGTTAGCAGTTGCTAATGTTCCACCAGTGCCTCCAACAGATACTTCTTTCCAATAAAAATCAAAACGTCCTGCCATAGCATTGCTATCAGCTGTGAAATTATAAGACTGATCGGCAGAAATTTGTTTTACTGTATTATTCTTATTATCCTTAATATAGAATGCACCACTAGTTAAGTCTTTAACATTAGTAAAAATACTACCTTCATAAAGATTAAATCTTAATTCATAAGATTCACCTGACGTAAGTCCTGTAAGCCCTAGAGACAGTGGTTTACCAATATAAGTATCAGAATTAAATTCACTAAATGATTTTTGGCTTTGCAGGTTTGCTGTACCGTCTGCATTCATTCCGTACAAAAAGAGCTTATTGTTGCTTTGCGCAGCATTTGCCGAAATATCACTGTAGTTCGTCCCTACCAGATATACTGGGGCTGCTTCCACCAAATTATCTTTTACCAGGAAAACCTCCGCCTGATAAAATCCATCGCTGTTTAAAGCGATATTAGCAGCATTACCTGCAGATACAGCCTGTGCAGATCTATGCGTTACAGAAGCTGTCTTAGCCATTACAGCATTTTTGGGAGCTATCTGTATTGGATCAGTTACAACAGCAGGATACACAAATGTTTTATGGAAGTCTGTAAAATTAACATCTAGATGAACAATCCTCGAACCAAGTTTTGTAGGATCAAGCAATGGAAAATTCAGGTTAAAAGTTTCCAAAGGCCTAATATATAAAGCCTCAGGATTTCCTACCCAGTTTGTACCGTCGAATTTTGCAGAATAATAGTCCGCATTTACGTTAGTACTACCATTCGCCGGATTCCACAGTACATCATACGACGGTGTTCTTTTTGTAATATTGAAATCCTTGATTAACAAATCAGTTGTTGCCTGTTTTAGAGTTCTGTTTCCGCCAGCGTTAGTGATCCTTAACCAAGCATTTATTCCATCTACAGCCGTTAAATCAAGATTAGAAGTGTATGGGTTCCCAAAACGGTAAATGTTTTTACCGGTATATTTATTGGTACTGTTCACATATCCCATATAAGATTCATACTTTTCATTATATGGGTTTACTTTTGTTTTCCAGTCATTATATCCCAGGTCACTAAATGCAGATTCGGTCATTGACGGAATTACAGAAGCAATTCCGGTAGATGCATAGGCCACGGGAGAAGGTGTACCTTTATAATTAATGACACCTGTCATATAAGGTTGTAAACCGGCAGCTGGTCTTAGATTCAGGAAATAATAATCTCCAGCTTTAAAATTAGCTCCGGAAACAACAGCATCTCCCTGTATTTTACTGTTGTTCCATTTATGCATGGTCATGTCATATCTACTAGGGCCACAGTTCACATCAATACCGCAGGTTCCTTTAAAGCTGGTTGTAGGAAGACCAAAGGCTGTCATCACATAATTGACCTGATCTTTAAACGGGAAACTAATAGGAAATGAACCACCGAAATAAGAAGTAGGCGCTGCAGGACGCTGCACAGTCATTAATGCATCTGTGATACCTTTGGAAGAAAGAATCTGCACCTGTCCATAATCATTGGTAGCCGTCCAAACATTTACAAATTCTTTACCATCAGAAGCAGCGTTAGCCTTAGTGCCTTTCTTATAATCTCCTACGATCATAATATTACCCTTGTTCTCTACAGTTTTTTCAATATTGGAGTCTAAAACCCAATTACCTCCACTATAAACTAAGGTACCTGTCTCAACATAAAACTTACTAGCATCACCTACATAAATTAAATCTTGAGCTGTTGCAGAAAAGCTCAACGCTAACATTCCTGCCGTTAATAATTTTCTTTTCATTATTTTGTGTTTTTGTGTTTCCCAAAAATGAATATTTCTATTCGAGTACAAATATATTTATTTTTTTTTAATTAAATCATACATCAATACCACAAATAATTAGAAAATAAGTTGATCATTGGTAATGACAATTTCTTTTTGTTCCGCAATGTTGAACATATAATCCTCCAAAACCTTCTCCGTAGTGCCGCGCAAACCTCTTGCACCAAGGCCTTTTTCCATGGTTTCTTCCACAATTTTTTCTATCGCTTCGTCGGTGAATTTCAATGTAACACCATCCATTTTGAAAAGCTCCACAAACTGATTGATGATCGAATTTTTCGGCTCTTTCATTATGCGAATCATTGTTTCTTTCGTGAGCTTGTCGAGATAAGTCACAATTGGAAATCTCCCTAATAATTCCGGAATCAAGCCGAATTTTCTCAAATCGATTGCATTCAGTTGGCTCAAAATATACTCATCATCTTCCGTTTTGGCCATTTTTTCAGAACTGAAACCAATTGCTTGCTTATTGAGACGTCTTTCAATGATTTCTTTAATTCCATCAAAAGCTCCACCAGCAATAAACAATATATTTTGGGTATTTACCTGAATATATTTCTGATCGGGATGCTTTCTGCCGCCTTGTGGCGGTACATTTACAATGCTTCCTTCCAACAATTTCAGCAATCCTTGCTGTACACCTTCACCGGACACATCACGCGTAAGACTCGGATTATCGGATTTTCTTGCAATTTTGTCGATTTCATCAATAAAAACGATTCCTTTTTCTGCTTTTTCCACATCATAATCAGCGACCATCAGTAATCTAGAAAGAATACTTTCCACATCTTCCCCAACGTAACCCGCTTCAGTTAAAATAGTTGCGTCTACGATACAAAACGGAACATTCAGTTCCTTAGCAATCGTTTTTGCCAAAAGCGTTTTTCCGGTTCCTGTTTCACCGATCATGATGATATTCGATTTTTCAATCTCTACTTCTCGGTTTTCGGTTTTGGCATGAAGAAGCCTTTTATAATGGTTATAAACCGCGATCGAAAGCTGTTTTTTCGCCTGATCTTGACCAATTACAAATTGATCAAGATGTTCTTTTATTTCTTTTGGTTTTTTTAAATCTTCCATACTATCAGCTGGTGAAAAGCCTTTTTTTTGGGCATTTTCAACCACAATAGCGTGTGCTTGCTCGATACAGTTTTCGCAGATAAAACCTTCGTTTCCAGAAATCAATATTTCTACCTCTTTGCGTTTTCTTCCGCAGAAAGAGCATTGGTTTGAATTCATATATCTTTAATAATAAGTGTAAGAATGTTTGTTTTTAAAAAAATTTTGTCAAAGTTTTTCGACCTTGACAAAATAATATTTTATAAATTGATGATTGTATTTTGTATTTCCTTGTATTCATCACCCGAAAGTTTCAGTCTTTCGTTTTTGAAGTTCATATCATCCATTTTATCGATCGGAATCAAATGAATATGTGCATGAGGAACCTCCAAACCTACCACTGCAACTGCTATTCGTTGAGATGGATAGGCTTTTTCTAGTTTTTTGGCAACGGTTCGTGCAAAACTCCATAAGTTTTTAAAATCCTCATTTTCCAGATCGAAAATAAAATCGGTTTCCTTTTTGGGAATCACCAAAGTATGTCCTTTTACCAAAGGCATTGCATCTAAAAAAGCCAAATGCTGCTCGTCTTCAGCAATTTTGTAGGATGGAATTTCACCCGCAATAATTTTCGTGAAAATAGAACTCATTACTTTTAGATTTTAATTTTTATTTTTTTTGATGCTACAAATTTAAGGTTTAAATAAAAATTGAGGTGGAAGTTTTGTGAAATTTTTCCATCTGAAAATCACTTTTTTACAAAGTAATTTCCAAAACTTCGAAAGAAAGTTTGTTCCCGTTTGGCAAAACGATATCAGCAGTTTCGCCTACAACTTTTCCTAAAAGCCCTTTAGCAATCGGTGTATTAACCGAAATTTTCCCAGCTTTCAAATCGCTTTCGTTATCAGGTACCAAAGTGAATTTCTGCTCTGCTTTGGTCGCGTTATTTTTCAATCGAACTGTTGTCAAGATAGAAACTTTCGAAGTATCAAGCTGGGTTTCATCAATTACTTTCGAGTTGATAATCATGTCTTTTAACTTTGAAATTTTCATTTCCAACATTCCTTGGGCTTCCTTCGCAGCATCATATTCTGCGTTTTCAGAAAGATCGCCTTTATCTCTAGCTTCAGCAATTTGCTGGGTGATTTTTGGTCTTTCGATGGTTTCCAGTTGTTCCAGTTCAACTTTCATTTTATCCAAACCATCTTTGGTAACATAACTTGCCATAATTTTCTTTAATTTGCGTTAGTATAAAAAAATAATCCGACATTTGCCGGACAATGATTTCTGTTTATATTCGTTTTACAAATATATAAATTTATTTTAAATGAAAAGAAACATTTCGGTTCTAATTTTATCAATAGTACTCATTTTCAGCGCTTTAAATACAACTTCATGTTCAACTCGCGAGGAAACCGTGAGTTGCTTTCCGAATGTACCTATTAACGTTGTTCTTAATCTCAATTTGCCCGCTTATTATAATCTTCAAAATGTAAACGGATGGATTTATGTAAATGAACAAGAAGCCGGTACGCGCGGATTAATTGTGGTAAGAACCACTAATGGCTTTAAAATCTATGACCGAAATGCACCTCATCTTTGTCCCGACAATTCGACAACCCTGGAAGTTCAAAACAACATCAAAGTAATTTGCCCGAAAGATGGCGCAGAATGGATTTTGATCACAGGCCAACCTACCAAAGTTGCGCAAATTGCTCCCAAAACCTATCAATACAATTTCGATTCAGCCACAGGAACACTTTCTATTTTTGACTAATTTTTAAGCATCTAAATTTTCATGAAAATCGTTATACAAAGAGTTACGGAAGCCAATGTAAAAGTTGAAGGAAAAATTGTTGGTGAAATAACTAAAGGCTTACTTTTACTGATCGGAATTGATGAAGAAGATGAAAAAACCGATGCCGATTGGCTTGTGCAAAAAATCTTAAACCTAAGAATTTTCGGTGATGAGGAAGGAAAACTGAACCTTTCCGTAACCGATATTTCCGGAGAAATCCTCTGCATCAGCCAATTTACCTTAATCGCCGATTACAAAAAAGGAAACCGCCCATCTTTCATCAAAGCCGCAAAACCCGACAAAGCTATTCCTCTTTTCGAATATTTTAAAACTGAAATCGCAAAATCCGGATTGAAAACCGAAAGCGGAATTTTCGGTGCCGATATGAAAGTTTCTTTACTCAATGACGGTCCGGTAACGATTGTGATGGATTCCAAAACCAAATCGTAATCTCAAAACAATCAATTTCATCCTTGAATTTCCATTTTCACAAAAAAACATGGAATGTTTAGATTTTTACCTAAATTTGAATCATTCGATTATGAATGATTATGAAAAAAACTATCCTTATCCTCTGCAGTATTTTAATGCTTTCCTGCTCCAAAAAAGAGGGCGAAATTATCAATACCCAATCCGACAGCGCTAAAATCATTGATTCGATCAACGCGGTCAGAAGTCAAATCAACGACAGCATCAAACTAAAGAACAGTCAAAATCGGTTTGCAGATCTTAGTGGAAATCATCAATTAAAGTTCAGTTCAGATGCAATTTCATCGCTCATAGGAACTGCCAAATTCGAAAAAACCGGAAGAGATGAATATTCCGTTTCCGGAAAAGCTGGTTCAGGGAAAAACACTTTAACAATCGAAGGAAAAATCTCTCGGGTATCCGATAAACACCTGAATTTTGAAGGAAAAATCACCCAAAACATTCAAGGAGAAAAATATACCCGAACCAAGAAAACAACATTTTTGGACGAAGGAAAAGGGAAATTCTGGCGTTTGCAAGATAAAGTGAATAGCTCCGGATTTGTGGATTATATTGACATTTATTTTTAAACCAATTTAAATTAAAACAATGCTACACTACGAAATATCCGGAAAAGGAAAAGAAAATCTGGTTCTACTCCACGGTTTTATGGAAAATCTGATGATTTGGGAAGACCTAGAAAAATACCTTTCCAAAGATTTTACTTTAATAAAAATTGATTTGCCGGGACATGGTTTATCTAAAATTTACAATGAAATCCATACGATGGAACTGATGACAGAAGAAGTAAAAAAAGTCGCCGACAAGCTGGGTTTAAAAGAATTTCATCTTCTGGGACATTCAATGGGCGGTTATACATCGCTGGCTTTTGCGGAGAAATTTCCGGAATTTTTGAAAAGTTTCACATTGTTTTTCTCTACTTATTTCCCGGACGATGAAGAGAAAAAAGAACAGCGCAGGAAAAGTTTCAGGATTATTCAGGAAGCATTTCCCAATTATGTTCGAGCGGGAATTCCCAATTTATTTAATGAAAATGAAAAAGACATTTTGGAAGGAAAAATAGAACTTGCCAAAGAAATCGCACTTTCCACTAAAAATGAAGGCGCCCTCGCCGCTGTAAAAGGCATGATCGAACGAACCGATAAAACATCGGTAATGCAAAATTTCGAAGGAAAAATTTTGGTCATCGCAGGAAAACACGATAATGCCGTGAAATCTGAGCTGTTACTGAAAAATCTTCCTGATAGAACCAATATCAAGTCGTATCTTTTGGATTGCGGACATAACGGACATTGGGAAAAACCGGAAATCTGTGCGGCAATCCTCAACACAGAACTTCTTCATAATCTTCCGAAAAACCTCATTTTCTAAAAACAACCATTTAAAATAAAAAAAACATGGAAATCTTATCAAAAATATTAATCGGATTAGTCGCGATCGAGCATCTTTACATTTTATATATGGAAATGTTTGCATGGGAAACTTTGGGCAAAAAAACTTTTAAAGGCTCCTTAAAAGATGAACTTTTCAAACCAACAAAAGGTTTGGCGGCAAACCAAGGTTTGTATAACGGATTTCTTTCTGCGGGATTAATTTGGTCATTCTTCATCGAAAACGAAACATGGTCGCAAAATGTAGCAGTATTTTTCTTGGGATGTGTAATTGTAGCGGGAATTTATGGAGCTTTGACAGCTTCGAAAAAGATATTTTTCGTTCAGGCATTACCGGCGATTATTGCATTGGCGGTGTTATTGTTGAAGTAAACTATATATCCATAAATTAAAAATCCTCCGCTTCAATTTTTTCTTTAAAATCTTCGATAGTTTCTTCGATTGATTTCAGGTATTTCCCGCCCGCTGCGTTGATGTGGCCGCCGCCATTAAAGTATTTTCTTGAAAATTTATTTACATCTACTTGATCTTTGGAGCGGAACGAAATTTTAATAAAATCTTCGTACAAATCTTCCATGAAAAAAGCTGAAACTTGGGTTCCCATAATACTTAAACCGTAATTTACGAAACCTTCGGTATCACCCTTTTGGAAACCGAATTTTTTCAATTCATCTCTTTTCAGCCAAAGAATTGCCACTTTGCCCTCTTTCACCACTTCTATCCTTCCTAAAATTAAAGAAAGCAAGTGAAGTCGAGAAACTGTGTTGGTATCTAAAGTATTAGATGTAATCATCGAAGGTTCTGCTCCTTTTTCAATTAAATCCGCTACAATACGATGGGTAGTTGCGCTCGTGGAACGAAAACGAAAACCTCCTGTATCCGTCATAATCCCGGTATACAAACATTCCGCAATATCTTTGTTTACTTTTTCTTCTTCATTTAATTGCTGGATAAAATGGTACACCATCTGCGAAGTTGCTGGAATTGTAACATCCGAGTACACAAAATCGAATTGATCGGGTTGTTGATGATGATCGATCAGAATTTTCTTCGCCTTAGCCTTTTCAATCCATGGACCTACGAGATTTCCACTTCTGTGTGAAGCATTAAAATCTAGAATAAAAATTACATCCGCATGATAAATCGCTTCTCCAGCCTGTTTTCTTTTGTAATCCGCAATGATGATTCTTTTGGATTCGGGCATCCATTTCAAAAATTTCGGAAAATCGTTAGGAACGATTACCTCTGCGTCCAGACCTTTTTGCTTCAGAAAATGCTTCAGCCCCAAACTCGACCCGATGGCGTCTCCATCTGGATTGTAATGAGTTATGATAACAATTTTATTCTCTGGTATAAGTAATTTTTGAATTTCTGAAATTTCCGAAGCAGTAAACATATTTCTCTATAATTTTGAACGACAAAGATATGTTTTTTGTTCTGAGAGATTACAACGAAAATAGTATTAAAAGGCATTTAACAAATCTACAGAAACCCACAAAAACTATTTTCGACTAAAAAAAATAATTTTACAAAGCACCCAAAACTCGGCGTGATACCGCTCACCGAAATGAAAATTTTACCGAAAGCTATTATTTTGTAAAATATCTAAAATATATTTGCAGAAAATAAAAACTTTCCTATCTTTGCAATCTGAAAAATAAGAGATAGTTTTTACTAAAAAATATAAGCAATGAGCAAGAGAACATTCCAACCATCAGAAAGAAAGAAAAGAAACAAACACGGTTTCAGAGAAAGAATGTCAACCCCAAACGGTAGAAGAGTTTTGGCGGCTAGAAGAGCAAAAGGTAGAAAGAGCTTAACTGTAAGTGCTGCGCGCGCTAAGAGATAATCTCAGAAAATCATCATATACAAATATGCTTGAAAATAACTTTTTCAGGCATTTTTTGTTGTTAAAATTTGCCAAAATTTAGCTAAACGAAAAAGTTTTCTTTATTTTTGAAGGGCTAATCAACTTACGCATTCTATGCGAAATTTGATTAAAATTTATCTTTAATATTTATACCATATGCCACATTCATCTCACGAAGGACAAAATGTAATCCATCTGAAAAATGCCAAAATAGCTCAGAAAAATTTCACTGTACTTAATGATGTAAACCTTAATATCAAACAAGGAAGATTTTGCTATCTGATTGGGAAAACAGGTTCCGGAAAAAGTTCATTGCTGAAAACCCTTTACGGACACATCCCAATTTCTGCAGGTCATGGTAATGTAGCAGGTTTCGATCTCGAAAAACTTCGAGCTTCCGACGTGCCCAATTTAAGACGAAAATTAGGCATCGTTTTCCAAGATTTTCAATTGCTTACGGACAGAACTGTAGAAAAAAATCTGCGTTTTGTACTAGAAGCTACAGGTTGGAATGACAAAACCAAAATTGATGACCGAATCAATGAAGTTTTAGGAAGCGTGGGGATGAAATCGAAGAAACACAAAATGCCTCACGAACTTTCCGGTGGTGAACAACAGCGTATTGCGATTGCGAGAGCGCTTCTGAACCATCCAGAATTGATCCTTGCAGATGAGCCTACCGGAAACTTAGATCCTGAAACTTCCAACGAAATCATGACGCTTCTGAAGCAAGTTGCTTTTGAAAATAATTCAGCGGTGGTAATGGCAACGCACGATTATCACATGATCCAAAACTTCCCAGGTGAAGCGATTCGCTGCGAAGACGGCAGAGTAACCGTGCTCAATACTGCCGAACTTTTCGAATAAAACGAAATTGAAATAAAAATAGGAAATCCTGTAATTATGTTACAGGATTTTTTTTTGTTAGAATTCGTGCTAAAGTATTGATAATATTTCACAAAAAAAACGGACTAAAACCCGTTTTACTGATTTATAAAATGTTTTTTTATCCTTTGAATTGCCCCATCGCAATAAATTTTTCTTGTCTTTGGGTTTCCAATTCTTTCCCTGAAAATGTTGAAAACGCTTTAATATTTTGCAAAATTGAAGCTTTCAAATGATCATAAGCAACTTGTGGATCATAATGTGCACCACCAAGTGGTTCTTCTACAATTCCATCGATAAATTTTTCTCTCAAAGCATCTTGCGGAGTAAGTTTCAGTGCATTCGCTGCATCTTCTTTATGATCCCAATTTCTCCAAAGAATTGAGGAACAACTTTCTGGAGCAATCACCGTGTACCAAGTGTTTTCCAACATATAAACTTTGTTTCCAACACCAATCCCCAATGCTCCACCACTTGCTCCTTCGCCAATGATATAAACAAAAATTGGAGTTTTCAGCATCGTCATCTCAAAAATATTTCGAGCAATTGCTTCACCTTGTCCGCGCTCTTCAGCTTCCAGACCAGGATATGCTCCAGGAGTATCAACCAATGAAATCACTGGAATTTTGAATTTTTCCGCCAATTTCATTAAGCGAAGTGCTTTTCTATATCCTTCCGGATTACTCATCCCAAATCTTCGGAGTTGTCTTTCTTTCGTCGTTCTCCCCTTTTGGGTACCGATAATCATTACTCTCTGTCCATCGATAGTTGCCAAACCACCGACCATTGCAGGATCATCAGCAAAATTACGATCTCCGTGAAGTTCAAGAAAGCTATCTTTATCGGTAATTCCCTTAATAAAATCCAATGTATAAGGACGATCCGGATGGCGTGAAAGCTGAACCCTTTGCCAAGGCGTGAGGTTTCCGTAAATCTCCTTTTTCTTTTCTATAATTTTATCTTCGATTTGCGAGCAAGCCAATTTCACATCTACTCCGCTTTCTTCGCCTACCAATGAACAAGTTTGATACTGATCCACCAGCTCTTTTATGGGAAGTTCAAAATTTAAGTATTCCATTTCTTTAGTTAAGAATTAATCTTTCAAATTTAATAAAAATTATAGAAAATTAGCCGATATTATTCACTGCATTTTTTATTCTCTCGATGCTTTCCTCTTTTCCAAGGATTTCAAGGATTTCAGGAACATCCGGGCCTTTCAGTTCACCTACCAAGCTCAAACGAAGCGGCATCATCACTTTACCCATACCAAGACCTTTTTCTTCTGCAAAATCATGGATGGACTGCTTAATTGCAACCGCTTGAAAATCTGTAAGGTTCATTAATTTTTCAGAAAAATCATTCAAAATCGCAGGTGTTTCTTCATTCCAAGCTTTTTTTACCGCTTTCTCGTCATAAGAAACTGGTGCTTCAAAGAAGAATTTTCCTTCATTGTAAATATCTTTAGCAAAAGTTGCCCGATCTTTCATCAATGCGATAACTTTTAATAATTTTTCATCGCTTGATCCTTCTAAATTAATACCTTCAGCTTCTTTTAATAATGATAAAACCTCTGCATCGGATTTTGATTTCAGATATTCGTGGTTGAACCATTCTGCTTTTTCTTTGTTGAATCTTGCACCGGCTTTATGAACTTTATGCAGATCAAACTCTTTGGTCATTTCCTCTAAAGAAAGAATTTCTCGGTCATTTGCAGGGCTCCAACCCAGCAACGCGACCATGTTAATGAAAGCTTCCGGAAGATATCCTTCTTCACGATAACCTTTAGAGATATTACCCGTTTCGGGATCTTTAAAATTCAAAGGAAATACAGGAAAACCAAATTTATCGCCATCTCGCTTGCTGAGTTTTCCTTTCCCTTCAGGCTTTAAAATCAACGATAAATGTGCGAATTCCGGTCTTTCCCATCCCATTGCTTCATACAAAAGATAGTGCAAACCGAGAGAAGGCAACCACTCTTCACCACGAATAACGTGCGTGATTTCCATTTCGTGATCATCAATAATATTGGCAAAATGATAAGTTGGCATTCCATCGTTTTTTACCAAAACTTTATCATCCAAAGTATTTGTATTTACTGAAGTCTTTCCACGAATAATATCTTCCAAATTGAGCACACGATCGACCGGCATTTTGAAACGTACCACATAAGGTACTTTTTCGTCCAATAACTTCTGAACTTCCTCTTTGGAAAGGGTAAGCGAGTTTTTCAAACGGTTTCTTGTGATATTATTATAGGCAAAGACATCACCATTTTGTTCGAATTCTTTTCGAATTTCATCCAATTCTTCCGGCGTATCGAAAGCGAGGTAAGCATAATCGGTTTTCAGGATTTCAGCTAAATATTTATCATAGATATCGCGTCTTTCAGATTGTCGGTAAGGCGCAAATTTTCCGCCGTGTTTTGGGCTTTCATCCGGGATGATTCCGCACCATTCCAGCGCTTCCATGATGTATTCTTCAGCACCTTCCACATATCTTGCTGTGTCGGTATCTTCAATTCTCAACACGAAATCTCCGCCTTGGTTTTTAGCGAAAAGATAATCATATAACGCAGTTCTCACTCCACCTAAATGTAAAGGCCCGGTTGGACTTGGCGCAAAACGCACTCTTACTTTGCTCATTATTGTTCGAAATTTAGGGTGCAAATTTAAGGAAAAAATGAGTGTTGAGAGAATTTGAGATATTTTATTTAGTTTTGCAATAAATTTGAACGAAAATGTTAGAAATCGGCGAAAGACCTTGGGGAAAATATTATGTTTTGGCAGATGAGCCGCATTATAAATTAAAAAGAATCGAGGTCAATCCAGGGCAAAGACTTTCATATCAATACCACCATCACCGCCAAGAATTCTGGACGGTAATCGCCGGTGAAGCAGTTGTAGTTCTTGATGAAGTAGAACATACCGTAAAATATGGTGAAAGTATTTTTATTCCACTTGGTGCTAAACACCGAATTGAAAACCGAACTGCGGAATTACTGGAATTTGTTGAAGTACAAACCGGAACTTATTTCGGTGAGGATGATATTGTGAGAATTCAGGATGATTATGAACGTACCGACGAAAATTCAGTTTCAGAATAGTTAATTCTCATCTTTAAATTTTAATGAAAAAAAATTACCTTATCCTTTCTCATAAAAATCCGCAACAAATTTGCCGATTGATCAACAGATTGGATGATGGAAATTCTCAATTTTTCGTTCATGTAGATCTAAAAAGCAATTTAGAGGAATTTAAAATTCTAAATTCATTAAAAAACACCCGGATCATTCCCGAAAGAGAAAAATGCATTTGGGGAGATTTTTCTATCGTAAAAGCCACTTTGCATTTGCTAGAAAATTCAATTAAGCATGGAAATAAAGGTTTCACTATTTTACTAAGCGGACAGGATTACCCGATAAAATCCAATCAATTCATCAATAGTTTTCTCGCAAAGCACATCGATTTTAATTTCATCGAAGCAATTCCAATCGAAGAAAAATGGCGTAAAAAAATGGTCCGAGACAAGGTACAGCATTACCATTTTATCCATTCCGATCGAAAAAGCGACAGCAACAGTTATGCTCCCTTTCAACATAGTTCGCCGAAAGAAAAAGCGCGAAATATTTTTCATCTTATCAAGGGAAGAATGTCCCTAAAAACGTTTCAAAAATTGCTATTTCTTCCCAAAAGAAAACCGTTTTTCGAAAAACAATTTGCAGGTTCTCAATGGTGGGCTTTCAATGAAATAACCACGAAATTACTTCATGATTTCATCAATCAAAACATCACCGAATTAGAAAATTATTATCGCTACACTTCGGCTCCTGATGAAATTTTTTTCCAATCCATCATCATAAGTTTGGCAGAAAACAGCAAAGAAATTAAGATAAAACCATCCCAAACTTATGTTAATTGGGAAAGGAAAAATGTAGCGCTTCCAGTAACTTTTAATGACAAAGATTTGCAGGAACTTTCGCAAGTTGACCATTTGTGGGCAAGAAAATTCGATGTAGATTATGATGAAAAAATCCTTGACTTAATTGACAATAAGCTGCTATAATTTAATTACAAAACATATCTGCTCAACCAACTGCTGAAAGAATACTGATCAACAATTTCTACAGGAATCTGCATGTAAGGCGAACTGAGAAACTCACCCAACCTGGCAATATCATCATGATGAATAATAAAAATGTTTTGTGGATTATAAAAATTATATTCCATTACGGTTTTATTATTCGTAATAATTTTTTTCTCATACCGAAGTGATTCAAAAAACCTTAAGGACAAACCGTTATGTTCCAGTACTTTAAAATCTAAAATCACGCTTGCCGATTTTAGTCGTTTGATATTATCTTTGAAAGTAAAATTGTCTTTGAAAAATTTAATATATGGTTTGTTAATAGGCTTTTTGGAACGAAAATACTTTAAGTTTATATCAAAATTCACATCGAATTTAGCAAGTTCATCCATTGTATAAATTAAATCATCAATTCTATTTTCTATATAAGAACCGACGTAATAAATGGTATTATTTTTCGAACAATTTTCCGCTTCGTCATCAAAATCAAAGAAAAAATTATCGCATAACTCAATATTTGGGAATTGAATATGATAATTTTTGTAATCATTTTCATCAAAAATGAGAAATTTCTCGAAAAGAGGGATACAGTTAAATACTTCCGGGTAACGTTTCAAACCGTCCCACTGATATCCAACCACCTTTTTTCCAATATTCATCAATTTTTCAATGGTTTCCTGATCAAAAATATCCGGTCTGATGATTAAGATATAATCAATACTTTTTTCCCTCAGATGACCAATTTCTTGACACATATGGCTTGAACGGAATTTTCTAATCAGTTTTTTTTTATAGGTTCGATTGCCAAAAAAATTCTTTAAGAAAAAATTTTTTACGCGTAGAAGATTATTTTCATACTTAAAATCCGCAGGAACAATCGATGTTAAATCAAATCCAAACTTTTGAATATTAAATTCGAAAATTTCATAGATCTTAAAATCATTAGGAATAATTAAAATAAAAGATTTGCCTTTAACTGATTTTTCAAGCATTGGATTCGGATTCTATAATTTTAGCTAAAGTATTAAATTTGTATTGCGCTTTTAAAGTAGCAAATATTAAGCCTTCCTTACCGTCTAAAAATCCTTTTTTGATCACGTAATATTTAAAAAACCAAAAAAACGGAGAGTAAATCAGCTTCCCGAAACTCACTTTCTTTCCTTTTCTTTTAGCTATTTCAGCTGTAGAATAAGTATTGTTTTTTTCTAAAATCACCGAAATTGAATCGTCTGCAAGATGCTCTAAAGCAAGATTTTTCTCTTGTGGAGAAATCTTCACCACTTTCCCGCTGATTTCCGGTTTCGAATGAATGAAAGGCGGCCACACTATGCTGTCTTTGCGAAAAAATCGATAAACATAATCCGGATAAGCCGCACGCATCCATTTTCCTAAAAAATAGTTTTTTCGTGGAATTGCCAATGCTGTATTGCCTTCTTGATTATTTTTAAACTGATATAATTTGGTCTTTAAATCGATAGTGATGCCCTCATCAGCATCCAAAAGTAGCACCCAATCGTTCTTGGCACTTTGTATCGCAAAATTTCGTGCGGGTTCTACAAAGCTTATTTTTTCGTGAAAAATAATATTGCAGTGGTATTTTTTGGCAATTTCGAGCGTTGAATCCGAACTGTGCATATCGCAAATTAAAATCTCATCGAAATCTTTTACAGATTCCAACACTTTTTCCAAATGCAACGCCGCATTATAGGTATTGATTACTACAGAAATTCCCACCAATTATTTCTTATACTCCGTTATCGTTTTCTCAATAATCGCCACACATTCCATCAATTGTTCTTCTGTAATTACCAAAGGTGGAGCTAGACGGATGATGTTTCCGTGAGTTGGTTTTGCCAGCAAACCATTTTCTTTGAGTTGAAGACAAAGATTCCAAGCGGTAGAACTTTCAGGTGTATCGTTTATTAAAATCGCATTGAGCAATCCTTTTCCTCGAACTTTGGTGATTAAATCTGTTTTCTCGATAAGTTTTTCGATTTCGCCTCTGAAAAGTTTTCCCAATTCTTCTGCTCTTTCAGAAAGATTCTCTTCTTCCACAACATCCAATGCTGCAATGGCAACTGCACAAGCAATAGGATTTCCTCCGAAAGTAGAACCGTGTTGTCCGGGATGAATCACATTCATAATTTCATCATTCGCTAAAACCGCTGAAACGGGATACATCCCTCCGGAAAGCGCTTTTCCCAAGATCAAAATATCGGGTTGTACATTTTCGTGATGACAAGCAATCAGTTTTCCTGTTCTTGCAATTCCGGTTTGTACTTCATCAGCAATGAAAAGTACATAATATTTCTGGCAAAGTTCAGCCGCTTTTTTCAGATAATTTTCGTCTGGAACATATACTCCGGCTTCACCTTGAATGGGTTCTACCAAAAATGCTGCAATATTTTCAGCATCATTTTCAAGAGTTTTTGCTAAAGCATCCAAATCGTTATAAGGAATTTTCACAAACCCTGGAGTGAAAGGTCCGTAATTGTTATTAGCATCTGGATCGTTGGAAAAAGAAACAATCGTAGTGGTTCTTCCGTGAAAATTATTTTCACAAACGACTATTTTTGCTGCGTTTTCGGAAACTCCTTTTACTTCATAACTCCATTTTCTGGCTAATTTCACGGCAGTTTCAACAGCTTCTGCACCTGAATTCATTGGCAAAACCTTATCAAAACCCAAAAGTTCGGTGATTTTTTTCTCGTATTCACCTAAATTTGAATTGTAGAAAGCACGTGAAGTTAAAGCTAATTTCTGTGCCTGATTTACCAATGCATCAACAATTTTAGGATGAGAATGTCCCTGATTTACTGCAGAATATGCAGACAAAAAATCATAATATTTCTTTCCTTCAACATCCCAAACAAAAACACCTTCCCCCTTTTCTAAAACTACCGGAAGTGGATGATAATTATGGGCACCATGCTTATTTTCTAAATCGATGTAATATTGTGAATTTTTTGTTGTTGATGTTGTCGACATAAATTTGCTTTTTTACAAAGTTAATAATTTAATCCCTAAAATAACGACATAAAAAAAGACTAATATTTCTACTAGTCTTATGATTTATATTCAATGACAATTAATGATCAAAGCTTTTATCCATCACAAAATCTTCCATGAATTTTGTGGTGTAATTTCCGGCAATATAATCTTCATTTTCCATCAATTGTCTGTGGAAAGGAATGGTAGTTTTCACTCCTTCGATGTAAAATTCCTCCAATGCACGCTTCATTTTTGCAATTGCTTCTTCACGAGTTTGTGCAGTAGTAATTAATTTTGCAATCATCGAATCGTAGTTGGACGGGATAGAATATCCTGAGTATACATGCGTATCAACACGAATTCCGTGTCCTCCTGGAATGTTCAGACCTGTGATTTTGCCTGGTGATGGGCGGAAATCATTATATGGATCTTCTGCATTAATTCTGCATTCAATAGAATGAAGTTTTGGATAATAATTAAGTCCTGAAATTGGGGTTCCGGAAGCCAACAAAATCTGCTCTCTGATCAAATCATAATCTACCACTTGCTCAGTAATGGGATGTTCAACTTGGATTCTGGTATTCATTTCCATAAAATAGAAATTTCTGTCTTTATCCACCAAGAATTCGATGGTTCCAACGCCTTCGTATCCGATATATTCAGCTGCTTTCACCGCCGCATTTCCCATTTTTTCACGCAATTCATCTGTCATGAAAGGCGAAGGAGTTTCTTCTGTAAGTTTTTGGTTTCTTCTTTGAACAGAACAATCTCTTTCAGACAAATGGCAAGCTTTTCCGTATTGGTCACCTGCAATTTGAATCTCGATATGTCGCGGTTCTACGATGAGTTTTTCCATATACATACCTCCGTTTCCGAACGCGGCTGTAGCTTCTTGCACTGCAGAATCCCAATGTTGTAGAAGATCTTCTGCTTTCCAAACAGCTCTCATTCCTTTTCCGCCACCACCTGCAGTTGCCTTAATCATTACAGGATAACCGATTTCAGCAGCAAGTTTTGCAGCGGTTTCATAGCCATCGATCAAACCTTCAGAACCAGGAACACAAGGAACACCGGCTTCTTTCATAGTCGCTTTTGCGTTTGCCTTATCGCCCATTCTGTCAATCTGTTCAGGAGTTGCTCCAATGAACTTAATTCCGTTTTCCTGACAGATTCTGGAGAAATTTGAATTTTCTGATAAAAATCCGTATCCCGGGTGAATTGCATCAGCATTGGTAATTTCTGCAGCTGCGATGATGTTTGAGATTTTCAGATAAGAATCTTTGCTCATCGGTGGGCCTATACATACAGCCTCATCCGCAAATCTTACATGAAGACTGTCTTTATCCGCTGTGGAATAAACCGCCACCGTTTTAATCCCCATCTCTTTGCAAGTACGCAGAATACGCATTGCAATTTCGCCACGATTAGCTATTAATATTTTTTTGAACATCTTTTTCTGTAATTTTAAATTTTAAATTCTGAATTTTAAATTATTTTAAATGAGCTATATTCATCTAAAATTTATCATTTATCATTTAAAATTCCTAAGATGGATCAACCAAGAATAAAGGTTGGTCGTATTCTACCGGCGAAGCGTCATCCACTAAGATTTTCACAATTTTCCCGGAAATTTCAGACTCAATCTGGTTGAAAAGTTTCATCGCTTCAATTACGCACACTACTTTTCCATTTGAAACTTCGTCTCCTACATTTACGAAAACATCTTTATCTGGAGAAGGTTTTCTGTAGAAAGTACCAATCATCGGGGATTTAATGGTAACGTACTTACTGTCGTCCGAAGAAGGTTCTGTAGAAGACGGAGCAGCCGATTGTGTTACCTGTTGTGGTGCGGATGCTGAAGGAGCTTGTTGCGGTGCAGAATGATACACTGCAGGTTGAGATACATAACTCATTTCGCTACCTGCGAGTGGAGTTTTGATGGTAATTTCAAAATCTTTTGTTTTGTATTTTACTTCAGAAACTTCTGCTTTAGACACAAATTTGATGAGATTTTGTATGTCTTTAATGTCCATTATATGTGGTATTTGTTATTATGCCAAAGATACTAAAAAACAACAAAAAACCACTCAAAATTGAAAAAATCGAGTGGTTTTGTTATAAAATTGAATGTTTTCTAAGATTATCTCTTAGTTTTCTTCTGTAGTTTCTTCTGTTTTTTCCATTACTACTTTTCCTCTGTAGTAAAGTTTTCCTTCATGCCAGTGCGCTCTGTGATAAAGGTGCATTTCACCTGAAGTTGCATCTTTTGCTAATTGAGGAACTACCGCTTTGTAGTGGGTTCTTCTCTTATCTCTTCTTGTTGACGATTGTCTTCTCTTTGGATGTGCCATTTCTTATAATTTTGTTTGATGAGCGATGAGGTTTGATTTCTCAATTCTCATCATTTAAACTATTTAATTTTTATCTTTTAACTTTTTCAATGCTTCCCATCTCGGGTCGATATCCTGTTCTTCTTCAACTTCTTCTTTCGGGCTGAACTTTTCCAATATTTCCAGATCTTCATCGGAAACATTTGGTGAAATTTTCTTCATCGGTATCGACAGCATTACGACTTCATAAATCAGCTGTGCTACGTTGAAAGCGTGGTCTGTACTCGGGATGGTGATGACATCTTCTTCGCTGTCATCATACTCTGTTCCGAATTTTACCAAAACTTTAATCTCGTTTTGTACACCGTGATCAAAATTTTCTGTGGTAATATCACAAACCAAATTTACAATTCCGGAAATTTCAATTTCGAACTCCAAAAAAGTGCTGTGTTTCATCATGAAAACATCTGCAACAATTTTAGGATCTGTAAACTCTTGTTCAGTATCGAAAAGTTGAAAGAACGCTTTATCTATCTCAAATTGGAATTCGTGTTGACCGTTTTTTTGTCCTGAAAACACGATATCGTAGTTTCTAAACTTGTCCATAAAATGAGTGTGCAAAAATATGCAAATTTTTTAATATTACAAATAAATTTTAAAACAAATAATTAAGAAAATATTTTTTCAGAATCTTAATGCCCATTTTCGTCCGGAAGATCCTCATCAACACCATTGTTTGCGGAATTTCTTCGAGGTCGCATTCGGTTGGTCATTAAGTCATTATATTCTTGTCTATTTTTAAAAATTTTAACAGCCATAAACAATGCTTCGCTAAAACTTTGTTCATTAGCAACATTTTTCCCAGCAATGTCATAAGCCACTCCATGATCAGGTGATGTTCTTATGAAAGGTAAACCGGCGGTATAATTGACGCCCTCTTCGTATGCAATGGTTTTGAATGGAGCTAAACCTTGGTCGTGGTACATTGCTAAAACAGCATCATAATTTTTATACTTATTCGGCTGGAAAAAGCTGTCTGCCGGAAATGGACCAAAAGTCAAAACTCCGTTGTCAAAAAGCTCGTTGATTGCAGGTTCAATGATTTCGATTTCTTCTGTACCGATCACTCCACCATCTCCGGCATGTGGATTCAGTCCTAAAACTGCAATTTTCGGTCTTGGGATTTGGAAATCTTCTACCAAACATTGGTTTAGCATTTTGATTTGTTTCTTTATTTTATCTTTTGAAATACTTTCCGCTACTTGTGAAATCGGAATATGATGCGTGGACACCGCCACTTTCAAATCATTGGTCACCAAAAACATCAATCCTTTCTTTCCGAATTTTTCTTCCAGATAACCGGTATGCCCTGCGTGTGCAAAACCATGTTTCATCATTTCATCTTTATTGATAGGTGCGGTCACCAAAACATCTATATCGCCTTTGATCAGTGCATTGGTTGCAGCTTCCAAAGAATCTATCGCCATTCTAGTAGATTCTTCCGTAGGAACACCCATTTCCACATTTACATTCTCTTTGGTAAGATTCACCATATTAATTTTATCGCTTTGCGCTTGTGTAGCGTCGGTGATATAATTAAAATTGAGTTGTTGTAGCTTAAAAATATTCTTCTGGTAAGTAAATAATTTCCCGGAGCCAAAAATAATAGGAGTAAAAAAATCGGTAATTGCTTTATCTTTTAGAGCTTTCATAATGATCTCCGGCCCGATACCATTGAAATCACCAATCGAAATTCCTACTCTTACTTTGTGCTGTTTAGAACTCATTTTTAATTATCTTTGAAGATTAATAGAATTTCACAAATTTAGGAATTTAGAAATAACTATTCGGAATTTATTTAAAACTTGACTTTTCCCCACAAATCTTACCCTATGTTTACAGGAATTATCGAAGCTACCGCCATCATCGAAAAAATTGAGGGCAGTGGCGAAAACATTAATTTTACATTAAATTGCCCATTCACCCAAGAGCTTAAAATTGATCAAAGTTTAGCGCACAACGGCTGTTGCCTTACTGTGGTAGAAATTACTGACCAAAACTACAGCGTAACGGCAATTGCCGAAACTTTAGAAAAAACAAATCTTAACCAATGGAAATTGGGAACTGAGGTGAATTTGGAACGGTGTTTGAAGTTTGATGGAAGACTGGACGGACACATCGTTCAGGGACATGTCGATAAAACCGGAACTGTAAAAAGCATTGAAGACAGAGATGGCAGCTACCTCATCACCATCAATTATGATGAAACCGATGATTTCGTAACCGTCCCGCAAGGATCGATCACCGTGAATGGAATTAGCTTAACTGTTGCCGAAAGTGGATTTGGTAAATTTTCTGTTGCAATAATTCCTTATACTTGGGAATTTACGAATATGAAAAACCTCAAAACTGGTGATTTAGTCAATTTAGAATTCGACATTATTGGAAAATATGTAACGAAACTGATGAGAAGAAATGCCATTCACTAAATACAAAGGTTATAGTTTAAGAAATAAAGTTTTCGGAGGATTTATGCTGATTTGTTTGGTCAGTATTATTATCTCATCAGGTCTTTTTTATTATATTTTAAAGAATAACGCAATTGAACAAAGCAGAACCGATTTGCAAAGAAAGTCAGAATCGTTACTTTCTGCGCTCGATTATTCGGTAAGCCATACCCGAGTGCAAACCACTGATT
Organism: Kaistella haifensis DSM 19056; assembly: GCF_000735695.2. Lineage (GTDB taxonomy): Bacteria > Bacteroidota > Bacteroidia > Flavobacteriales > Weeksellaceae > Kaistella > Kaistella haifensis. Next base: position 52,829 of record NZ_JASZ02000001.1, read on the forward strand.
TGCCCAAGATTTTAGCAAATGATATTTTTGAAATTGCGGACATCAACAATCAAGACATCATCATCTACGATTTGGCAGGAAATTTTTTGATTTCCAATAAAGACGTTAATTTGATTGCCGAAAAAAAAATCCCCATAAATATTGTAAATAGCGTACTGAAAACTGACAAAAGAGTCGATTTTCAGAAATACGACGAAAAAACAGATTCCAATCTCACCTCATCGTACATGATCCTGAAAAATAACATGCTGGAACCGATCGGCATTGTTTATTTTCCCTATTATCATAATGATGGTTCCTATTTCGAGGTTTTCAATAAATATGTAAATTATATGTTTATTGTAAATCTAATAATTATCGGACTTGGGATTTGGCTCAGCTGGATTATTTCGAACAACCTAACCAAAGCCTTGTCTAAATTTTCAAATATCATTACAAAAATCACATTATTAGACGAAGATCCGAAACCAATCAAGTACCACCAAAACGATGAGCTCAAACCTTTGGTAAAAGCTTACAACCGGATGATTCTTCAAATAAAAGATCAAAAAGAAAGACTCAGTTTCAAAGAAAAAGAAGTTGCATGGCGAGAAATGGCAAAGCAAGTTGCCCACGAAGTGAAAAATCCGCTAACTCCAATGAAACTCACCATACAGAATTTCGAAAGAAAATTTGATCCAACCGATCCGAATATTCGTGATAAAGTAAAGAATCTTAGCCGAACAATGGTAGATCAAATCGATTTGATTACCGCGGTAGCAAATGCTTTTTCTCAATTTGCACAACTCCCGGAAAAGAACAATGAACTTTTCGATCTTAATGATGAAATTAGGAATATCATAAATGTTTTCAGCGATGAGCGAATTTATTTCCATTCCAACAAGATCTCCATCATGGTTGAAATGGATAAAATTTACCTCTCCAGAATTATTACCAATTTAATCACCAACGCCCGACAAGCCCGCAATACCGATATTGAAAGCATTATCAATGTAAATGTGGAGCAACGACAAAAGAGAATCATCATTGAAGTTGAAGACAACGGCGTCGGAATTCCCGAGGAAATGTACGATCGAATTTTCGAACCCAATTTCACCTCAAAAACCAGTGGTACAGGACTCGGTTTAACGATGGTACGAAAGATGGTGGAAGAATACAAAGGTGAAATTTCGGTAAAATCTGAAGTAGATAAGGGTTCAACTTTCACGATTTCATTTCCTTCTAATCTTCCTTCATGAAGCCTTTTCAATTTAAAAGATTTGAAATCCAACAATCCAAAAAAGTCTTTAGAGTAGGAACCGACGGGGTTTTACTCGGTTCGCTATGTTCAGTTTTAAATGCTAAAAAAGCATTAGAAATCGGAACAGGAACAGGATTAATCTCATTGATGGTTACCCAACGAAATCAAACTACCGCGATCTTAGCCATCGATATTAATCCGGAAGCCGTACAATTAGCGAACGAAAATTTCGCTAACTCGCCATTTCAAGAGAGAATCAGCGCGGTACATCAAGATTTAAAATCATGGAAAACCAATGAGAAATTCGATTTGATCTTCTCTAATCCTCCTTATTTTGAAGAAAATCCTTCACAGAAAGACATTTTGGCGAGGCAACAAACCGAGTTGTCTTTTCAAAATCTTTGTGAAAAAGCGAGCCAACTTTTATCTGAAAACGGGCTGTTTTCGGTAATTATTCCACATGATTCTGCAGATGATTTCATCCAAATTTGCATTGAAAACCAACTTCATTTACACCGAAAAATTAATATTTCTGGTATTAAAAATGCTCCGACGAAACGTTGCGTTCTAGAATTTGGATTTCACAAAAAAAACCCGGATGAATCCGAGTTTTATATTGAAAAATCATCCAGACAATATTCCGACGAATATTTAGAGCTAACCAGAGATTTTCATGTTTTCAAATAGACAGGGGAATTATTTAGGTGAATTTAGCGTTACCACAATATCTTTAGAAACATTTTTGGCTGAAGTATATTTAGCATCACAAACCATCGTGGTTAAAGTATAATTTCCTTTATCCACTAAAATATAATTTTGGCTTTTGGCCGGAACATCTAAATTATAAAATCTTTTTCCGCTAATTTTCACGATCAAATTGCACTTCGAGCGATTAATAATCTGAATATAGGCTACTTTGGTGCTTGGATCTGTGTTGAAAAGATGAGTGAGCAACTCGGCGGTACGTTTGTTTTTATCGTTTACGCCATCTTTTGCAACATCTTTTTTGATGTCATTTTTCAGTTTCGCAGTGCTGATAGGTTGTACATTTGGTTTTGCACTTGCTGCTTTCTGGCTTGCAGGCTTATTATTATTTATTGCTGCTATTAGTTTTCTTTTGAATTCCGGTGTTTTCGGGTGATTGGGATTGTTTTTAATAAAAGTAGCAATCACCTGCGGATCGGTACTATTTTCTACTTGAGTTACCGTGTACTGAGCTTGTGCAGAGGAAAAAGCGGAAACCAAAAAAAACAGAATATAAAAATATTTTTTCATTAAAGGAATGATTTTTAGGAACTTAAATTTTAATAATAACGAAGAAATCTTCTTTTTAGTTTGTGTGAAATTTATTATCTTTGCAACGCTCAAAAATAAGCTAAATAAACAAATTTTAATCATAAAAAAAACAATTCTATGTATACACCGGTTGCTGCAGACGTAGCTAAATTAAGAAACACAACAGGAGCAGGAATGATGGACTGCAAAAAAGCATTGGTAGAAGCGGAAGGAGACTTCGAAAAAGCTATCGAAATCCTTAGAAAAAAAGGACAAAAAGTAGCTGCTAACAGAGCGGATAGAGAATCTACCGAAGGTGCTGTAATTGCTAAAGTAAACGAGGATAATACAATGGGAGCGATCATCGCTTTGAACTGCGAAACTGATTTCGTTGCGAAAAACGACGCTTTTGTTGAATTGGCTCACGAACTTGCTGAACAAGCAGTCTTCTATGCAAACAAAGAAGAATTTTTGGCATCTGATTTCCACGGAACTACTGTTGCTGAAAAATTAGTAGAGCAAACAGGTGTAATTGGTGAGAAAATCGAAATCGGTTCTTTCGAAAGAATCGAAGGTCCTTTCTTAGGTGCTTATATCCACGCTGGAAACAAAATCGCTGCGATCACTTCTCTATCTGCAAACGTAGAAGGTGCTGCTGATGCTGCTAAAGCGGTTTCTATGCAAATTGCTGCAATGAACCCAATTGCGCTTGACGAAACACAAGTTTCTCAAGAAACTATCGATAAAGAACTAGAAATCGAAAGAGATATTTTAACTAAAGAAGGTAAACCTGCAAACATTATTGATAACATCCTTAAAGGAAAAATGCAGCGTTTCTACAAAGACAACACTTTGGTACACCAAGCTTTCATCAAAGACGGAAGCCTATCTGTTGCTGATTATGTAAAATCTGTAAACCCAGATCTAAAAGTATTAGGTTTCGTAAGAGTAAGTCTTGCATAATCTTCTTCTATAGAAAATATAATTATCTCCTGCGAAAAATCTTCGCAGGAGATTTTTTTTCCGATAATTTCGGAGTAATTTTGCCTTCCATTTTCATTAGAAAAACATGAATAAAATTTTCAACTATTGTTTAATTTTTCTTTTCAGTTCCGTGCTCCTACCGGCGCAGTACATAAGCGTGGATACCAATTATGATGCAAATCAACTGGTGAAAGACGTGTTCTTCGGAGGGGTCGGTTCTTCATGTATTTCGGTCGATAATGCCAGCATCAGCGGTTACGATTTCGGAAGTGGCAATAAGAGTTACGGATATTTCAATAAAAACGGAAGCTCATTTGAAATGCAGGAAGGTATTATTCTCTCCACGGGAAGTGCTTTGCAAGCGGTGGGTCCTAATAATTTCATTCAAACAGAAAAACGAACCGATCCATTTGCCGAAAGAAACTGGGGCGGTGATCCAGATTTAATAGAAACACTAAATAATAATAGTTTAAACTCTGATAATATTTTAAATGCAACGATCCTAGAATTTGATTTCGTTTCCTTAAAATACAGTGAAATAAGCTTTGAATATATGTTCCTTTCCGAAGAATATAGAAGGGATAATTGCGATTACTCTGATGCATTTGCTTTTCTTATTAAAAAGAAAAATTCGGCGGAACCTTATCAAAATATCGCAACGGTTCCAGGAACTACTACTCCGGTCTCCACCACAACCATCAATGCAGCAGAAAATTGCCCTAAAAATGTAAGCTATTTTGGAAGTTTTAATGAAGAAGAAACTCCAACTAACTTCAACGGACAAACCAAAACACTTACCGCGAAAGCTAATATAGAAGTCGGACAAACCTATCACATCAAATTGGTAATCGCTGATCATGGGGATGATACAGGACGCTTTGATTCTGCAGTTTTCTTGAAAGGCGGAAGCTTCATCGGCTCCAAAGATCTAGGCCAAGATCGTCTGATAATGGATGGCACTGCACTATGCGAAAATACGAGCATCATTTTAAATGCTACTACTCCCGGAGCAACTTATATTTGGTATAAAGATGGAGTTGCAATTCCAGGTGCAAACTTAGCAAATTATGTGGTTACCGAAAATGGATATTATGAAGTAAACATTGATGATTCCGGTTGCCAACTAAAAGGTTCAATCCGAATTGAATTTTCGGAAATACCCAATGTTTCTAAAAAAAATTTTGTAATGATAATAACGGCGCACCAATTCAATTAAATCTTCAAGATTTGAATGCTCAATTTATTTCCAATTACAAAAATTATTTTGAGGTTAAATATTATTCAGATTCCGCTCATACAGATCTACTTCCCGACAATTTCTCTTACACCGATGACACGATTATTTACGCACAAGTAAAAAGCGGAAATTGCCCAGTTGTGAATGCAACACTTCACCTAAATACTCCAAAAAAATCCGTTAATCTGGTGGATCAAACAATTTGTCCAAATGCTACGACAACTCTGAAAGCAGAAACAGGTTTTAAACATTATAGATGGATGAAAGAAAACGGCGAAATTATCGCTGAAGGAGACATGCTCAACGAGATTTCTGATATTCCTGTTGGGAAATATAAGGTGGAACTCACTTCTCAAAACGATTGCACTTTGGAACAGGATGTTACGGTTTTCGCAGCGCAACTTCCAGAAATTACCAATATTGACGTGACCGGAAACACCGCGACGGTCTATGTTTCCGGTGGAAATCCCGGCTATGAATATTCCATGGATGGTACCAATTTTACAAGTTCAAATATCTTCACCAATATTCCACGCGGGCTTCATACGATGTACGTTCGAGATTCCAAAAAATGTGAAATCATTGAAAAGCAATTTTTGGTAATTAATTTAATCAACGTAATTACTCCAAACAACGATGGATTCAATGATGTGTTGGATTATTCCGATTTAAAAATCAAAGAAAATGTGCGCATCGAAATATTTGATCGTTATGGAAATATGGTTTTTCAATCTTCAGACAAAAATTACCTTTGGGACGGAACCACCAACGGAAAAGCTTTACCAACCGGGAATTACTGGTATATTTTGAATTGGATCGAACCGGATACGAAATTGCCCGTTTCCTATGAAGGTTGGATTTTACTGAAAAACAGAAATTAATTTCTCGCAAATATTATCTCGAAATTGAATCGAAATGCTGAAAACCATTAAGAAAAGCTTTCACATTCATTCTTTTTTTGCCTTCTAGTTGCAGTTCTTCTGGGAAATAAGCGCCGTCTTTTGTGTAAATTTTGAATTGATTTTTGTCAATTTCTAAACTTCCGGGAGTTTTTTCATGAGCAGAAATTTCAAATTTTCCTTCATAAATCTTCAAGGATTTTTCGTCCTCACCAATTTTAATCGTCGTAAAAGCACAAGGATACGGAGACATTCCGCGAATGAAATTGTGAATATTTTCGGAATTCAAGTCCCAATTAATTCTCGTGTCTTCCTTGAAAATTTTAAATGCATTTTTTGGATGTTCTACATTCGGTTGAGGTTTTTCCTGAATTGAATTATCAGCCAGTCCATCCAAAGTTTTCACAACGAGTTTTGCGCCCATTTCCATTAACCGATCGTGTAGCATCCCAGCATTTTCATCAGCTGAAATTTCAATTTCTTCTTGCAAAAGAATGTTTCCTTCATCTATTTTTTCATTAATGAAAAAAGTTGTCGCACCAGTTTTCTTTTCCCCGTTGATGATCGCATAATTAATTGGCGCTGCGCCACGATAATCGGGCAACAAAGATGCGTGTAGGTTGAAAGTTCCCATTTCTGGCATTTCAAATAAAATTTTCGGCATCATTCGAAATGCTACTACCACAAAAACATCGGCATTTAAATTCCTAATTTCATTTAAAAACTCAGGATTTCGCAATTTTTCCGGCTGAAAAACGCGAAGATTATTTTCTACGGCATACGTTTTCACTGGCGATTCATGAATTTTTTGTCCACGTCCGCTGGCTTTATCTGCCACCGTCACCACTCCCACAACTTCGTGATTGGATTCGTGAATGGCTTTCAAGGAATTTTTAGCAAATTCGGGAGTTCCGAAGAAGACAACTTTTAATGATTTCATTGCGTAATATTCTTTTAGGAAAATTGAAATTATCACTCAGTTCTGTACGCATAAGTACGGAAATTGAGCATTTTGACTTCACCAGAATCTAAAAGATGAATCAGATTTTCTAGTATATTTTCCTTTTTGTAGTAGTTTAATTTAATGGCGATTTCTTCAACATTGGAAGGTTTTTGCTTCAGGATTTCAATGATTTCTCGAGAAATATCCCTTCCGAAAACGCTTTCTTTTTGGCTTTCGCAAACGGAACATTGTCCACAATTTTTCACATTTTTCTCCCCGAAATAAGACAAAATCAGTTTCATTTTACAATAATCGGAATCCTGAAGAAAGAATTTCATTTCCTCCCATTTTTGCAACTTATTTTTCTGAATTTGTTCGAAAAGATTCCAGTATTTTCCGCTTATTGCTCGGTCGTCTCGATGTTTTAAAAATTTAATACTCGCCAAAGCGCCATCGATATATTCCAAAAAGTTTTTTTGTTGAAGTTCTTTAATTCTTTGTTTAATTAAAAAAACATCAACGTCGATTTTTTTGCTCATCGTCATCTCACTGAACATGATTTTATGAGATGAAAGTCCGGAATAATTTCTGAGCAACAGTTCAATAAAATAAGCGTCTTTCTTGGATAGCAAATCGATGTCGTCTGGCGCAATTTTTAATTCTAAAGATGAGCGGGATTTATTATTGTTAAAAAAAACAATTTCCTGGACGTGTAAAAAATTAAGAACATTTTTAATTTTAGCCATTGAAGCTTTCGTAAAGTTCTGAATTCGCTGCACCTGAAGTTGGAAAACAGTCTCCGGCAAATCGTTTTCAGCAACCTGAAAACTGGAATACAGATAAGAAACGATATCATAAAACTCCTTTTTTGAAGGAATTTGGTTACGAAGAATACTGTCGAGATCCGAAAGTTCCTGTTCATTCCAAAGAAGAAAAGCGTGAGATTCCAATCCATCCCGCCCAGCTCTACCGATTTCCTGATAGTAATTTTCAATCGACGGCGGCGGCGAAAAATGGATTACAAAACGCACATTATCTTTGTCAATCCCCATCCCGAAAGCGTTGGTAGAAACCAAAACCTGGTTGTTGCTATTAATCCAGTTCGTCTGTTTTTGGTTTTTTTCTTTAACCGGCAATCCTGCGTGAAAGAAATCGACATTGGAAATCTGATTTCTTTGCAAAAACCGGGTGAGTTCTTCGGCTTCCTTTCTGGTTCTTACATAAATAATTCCGGTAGAATTGTTGTATTTGAGGAGGTTTAAGACTCTTTGATATTTATCTGAAATTTTATCTGATATAATTTTGATATTGGTTCTCCTAAAACTTTTCTGAAACAATACCGGATTGTTGAGGTTCAGTTTCAGCTGAATTTCCCGCAAAACCTGAGGAGTCGCGGTTGCGGTAAGTGCCAAACAAGGAATATTATTGAAATCCTGCCGAAAAGCTTTGATATTCTGATAACTCGGTCGGAAATCCTGTCCCCATTCCGAGATACAATGTGCTTCATCTACCGCAATAAAAGAAATTTGAATTTCCTCGAGATTTTGCAGAAAAACCCGATTGGTAAGACGTTCCGGAGAGACATACAAAATTTTGGTTAAACCATCTTTACATCTGTTGAAAATAACTTCCGCATCAAACTCATCTAATTCGGAAGATAAATATTCAGCTTCAATTCCACTATTTTTCAATTGATAAACTTGGTCTTTCATCAATGCCAAAAGCGGCGAAATAACCAGGCAAGTTCCTTCCAACAAAAGTGCGGGCAACTGATAACATAAAGATTTTCCACCACCAGTGGGTAAAAGTGCCAAAGTATCTTTCCGATTAATAACCGAATTAATGATTTCTTCCTGCGAATCTCTGAAATTATCGTACCCCCAAAAATGCTTGAGGGTTTGAAATTTGAGTTGCTGAAAATCTTGTTGAGAAATCATGGAGTAAAATTACTGAATCTAACTTCATAAAACAAAAAAAGCCACGCAAAGCGCAGCTTTAATTATAAGTATGGGAAAATTATTTTGCTTCGAAGTAAACTCTTCTGTTTGCTCTGTTTTTCCATTCAGGACATTTGGTTGCTGGATCGCATTCAGGATATTTAAGGTCTTTTTCACCTCTACCGATTGCGTTTAATTTACCTGATTCTACACCATTTTGGATTAAATAATTCTTCACAGTGTTGGCTCTTCTTTCAGAAAGATTTTGGTTATACGCATCAGAACCTCTGGTATCAGTCGCTCCGATTACGTTATAAGTTCCATTTGAAGAATTGATATAATTTACTGCGCTGTTCAAAATAGGAGTATTTGATGGGAGAATTCTATCTGAATTTAAATCAAATTCAATTCCTTCCAAAGTTCTTGTATTATCAGAAACTGTTGAGCTAGAATTGGTAGGGCAACCGTTGTTTTCTACCGGCCCTGGAACAGTTACACATTTATCGTAAAGGTCGATTACACCGTCTAAATCAGTATCTAAAGCAACACCAGCTCCGTCAACTCTTGCACCAGCAGGAGTATCAAGTTGGCGATCCCAATCATCACAAACTCCATCGTTATCTGCATCACCTTTTTTACATACTTCAACATCTTGGTTTTTATCAGCCAAAACATCTAATTTGTAATAAATTTCCTGCAACGGATCGTGCCACATCAAGTGTGATTCGTGTTTTCCTAATTTCAAAGAAAGTCCTAAAGTTGCGTTGAAGAAGTTATCAGAGATTTGATCCTCTCTCTTATTGATGCTGCTGTATTGTTCTCCTCCACCGTCAAATTCATCATCTCCGGTTACGAAATACATTACTCTACCTTCTACATCGATTCTTCGATTAATTTTATATTTTACACCAGCACCAGCTTGTCCAAACATAGAACCGAGTTTAAAAGGTTTAACCTCTGTCATAAGTCTTTGTCCTGAAGCATCTTCCAAATAAGATCTATAAGCCAATGTTCCGATTCCGGCATACCCGTGAAGAGCCCATCTGAAAGGAGATTTGTTATCAACTCTTCTTAATAAATTTGAGAAGTTGATATCTCCTAATAGTGAAATAGCATCGTACTGAGTTCTTGCACCTACATCCTGATAACCTGAACCAGTTGCATTATCGGTTTTGGTATTGAACCAACCTTGTCTGGTTTCACCTTTATCGTATTGAAGGTTTAATCCAAAAGCATGGGTAATTGCTTTATCAACACTTAAGTAAGCGGAATAACCAAATACATTTTTACCATTTCCATTTTTGATTGATGTTAAATCTGCAGACTGTACCAATGGAATACCAGCACCAACAGAAATTGCCCAATCATTAAATCTTTTAGATTCTTGGGTAAATGGAGAAACGTTCGCTGATCCTGAAGTAAATGTATTAGGATAACCTCCAGTTGAAACCGCAACTGAGTCCTGCGCGAACATAGCAGTAGGAATTGCTAATGCCAATGCGAAGCTTGCTAAATTTAGTTTCATAAGTTTAATTTTTATAAGTTAAAAATGATGTTTATTATTTAAATACTGTTCCGGCTGGGCAGCCATTATTTTCTACAGGTCCAGGCACTGTAACACACTTGTCATATAAATCGATGACTCCATCTAAATCCATATCAAGTGCTACTCCAGCACCATCTACTCTGGCTCCCGCAGGTGTATCAACCTGGCGATCCCAATCATCACACACTCCATCATTATCTTGATCTCCTTTTTCGCAAACCACTATATCGCTAGGAGTTTCCTCCAAGAATTTAGTTTTATAGTAAGCTTCCTGCAACGGATCATGCCAAGCTAAATGAGACGGATGTTTCCCCAATTTGAATGATAGGCCTAAATTTACGGTAAGCAAATTGTCGCTATATGAATCATTGATAAGGTTGTAATTGATTCTTGGATGTCCGGTTTCTCTTAAATCTCCACCACCATCGAACTCTTCGTCACCACTCATAATATACATTGATCTCAACTCAACGTCTAATAATTTTGATAAATTATATTTGAGACCAACTCCAGCTTGTATAACGAAAGACGCAACACCTAGCTTTTGATCAACGGCAATCGGGAAGGTACGAGGTGCATATTGAGAAACGTCGTTATCCAAAAGCAATGTTTCATACCCTTGGAATCCCATTCCTAAATATCCATGAAGTGCCCATCTGTACGGGGAAGTATTATCAACTCTTCTTAATAAATTAGAAAAATTAACATCGCCAAGGACTGAAATCTGCTGATATTTTGTCCAAGCATTAGCGACCCCAGCTTTTACGCCTTCTGCTCCTGGCAATTGGCCTTGCTGGTTTGATTTACCCATTTGATACTGCAAACTAAGACCAAAAGTGTGGGAAATTTGCTTGTCTAAACTTACATAAGCGTTCCAACCTTTGTTGATTTTGCCGTCATAAATAGACCTCAAGTCCGAATGCAGCATTATAGCCGCCCCTCCACCGACGGAAACCGCCCAGTCATTAAACCTTCTTGCTGAGTTATCAAACTTTTGAACATTGGCAGAGCCGCTGGAAAAAGTATTCGGATAATCATTTTTTGCTGAAACAGGTGTTTGATCCTGAGCATAAAAAACAAGTGGTAGGGTTAATGATAATAATAAACCTAATTTCATACTTTATGTTTTTAATGTGTTTTAATACTTTCCAACAATGTTCTTGAGAACTCGCGCTGATACAAATGCTTTAAATGAGGAATTTGCAACCGCTTAGATTCAAATTTCAAATCATTAAATAACACAATGTCAATATCAATAATTCTGTCCGTATATCCTTTTGTTACTGCAGAATCTGCTGTTCTTCCCATTTCCAACTCTATCTTTTTTATCAAATTCAAAAGTTTCACAGGCGAAAATTGTGTTTTTAGCACCAATGCAATATTACAAAAATTATAGTTACTGACAAATTCTACGGCCTCAGAATGTAATATTTTACTTTTTGTTAAAATTTCGCCTATCTCGCTACTTATGAGTTTTTGCGCAATTTGCAAATTAGCTTCAGGATTTCCGAGGTTACTTCCGAGTAACAAAGTGACTGTATGCTGCGACATATTGCAAAATATAAATTTTATGAGAAGTTTTTTTAAAAATGTCTTAGCAAATATAGTTGCAATTATGTTTATTGCTGCAATTTTTTTCATGTTTTTGATTACTTTGCTTGCCGTAAGTGCATTTAGCGACAATGGAATAGCCAAAGTAAAAGAAAATTCCGTCCTTACTTTAGACTTTAAAACCAAGGTAATCGATAGTCCTACAGAGGACAACAGCCATATATTTGCATTTAATGAAAAAGAAAAAAACATTCTTATCTACGAAATGTTGGAAGCCATAAAAAAGGCAAAATCCGATGATAAAATAAAAGGAATCAGTATAGAAACCGACGGAATAATGGCCGGAATGACCCAACTTGACGACATCCGAAATGCATTAGAAGATTTCAAAAAAAGCGGAAAATTTGTGTACGCTTATGGAAATTCTGTTTCGCAATCGGCCTACTATTTAGGCTCAGTTGCTGATCAATACTTTCTAAATCCATCCGGAGGAATTGAACTTAAAGGTATGACCACTGAAGTTCTCTACATGAAAAGCTTCGCTGAAAAATACGGAATCGGAATGGAAGTCATCCGTCACGGAAAATACAAATCTGCTGTAGAACCTTTCTTGAGAGACGATATGTCGCCCGAAAATAAAGAACAAATTTCGACGATGCTGAATGATTTATGGAGCGGAAATTCCACGAAAATGGCAAATTCCAGAAAAATTGATACAGCTCAATTTAGAACCGTAGTCGATAGTTTGTATGGAATTATTCCAGATTTAAGTCTTCAGCATCGACTTGTGGATCGATTAATGCAGAAAACCGAATACGATGATTTCATTAGAGCAAAAATCAACCTAAAGAAAAATGACAAACTGAACAAAATATCTTTCAGCAAATACATCAGCTCATTCAGTAAAGATAATTTTAAAAAAGACAACCAAGTTGCGGTTCTTTACGCATCCGGAGCGATTTATAACGGTGAAGGAAACGATGAGATATATTCGGAAAATTTCGTGAAAGAAATCAAAAAATTAACAGAAAACGACAAAGTGAAAGCGGTAGTTCTCAGAATAAACTCCCCAGGTGGAAGCGCTAACGCATCAGATGAAATTTTGTTTGAAATGCAACAATTGAAAAATAAAAAACCTGTTATAGTTTCTTTTGGTGACTATGCGGCTTCAGGCGGCTACTATATCGCAATGGCGGCAGATAAAATTTTTGCCGAACCAAATACGCTTACAGGATCAATCGGTGTATTCGGGATGATTCCTTATTTTAAAGAACTTGCTAACAAAAACGGATTAAGTTCTCTCGCTGTAAATACGAACGCCAATTCGAATATGTATTCGCCATTGAACGGAATTACGCCGGGCGGTGTCGCAATAATGACGAAAAGTGTGGAACAGACGTATAAACGATTTGTGCATTTTGTTTCGAAAAACAGAAAAAAATCTTTCGAACAAATTGATGAAGTTGGAGGTGGAAGAATTTGGAGTGGAAAGAGAGCAAAACAAATCGGTTTGGTTGACGAATTGGGAACTTTAAACGATGCAATTAACTATGCTGCAAAACAAGTTAAATTAAACAATTTCAATGTTGCATCCTATCCAAAAAAAGTAAGTGAGTTCGAGCAATTATTCAAGGACATGGAAGAAAACGAAATCTCAACAAAACTCATTAAAAATAAAATAGGCAAAGAGAATTATAAGATTTTCGAACAAATCATCAATCCGAAACTGCAAAGCGAGGTGATGATGGAAATGCCTTATCAAGTGAAATTTTAAGCAAAAAAAACATAAAAAAACCGGTCTGAAAATTCAAACCGGTTTTTTTAGAATAATTTTTTATTATGCTTTTTTGGTAACCATTCCGTAAATCCAAAGGACTAGCAAAGCACCTACTACAGCGAGAAGCATACTTTTAAAGTCGAAATCGTTTACAGTTCCCCAACCGAGCATACTACCGATCCATCCTCCTACGAATGCACCTACGATACCTAAAATGATAGTCATTAGCCAACCCATTCCTTGATTTCCTGGCATAATTAATTTAGCGATTGCACCTGCGATAAGACCAAAAATGATCCAAGTTAAAATACCCATAGTTTTAAAATTTTAATGTTAATATTTAGTATTTGGTTTTCCTAATGATTAGCAGAAAAAGTAATTAAAACAAGATGTTTGGTATTAATTACGTTTTCTGAAAAATGAATCTACAAATTCCGTTCCATTAAATAATTGCAGGTCTGTCATTTTCTCGCCAACACCGATATATTTTACCGGAATTTGAAATTGATCAGAAATCCCAATCACCACACCTCCTTTCGCAGTACCATCCAATTTGGTTATTGCCAATGCATTAACTTCTGTAGCTGCTGTAAATTGTTTGGCTTGTTCAAATGCATTTTGCCCGGTAGAACCATCTAAAACCAAAAGAATTTCGTGTGGCGCATCAGAAATTACCTTTTGCATCACTCTTTTGATTTTGGTAAGCTCATTCATTAAATTCACTTTATTGTGAAGTCTTCCTGCAGTATCGATGATTACAACATCCGCATTACTAGCTACAGCACTTTGTACGGTATCAAAAGCAACAGAAGCCGGATCGGAACCCATTCCTTGTTTAATAATGGGCACGCCTACTCTTTCGCTCCAAATCACCAATTGATCCACAGCCGCCGCACGAAAAGTATCTGCAGCGCCTAAAACTACTTTTTTCCCTTCTGATTTAAATTGATGTGCCAACTTACCAATGGTCGTCGTTTTGCCTACACCGTTTACACCAACAACCATAATCACATAAGGTTTTTTGGTATCATCGATATTTCCTGATCCTGAATGGGGATTTTCCAAAAGCAATCCGGATATTTCTTCACGAAGAATAGCATCAAGTTCATCTGTGCTCACAAATTTATCACGAGCAACTCGGTCTTCAATTCTTTGGATAATTTTTATCGTTGTAGAAGCACCAACATCGGAAGCGATCAACACTTCTTCCAGATCATCCAGCACTTCATCATCAACTTTCGATTTTCCTACAACCGCTTTGGAAATCTTTTCGAAAAACCCCTGATTCGATTTCTCGAGCCCTTTGTCTAAAGTTTCCTTTTCTTCTTTTTTAAATATATTTTTGAACCAACTCATTATCGAAATTTATTTCTGATTGTATCAGTGCTATTAAATCATAGCAAAGATAAAAAAAAACTACCCAAAAATTGGATAGTTGAAAATAGATTAGGTCGAATGAAATTATTCTTTCCAAAATGACCAATTTGTTCCATTAAAAAAGCAAAGCATATTATTGGTAGTATCGAAAACCATCATTCCGGGAGACGGATTAATGATGGAACTATATTTGTCTACCAAAGGCAAAACCATTGCTTTATTAACATCTTCCAATACCAAAATACCGGGAACGTTTCTTGATTTCAGAGTACCAATCCTGGTTCTTGCGGTTGTATTTTCAGTTAGCAATCTCTGTGCAGAATCATCAGCAGCGCCTGAACCATCAACAGAAAGATCGAACCAAACATTGGATGATTTACTTTCGTCGTATTTATAATATTTTACCTTTTTGTCACTCAAATCATAGATCATTGTTCCGGGTACCGCTCCTGTAACCGCCGTTTCATTAGTTACCCAAGGTAACAAAAGTCCTTTGGCTGCAGTATTACCAAATTCCAAAGATATTGATGTTGTATTGCTTACGGAAGCTTTTCCAATAGCTACTTGCGAATAATGTAAAGTGCAGATAATAAGAAAACCTAGTGTGAGTATATTTTTCATCTGTTATATTAATTTATGGGTGGACAAGATTGAACATTAAAACACTTCCAAGCGACTCCATCGTATATTTTTAAACAATGGTTAGTGGTGTCATAAACCATCATTCCTTTCGCTGGTTCGATTATAGCCGGTATTTGTCCGTCATCTAATGGCGGTTCAAAGTTCGCCGCAACCCTATTGATTACAAATCCTTTAGTTTTAGATTCTAAAGCAGTCCATGCTCCGGTTCTTATCATCGGCCAATTGCCATTATCTTTTCCAGCTCTACCGAGATTGGTGATTCCATGATTAGTTGGCAATCCTCCGGTAATTACAGGTGGGGTTTTATAACAAAGATCGAAGTACAGACCGAAATTAACCTCTGTTACGTTTTGACCTATCACCGATACTTCAGTTATACCGTCCAATGGAGTTGTATCTGTGGAAGAAACATGTTGGTAGGATGATGGGGCAACTACTTCTACGGTGTATTTAGTATTTCCACCAGTTAATCCTGTAAACATATATTGGCCCTCGAAATTAGAAAGCGTGGTATCAACCAGGTTCCCAGTAACATCGTAGAGATTTACTGTAACATTATACATCGCGGTTCCGTCCGGTATTACGCCGTTGTTATCTTGGTAGATCGTTCCCAAAATATTGTAGTAGTTTCTGTCCACTTTAATCAAATGATCTTCCACCTCTCCATCGGAAGCATAGCCAGTTGGACCTAAATTAGGATTAGAACTATAACGGATACGGGTATAATAACTCCCAGGAGCTAAACCTAATGCGGATAAATCGAAGATTGCATTTCCTGTTTTGTTGGCAGGTATGGTTTTCACTAATTTTTCTGTACTGTCAAAAGTCCCATTTTTGTCCGCATCAATTCAAACAGACATATATGAGGTTAAGGGTGAAATGTTCACGTATTCAACCTTCATAAAACCATTTACAGTTGAAGTGCGTGAATTGAGTCCATCCTCATCGTTCCCGTTTAAATCATCATAATTGGGATTTGGCATATTTGTACTATTTGCAGGCAAAGAAAGTATCGGGTTATCTTCTGAGTCAATAGTAGCTCCCAATCGAAGGGTTGGATCGTAGAATTTTGCAATTTTCCCTACCGGCGATGCATAATCATTTACATTGGATTCCGTACTTAAAGTTTTATTTCCATCTGGAAATAATCCTCCTCTAAATTTATTTTCAAATAAGTGGTATGGTATCCCATAAGTCCGTGGAGCATCGGAATAATCTAATTCTTCTAAAAATCCGATGGCAATACTTTGTCCTCCGCCACCTTTTACTTCAGCATCAACGTATGGCACACCTTCAGCAAAAAGCATCGCATCGCCACGAGTGTCTCCACCATTTGGGTTGGTTACAAAAACCTTTTTTCCAGCATTAGAAATTTTCAATTGTACAGAATAATTATTCCAAAATGCGGTAGATCGAATATATTTATCAATATACCTTATTCGTCCTTGCGGCGCCGAAAGTGAATACCATTCGCCAGTACCATTCAATGATTCAGAACCTGCAAGCACAATTCCTGTTGCATTGCCCTTAACTCCCAATGGATCGGTCGCTTCTACAGTAAGGCGGTAAGTAACTCGGTTACCGCCCCCGACACTGCCATACAGGTTGTCGGTTGTAATAACAGCATTCGAGTCTGCTACTGCGGTAGAAGGATTAGTTGTGAAATTTTTGAATCCGGAATATGCAGTAGGAAAGTTATTTCCACTCCAGCTGTTTGGAACATTAGCATTAAGGACAAAATTTGTTCCGATAGTAATTTGAGTTCCGATAGGACTCGCGGCGGTTGCTCCGGTATATACTTTTACATCTGAAATCGTAGCTTTATAGGTAAACCCAGCCGGTGAAACAAAAGTCGTTGTAGCACCGTTCACCAGATTATCTCCTGCAGCTTTATTGTTATTAAGGTCCCAATTGATCCACCAAATACGCTTATGGTGCAAACCGGTTCCAGAAGTAGATTTTAGTGCGGCAGGTCGGCCAGTAGATGTGACTTGTGCATAGAAAAATCCTGACGCTACAATACCGAGTAATAAATAATTTTTTTTCACCGAATTTAATTGTGTTTATATTAGTTAAAAATAACGAAACAAAATTAATTATTTTTGACCAATAAAAAAACAATCCTAAAATTATATTTTAGGATTGTACTATAAGAAGTTATGATGTGAATTATTTTTTCAAATAACCATCTACATCATCTGCGTTCATTACTTTTTCTTCGAAAACGTAGGCTCCGGTTTTAGGAGACTTTACCATTTTCACAACTTTGGTCATTTTTTTAGACCCTGCTCCACCCTGAAGTGTTGCTACTACTTTCTTTGCCATTTTTTATTATTTTAAAAAATTACTTGATTTCTTTGTGAAGGGTGTATTTCTTAAGAACAGGATTGAATTTTTTCAACTCCAATCTCTCAGTAGTGTTCTTTTTATTTTTTGTCGTAATGTATCTTGACATTCCTGCTACACCAGTCTCTTTGTGCTCGGTGCACTCAAGAATCACCTGTACTCTGTTACCTTTTTTAGCCATTACTTATCTTTTTTTATAAATCCGTTTCTAGTTGCTCTTTCCAATGCTTCTTCGATACCAATCTTGTTGATAACTCTCAATCCGTGCGCAGAAACTTTTAGGGTTACAGATTTTTCTTGCTCCGGAAGGTAAAATTTCTTCTCCAATAAGTTAATTTCAAAACGACGCTTCGTTTTGTTATTAGCGTGAGAAACATTGTTTCCAACCATGGCACGCTTTCCTGTTATTTGGCAAATTCTTGACATATCTCGATGTTCTTTATTACTACTTATAATTTGAGAGTGCAAAATAACAAAGAAAATTTTAGATAGACAAATATTTATGAATTAATTATTTATAAATTTCTAAAATCACTATCTGCTCAACTCCTTCGACCTTCTCCCCGCAGCTAATATGGCTTTCTGTATCGTTTCGTTCAGCTGATTTCTTTCAAAGACCTGCAATGCTGCTTCGGTTGTCCCACCTTTTGAAGCAACATCTTCAATAAGTTGCTCCAGGTTTTTTTCGGAATTATTAATTAAATGATAGGCTCCGAGCATGGTTTGCTTGACAAAAAGTTTCGAAAGATTCTCATCAATTCCCATCTCCACTCCTGCTTTGATCATAGCATCCACAATATAATAAAAATACGCTGGTCCGCTGCCGGAAAGTGCTGTGACGCTATCCAGAAGATCCTCATTTTCCAAATATATGGAGCGGCCAGTAGCGTTGAGTAATCTTTCAATCGACATCAGTTCATTGAAAGAAATCCCTTCCGCAACGCTATATCCGGTTATTCCCATTCCGAGAATTGTCGGGGAATTAGGCATGGCACGAACTACTTTTTTGTGATTAATAAATTTTTGAATTTGCTTAATTTTGATCCCCGCCATGATAGAAAGGATCATCTGATCTTCCTTACATTGAAATGAAAAATTTTCCATCAAAAGCTGAAAATCTTGTGGTTTGACAGCGATAATCACCAAATCGGAATCGATTATAACATCTTCATAAAAAACAGAAATCTTTGATCCCGGAAATTCTTCTGTAAGCCGCGGAATGTTGCTCTTTTTTCTGGTAATTAAATGGAGGTGTTCAGGCTTAATGAGTTCGTATTTTAAAAAAGATTTCGCAAACGAAATCCCCATTTTCCCGGCTCCCAGAATGGTTATTTTCATCGTTTTAATAGAATTTGCGATACCATAAAAATTTTCAAATTACTTTTCGACTATATTGTCAAAGAATGTTAACCTCTCTTTCAAGTTCAATTCCGAATTTTTCCTTCACCGAATCAATAATCATCGTTGAAAAATCGAAAATTTCTTTTCCCGAAGCCTCACCGGTCGCATTGATAATCACTAATGCCTGCAATTTGTGCGAAGCAACATTACCGATTTGTTTGCCTTTCCAGCCACATTGTTCAATCAGCCAACCTGCAGGAACTTTCACTAAATCTCCGTTCGGATAACCTGGAATGTGTTCGAATTTTTGCTTTAAATCATTAAATTGCATCAAAGGAATGCAGGGATTTTTAAAAAAACTCCCTGCATTGCCAGTTATTGCCGGATCGGGTAATTTGCTTTGTCTTATAGCAATTACAGCTTTTGCAACATCTTGAATCGTAGGATTCTGAATTCCTAAATTTTCCAGTTCAGAAGATATAGCTCCGTATTCTGTTTTAACAGAATGATTTTTCGTGGTCAAGTGAAACGCCACTTCCAAAATCACGTATTTTCCCTTTCCTTCTCTTTTGAAAAACGATTCGCGATAACCGAATTTACATTCTTCATTGGTGAAATTTTCAATCTCCAATGTTTCCAGGTTTAAAACTTTGCAGCTTACAAAACGATCTTTGATTTCCACGCCATAAGCTCCGATATTTTGCATCGGTGAAGTGCCTACATTTCCTGGAATCAGCGAGAGATTCTCTAATCCTCCGTAGTTTTTATTCAAACAATATTGTACAAATTGATGCCAGTTTTCCCCAGCTTTTGCAATAACCAAAACGGTATTATCGTCGATAATTTCCTCAGAAATTCCTTTTAAATTTAATTGAATAACCAATCCGCCAAAATCTTTGGTCAACAAAACATTGCTTCCTCCTCCCAAGAATAATGGTTGATGGTTGATGGTTGATGGTTGATGGTTTTTTAAAACATCAAATAATTCTTCAACAGAAGTAACTTCCGCGAAATATTTAGCCGAAACATCAACTCCGAAAGTATTGTGGTTTTTTAATGAGAAATTTTCTTGGATGGTCATATTTTTAAAATATTTCAACTCAAATAATAATTTTCGGCTAAAGCCAAAACCTGTTTTATAAATTAGAAAACGGGCTAAAGCCCGTTCTCATCGACTAAAAATTAAACTCGATTTTATATTTCTGAAGCGCGTCTTCCAATAATTCTACACTTCTTCGCAAATCTGCTTCTTTTAAAACATAAGCAATTCGTACTTGTTTTTTTCCGAGTTCCGGATTGCTGTAAAAACCGCTCATTGGCGCAACCATAATGGTTTGTCCGTTGTTTGAATAATGCTCCAGTAGCCATTGTGCAAACTTATCGGAATCATCCACCGGAAGTTCGGCTACACAATAAAAAGCACCTTTGGGTTTCGGACAAATCACTCCGGGGATTCCGTTGAGCAAATCAACCAAAACATTTCTTCGGTGCGTATATTCTGCGCGCACTTTCATGATATAAGCGCTGTCATTTTGGTGAGCAGCAGTTGCGGCAATTTGTCCCAAAAGCACCGGACTGAGCCGTGCTTGTGCAAAAAGCATCGCTGCATCATGGATTTTTTTCGATCGGGTAATAATGCAACCAATTCGCGCTCCACACATCGAATAACGTTTCGATTCAGAATCGATGATAACGCAGTTTTCTGCGATTTCTGGGAAAGCCAACATCGAAGTTTGCTGTTTTCCATCGTACACATATTCGCGATAAACCTCATCGGAAATTATCACGATATCGTGTTTCAAAGCAATTTCTGCGAGTTGTTGCAATTCTTCTTTTGTGTAAAGATAACCGGTAGGATTTCCGGGATTACAAATGATAATAGCGCGGGTATTGGAGGTAATTTTCTTTTCAAATTCTTCAATTTTCGGAAGCGCAAATCCAGTATCAATGGTTGAGGGAACCGCCACAACTTTTACGTTGAAAGCATTCGTGAAACCATTGTAATTCGCATAGTAAGGTTCCGGGATAATCACCTCATCACCATCATCACAAAGGGTAGAAATAGCAAAATTCAAAGCTTCCGAACCACCGTTGGTTACAATGAAATTATCTGTGTTAAGATCCTCAAAACCCAAGGAATGATAATAATCTTTCAACGCAGTTCTATATTCGATGTTGCCTTCAGAAAGGGCGTATTCGAAAATTTTTAAATGGTTGTTTTTTACTGCATTCAGTGCTGTTTCAGGAGTTTCAATATCGGGCTGACCGATATTTAAATGAAAAACTTCCAGCCCTTTTTGCTTTGCTTGGATCGCAAACGGAACTAATTTCCTTACAGGTGAAGCAGGCATATTTTCTGCTCGATGAGAAATTTTCGGCATTATGTTGAATTTGCCTCAAAAATAAGAAAATTTTAGGAGCAATAAAATTCCTTTTCTTTAAAGTGATAAATATGTGTTTTCTCCTTTTAAAATATAAAAAACCGTCCAGGAATAGTGAACGGTTTTTGAAATCATTAATTCAAAATTAATTCGATTACTTGATAAATCCTTTATTTTTCAACAAAGGTTTGATATCCGGAGTTCTACCGGTGAAATCTTTATATGCTTGATTTAAATCCACGGAATTCCCTACAGAAAGGATGTATTTTCGGAAACGATCTCCGTTTTCACGCGTCATTCCGCCATGAGTGGTGATCCAATCCCAAGCATCCGCATTCAGCAAATCACTCCACATATATGCATAATAACCTGCAGAGTAGCCACCGCCCCAAATGTGCGCGAAATAAGGCGTATGATATCTCGGTGGAACCTGCTTCAAGTTGAAACCATATTTGGCTAAAACTTCTTTCTCAAATTCCAAAGTTGGTTTCATTTGAGATTCGTCGATTATTGAATGCCAATTCATGTCTAAAGTCGCTGCAGAAACCAACTCGGTAGTAGAATAACCTTGGTTGAAAGAAGCAGCTTTTTTTATCTTCTCAACCAAAGCTTGTGGCATTGGCTTTTTGGTTTGGTAATGAAGTGCATAATTTTTCAGAACTGAAGGTTCCAAAGCAAAAAACTCGTTGATCTGCGAAGGAAATTCAACAAAATCTCTTGGCGTATTGGTCCCGGAAATCGAAACATATTTCTGGTTTGCAAAAAGACCATGCAAAATATGTCCAAATTCATGGAACATTGTAGAAACATCATCATAAGAAATCAGTGATGGTTTTCCTTCAGCTGGTTTTTGATAATTAAATACATTCACAATCACCGGTTTTTGACCCAGCAAATGCGATTGTTCAACAAAATTACTCATCCAAGCGCCACCATTTTTATTGCTTCGTGTGTAGAAATCAAGATAATACAACGCCATGGATTTTCCGTCGCGATCGAAAACTTCGTAAGCCACTACATTCGGGTGATAAACCGGCAAATCTTTTCTTTCTTTGAAGGTAATTCCATAGAATTTCTCCGCAGCATAAAAAACCCCTTTTTCCAACACAGTCGATAGTTCAAAATAAGGTTTGATTTCGTTTTCATCAAGGTCATATTTTGCTTTTCTTACTTGTTCAGAATAAAAATTCCAATCCCAAGGTTCTACCGTGAAGCCACCTTTTTGCTGATCGATCAACGCTTGAATTTCATCGCTTTCTCTTTTAGCTGTTTCTACAGCTGGTTTTGCGAGTTGTGCTAAAAGATTCATTGCATTTTCCGGAGTTTTTGCCATTTGGTCCTGAAGTTTCCATTCGGCGAAAGATTTTTTCCCGGAAAGATGCGCTTTTTCCATTCTTAGTTTTGCCTGTCTCTCCAAAATACTTCTGGTATCATCCGCATTTCCTTTTTCCGCGCGGTACCAAGATGCTTTGAATAGTTTTTCTCTTGTCGCTCTGTTTTTCAAATTCTGAAGAAGTGGTTGTTGTGTGGTATTAATCAAAGTGAGCAAATATTTTCCTTCATACCCTGCAGCTTTTGCATCTGCGGCTGCGGCAGCCAATTCGTCGGCGGAAAGACCGTCAAGTTCTTTCACATCAGAAATTAAAACTGCTCCATTCTTTCTCGCATTCAATAATTTATTAGAAAACTGAGTCGAAAGTGTTGCCAATTCTTCATTAATTTTCTTTACTTTTTCCTTATTTTCTTCGGAAAGATTAGCCCCGGCAATTTCGAAATTTGTTTTGTACAATTCCAAAACTCTCTTTTCTTCAGAACCTAAACCATCAGTTTTAATGGCTTTAATTCGCGAATAGAGTTTTTCGTTAAGATAAATTTTATCGCTCAAACCTGAGAAAATTGGAGCATATCCTTCTTCCAATTTTTGCAAAGCTGGATTGGTATTGGAACCTGTCAAATTATAAAATACAATTTGGGCTCTTTTCAATATTTCTCCACTATTCTCTAATGCGAGAATCGTGTTTTCAAAAGTTGGAGCTTCAGTATTGTTCGCAATTTTTTCAATTTCCGCGAGCTGAACTTTCATTCCATAATCGAAAGCAGGTTTGAAATCTTCGTCTTTAATTTTGTCGAATTCCGGTGCTTGATACTGCAAACTGCTTTTTTTCATAAAAGGGTTTGTTGCCAAACTAGCGTCGGGAGCCGGAATCTCGGTGGATTGTGCTTCTGTATTTTTCATTGTGGTACAAGCGGTATTCATCGCCAAAGAAGAAATTAATAATAGGGATGTAATATTTTTCATTTTTAAACTGTAATTGAAGTAAAGGTATTAAATTTAAACAAAAATAAAAACTCATTTTCATGAAATCATTCTTAATCTCTGCTTCTGTCGCAATTTTTGTAATGTCATGCGATAAAAAATCCGACAACGGAATCTCCTTTAACTTTGCTCCGAAAGAAGGACAAGGAATCATCAAAACCCAAGAATTTGTAAAAGATTTCGATGAGATCAAAGTTGCTCAATCTATTTCGGCAGAAGTGGTGAAATCTGATCAAGAAAAAGTGGTGATCAGCGCTCCAAGCGATATTATTGATGATATCTTAGTAGAAAACACCGACGGAAAACTTTACATTCATTTCAAACCTAATGTAAATATCTCAGCGAGAAATGTCGCTGCTAAAATTTTCGCGAAAGATTTTTCGAAAATCGAAGCAAGTTCTTCGGCAGACATTAAGATTAAAGACAAATTTACCCAAGACAAAACCGATATTGAAGTTTCGAGTTCCGCAGAAATCTCCGGCGATTTGGAAGCGAATGATTTATCGATCGAGGTTTCAAGTTCTGGAACTTTTTCCGGACAAATCTGGGCAGTAAATCTAAGTTCAGAAGTAAATTCTTCCGGCGACATCAAAATTTCAGGAAAAACAAAAAATGCAGAGTTAGACGCATCATCCTCCGGAACATTAAACGCACAAAATGTGATCGCCGAAAACGCAGAAATTGAAGCTTCGAGCAGCGGAAGCGTAAGCGTTTCGGTAAGCCGACAACTAAATGCATCGGCAAGTTCTTCGGGAGATATTTCTGTGATTAAAAAAGGAAACCTAAACATCATTAGCCAAAAAGAAAGCAGCGGCGGAAGTATATCTATCCAATAATTTTTGATGGCTTTCTATAATTAAAACGACTTTATGCTGACCCACATTCATCCAAAAATTCCTATGCGCAATAAGGAAATTACCCGAAATTTCTATATCAATTCGTTGGATTTTGAGGAAATTGGAGCGGTTGATTTTAATGAATATTTGATGATTAAAAAAGACCAGATCGAGTTGCATTTTTTCTTGTTTGAAAGCATCAATCCGTTGGAAAATTATGGACAAGTTTACATTCGAACATATGGTATTGAATCTTTGTACGAAGATTTCCTCCGAAAACAAATTGATATTCATCCTAACGGAAAATTGCAAGAAAAACCTTGGGGACAGAAAGAATTTTCAATTCTGGATCCAGATGGTAACCTGCTTACTTTCGGACAATCTTCAGATTAATTCATAAAAAAATCAGTCACTTCGCGACTGATTTTTTTTATTTTTATTGAAACAATTACCATCCACCAGAAGCTCCACCCCCTCCGAAACTTCCGCCTCCGCCGAAGCCACCAAATCCGCCTCCTGATCCGCCTCCAAAACCACCACCGCCGAATCCGCCGCCAAAGCTTCCAGGGAAAGGGAAAAATCCTCCCGGATAAGTCCTTCTTCCGCGTCGGGATAAAATGACATCTTCATCGTCGTCATTATTGTTTCTGCCGCCTCCACCCTTGTTTCCGAATAAAAAGCTCAGAATCAAAAACACAAAGAAAGCAATCACTAAAATTTGTAAAACGCTTAATCCTTCGTGATCTGAAGTTTCTTTCGTTATAGGCTTAAATTTACCCTGAACAGCTTCCATCAACGCAGTTGTACCACGATCGATGCCTTGATACCAAAGTCCCTGTTTGAAGTTGGGCGTAACGATATAGTCTAAAATCTGGCCGGCAACTGACGCAGTAAGGTATTTTTCTACACCTCTACCTTGTTGTATTGCCATCTTTTGATCTTCCGTGGCAATCAGAAAAACAATTCCATTGTCTTGTTCTTTTTCACCAATTCCCCATTTTTCGCCATACATAGTCGCAAGGTAATTCACGTCCTCGCCGCCGGAATTTGGGATAATGATCACTACAATTTCAGTAGAAGTTGAGTCGGCAAACTTGATTAGTTTCTGGTTGAGTTGCTCTTTTTCGGCCGCTGTCAAAAGATTTACCTGATCATAAACAGGATAAAGAACTGCAGGTTTTTTCGGTACCAATTGAGCAAAAGCAATTACACTTAAGCCAAGAAACAAAAGAGCGAAAAAAATTTTAAGAGAAGGTAATCTCATTCGGCAATTCATTGGGATTTTTTCCCGTAATCGGGAAGTGTTTTTTAAGTTCCAAACCGGTTTCGAGCACTGCATTTTTAAGTCCTTCGAAATAATTTCCTTTGACAAATTCCTGAGTGATTTTATCGTGCAATCGGTCCCAGAAATTCTGGTGAACCTTCGCATGAATTCCGGCATCTCCTATAATCGTGAGGTAATGCTGCTCGAAATTCACATGAAAAAGTACCGCATTCCGCTCAGCTGTTTGATCTTTACAAAGTTTTTTAAAAACTTCAAAGGCAATTTCTGCGTTATTTCCTTCAGTGGTGGAATCAATATGAATCCTGATCTCTCCGGTGGAATGATCTTCGGCGGTTTGAATGGCTTCCACGAGGGAAGCCATTTGATAATCTGTTAGAAAATTACTCATTAATTGGTGAATACTTCAGGTGCTTTTTCCGCTCCGGCAGCTGCTTTGAAATATGGTTTTTCTTTAAAGTTGGTAAAATTGGCCAGAATATTATTCGGGAAAGTTTTAATCGTAGTATTGTAATCCTGAACAGCTTCGTTGTAATAAACAGTTTCAGATCTGATGCTGTTTTCAATCGCGGTGTACTCTCTTTGGAAATTGATATATTGCTGATCTGCTTTCAAATTTGGGTAACTTTCAACTACTGCCATCAATCTGCTGAGTGCACCACTTAATTCGCCTTGTGCAGCCTGGAATTTCGCCATATCAGCTTCCGTCATATTGGTTGGATCAATGGTCATTGATGTTGCTTTGGAACGGGCTTCAATCACTTTTCTTAAAGTTTCCTGCTCAAATTGTGAATACGATTTCACGGTTCTTTCAAGGTTCGGAATTAAGTTCGCACGTTTTTGGTAAACGGTTTCTACATTCGACCACTTGGTGTTTACATTTTGTTCTTTGGTGGTAAACGTATTATAGCCATTTTTACCCCAGAAAAATAATACTGCAGCAATAACGAGAAGAGCGATACCAATGGTTCCAGCGCTCATACAACCTCTGTTTTTCATAGTTTAATATTTTTAATGTTTTTTATTCGGTACCCAAATATACAAATTATGTACTAAATTTGTAAAAATTTAAAAAAAATGACAACAATTGTAGTAGCCATGGGCTTAAGCAATGAAATCGGTGCTGACAATCAGCTACTTTGGCATCTTCCGAAAGATCTCAAACATTTCAAAGAAATCACCACCGGTCACCCGATCATCATGGGACGAAAAACTTATGAAAGTATCGGTAAACCACTTCCCAACCGCACCAATATTGTTGTCAGCAGAAAAAAAGATTGGTTCCAGGAAGGTATTTTAATTGTAGGAAGCATCAAAGAAGCCATAAAGTTTGCAAAAAAAATGGATGAAAATATTTTCATCATCGGAGGTGGTAATATTTATGAACAAACCATCGATCTTGCCGATCAATTGGAAATCACTCAAGTGAAAGCAAACCTGAAAGCGGATGTTTTCTTCCCCAAAATTAACCAGGAAATTTGGAAAAAAACACAAGAAACCTACCACGAAAAAGACGAACAGAACGAATACGACTTCTGTTTCCAAACATTTGTCAGAAAGTCTGAAAACTAAGATCTTATTTTTATCTTTGCACTTCAAAAAAATTAAATAATGAACAAATACATAAAATTCGTAATCGCCGCATTGATGATTGCCGCTGGAATTTATCTGATGATGAACCGAAATATTGGTTGGGGAATCGTGGTCGTAATCTTATCCGCAATTCCAATCTTATTATTTTATAAGAACGAATTCATCCTTGCCGCTTTCTGGTATTTAAGAAAACAAAATATGGCAAAAGCTGCGCAATGGCTCGGTAAAATCACAAATTTCGAAACGCAGCTTCATAAATCCCAGTATGGATATTTCCACTATCTTCAAGGGTTAACCCTGGCTCAGGAAAATCCTTCGAAAGTGGAACCTTTCATGAAAAAAGCGCTAGAATACGGTTTAAACATGAAGCACGACCGCGCAATGGCCACTTTGAATATTGCTGCAGGAGCGATGCAAAAAGGAAGAAAACAAGAAGCCAGCAAGCTATTGGAAGAAGCTAAAAGATTGGACACTGCGGGAATGATGACCGACCAAATCAAAATGATGAAAGATCAGTTGAAAATGCCATCAATGCAGAAACACATGCACAACCCGAACATGAGACAAAGAGGGAAATTCTCTTAATTTTTCATGAATTTCAATAAAAAAATCCTGAATTGCTTCAGGATTTTTTGTTTTTAAAATGTATTAAAACTTTATCAATTAGTATTGAAACAAAGGTTTTGAATTCATTAATTCATTTACTTTTTGTCTCACTCCGGAAATCACCGATTCGTCTTTAAGGTTCATCACCACATCATTAATCAATCCTGCAATCACTTCCATATCGTTTTCTTTCAATCCTCTGGTCGTAATCGCAGCAGTTCCCAAACGAATTCCAGAAGTGGTAAACGCAGATTTATCATCGAAAGGAACCATATTTTTATTACAAGTAATGTCGGCTTTTACCAATGCTTTTTCGGTTTCTTTTCCGTTAACATTTTTGTTTCTTAGATCAACCAACATCAGGTGATTATCCGTACCACCGCTTACGATATCAAAACCATTTGCAATCATCGCTTTCGCTAAAGCTTGGGCATTTGCAACAACTTGTTTTGCATAAACTTCAAATTTATCATCAATCGCTTCAGCAAAAGCTACTGCTTTTCCAGCAATGACATGCTCCAACGGACCGCCTTGAATTCCAGGGAAAACAGCGCTGTCTAAAACAGCACTCATCATTTTAGTTTCACCTTTTGGAGTTTGATGACCATAAGTGTTTTCAAAATCTTTGCCCATCATAATCAATCCACCTCTCGGTCCACGAAGGGTTTTGTGGGTGGTAGTAGTTACTACATGGCAATGTTCGAATGGCGAGCTCAGCAATCCTTTGGCAATTAAACCTGCTGGATGCGCAATATCCGCCCAAAGTGTTGCCCCTACTTCATCAGCAACTTCACGGAATTTTTTAAAATCAATATCTCTGGAATAAGCAGAATACCCTGCGATGATCATTTTCGGTTTTACTTCCAATGCTTTCAGGCGCATCGCTTCGTAATCGATCAGCCCAGATTCACGGTCCACTCCAAAAAAATTCGCTCCGTACTGAATTCCGGAAAAATTTACAAAAGAACCATGCGTAAGGTGACCTCCCATGGACAAATCCAATCCTAAAATCTGATCTCCAGGTTTCAGAACTGCCAAATAAATCGCTGCATTGGCTTGCGAACCTGAATGAGGCTGCACATTGGCATATTCTACCCCGAAAAGTTGTTTTGCTCTTTCGATAGCGAGAGTCTCAACCTCATCTACCACTTCGCAACCACCATAATATCTTCTTCCCGGATACCCTTCAGCATATTTATTGGTTAATACGCTGCCCATAGCTTTCATCACATTTTCCGAAACAAAATTTTCTGATGCGATGAGTTCAATGCCGTGGGTTTGCCTTTGTCTTTCCTGTTCTATAAGGTCAAAAATTGGATCCATAATGATAATTAAATTAAATATTTGTGGTTTAAAATTTCTGCAGATTTTCTTGCATTAATGGTTTCAAATTTAGTCATTTTTCACGAAAAGGCCTTAAAGATTTTTCATGTATTTGAAATCATTTTTCAGCAATAAAGCACTTTTTAACTCTTCAAGAAATTTAAATTCGTGAAAAGTGGTCAGTCAATACTTTCTCAAAATTTCCGCCCGTTCATCTTAATTTGTATTTTTGCACGAAGAACATTTCACCATGAAAATCGGCGACAAAGTAGCGGCAATCGATGAAGATTTAAAAGGAACCATCACTTCCGTGAAGGGGGAAATCGTGGTTTTCAAAGATGAACACGGCTTCACTCATCAATTTAAAAAAAATAAATTGGTGCCACAAAATCCCGAAATTTACGACTTGGTGAAAACGGTTATAAAAGCCGAAAATCCAAAACCCATTTCCAAAAAACACCACAAAAAACATCTGGTGCTCGATTTACATTTTGAAAATTTGGTAAAAAACTCAGCGGATTATGATGCTTTTGAAAGAATTTTCATGCAAAAAGAAAAATTGGTAGAAACGCTGGATTTCTGCCGGAAAAACAACTTGAAAAAATTAGAAATCATCCACGGAATCGGCAATGGAGTATTACAAAAGATGGTACACGATTACCTAATCGGGCAATCCAATTTGGAATTCGACGACCACGATTTTTTCTACCATCAACGGGGAAGCATCTTGGTAACTTTGAAATAAGTTTTGCTCAAAAAATTATTTACTCTTCGGCAACAACTTGAATGAAGTCGCTACAAACTTATCGCCTTTAATTGTTCCGATCACTTCAGCTTTTCGAACGGCATTGCAAAAGCCTTCTTCTGCGTGTGCATCGCCGTGCTCATCAATGTTAGTTCCTTCTACCAAATACGATTTTCCACCAATTTTCACTGCTAAATCGCAACCTTTTTTGCCTTTCATTTTAAACTGACATTGTCCGCAAGCAACATCTACAACTTGTTTGATCTGTTTGGACTGAGAAAAAACACTGATTCCTGCAAAAAGCAAAATCATGAACAATAAATTTTTCATCTTCAAAATTATTTTTGGTAAAAATAGCATATTTAACTATAAAAAAAAATGCCTTTTCACCACCTGAATTTCATCAATATCCGGCAGATCAGGACATACTCCTATTTTTTTATTAAATTTGCTGTCGATAAAAAATTATGCAAAAGCTTTCTCTTCTTTTCACCAAAGATGGTTTACAATACCAGATTTCCAAAAACAGAAATGTTTCGGAGGAACAATCTTTCTTTGTAACCGAAGAAACTCCGGAAAATGATATCGCCGATCATCTTGCTAAAGTTTTAGCCAATAAAAATTTCAAGGAAATTGCTGTTTTTTCAGCTTTAAATCATTTCACTTTGATGCCGGAAGGATTTTCGCAACACGACCTGGGTTATGATTTAATTGGCTATAATGCGCCTGTAGATCGAGAAAATGAAGAATTAATGCTTTCCGTGAACAAGAAATTTGGAGTTCAGTTTTATTATACTTTTCCTAAAAATTATTATCAATTAATTAAAGATTTGAACGTTGCAACAAACTTTAATTTCTCGGGGGAAAAATTTTTGAACACCATCAATCCGAAAAACCAAAAAGAAATTCATATCAATTTGTATCATAATCAATGTGAATTTTTCGCATTGAATCAGAAAAAAATTGTGCTTTACAATAATCTGGACGTGAATTCGGAGGTCGATTTTCTTTATTTCATCATGTTTACATTAAGCAAAATAGGATTTGGAATCAATGAAACCCACTTTTTGGTGTATGGCGAAACCACTGAAAACGAAACCTTTATCTCCGAACTCAGAAAATTTGTGAAAAATCTGAAAATCGTTTACGACAATATACCGAAGAAAAATTTTATCCTCAACGCCCAATAACCAATCGCCTCACCCAACAATCCTTAATTATGTACAGAATTATCAGTGGAAGATGGAAATCGAAAAGAATTTCTGCTCCCAAAAATTTCGAAGTAAGACCGACCACCGATTTTGCCAAAGAAGCTCTTTTTAGCATCATCGAAAACCGTTTCAGTTTTGATATTGGAAGCAGCGCTGTACTCGATCTTTTTGCGGGAATTGGTTCGATTTCTTTGGAATTTGCTTCTCGTGGTTGCCAAAATGTGACGTCTGTAGAAATGAATCCGAAACACGCTGCTTTCATCAATTCTACTGCTGCAGAACTCGATATGAGTTTACAAATCAATGTACAGCGCGCCGATGTTTTCGATTATTTAAAGAAAAACAGAAACCGAAAATTGCACGAAATTATTGTTGCCGATCCTCCGTTCGAAACGGACGAAAAAAAATACAACGAATTGATCGCATTGGTTTTAAATAATGCTTTTTTAAAGGAGAACGGAATTTTTATTTTGGAACATCAAAGCAGAACCAAACTTGAACATCCGAACTTGCTCGACACCCGAAAATACGGAAATGTGAGTTTCTCTTTCTTCAAGCCAAATGAAACTGAAACTGCCGAAATTCAGGAAGATTAAATCTTTTTCAATTCAATTTTACAAAACTTTCAATTCCAGATCAATGGATTTACCGAAGAATTTTTTTGAAATTTTTTCGAAATTCTTGGTGAGATCGGATAAATAAAACTGATAAGAAGGTTTGGCATTTTTATCGTTCAGCAGATGATGCTGTTCCAAAATCATTTTCAGTTGATTTGCAACAATATTCGGAGAATCGATTACACGAACGCGATTTCCGTAATACTGCTTAATTTCATCGATGAGCAGAGGATAATGTGTACAACCTAAAATAAGCGTTTCAATGTTTTTTAATTTACTATTGCTCAGGTAATTATAAATTATTGAATGTGTAATCGGATGATTTTTAAAACCTTCCTCGATCGCAGGAACCAAAAGTGGAGTTGCGAGCTCGTCAACCTTGATGAATTTGTTGTGTTTACGAATGGATTTCTTGTACAATCCTGAATTCACCGTAGCTTTTGTGGCGATTACTCCAACATTATTATGAATTTCATACGCTACTTTTTCTGCGACAGGATTAATCACATCAATTACCGGAACTCGATCTGAAACCAGCTCCAAAACTTCTTTCAACGCATTTGCAGTCGCCGAATTACAGGCAATTACAATCGCTTTACAGTTCTTTTCCAATAAAAAATTGGTGATTTTGGTGGAATAACCTACAATCGCTTCCCGAGATTTCTCACCGTACGGAAGATGTTTCGTATCGCCGAAATAAATAAGATTTTCGTGGGGTAGTAGTCTTTTGATTTCCTTAGCAACCGTTAAACCTCCCACTCCGGAATCGAAAATACCGATCGGTTGGCTGGCTGAAAGATGGCTGAAATCCTGTTTTTTCTTTTTCAAGGGAAAAAATTTTTACAAAAATACGGTTTTTGAACGGATGTTTTCTTTGACAAAACCATCGATCTTCAACCAAATAAATTACATCTCTGCATTTTGTTCATTGCCGTAGAATTTAGGCATTTGCCAATGATATTTCACTGCCAATGTTCGAATCGCAACAATTAACAAAATCGTGGAAATTTGGACAAAAGTATAAGAGAGCGTACTATATTTAACAAGAAAAAGAAACACACCGCCTCCTACAATACAGGCAGTTGCATAAATTTCTTTTCTGAAAATCAAAGGAATACGATTCAATAAAATATCGCGAATGATTCCTCCGAAACATCCCGTAATGGTTCCTAAAGTAAGACAAATTAAAGGATGTAGATCGGCGTTTAGACCTTTCTGAATCCCGATAATTGTGAAAAGTCCAAGACCGAAACTATCAAAGATAAATAAAGTAACACTGAATTTTTTTTCAATCGATTTAAAAATCATGGAAAGAATCGCTGTGACAAAAATCAGCGAACACATCCACAAATCGTGCATCCAAAAAACAGGAACATCCAGCAGCAAATCTCTAACAGTTCCGCCTCCAACGGAAGTTACGAAAGCAATAATAAGCACGCCAAAAGGATCCAGTCGTTTTTGCATCGCGGCAAAACTACCCGACATTGCGAAGGAAATGGTTCCCAAGATTTCTATGATAAAATTGAATTGCTGATGCACTGTTAGAATTATTGCTTATTGCTTAATACCAATATCAAACTCTCACCGCATCTGGGACCAACAGCTCATATTCGCCGCCGTGTGTGATAATTTCGCGAACAATGCTGCTGCTGATGAATGATTTTCCGGATGAGGTAAGCAGGAAAACGGTTTCCAGCTTTTTGTGGGCAAGCGTTCTGTTTGTGTGTGCGATGGCTTTTTCAAATTCGAAATCTGCGGGATTTCTCAGACCTCGAATGATGAACTGGGCATTTTTCTGCAAACAGTAATCTACGGTAAGTCCTTCAAAAAAATCAACTTCTACATTCGACAAATGTTCGGTGGATTTGCGGATGAATTCCATTCTTTTTTCGAGGGGAAACATGTATTTTTTCTGAGAATTCTGCCCTATTGCAATAATCAGTTTGTCGAAAAGCGGAGCTGCTCTTTCAATGATGTCGTAATGTCCTAAAGTAATCGGATCAAAAGATCCCGGAAATACAGCAATTTTCATAAATAGTGATGGGGTTAATCGGATTCGTATTTATTTTTTCAGCGCTTTTTCCACTTCATTTCCGCAAAGATCCTGAATCGAAATGCCGTAGATTTTTGCCTGTTGCGGAAGAATACTTGCTGGTGAAAATCCCGGATTGGTATTCATTTCGAGCATATACGGAGTTCCGTTCATAATGATAAATTCGCTTCGGGAAAATCCGCTCATCCCTAAAGATTTGTACGCTTTTTTAGCAATATCTTCCACTTTTTGGCGGGTCTCATCATCAATTCTCGCAGGAGTAATTTCTTCCGATGCTCCTTCGTACTTGGCTTCGTAATCGAAGAATTCTTTGTGCGGAACAATTTCCGTGATTCCTAAAACGATTGTTTCTCCGTTGAAATCGACCACACCCACAGAAACTTCCATTCCATTGAGGAAACTTTCAATTAAAATTTCATCATCTTCCGCAAATGCAAAATCCAAAGCTACTTTCAGTTCGGAAGCTTCTTTTACTTTTGAAATTCCCAGAGAAGAGCCACTCTGATTTGGTTTCACAAACAATGGAAGACCCAATTCATTGATAATTTGTGATTCATTTACGGATTCGCCATTTCTTAGATAAATACTTTTTGCTGAAGGAATGCCGTATTTTGAAAGGACAGCCAGCGTATCTTTTTTATTAAAAGTTAATGCACTTTGATAAAAACCACAGCCGGTATATTTTTGTCCTATGGTATCCCAGTACGCTTGCAACTCACCATTTTCACCAGGTTTTCCGTGAATAATATTAAAACAAACATCAAACTTCACTGTGAAACCACTTTCAAGATCGACAGAAAAATCGGCTTTGTTAATAGGAACTTTTTGTTCGCGGTCATCGAGGAAATACCATTCGTCTTTTAAAATGACCACTTTATACACATTATACAACTCCCGATCGAGAGAATCGTAAATCAGCTGTCCGCTTTTGAGAGAAACTTTATATTCATCAGAATAACCTCCCATTACCACGGCGACATTTTTCTTGTTCATTGTTTTTATGTAAGTAAAGCAAATTTAAACAAATTGTTGAAAAATTGCCTTTATTATGGAAATATATTGTTGTTTCAGCAAATTATTTTCTGGATAATTTATACAATAAAATTTCCTAAAAACCATCGTTCAGGACTTTTCTTTCGTGCTAAAAAAATGTATTTTTGCAACCTATGAAAAGATGGTATCTCTACCCTTTTTCTCTGGTTTATCATTTGGTTACAAGCATCCGAAACCTAATGTATGACTGGAGGATCATTAAATCGACTACACTGAAAACACCAATCATCAATGTTGGAAACCTCTCCGTAGGCGGAAGTGGAAAATCGCCCATGGTGATGTATTTGGCAGAATTGCTTTCAAAACATTACCGAACCGGGGTTCTTTCTCGCGGTTACGGCCGATTGACCAAAGGCTACGGAATTACCAACTACGATAGCAATTACAAAACCGTGGGCGACGAAGCGATGCAGCTTTTCGAGAGATTCAAAAACCGTTTTGTAATCGGAGTTTCGGAAAAAAGAGTTCCCGGAGCAAAAAAAATGATTGCCGATATGGATTTGAACGTCCTCATTCTGGATGATGCTTACCAACACCGAGCGATAAAACCGGGTTTCAACATCTTAATGACGGATTACAATGATCCTTATTTTAAAGATTTTTTGTTGCCTGCAGGCGATTTACGAGAAAGTCGAAGCGGTGCAAAAAGAGCACAGATCATTATGGTTTCCAAATGTCCGGACGATTTAACCGAGGAGAAAAAACAATATTACATTTCAAGAATAAAACCTCAGCATTACCAAAAAGTATTTTTTTCGAGCATTGGTTATGATGAAAATATTTATAATAAAACCCAATCGCTTCCCGATAATAATTTAAGTTATTACGATATCTTGCTCATCACCGGAATTGCGAATCCAAAACCGCTTTTGAATCATTTGGCTAAATTTTCTCAGCGTGTAAAACATTTGAAGTTCAAAGATCATCATAATTTCAGCGATCAGGACATCAAAACCATCATCGCAGAATATAAAAAACTTGGCGAATACAAAATAATATTGACCACCGAAAAAGATTATGTAAGACTCAAGACTTTCGATTATCTCCGGGAAATCGTGTATTATTGGCCAATTAATGTACATATCGACCGACAGGAAGAATTCAACCAAATCATCCTAAATTATGTTAGCAAAAATTAAAGAAACAGCCGATTTCATTAAGCAAATCATTCAAGATGTTCCAGATTTCGCAATCGTTTTAGGTTCCGGTTTGGGTGCTTTGAAAAATGAAGTAGAACCGATTCACACTTTGGATTATCATGATATTCCCAATTTTTCGCAAACAACCGTTGCCGGACACGGAGGAAAACTAATTTATGGAACGCTCGAAGGCAAAAAAGTACTGATGATGAGCGGCAGATTTCATTATTACGAAGGTCATGATATTCAGACGGTAGTTTTTCCGTTTCGAGTTTTTCATCTTTTAGGAATTAAAAATTTAATAGTTTCTAATGCCGCCGGAGGAGTAAATCCTGATTTTCGTGTAGCGGATATTATGATTATTAATGACCATATCAACATGCTACCGGAACATCCACTTCGAGGGAAAAACCTCGACGAATTCGGGCCGAGATTTGTCGATATGAGCGAACCTTATCACCGAAAAATGATCGAAATCGCGGAAAACGTGGCTAAAGAATCCGAGATCAAAATCCACCAAGGTTGCTATGTTGCGCTGCAAGGCCCAACCTTCGAAACTCCCGCTGAATACGGAATGATCAGAGCAATCGGCGGCGATGCAGTGGGAATGAGCACAGTACCGGAAGTGATTGTTGCCAAACATCAAGGAATGAATTGTTTCGGAATTTCTATCATCACCGATGTTGGCGGACCAGAAATCGCTTTTACTGTTTCTCATGAAGAAGTTTTGCAAGCTGCGAACAAAGCAATGCCAAACGTAATTACCATCGTGAAAGGTTTAGTGAAAAATTATAACGACTAATTTTTTTCATTAAAAATAAAAAAACGCATCTTATTCGAAGGTGCGTTTTTGTTTGGTTAAAAATTTAAAGCAAATTACTTCACTTTCACATAAATATGTCGGATGTTTCCCACTCCAGTTTCGCGTTCGTCGATTTGTATTTTGCTGATATTTTTGATTAATGGCAAAAGTTTGGGGAAACCGAAATTTCGTGGATCAAAATCGGGTTTCTTTTTGATGATGAAACTTCCGAGATTCCCGAGAAAAGTCCAGCCGTCCTCATCCGCCAAAGCGTTGATGCTTTCGGTAATCAACTTCACGGTTCGGGCATCGATTTTACTCAATGGTTCCTGTTTTTTCTTGGTTTTGGTGGCTTTTTTGGCAACGGTAGTTTCAGGTTCTTCAACACTTTCACTATCTTCGGTGCTGTTGAGAATTTCCAGATAAATAAATTTATCGCAAGCTGAAATAAACGGTTTCGGTGTTTTCTTTTCCCCAAATCCGATGACGGTCATTCCGGCTTCTCGCAATCGGGTGGCCAATCTTGTAAAATCGCTATCGCTGGAAACAATACAAAATCCAGTAACTTTTTCCGAATACAAAATATCCATCGCATCAATGATTAAGGCGCTATCGCTAGAGTTTTTTCCGGTTGTGTAGCTGTATTGCTGAATCGGCGTGATGGCGTTTTCAAGCAAAACATTCTTCCATCCGGAAACGGTCGGTTTGGTCCAATCAGCATAAATTCTTTTGATGGTTGGCGTTCCGTTTTTCGAAATTTCTTCCAGCATTTCCTTCACATTTTTATAAGGAACATTATCTGCATCGATGAGTACGGCTAATTTATCGTCGGTCATATTTTTTATCTTTTTTTAATGATTGCACTTTGTACAATTTACCCAAATTTACATTAAATCTTTCAAATAAAGCCACTAAAAGGCCGATAAATACAATTTAATGAAAGGAAAATGATCGCAAAGACTTTTCAATTCTCATCAATTTTCGGTTACAATTGCTAATTTTACCCAATGGAAAGCCACCGAAAAATCATTCATGTTGATATGGACGCATTTTATGCTTCCGTGGAGCAGCAAGACAATCCAGAACTTCGCGGAAAACCGGTTTGTGTAGGTGGCGGACAATATGGTGTGGTAGCTGCCGCAAGTTACGAAGCCCGAAAATATGGAGTTCGATCCGCAATGCCCGGAAGAATGGCCTTGGAAAAATGTCCGCATTTAATTGTCGTGAAACCCAGGTTTCAGCGTTACAAGGAGATCTCAATGCAAATTCGCGAGATTTTTCATGAATATACCGATCTTGTTGAACCGCTTTCTTTAGATGAAGCCTACTTGGATGTCACCGAAAATAAAAAAGGAATTTCTTCTGCCAACGATATTGCAAGGGAAATACGCAAAAAGATTTATGAAAAAACCGGACTTACAGCCTCTGCTGGAATTTCGGTGAATAAATTTCTTGCAAAAGTCGCTTCCGACTACCACAAACCTAACGGACAGAAAACCATTCATCCAACTCAAATTTTGGAGTTTATGGAAGATTTGCCGATTGAAAAATTCTACGGAATCGGGAAAGTAACATCCAACAAAATGCATGAATTGCATATTTATAAAGGTGCCGACTTAAAGAAAAAATCTTTGGAAGAACTGATCCGGCTTTTCGGGAAATCGGGAAATTATTATTACAATGTCGTCCGAGGAATTCATCACGGTGAAGTAAAACCTCATCGCATCCAGAAAAGTGTGGCCGTGGAAGAAACTTTCTGGGACAATCTTTTGGATGAAGAAGCTGTTTTCGCTCAGCTAAAAACCATCAGCCAGGAGCTTGAAAACCGACTTAGCAAAAAAGAAATCAAAGGAAAAACATTAACTCTAAAAATTAAATACAAAGATTTCACCCAATATACCCGCAGCAAAACCAAGGAAACTTATTTTTTAAATCACTTCGAATTTTATGAAACAGCTAAAAAACTTTGGGAACTTCGTCCCTTCGATAAACCAGTTCGGTTGTTGGGGCTTTCGCTTTCTAACCTCAACACTTTAGAAAAAAAGCAGGTTTCGGTACAGTTAAAAATTCCTTTTACAGAATACGAATAATAATTCATTGTTTTAAAAATTTAAACAAAAAAATTCGTTCCTTCCACTTTTGATAATGTTTTCCACATAAGCTCTTTATTCAGTTTAAATATTGCTTTTACAATAAATTAATTTCAAAAAATTTAAATAGTAAACTCATCGTCAATTTCAAAACACTAAACTTTCGGGGATTAAAAAATAGACTTTTGGATGACCTTGAATGCAATTGCATTGGTTTAATTTATGAAATCTCCTTTTTCCCCTAAATATTGGACTTGTTTTTGCTAACTTCACCAATCAAAATTCATCAATAATGAATGCAACCATGATTCAGTTTTTCCATTGGTATTCCGAAGGAAATTCAAAACTATATGATCACGCGAAAGATTCTGCAGAATACTTAAAACAATTGGGAATTTCCGCGGTTTGGTTTCCGCCTGCATATAAGGCCAATGGCGGCGGGTTTTCTGTAGGTTATGATCCCTATGATTTATTTGACTTGGGAGAATTTGATCAAAAAGGAACCATCCCGACTAAATACGGATCAAAAGAACAATATGTCAACGCTTGCAAAACTTTACAAGAAAACGGCATTTCCGTAATTGCCGATATTGTTTTGAATCATAAAGCCGGTGGCGACGAAAAAGAAAAGTTCCATGCCGTAAAAGTAAATCCCGAAAACCGACAAGAAAATATTTCAGAACCTTTTGAAATTGAAAGTTACACGAAATTCACTTTTCCGAATCGTGAAAAAAAATATTCAGACTTCGAATGGAATTTCACCTGCTTTTCTGGCGTAGATTATGCGGAAGGTCAGGAAGAAGGAATTTACCAAATCATCCACGATTTCGGAGATGGTTGGGAAGAGATGATCGATACCGAAAAAGGGAATTACGATTATCTGATGTACAACGATATCGATCACCGAAACCCATTCGTTCGCGAAGAGCTCGACAAATGGGGCAAATGGTATCACGGCCAGATTCATTTCGACGGACTTCGGTTAGACGCGGTGAAACATCAATCTCCGGTTTTCTACAAAGAATGGCTTTACAAACTTCGAGAAAATACAGATAAAAATATTTTCGCCGTCGGTGAGTATTGGGCTCCTGGCGAGGTAAATCTTTTGCAAGATTACATCGAAGCC
The DNA here is from genome assembly GCF_000735695.2 of Kaistella haifensis DSM 19056. Lineage (GTDB taxonomy): Bacteria > Bacteroidota > Bacteroidia > Flavobacteriales > Weeksellaceae > Kaistella > Kaistella haifensis. The sequence continues at coordinate 93,098 of NZ_JASZ02000001.1, forward strand.
ACCGAAGGTTGCATGAGTTTGTTCGATTCTTCGCTTCAACAAAATTTTCACATCGCTTCCAAAGAAGGTGCGGATTATGATTTACGAAAAATATTTGATGAAACCTTGACTTTACTGAATCCCGCATTTTCTGTAACCGTCGTCGATAATCACGATACACAACCACTTCAAGCGTTGGAAGCTCCTGTTGAAAAATGGTTCAAACCTTTGGCTTATGCATTAATTCTCCTTCGAGAAAACGGATATCCTTGTGTGTTTTATCCGGATTTATTTGGCGCACATTACGCCGATAAAGATAAGGAAGGAAACGATCAGGAAATATTTCTCGATAAAGTAGAAAAAATTGAAGAACTATTGAAAGCGCGACAACAATTCGCTTATGGAGCGCAAAAAGATTATTTTGAAGATGCGAACTGTCTTGCCTGGACCCGCGAAGGTGACGACGAACACGCTGGTTGCGCAGTAGTTTTAAGCAACAAAGATGCTTACGAAAAACCAATGGAAATGGGTGAAAAATATGCAGGTAAGCAATTCTATGATTTTATGGGATGGTTTTCCGAAAAAATTACCATTGACGAAAACGGATGGGGAAATTTTCCGGTTCCGGCAGGAAATGTCTCGGTTTGGGTTCCCGAATAACTGAAAAAATTCTGATGAAAAAAATTATTATTGAAGGCAAAAACATCAATAATATCGAGACCTTCTACGAGGAAGTAAATCGAGTTTTTATGTTACATGAAAATTGGAAAATTGCGCAGAGTTTAGATGCTTTCAATGATATGTTATACGGATCTTTCGGTGAGATTAAAGGAAAAGAAAAAATCCAACTGATATGGAAAGATATGGTACAAAACCAAAAATCACTAGGCTTTCAAACAACCTTGGAGTTTTATCAAAACAAACTGAAATCTCCAGAAATTTTTAACCGTAAATTTGTTCTAAGTAAAATAGATGAACTGCATAATGGTGTAGGACTTACTTTCTTCGAAATTGTCTTAGAAATCATAGCCAATCACGACAATATTATACTAATTAAAAATTAATCGAAAAAAATTGCCGGTTTTGCATTATTTTTACTGAAATTTTTGGAAATGTTGCAAGATTTGGCCTTCTATCTTACGTTAGTCATTGTCATTGTGCTGCTTATCATGCTTGCGAAAAAGATAAAAGTAGCTTACCCTGTTCTTTTGGTTTTAGCGGGATTGGGAATTAGTTTTATTCCGGGTACTCCAATTGTAGAGATCGAGCCAGAACTCATCTTCTTTATTTTCTTGCCGCCCTTGCTATATGAAGCCGCATGGAATTCTTCTTGGAAAGAACTTTGGAGATGGCGAAGAATTGTCTTTAGTTTTGCGTTTGTCGTTGTTTTTTTTACTGCAATTGTGGTCGCTTTTGCTGCAAACTATCTTATTCCTGGATTTTCTTTGGCATTAGGTTTTTTGTTAGGCGGAATCGTATCTCCACCAGATGCAGTAAGTGCAGGAGCTATTTTAAAATTTGTAAAGATCCCGAAAAGATTCCAATCTATTTTAGAAGGAGAAAGCTTGTTGAATGATGCATCCTCCCTCATTATTTTTCGCTTTGCCTTAATTGCTGTGGCAACAGGGCAATTCATATGGCATCAAGCCATTGTGGATTTTATTTGGATGTGTGTAGGCGGAGCAGGAATTGGGATTTTAATTGCTTTTCTCTTTATGAAAATGCATAAACTACTACCAACTGACGCCAATATGGATACCATATTCACCCTTGCAGCTCCGTTTATCATGTATCTCGCTGCGGAAGAGTTGCACGCTTCCGGCGTACTTTCGGTCGTAAGCGGTGGATTATTTTTATCAGTTCGCCGACATCACTTTCTTAGTGGAACATCGCGGCTTCACAGCATAAATGTTTGGCAAAGTTTTAGTTTTTTACTCAACGGAATGGTATTTATGCTGATTGGGCTGGATCTTCCGCTCATTGTTTCCGGGCTTGGCGACACCAGCATTTTTCAAGCAACGATGTATGGGGTGGTAATCACCGGAGTTCTTATTATCATTAGAATGTTCGCCAGTTATGGAGCGGTTGTTTTCACGTTAATTATGCGAAATTTCATCAATGTTGCAGATGCCGAGCCTCCCGGTTGGAAAGTCCCAATAGTTCTCGGCTGGACCGGAATGCGCGGGGTGGTTTCGTTGGCTGCAGCACTTTCAATACCGGTGACTTTGGCAGACGGAAGCCCATTTCCTCACCGTAACCTCATTCTTTTCATCACTTTTGTAGTGATTTTACTTACTTTAGTTTTGCAAGGTTTAACGCTTCCTCTTTTACTGAAAAAAGTAAAATTAAAAGATAAAGATTTCATTAAATCTGAAAAAGAAATCGACTATGAAATCAGAAGCGAATTAGCAAAAATTGCCGTCGAAAAAATTAAAAAAGATTACCCCGACAAGTTGGAACAAATCCCAGCGCTCAAAGAGCAATTTCAAATTTGGGAAAACAGAATTAACAGTTCCGAAATCATCATTAATTATCCCGAATATCAACATATTTTAGCTGATATTTTGGAACATCAAAGAATGTGGCTCATCAATAAAAACCGAGAAGAACTCCTACTCGATGAAGAAATTGTACGGAAACATTTAAGATTGATCGATCTTGAGGAAGAGAGACTAAGTCTCGGAAAATAAATTTTCTCCCAACGTTTTATTTCATAAAAGTTAGAACTTTAAGAAAAAATTATGACAACTCCATTTTTCTATTTTATAAATTTGAAGTCTTAAAAAATCTATATGAATACAACCTCTGTAAAAGCCTTCGGAACCGAAGCAAAAGATAAAGATTTGCAACTGATGCAAATTGAAAGAAGAGAAGTAACACCTACAGATATTGAAATCGATATCTTGTACTGCGGAGTTTGCCATAGCGACCTCCATACGGCAAGAAACGACTGGGGCGGAACCAAATATCCTTCTGTTCCGGGACACGAAATCATTGGCCGAATTACAAAAGTAGGTTCTGCGGTAACAAAATTCAAAGTAGGCGATTTAGCCGGTGTGGGCTGCCTGGTAGATTCTTGCCGAGAATGTGAGAGCTGCAAACAAAACCTGGAGCAATATTGCCTTAATGGCTCTATAGGAACTTACAACGGAAAAGATGTGTTTTTGGGTGGTCACACTTTTGGAGGTTACTCCGAAAAAATTGTGGTTGATGAGGCTTTTGGGCTACACATCCCGGAAAATTTAGATTTAAAAGCTGTTGCACCACTACTTTGTGCTGGGATTACGACGTGGTCTCCGTTGAAACATTGGGAAGTAAAGGAAGGGAGTAAAGTTGCAGTAGTAGGATTAGGCGGATTGGGACACATGGCGATTAAACTTGCTAAAGGTCTGGGCGCCAATGTTACTTTATTTTCCAGAAGTCCCGACAAAATTCAGGACGCGCTGGATTTGGGTGCCGATGCTGTAGTAATTTCAACATATGAAAACGAAATGAAAGCCGTAAAAGGAAAATTTGATTTAATTATTGATACTGTTCCTTACGACCACGATATTAATCCTTATATCAGCACCTTAAATATCAATGGAACTCTTGTATTGGTAGGTTACATCGGAAAAATGGAAGATGCACTTTTCACTCCACCGATGATTGGTGGAAGAAGATCAGTTGCTGGATCAGTAATCGGAGGAATCAAAGAAACCCAAGAAATGCTCGATTTCTGTGGTGAGAAAAATATCCTTCCGGAAATAGAAATGATCAATATGCAAAACATCAATGAAGCGTACGAAAGAATGCTGAAAAGCGATGTGCGCTATCGTTTTGTGATCGATATGCAGAGCCTGAAGGGTTAAATACTTTCGAAATAATGATAAAATCCGGCAGGTTAATTCCCGCCGGATTTTTTTTGTTATTTAAGGAATTTCTTTGCTGTACAGCTTTTTCCATCGATAGGTTCTGTAATTTTCAGTCCGAGAATTTCGGTAACGAGCGGATAAATATTGACGTTCCGGAACTGCCCGATTTTTTTTCCTTTTTTGAAAGCTGGACCGGAAGCAGCGAAAGTCGCCCTCATCTTCGGAACTTTAAATGGATTGTAACCGTGTTTGCCTGGCGTCTTGCGTGCGTTAGGTTCAAGAAAGATTTTTGGAGCGTGGGGAACGAGTAAAATCTGCCCGATGCGGTTAAACCTGTCATCCGCTGTGCGGTAATGAAGCCTTTTAGGGAACTTTTCGGTGAGATAGACTTTGTAATCCTTGGTTTTATTTTTCTTTAACTCTCTGTAAACCTGATTCACTTCACTTTCATTTTTTAACGTTATGCGCAATAAGGTCTGCGAGTTATTGATGATGAAACGGTTTTTATCCTGAAGCAGAGCCGGAATTTCAAGTGTGTCTTCTATATCTACATCAATCATCCCATGATCCGATACAAAAATGAAATTCACATTCGGAAGCTGCAGTTCATTTACCTTCTCAATCAGTTTACCGATAGCGTCATCGACAAACTGTACAGCATTTTGTACTTCCAGAGATTCAGATCCGTACAGATGCCCGTTTTTATCAACTTCGGGAAAGTAAAAAGTAATAAAATGCGGTCTTTTTTCTTCCGGAAGTTTCAGCCAATTGAGTACAATATTAATTTTTTGATCGGCTGAAAACTTTTCATGATACTGATAATAATAAGTTGGTCGCACTCCACCGGCATCGCTGTTGGAAGCAACCCAAAACAAAGAAGCTGCGAGCATTCCCTGCTGTTCGGCAAGACTCCAGAGCGGCGTACCGCCGAGCCATGACCCGTCTGAAATCTTTGACTGCATGCTCATTCCGAAAAGATCATTCCTTTTTTTATCGTAGAAATAATTATCAACAAAACCGGTGTGCGATGGGAAAAGTCCGGTAATCATCGTGTAGTGATTGGGTCCCGTAATCGAAGGATAAGAGGGAATCATCGCTTTTGCGGAAACACCTTTTTCGGCAGGTTTCAGTATGTTTTTCGCATTGTATTTTTTGGCATAATCATATCTGAAACCGTCGGCAGAAATTAAAATTACGTAAGATTTTGTTAAAGAAGCGGCTGTATTTTTTCGGTTCGGAACCACAACTTGCGCAGTATCGGTTTGAGAAAAAGCCCATCCGAAAATCAGAATAAAAGCTAAAGAAAATAAGTTCTTCATGGAGAAATTTTGAGACCCAAATTTACTCCGAAAATCTGAATCCGGAATATTAAGAAATCTTCATTTAATTGGAATTTGAGAAATTGTTATCAATGGAAAAAATTAGGAATTTTGAGAAACTTCTTTCAACTTAACCATCATTTTCTCGGTCGCAGCTTTAAGTTCATCGATTCCATCATTATTATAGATCACAAAATCAGCACGTTTTATTTTATCTTTTTCGGGCATTTGTTTATCGATAACCGCTTCAATTTCCCGATAGTTTTTTTGGTCGCGATCCATCACGCGTTTGATGCGGATATTGTCGTCGGCGGTCACCAAAACACTTTTATAGCAGCTTTCATTAAGATTTAATTCAAACAAAAGAGCGGTTTCTTTAAAAATAAATTCTGCATGTTGCTTATTAACCCAATTTTCAAAATCGATTTTTACTGCGGGATGAATGAGCGCATTAAGCTGAAGCCGTGTTTCATCGTTATTAAAAACAATTTCTGAGACGTTTTTTTTATTATAAAATCCGTTTTCATCGTAAGCTTCTTCGCCTAGAAGTTCTTTAATGTTATTTTTTAAGACCTCATCATCATTTACAATTTCCTTCGCTCGATCATCCGAATAATACACCGGAAATCCCATTTCTTCGATGAATTTCGCTACCGTAGTTTTCCCTGAGCCGATGCCACCGGTGAGACCGATAATTTTTTTATTGTTTATTAAACTTTCTTCTTCCATTCTATAAATCCGTTCAAATTAATATCCAAAAACATCGTTCATAGTGAAGGTTTCATCCAGACGAACGCCCTTTTCGGTCATTTTCAAACTTGCCAATTCGTTATGGGCATCGTGCTCGAAAAACAAAAGATATTCGTTGTCCACACACTGCTTCAGGAACTTAGCTTTTTCTTCCATCGTCAGAAGTGGCCGCGTATCGTAACCCATGACATAAACCTGCGGAATATGCCCGACGGTAGGGATAAGATCTGCCGCAAAAACAATCGTTTTCTCCTGATACTGAATCACGGGAAGCATCTGTTTTTCGGTGTGTCCGTCTACAAAGATCACATCCATTTTAAGGTCTGGTGCGAAGCCGTAATTCCCATTCTGCGGAGTTGGCAAAAAGTTAAGTTGACCGCTTTCCTGCATCGGGAGGATATTTTCTTTTAAAAAACTTGCTTTTTCGCGCGGATTGGGTTCTGTTGCCCATTTCCAGTGTTCTTCATTGGTCCAGAAGTGCGCATTTTTAAAGGCGGGACGGTAACCGGTTTTATCATCATTCCATTCAATCGCGCCGCCACAATGATCGAAATGAAGGTGAGTAAGAAAAACATCGGTAATATCTTCTCGCACGAAACCGTATTTTTTAAGGTTTTTGTCTAAAGAATCATCGCCCCAAAGTGAATAATGACCAAAGAATTTCTCGTCTTGTTTGTTGCCGAGGCCGCAATCGATAAGGATTAATTTTTTGCCATCCTCCACCAAAAGCGAACGGGTTCCAAGCTCAATAAGATTTTTTTCGTCGGCCGGATTGGTTTTTTCCCACAGGGTTTTCGGAACGACTCCAAACATAGCGCCGCCGTCTAATTTAAATTTCCCACATTGTATTGGATATAATTTCATATATTTTGTTTTTGATTTTCCGTTTCTAATTTAGCAATTTATTTTATTTCAACGGACATCAGGGCTTTTCTGTTGATGATTTTTAACACAAAGAACGCGGTTTTTTTTAAATACTTAATGGTTTTTAAAGCGCAAAGGCGCTTCGCTTAGCAAGGGCGTTATTTATAATTTATTCGCAAGTCTTTTTACGCCGTCTTTAAATAAAACAGAATGAAAATTGAGGATCATACCCAATTTACAACCTGATATTCTTAAATAATTTAAAAGTTGATAGCTATGATAACTATTGATTTCGGGAACAGCTTTTATCTCTATTATCACTTTGTCTTCAATTAATAAATCAACTCTGAATGCCTTTTCAATTAATAAGGATTCATATTCGATCGAAATATCTTTTTGTTTTTCTACTTTTAAACCACTATTTTTTAATTCGTAGGCCAAACATTGTTCATAAACTGTTTCATATAGGCCAATTCCAATTTTTCGATGAATTTTTAATCCGGCTTCAAATATTATTTTTGAAATTTCATTCTCTGTCATTACGTGCTTTTTTGATTGAAAAGTAAATGGAATTTAGCCTTTTCTAAGTGAAACGCCTTTGCGCCAAAAATGAGTTATCTTTTTTAATTTCCTTTGCGTTCATTGCGTTTAAAGGGTTCTCATTTTCTCAGCGATATTCTTCGAATTTTCATCCGAAGATTGCTCTAGTTCTTTAATAATGTTTTTAAAATCTTCTTCTTTTCTGTTCTGACTTAATTTATTAACAATGAATACTTCCGTGGGAAAAATATAAATCCCAAAAGCGCCTTTCATTTCATTTTTTACATATTCATCGTCCATATTTTCAACCAGCATCGGGCATTTTTGAGGTTTTTCATATTTAAAAGTCAGCTTTCGGAGATGTTCATAAAGTTCATCATCATTCATCAATTTCACTTTTCCACGGATTTGAACCGCCTCGTAATTCCAGGTTGAAACATTTTGATGATTATACCAAGATGACGAAATATAAGAATGAGCGCCAAGAAAATCGCACAAAACTTCGTCGCCATCTTTCAGAACTTTTGCCTGAAAATTAGCTTTGGAAATATGAGTTTCCAGATAGAAATTCTCTTCATTTTCATTCAACAAAAACATGGAATGCGTCGCGGCTAATTTTTCTTTATCCGAAATTAAAAGCGCAAAAGCGTTTTCACTGATGATTTCTTTCATCAGTTCCTCGTCTTCGTATTTGTAGATTTTGGGGATGAACATTTATGGTGCAGATGTAATATAAAACTGATTTCCAATCTTTGTGAACTGAAAACTATTGATTGCTGAAAAATCATTTGCCTTTCTTGGGAGAAAAGAAATAATTGTATTATTTCTCAAGTCTTCTTTTGGAAGTTCATTTTCCGGAAAATAAGAATAATTCATTGAGTTTTCCCAACTTATATTCTTCTTGTATTCTCCTGAAAGTAATTTTCTGAAAATCTCATCGATTTTTTGCTGTTTATTTTTCAAGTATTCTTCTTTTTTATGATTTTTCCATCTTGTATTTTGCTGATTATCATTATCATCAGATGAAATTAAATCATAAAAATATTCAGGTAATACGGTATTGTTCTTCTTGAAATCTGGCAAAAATTTAATATTAAACCATTTTTCAAAATCTTTTTCTGGACTGTAAAAAGAATAGATGTTTCCATCACTTCCTTTGTATGAAGTATAAACATCTTTGTCCACTTTCTCATTGATCTTGAAATTTGTATAATCGATCGAATAAGAAAAATCAGTTCTATCTGCAATTTGAAACAATTCGCGATTTTGGGAATTTATGACAAAACTTTTTCCTCCTTTCCAGCCATAATGTTCACAGTTTTTAGAGTTCGTCGTTTCATTATCGTAGCACCATCTTTTCCCATTTTTATAAATGACAGCGATTCCATTGTGAAAGTCGCCTGCATCATCGTAAATAGCTGGAATAACCACTTTTCCATCAACATTAAAAAATCCAACTCGATCAGACTTATAATCTTTGAATTTTATTTTACCATCACTTTCTGATGCATATTCAAAATCAAAAATGTAAACACTATCCTTACCAAAGATTTCACCTTCCTTATTCAGATAGTATGTTTGTCTCATTCCTGAGGACAAATCCTCACTCACGGCAATCACCTTTTTAAAAATCTGTTCCGTCATAAAAGGCTCAAACTTGGCTGGCTGCTTAATATTTCCGTCTACATCTTTAAAACCAATTTTAGTAGAGTCCTGATTGTAGAAAGCATACCAATTGGTATCTTTTTTCTGCGAAAAGAAAAATATTGGAACGAGAATCCATATCAATTTAAAAATGTTCTTCATAAAAACAAGAATTAAAAAAGCTGATCCGGTCTTTTCGGTATGGAAATATTCAAATGTTTATACGCTTTTTCCGTTACTTCCCGTCCTCTCGGCGTTCTGATAATGAAACCTTCCTGAATGAGAAATGGTTCATAAACCTCCTCCAAAGTTTCAGGATTTTCGCCGATAGACGTCGCCAAAGCTGAGATTCCCACAGGTTTTCCACGGAAATTTTCGATCATCACGCGCATAATTTTATTGTCCATATCGTCCAATCCGAATTCATCAACATTTAATGAATTTAATGCGAATTTGGTAATTTCAATCTCGATTTCACCATTGCCTTTTATTTCCGCAAAATCCCGAACTCTTCGTAGCAGAGCGTTTGCAATTCTGGGCGTTCCACGGCTTCTTCGGGCGATTTCCAATGCAGCATCTTCATAAATCTGAACCCCGAGAACCCGCGCACTTCGTTCAATGATCATTCCTAAAAGTTCAACGGTGTAGTATTCCAGTCGCGATTGGATTCCGAATCTTGCCAACATCGGTTTGGTGAGCATTCCGGAACGAGTGGTTGCGCCAACCAAGGTAAAAGGGTTCAAACCGATTTGTACTGAACGCGCATTGGGACCGGTTTCCAGCATAATATCGATTTTAAAATCTTCCATCGCGGAATACAGATATTCTTCCACAATCGGCGACAGTCGGTGGATTTCATCAATAAACAGTACATCGTTTTCCTCCAAATTAGTAAGAAGTCCGGCTAAACTTCCAGGCTTATCCAAAACCGGACCCGAAGTAATTTTACATCCTACACCCAATTCATTCGCGATGATGTGGGCTAAAGTTGTTTTTCCCAATCCCGGTGGACCGTGCAAAAGAACATGATCCAGCGAGCCGCCACGATTTTTGGCAGCTGCCACAAAAACTTCTAGATTGTCCAATGTTTTTCGTTGTCCGGCAAAATCCTGAAAACTCTGCGGACGGATTTTTTCTTCTTGTAACAATTCCTCTTCGGAAAAATTTTCTTGGTCAGGGTGAAGAAAATCTGGCATTTTTTTGTTTTAAATTTAATGAATCAAAGATAATTCATTTTAATTATCTAAACACAAAACCCTTAATAAATCAACCATATATAGGGCTTAGTTTATACATTGATAAAAAAACTTTGCCGGCATAATGTTTAAATATTAAATTTACCAATATGAAAATAACTGGACCTTTCAAACAAATCGTTACACTTGCCAATCTTCCTTTGCGCGGAAAGTTGGCAGATGAACAACTCGAAATCATCGAAAACGGAGGAATTCTCTCCGAAAACGGAAAGATCGTTGATGTTGGGTATTTTGATGCCTTAAAAAAAGCTAATCCTTCAGCTGAAATTGAAAATATATTAGGAACACAAGTTGCTCTTCCTGCTTTCACCGATGCACATACGCACATTTGTTTCGGTGGAAACCGCGCCAACGATTTTGCGATGCGAAATGCCGGAAAAACCTATTTGGAAATTGCCGAAAGTGGCGGTGGAATCTGGAGTTCCGTGCAACATACGAGAGCAGCTTCGGAGGACGAATTGCTGAAAACCACTTTAGAAAGAATTCATTTTTTAATCTCTTTAGGAATTACCACGATTGAAATAAAATCCGGTTACGGTTTGGATGTGGAAAACGAGCTGAAAATGCTCCGCGTGATCAAGAAAGCGCAAAATTTTACCAAAGCCACTTTAGTCCCGACCTGCCTTTCTGCCCATTTGAAACCACGAGATTTCGAAGGTGATAATGTGGAATATCTTCAATATATTTTAAATAAAATTTTACCAAAAGTAAAAGAAGAAAATCTGGCAAAAAGGGTTGATATTTTCATTGAAAAATCTGCATTTCAGCCGGAGGAAAGCCGAAATTTCCTCATGAAAGCGAAAGAAATGGGTTTTGAAATTACCGTTCACGCTGATCAGTTCACACCCGGAAGTTCGAGGATTGCAGTGGAAGTTGGCGCAAAATCAGCCGATCATTTGGAAGCTACGGCGGATGAAGACATCGATTTTATCGCCTCATCGGAAACGGTGGCGATTGCTCTTCCTGGAGCGAGTTTAGGTTTGGGAGAGAAATTTTCACCGGCAAGAAAAATTTTAGACAAAAACGGAATTTTAGCCATCGCTTCAGACTGGAATCCGGGTTCCGCGCCGATGGGAAATCTTATTACGCAAGCTTCCATTTTGGCGACTTTCGAAAAACTTTCTACGGCAGAAGTTTTGGCGGGAATTACGTTTCGATCGGCGTTCTCACTTGGTTTGGAAGATCGTGGCCAACTTGAAAAAGGCAAAAAAGCAGATTTTGTCGCCTTCGAAACCGACAATTTCCAGAATATTCTATATCAACAAGGCAGCCTGAATGCAGCAAACGTTTTCGTTGACGGAGAAAAAATTTAAAATATGAAAGAAACATCAGATCAAAATACGTCTTACCAAAAGTTTTGGACGTTTTTTAGCGAAAATAAAGAAACGTTTTTTCAAGTTGTAAAAAGCCACAAAGATATTGAAGAAAAATTTCTAGATATCATTGCGCCAGAATTGAAATCCATAAATGAGGATTTACTTTATCTGACAGGAATGTTTGATGAAAGCACGGCCGAGCTCATCATCACTGTTGATGGAAACATTAAAGATATTGTGTACGCAGAAGAACTTATTGAAGCTGCTCCGTCATTGGAAAACTGGCGGTTTACTGCTTTAAAACCAGAATCTGACATTAAAAACACTTCTATCACAATGGAAGATTTTGAACTCACCAAAGAAAACATTTTCTTTTATGCCAATGATGATGAGAATTATCCTGACGAAATTGATTTAACATTTATTCATGAAGATTTAAATGATGACAACAGAAATGAAATCGCCAACGGAACCTTCATCTTCATCGATAATTATCTTGGCGAACTAAATTTTTTAACCCAAATTGATAATTTCAGAATTGCAGGAAAAAATGAAGCAGAAAAAGAGTTAATTCCTATTGAAAAGCTTAAAGATTATTTAAACTGGCGCGAAAGAGAGTTTATAGATAAACACAAAGGTTCTAAAATTCAAACAAACGAAGATTCTTTTTCTCTTTTTGAAGCTACATTGACAAATGGCTTTCCGTTAATTGCAACTGTAAATACAGATTTGTTGCGATGGAACAAAAAAGCTTCCCATCCTTGGATTTCCGTGTTAAGAATTGAATATAAAGGAGATGACGAAAGTGGATTTCCTGATAACGAAGATTACGAAATGCTAAATGCTATTGAAGATGAAATGCTTGTAGATTTAAAACCAGAAGAAGGAGACCTAAATATCGGACGAGAAACCGCAGAACACATTCGAGAAATATACTTTGCCAGCAAAGATTTCCGGAAGATTTCAAAAATTCTGGCAGAAACCACTCGCAAATATCCACAATACAATATCACTTTCGAAATTTATAAAGACAAATACTGGCAATCCTTTGAGCGATACGGAATTCATTAAAAATAATTATCTTAACGCCTCAAAAATAATACAATGAGCAACTTAGAAATGTGGGAAGTTTTCATCCAAACAAAACCCGGACTTTCCCATAAACATGCAGGAACCGTACAGGCGGCAACTGCCGAAATGGCGCTTCAAGCAGCAAGAGATGTATACACCAGAAGAATGGAAGGAACTTCTATTTGGGTAGTTCCAAGCAAATATATGGTAACTTCGGAGGGCGTAGACAAGGAAGCGTTTTTCGATCCGGCCGATGATAAATTGTATCGCCACCCGACTTTCTACGAAATCCCAAACGATGTGAAAAACATGTAAATACTTAGAAACAAGATTCAAGCACAAAGAATCAGAACCAACAATCTGGACTTTTAATCCTTGGCTCTTCAATCTCAAATAAAAATGAATCCACTTTTTAATTATCTCTTAAAACTTGCCGACGACACTTTGATTTTCGGTCAAAGATTGGGCGAACTCTGCGGTCAAGGTCCATATCTGGAAGAAGATATTGCACTTACGAATATTGCGCTAGATTATCTCGGTCAATCGAGTAATTTCTATAAATATGCAGCTCAAATTCAAAATGAAGGCAAAACCGAAGACGATTTAGCATTTCTTCGTCTGGAAAAAGAATACTTGAATTGCCAACTATCAGAGCTTCCCAATGGTGACTACGCAAACACAATTTTGAAAGTTTATTTCTTTTCGCTGTATCAAAAAATCGCCTATGAAGCATTGATGGAAAGCAGCGATGAACAAATTGCCGCCATCGCCGAAAAATCTTTGAAAGAAGTGAAATACCACTATACCCACGCTTCGACTTGGGTGAAAATGTTTGCCGACGGAACCGAAGAAAGCAAGACACGACTAAAAAACGCTGTAGAAAACCTTTGGGAATACACCGCAGGAATGTTTGCTGAAACTAATGGTGAAAAGGATTTGGTGAAATTACACATCGTTCCGAATTCTGAAAAACTTTATGAAATTTGGAAGGAAAAAGTAACCGAAGATTTCAACAATTTCGGCATTGAAATTCCGGAAAACGCATTCATGCAAAAAGGTTCCAGAACCGGCTATCACACGGAATATTTTGGTTACATTCTTTGCGAATTGCAATATATGCAGCGAACTTACCCGAATTGTGTTTGGTAATTTTTTAGTGGAACAATTAAGTAATATAGCAATTTTACAATTTTGACATGATCAAAAAATCGGTAAAAATCCTTTCTATTCTATTATTGTCCTATTTAATGATTTCATGCCAAACAATGAAGTTAGAAGTATCGGAACCAGAATCGTGGCAGGAATTTCAGAATGTTAAAGGGAAAGTTGCAGAAATTATTGTAAACACAGAGACTTATTCATCCGAAACAAAAGACACCATTGTTCAAAAAGAGAATCAACATTATTTTTTTAATAATAAAAACAAAATCATTAAAAGGATTGATATTTACAACAAAGGTATTCAACCAGATACTACAACATTCAGCTATCATAAAAATTTGTTGATAAACTCCAACTTTAATAGTGTAAATTTTAACTCTACAAGTTATTTCTTCTACGATAAAAATAAAAAACTTACTAAAAGAAAGATTAAAACCAATAATGAATTTGTTCTGGAGAATGATTTTAAATATGACCGTAATAAGAATCTAACAGAAATCACATCATATAGCATTAATAATAAAACATTGCAAAACGAAAAATTCCTAATTGATTATAAAAATAGAATGGTAGAAATTTTATCTTTTACCAACAATGTAAAGGATAATATAACATTAAAAAAATACTTTAATAAAAAAGGACAAACTAAAAGGGGTGAATTTATTTTTAATGATGAAAAAAATAAAAATTATTCTTTATATTCACTGATTACTTACGACAAGGCAGGAAATATTATATCTAAAAATTCCTATTATTTTACTGGTAAGCCTTACAATTCTTCCTGTTATAAATATACCTATGATAAATTGGGAAATGTGATTTCAAGCGAAATGACATCCAATAATAAATTATTTGAAAAATCAACATATCAAATTATATATCGTTAAAAGTCTGTATATAGTTTATTTATTTATAAATTTTGCAAAATCTCTTAAAAATATTATCCCAAATTCCCGATCCCGAAATTCCCGTGATCAACATCGTGGAACTCGGAATTGTGCGCGAGGCAAAAATGATTTCTGAAAATGAAGCGGAAATAGTGATTACACCGACTTATTCTGCGTGTCCGGCGATGTTTAATATTGAAGAAGACATCATCAAACTTTTTAAAGAGAAAGGAATTTCAGCGAAAGTTACTACCAAAATGTCTCCGGTTTGGACGACCGACTGGATTACCGACGAAGCTCGAGAAAAACTTCGCGCTTATGGAATTACACCGCCGGAAACAGGTTCTCACGAAGATCACCTCAACATTCCAAAAAAATGTCCACGTTGCAGCTCCGAAGACACCAAACAGATCAGCCGTTTCGGTTCCACACTTTGCAAAGCGAGTTACCAATGCAACGATTGTTTGGAACCTTTCGATTATTTTAAATGCCATTAATTCAATTTGAAAATTTCATTATTCAAAGCATTATAACCTTCATTTTTCTTAATAATTAAACTTTATCTTTGTGAAAACGCATGATTTTCAAATCAAACTCATTGTTAAATTTTCAAATTAAAAGCTATGTACACTCAACTCGAAATAGAATCTCTTCTGGAAGGTAAACTTCAAATCGCTTACCTCAATCAGCCCGAAACTTTCAACAGTTTAAACAAAATTTTACTCAAAGAGCTGCGAACCTTTGTTCATGAAGCTTCGAAAAACCCAGAAGTACGTTGTATCGCGATTTCTGGTCGTGGAAAAGCGTTTTGTTCCGGACAAAATTTGAAAGAAGCATTATCATTAGGAAACGCTGAAGACGACCGAATTATCCAAAAAATAGTGATCGATTATTATAATCCGTTGGTGAAAGAAATTGCACATGCAAAAAAACCGGTAGTTTCTTTGGTAAATGGTGCTGCAGTTGGAGCAGGAGCCATGTTGGCATTGATTTGTGATATTTCTTTAGCTACAGAATCATCTTATTTTTCGCAGGCATTTGTGAATATTGGTTTGATTCCAGATACGGGAGGAACATATTGGTTACCAAAACTTTTAGGCCGTCAACAAGCAAATTATTTGGCGTTTACCGGGAAAAAACTTTCCGCAACCGAAGCGAAAAATATGGGCTTAATTGCTGATGTTTTCCCTGACGAAAATTTCATGGAAAGTGCGATGGAAGTGCTTACAACACTTTCAAATTTACCTACGAAAGCAATTTCTTTAACGAAAAAAGCTTTCAATGAATCTTATGAAAATTCCCTAAGCGAACAGCTCGACGTTGAAGGAATTTTGCAACAAGAAGCCGCTGAAACAGAAGATTTCCGAGAAGGAGTTACCGCTTTTTTAGAAAAAAGAAAACCAAATTACAAAGGAAAATAGAGCAATTTGAAAATCAGATAATTGGTAAATTTGAAAATGATGAGAAATGATAAAGAAAATATAATCGTGACTAAAACTTTCGAGTTTGCTCTTCAAATTATCGAGTTTTCTGAGAACATTTTCGAACAAAAAAAATTCTCATTGGCTAATCAGATTTTTAAGTCAGGAACTTCCATTGGCGCAAATGTTCGTGAAGCGCAAAATGCTGAAAGCAAAGCCGATTTTATTCATAAAATGAAAATTGCTGCCAAAGAAGCGGACGAAACGGAATATTGGTTGCAATTGTGTAATAACTCGCCATATTTGAAAACTCCCGACGATTCTTTGATTTCCAATTTGAAAAATATCGTTCTAATATTATCAAAAATTATTTCTACTTCAAAACAAAAGTAATAAATACAGTACCAATGATTTCACTTTGCATCATTATCAAATTTACTAATTATCAAATTATCAAATTATGTTCATAGGAATAATCGGTTCCGGAACGATGGGGATTGGAATTGCGCAAGTGGCAGCAACTTCCGGATGCGAGGTGCTTTTGTACGATACCAATTCTGCACAAACCGAAAAATCTTTATTAATTTTAAAAAACACTTTACAAAGATTGGTCGAAAAACAGAAAATTACGCCCGAACAAAGCGAAGAAATTTTCAGTAAAATAAAACCTTGCAACGAACTTCAGGATTTTGCAACTTGTGATTTGGTTATTGAAGCCATTATTGAAAGCAAAGAAATTAAAACCAAAGTTTTTCAAAATTTAGAAGAAATAGTTTCCGAAAATTGTGTGATTGCAAGCAATACATCTTCTATTTCTATCACTTCCCTATCTTCGGAACTGAAAAATCCGGAACGTTTTATCGGAATTCATTTTTTCAATCCGGCGCCGCTGATGCCTTTGGTAGAAATCATTCCCGGACTTTTAACGAAAGAAAATTTAGCTGACGAGATTTTTAGTTTAATAAAAAGCTGGGGAAAAACTCCGGTGATAGCGAAAGATGTTCCCGGATTTATCGTGAACCGAATTGCCCGACCTTTTTACGGCGAAGCTTTAAGAATTGTCGAAGAAAATTTGGCAACAATTGAACAAGTTGATGATGCGATGCGAACGCTGGGAAATTTCAAAATGGGACCATTTGAATTGATGGATTTAATTGGAATTGATGTTAATTTTTCGGTTACTAAAACCGTTTATCAGGATTATTTTTTCGATCCTAAATATAAACCCAGTTTGCTTCAACAGAGAATGAGCGAGGCAAAATTACTCGGCAGAAAAACAGGAAAAGGGTTTTACGATTATGCTGAAGGCGTGGAAAAACCTTTGCCTCAAAAAGATGAAAAACTCTACGAGAAGATTTTCATGCGAATTATTTCAATGCTCATCAACGAAGCTGTAGAAGCCAAAAGATTGAAAATTGCCAGCGATGAAGATCTAGAATTGGCGATGCAAAAAGGCGTGAATTACCCGAAAGGACTTCTAGCTTGGGGAAAAGAAATCGGTTACGGAAAAATTTCAGAAACGCTTCAAAACTTATACGAAGAATATCAGGAAGAACGGTATCGACAAAGTCCTGCACTTCGTACAATGTAACAATGTAACAATGTAGAAAATGTAACAATTTGAAAATGGGCAAATTAGGATTGAATATTCTCATTACAAAATTGGTAAATTGGTAAACCGGTAGATTGGTAAATTGAAAATTAAATTATGACTTCACACGAAACTGCCCAATACATGCTCAATCAGGATGAATTCTCTCAATGGATGGGAATAAAACTGATTGAAATCCGCGAAAAATATTGCTTAATTGAAATGCCTGTTAAACGGGAAATGATCAACGGACTGAAAACCGTTCACGGCGGTATTACTTTTTCCTTCGCCGATTCAGCACTGGCTTTTCAAGCAACAATACCAACGAAGCTTCGGTCGCACTGAATTGTACCATCAATTTCACCAAAGCCGTGAAAATGGGCGATATTTTGAGAGCAGAAAGCGTTCTAATTTCCAACACACGTAAAACCGGAATTTACGACATCAAAATCACGAACCAAAAACAGGAATTGGTCGCTGCTTTTCGGGGAACAGTTTATAAAGTTGATAAGAAGGTGACAGATTTGTAAATTCAATTCTCATAAAAATATTTCACAATTCCCATTTTGGGAATTTTTTTGTTATATTTGTATCAAATTATTTGGTTTTGAGAGTCATAGCGAAAAAAATTCTTCGTGAATTTTGGGAAAAACACAATGATTGTGAGCAGCAACTAAAATCGTGGTTTAAGGAAGCAAGCGTTGCAGAGTGGAAAAATGCTCACGATATCAAAAGTGAATATACTAGTGCAAGTATTTTAAATGATCAAAGAATCGTCTTTAATATTAAAGGAAATCATTATCGGCTCATTGTGAAACTCAATTACGATTATCAAATGATCTGGATTCGATTTATTGGTACTCACGCCGAATATGATAAAATTGACGCCAACGAAATTTAAAAAGATGGAAATTAAACCAATCAAAACTGAACAAGATTATTCCGATGCATTAATTAGATTGGAAGAAATTTTTGATGCAAAAAAAGGAACAAAAGAAGGCGACGAATTAGAAGTTTTAGGAATTCTCATTGAAAAATATGAAGATGAAAACTTTCCGATTGATTTGCCAGATCCTATTGAAGCAATAAAATTCCGGATGGAACAAATGGATTATTCCCAAAATGATTTGGCAAAAGTTATCGGTTTGAAAAGCCGGGCCAGTGAAATTTTAAATAAGAAAAGAAAACTATCATTGGAAATGATCAGAAACCTGCATTCCATCATGAAAATCCCCTCAGAAGTGCTCCTTCAAGCCTATTAATCTTAGAAAATAATCATCAAAACTCAACTTCAAAAACAATTTTTGAAGTTTTTTTATTTTGATGTAACAAAATTCCGAACTTCGTTGTCTTACCTATAAACTAAACTATGACTCACGCAATCTTTAAAGAAACGGTATTCTGTCTCAAGGATGAGATGTATCGTTTTGCAAAAAGATTTGTGATGAGCAGTGACGAAGCCGAAGATATTGTACAGGATTTAATGATAAAATTCTGGCAAAAAAAAGAAGAATTGGCCACATTCGGAAACCTGAAATCATACGCGATGAAATCGGTAAAAAACGAATGTCTGAACCGGCTAAAGCATCACGACGTGAAAATGGGTTTTGCAGATTTTCAATTTCACCGGAGCGAGCTTTACCAAATCGAAACCAATAATTTGAAAGATCAGATTCTAGGGTTCATCAGGCAACTTCCGGAGAAACAAAAAGCCGTGATTCACCTGAAAGATGTTGAAGAATATGAAATCTCGGAAATCGCAAAAATGCTAGAAATAGAAGAAAACGCAGTAAGAGTAAATTTAATGCGGGCTCGACAAAAAATTAAAGAACAAATCACCAAACTGATGAATTATGAAAACCGACAAATCACAGGATAAATACAACGAAATCTTCCAAGAGCTCAGGGAAGAAAAGATGAACTGGGATTTCAAAGATTTCTTGGCGGAAGCTGAAAAAGAAAAAAATCCCACCATTGAAGTTTCAGAAAAGAAAAGCGCGTCTTTCCCGAAGTTTTATTGGATGGTGGCAAGTGTAGTACTGCTTGTTTCCATGGGAGTTTTCTATAATGTTTCCAACCAAAATAAGATGGATGAACAAGATCAATTGGTGAAAAATGAAATCTTAAAACAAAAAGATGATTTCGGGAACAACAATGAAATTGTAGCCGTGCACAGCAATGATTCCCTGAAAACAGCTTCGGATAGTTTAGTTACCGACTCAGTATCCATCAGCAATGGTGAAGATGTAATAGAAAAAATTCTTCCGAAAAGAGGTAGAATAAAAAGACAGGCGCGGCCGCAGTTTGTCGATAATTCCACACCAGAAAAATCTGCAACGGGTACAACTGCCCAAAATCCCGAATACGAATCCAACTACGTGATTATCAACGGACAAAAAATAGAAAACGAACAGGAAGCCATCGATTTAACGAAATATTCGTTCAGAATTCTTTCTGAAAACGTTTCTAAAACAGTAGCTTCAACTGAAGCAGTGAACAGCTTTATTAATGATTAATAAAATTTAAAATCATGAAAAAATTACTCTTAATATTCGCCCTTACTTTCTCTTATTTTATCCAAATAAATGCCCAGAAAGACAAATTAGATCAGCTTTTTGATAAATACCAGGAATCCGAAGGGGTTACCTCCATCAAAATTGCAAAACCGATGTTCAACATGCTCAACAAGCTGAATATTAACGATTCCGAACTCGAACAAATAAAACCTTTGCTCAGCAAAATTAATGGTTTACGAATCCTTATCGTAGAAAAACCGACCGCAGCAAACAATACGGGAAGCCAAAACAAAATAAATTTAGGCAATTTTCAAAGTTTGCAATCCGACATTAACAATTCCATCAAAAACATGAAATATGAGGAATTGATGACCGTGAACAGCAAAGACAATAAAATTAAATTCCTTTCTTCTGATGCAACCAACGGAATTTTGGACAATTTGCTTTTAAATATCAGCTCTGAAGGGAACACCGTTTTAATGATGCTTGATGGAAAAATTTCTATGGATGATGTGAACAAGCTTATCAACGAGACGCAATTATATGCAACGGGTGGATCGGATGGCAATAACTCTTCAACTTCATCCGGCTCGGCAAGAGAAGAAGTACGTAAAGTTGCCAGTTTCAGTGGCATTCAGGTTTCATCGGGCATCAATGTTTCCTTCACTCAGGATGCTAAACAAAAAGTAGTGGTAGATTCCGACAGACCGGAATTTGTAAAAACCGAAGTAGTAGGCGATATTTTGAAAATTTATGTCGATAACAACAATAACCGAAATCTGAAATTCAAAAAACTGAGTGTGACTGTCTCTGCTCCGGAGCTGAGCAAAATCGCGGTAAATTCAGGCGCAAATTTTAATACCCTGAATACCATAAAAAGCAATTATTTTCAGATTGCCGCAACTACGGGAGCAAATCTGAAAGCCGACCTAGACACGAAGGGAAAAGTAGAACTCTCCACAACTTCAGGTTCAAACGTAAGGCTGAATGTGAATGCCGACGAGCTGGAAATGAGTGCGACCAGCGGTTCTTCAGCAACATTATACGGAAAAATAAAAGAAACAACTTTCGATGTTTCCAGCGCGGCAACAGTGAACGCACAGGATCTGGAAACACAGAAATCACAAATCAACGCTTCTTCAGCAGCAAATATAAAAGTGAACGCAACTGAAAACATTAACGTTACCGGAACCTCGGGTGCGAGTGTAAGATACCGCAGCAACAATAATGTAAAGCGTAATGCAGAACTTTCTGGCGGAGCATCAATGAAACCTTTGTAAAAACTTTCACCATGAAAAATTTGATCCTTATTCCGGTAGCTTTATTACTGCTGAGTCTGCAATCCTGCATCGTATCGAGTTCACCAAAAATGGGCTTTTTCGATAATCCTTATTACGACTACGGTGGCGCAAAATTTACCAGTATAAATGTGCCCATGTTTCTCGCGAAACCCCTCGTGAAAAAAGCTTTGAAAGAAGATGGCGAAAGCGAAGAACTCATTAACCTCATCAAAAAAGTTTCGGATGTGGAGGTGATGACGGTAGAAAATGGTAACAAGGAAATGTTGGGCGATTTCACAAAATATCTTACATCCAATAATTTTGAGGAATGGATGACCGTAAAAAAAGCCGATGAAACCATCAATTTCCAAGCGAAACAAAGCGGTGATGTAATTAAAAAATTGATGATCACTATGCATTCCGGAAAGGAATTGGTTTTTGTAGATGTCACAGGAAAATTCACCCCCGACGATATCTCACGAATCATCAATTATTCTGAGAAAAATGATGTGAAAAAATTGACTTTGAAATAAAAAATAGAAATAACAGTAGCGCTTTTGCTGTTATTTTTTTTTAAAGATAACATTGCTTGATCACTTTTTTTATAATAAAAAATACTCAATTTCGATTTTCCAAAAAAAAAACATAATTTTGCAAGAAAGTAAAGATGTCTATTCACAACAAAATCGTAGAAACGGCCATCACTTTCGATGACGTTCTACTTATCCCTTCTTACTCAGAAGTTCTGCCTAATCAGGTTTCCCTTAAATCAAGACTTTCCGATAAAATTACGCTCAATGCGCCGATTGTTTCCGCTGCGATGGATACGGTTACCGAAGCCGAAATGGCCATTGCAATGGCGAGAGTTGGAGGAATTGGCTTCATTCACAAAAACATGCCAATCGCCGAACAAGCCGCGCAAGTTTACCGCGTAAAACGTTCGGAAAACGGAATGATTTCCGATCCGGTGACCTTATCCAAAGACCATACTTTAGCTCAGGCAAAAGAAATGATGGCTAATTTCAAAATTTCCGGACTGCCCGTGGTTGATAATGATAATAAACTTATCGGAATCATTACCAATCGAGATGTGAAATACCAGGAAAACCTCGATGCAAAAGTGGAAGAGCTGATGACCAAAGACCACCTCATCACTTCCGATAAAGAAACCAATCTCGAACAAGCTAAAGCGATCCTTCTTCAAAACCGAGTGGAAAAACTTCCAATCGTGGACAAAGAATTCAAATTGGTGGGTTTAATTACCATTAAAGATATCGACAATCAATTGGAATATCCCAATGCCAATAAAGACCAAAACGGTCGCCTCATCGTTGGAGCAGGCGTTGGTGTTGGCGAAGATACGATGGATCGCGTTGCGGCATTGGTAAAAGCCGGTGTCGACATTATTGCAGTTGATTCTGCTCATGGCCATTCGAAAGGAGTTTTAGATAAAATTAAAGAAATCCGCACTGGTTTCCCAGATCTGGATATTGTAGGTGGAAATATCGTAACTGCAGACGCTGCAAAAGACCTCATCGAAGCTGGAGCAAACGTGCTGAAAGTAGGTGTTGGTCCTGGTTCTATCTGTACCACGAGAGTTGTTGCCGGTGTTGGTGTTCCTCAACTTTCCGCTATTTATAATGTTTTTGAATACGCAAAAACCAAAAATGTAGCCGTAATTGCTGATGGCGGAATTAAACTTTCCGGTGATATTGTAAAAGCGCTTGCTTCAGGCGCGAATGCCGTAATGCTTGGTTCTCTGCTTGCGGGAACTGACGAAGCACCGGGTGAGGAAATTATTTTCCAAGGAAGAAAATTCAAAGCATATCAAGGAATGGGCTCACTTTCCGCCATGAGACGGGGCGGCAAAGAAAGATATTTCCAAAGTGAAGCCAAAAAATTCGTTCCAGAAGGAATTGAAGGACGAGTTCCTCACAAAGGAAAACTGGAAGAAGTGGTGTTTCAACTAACAGGAGGAATCCGTGCCGGAATGGGTTATTGCGGAACCAAAAATATCGATACGCTACAAAAAGACGGCAAAATGGTGATGATCACAGGAAGCGGTTTGAAAGAATCGCATCCTCATGATGTGATTATTACTCAGGAAGCACCGAATTATTCTTTATAAAAAATTTTAAAATACCAAAGGGTTGCCAATTGAGCAACCCTTTTTTTTATGCTGTAATGTTGAAAATTATTGTTTAATTTTACTTTTTAATCATTTTAAAAATGAAATATTACTTCCTTTTTCTCCTGCTTTTCTTTGTGGTTCAATGTGATATTATGCCTTCAGCAAATCCTGTATATCCGTCAAAAACAACAGTTTTAAAAACTGAAAGCAACGAATTCGAAGAGTTGATGGAAAAAGATCAAATCAATAAAAAACAAGTAATCGCGGAAGTCCTCACCTATCTTTTGAATGACGACGACTCCAATGATCCGAAAACCGCCGCTGTCATCGACAACAATTCCAGTTGCGATATCATTCTAAGATTGGTGGAAATTCAGGGAAACAGGATTTACAATCTACCAATTCCGAAACACAGCAAAAATCAATTTGTCATTTATAAAGGAAATTACACGATGAAAACTAACGTTTGTGCAGCAAAATATTACTCACAAAAACAAATCAGCGCACCTTTGATTTTGAAACTTTCAGGAAATTAAGTGTGCCTTTCAGCAGGATTATCTATGCCTAAATTTTCTTTAAAATCCTCAATTCGCCAATCGGTTCCAGCATTTCCTTTTTCAATTTTTTCCTTGGAATATAAACGGAAATCGTTTTCTGTTTTTTCTAAAAGATAATCATAAGGACCAACGGACGAAATTAATTTCACCAAAACCGGAGAAATTTCCAGGCAGATAAAAAGTCCCATGATAAAAGCAGCCGCAATTCCAATAATCGGGGTGTTTTTTCCCAACTCATCAAGGGCCTGAAGTCTGGCGGCAAAACCATTGAATTTGTCTTCAAAAGTTTCGGTTTTATTTCTTTCCGTTTCGATATTGGTGTAGACTTTAGAGATTTCTTTATCTAAATATTCCAATCTTGGAGCGATTTGTTTTTGATAATTTTCCAAATCCTGGCGACGCTGTTCTTTCAATTCAGATTTCCTTTTGGCATTGGAACCGAAACCTACTTTCCCACTCGTCAAACCACTCTGTTTCCCCAGAATTTCCTTCTCTAGCTCTACCGCAGCAGAATCATAAGATTTTTGATACTCCGCTATTTTGTTGGAAATTTGTTTTTTCTCAGTCTCAAAAGGTCCCGATTGTTGCAAAATTCTACCATTCATTTCCGCCTGAAGTTGGGTTTTATTTCGCTGAATAATGGTATTCAGCTGTTTGTTGACTTCCTTCTCAAAGATTTTAAGTTCCAAAGGTTTCGAGATAATAATTCCTAAAAATGTCGCTAAGATCAACCTTGGAATTGCCATTAAAATCTGGTTCCACCAAGTTCCTGTTTTCTTAATGGAAGAAACGATATAGCGGTCAAGATTAAAAATCATCAGTCCCCAAAGCAACCCAAATCCTGCCGAAACCCAAAGATCATCAAACACCGTAAACATCGCATATCCAGCTGATAAAGTTGCGAAAACTGCCGTAAATAAAACAATTCCGCCGATTCCAGCAAATTTATTCCACTCACTCGGAGTTTTTCTCAGGATATGAAGATTTCCGCCGGAACAAATAATCAAAAACTGCTGAAACCAATTCATTTTATGATTTATAGGTTTTATATTTTGAGAGATATTTTTCATTTCTTACCGTACTTAAAATTCATTAAACTTATTAAATTTGTCCATAAAAACTCCAAAATGTTACAAATAGTATTATGTTTAACAAAGAAGATAGCTTGTAGAATTGTTGTAAATATATTTTACAAATTAAATCATTAAAATTCAATAATTTACAAAATACTTAAGAAAATTAAAAGAAAATATTTCCTACTTAATTCGATCCGGATTTTGTTTCAGAAAACTATCCCAACCCGAATAATTTTTATCTGAAACCAGATTCCCAGAATTGAAATGATGACAAACCGCGACCGCTAAACCATCGGAAGCATCGAGGTATTTTGTTGGAAATTCTTTCAATTTCAAAAGGTTTTTTAGCATTCCGGCGACTTGTTCTTTGCTCGCATTTCCGTTTCCGGTGATCGCCATTTTTATTTTTTTCGGAGAATATTCGGTAATCGGAATATCCCGATGAAGTGATGCCGCCATTGCAACACCTTGCGCACGACCAAGTTTCAACATACTTTGCACGTTCTTTCCAAAAAAAGGTGCTTCCAAAGCGACTTCATCAGGGTGATATTCATCTATTAATGCTAATGTTTTATCAAAAATAATTTTGAGTTTCGTTTCGTGATTAGGATATTTCTTTAAAATAAGTTCGTGGATGGAAATCAGTTCGATGGAACTTCCTTTCACAGCGATAATTCCGAAACCCATAATTGTGGTTCCCGGATCGATTCCTAAAATAATTTTTTCTGTTTGCACCTCACAAAAATAGCAGTTTCAAACAAATTGCCTCATTTTATAATCATTAAATCAGAAAAATAATTTTAAATTTGTTTACCGACACGTTATCTTATTGAATAAGAGTTATTTTCAAGAATCTTAAAATTTTAAGCCAAAAAAAAGCATTAGCAACAAAAAAACAAAATAAAAAACATGAAAAAATTTCTATTAAGCTTAACGCTGATGACTGCGCTTTCCGCCGGAAATTTAGCCTATGCACAAAAACATGAAGCCCCGAAATTTGTGACCAACATCGAGGGAACCAAGGAATATTCCTTGAGCAACGGAATGAAAATCCTGCTTCTACCCGATCCTTCACAAAGTAACATGGTGGTGAACATTATTTACAATGTAGGTTCAAAAGACGAAGGTTACGGCGAAAAAGGAATGGCTCACTTACTGGAACACATGCTTTTTAAAAGCACTAAAAACCTTGGCGACATCAAGAAGCAACTTTCTGATAAAGGTGGCGCTGCAAACGGAACCACTTGGTACGACCGAACCAATTATTACGAAATTTTCCCTTCCAATGATGAAAATCTAAAGTGGGCTTTGATGATGGAAGCGGACAGAATGATTAATGCAACTATTTTGCAAAGTGACCTCGATAAAGAATTTTCGGTGGTAAGAAATGAATTCGAAATCGGTGAAAATAATCCGACCGGAGTTCTTATGGAAAAAGTGTTTTCTGCTGCGTATTTGTGGCATAACTACGGGAACAGCACCATCGGAAGCAAAGAAGATATCGAAAGAGTGAAAGCTCCGGTGCTTAGAAAATTTTATGAAAAATATTATCAACCGGATAATGCAACTTTGGTTATTGCCGGGAAGTTTGATGAAGCGAATGCTTTGAAATACGTTTCAGAATATTTTGCTCCACTTCCGAAACCCAGCCGCGAACTCGGTGGAACTTACACAGTAGAACCCGCACAAGATGGTGAAAAATTCGTGGAAGTAAGAAGATCCGGAGACAGCAAAATTGTTTCAGCAGCATATCATGCCGCGGCTTATGCGGACAAGGATTATGCAGCTTTGGATGCTTTAATAGAGGTATTAACTGCGGATCCATCTGGTTATTTGTATAAAAACTTGGTTGAAACTCAAAAAGTATCGAGTTTATGGGCTTATTCGCCAACTGTGAGAGATGCTGGATTGGTTTATTTCCATTTTGATGTTCCAAAAGATAAAGATTTGGAAGCGACAAAAAATGTGGTTAGATCTGAACTCGATAAAATTGCAACAATCTCCTACACAGAACAGGATTTAGCAAGAGCGAAAGCAAAACTTTTAAAACAAATAGAAAACACTAAGAACAACACTATTAACAAAGCTATTGGTTATACAGAAATTGTTGGAACCGGCGGTTACAAGCTAGCTTTCCTTTATCGTGATAATGTTGAAAAATTAAGTCTTGCAGACCTCAACAGAGTTGCACAAAAATATTTTAAAAGCAATAACAGAACTGTAGGAATGTTTATTCCTTCCAAAGACGAGCAACGTGTAAAACCTGCAGAATTCAGCAATGAACAAATTGCCGCGCTTACCAAAGATTACAAAGGAAAAGCTCTAGAAAAAGAAGCCGCTCCTTTCGAAGCAAGCATAGCCAACTTAAAAAACAATTTGAAAGAAGGCGTACTTTCGAACGGTATGAAATACGGTTTGGTAAACAAAGAATTGAAGGGTGAAAAAATTATCGCCAACTTCAAATTACTTATCGGTAATGAAAAAGAATTGGCCGGAAAATCGTCCGTCGGAGCTTTAACTGCAGCTTTACTCAGTTCAGGAACCAAAACGAAAACCAAAGAACAAATCCAGGATCGTTTGGATCAACTCAATTCTTCAATCTATTTCCGAACCAGTGGTCAAAATTTCTTGATTAATGTATCGACTTATAAAAACAATTTCGCCGAAGTAATGGATATTTTGCAGGATATTTTAGCTAATGCAACCTTCCCGCAAAACGAGCTTACGAAAATGATTGCTGAAAACAACACGTATTTGGAAGCGCAACAAAAAGATCCGCAAGCCATCGCAAGCAACGAACTTCAACGCCTGGCAAATCCTTATCCGAAAGAAAGCATTTTCTACACGCCAACTTTGCAAGAAGAAATAGACAATAACAAAAAAGTAACCCGCGATCAAATCACCGCTTTCTATCAAAATTTGATGGGTGCAAATGATGGACTCGGAACTGTTTTAGGAAGTATCAATGCTAAAACTACGGCAAATTCATTAGAAAAAACCTTCGGAAAATTCACCGCAAAAATCAAATATTCCGAAGTGAAACCTACCTATTTTGAAACTAAAAAATTGGACAAAAACTTCATCACTCCCGATAAGGAAAACGCGGTCGCTCTAGGAACCGAAAAATTCAGAATGGATCAAAAACATCCTGATTATGCAGCTTTGGTATTGGCCAATGAAATCCTGGGAAGTGGAGGTTTCCTTTCTGCAAGACTTCCGATGAGATTGCGCGAAAAAGAAGGAATCAGCTACGGTGTGGGTTCTTACCTCAGCGTTCCGGTGACCAATGATGTGGCTTCCTGGAATTATTATGCATTCTTAAATCCGACTAAAAGAGATGCTGTAGAAGCCGCTTGGAAAGAAGAAGTTTCCAAAGCATTGAAAGACGGTTTTACCGCTCAGGAATTGGCTGACAATAAAAAAAGCTACGCAAACGTTCAGCAAACCAATCTTGGAATGGATAATACTTTGATCAATTTGGTCAACAAAAAACTTCAATACGGAGTTTCACTTGATGAATACGACGCATTGAACACAAAAATCCAAGCTTTAAAATTGGAAGAAGTGAATGCCGCACTGAAGAAATATTTAAGTTTAGACAAAATTATTTCGGTGTACGCAGGAGATTTCAACAAGAAATAGATATTTTTTTTCAAAAGTAAATCCGGGACTTCGTTCCGGATTTTTTATTTTAATGAAGATCTTTTTTCGTTTCAATCATTGCATTTTCAACAACTTCCATAATTTTTTTTACTTCTTTGTGAGGATTAAAAACAGCGTTTTTCCCTTTCGCTTCATCAGCAATATTCGAGAGAATGACCACCGAAGTTTTCGTTTCGGGATAATAAATATTTAATGATGGCGATCCTTTCACATAACCGGTATGAAAATAGGATTTTGGTTTTCCCTCATTCATCATAATTCCAAAACCATAACCCACTTTCCCCAAAATTGGGTGGTTATTTTCCGTAGATTGGGACATAAATTTTCTAAGCGATTCCGGTTTAAGGATTTTTCCATTATATAAAGCAAAATTCCATTGATGCAAATCCGAAACTGTGGAGAGTACACCACCTGCTCCTACCGAAATCTCACTATTGGAAAGTCTTGTGGGCATATTTTCGACTTCCAGAAATCGAGAAGAATTTCCCAAATACGCGCTCGAAAAATGATGATTCACGAATAAATCTGAAGTTGAAGAATGTTTCATCACGGCTTTCGCAAAAAGTTCTTTCGCATTTTCGCCATATGTTTTTCCCGAAGCTTCCTCGATCAATTCACCCAAATATCGGTAACCCTTATTGGAATAATTGAATTTTGTTCCAGATTTTGAAAGCAAACCACTTCCCGAATCGCTGAGCCCGGAAGTATGATTCAGCAATTGCCCAATGGTGATATTTTCAAAAGTTTTGGACTGAAATTCTTTTAAATATTTTGAAACTTGATCTTCCACTTTCAATTTTCCTTGTTCTTCAAGAAGCAAAATCATCACCGCAGTAAATTGTTTACTCACCGATCCAATGGCGAAAACCGAATTGCTATCAAGCGGAGTTTTGGTTTTAAAATTCTCAAAGCCATTATATTTTTCATAAAGAATTTTGCCATTTTGCATTACCGAAATACTTCCGTTGAATTTCGATTGTGAAAATACCGAATCCATCTGTTGCACCAACAAATTTTTCTTAAACTGCGTAATTGTACTATCGATAATGGCATTCCTTTTTACACTTTCATCGACCAATTTCTCGGATTCGGATTTGCAGGCCGAAAAAATAGCTAGAAAAAAAGTTGAATAAATTAATATTTTTAAAGGATTCACATTTGTAATTTTTATAAAAATATTAAATTTAATTCTAATAAAAAAACAAGGATTTAAAGGAAACCGTCAAGGTTTTAAAAACCTTGACGGTTTGTATTTGTAGTAGTTATTAAAATAATTCTCCGTAATCCATTTCTCCATCATGAATCGCTTTGAAAGTTTCAACATCTTCAAATAAAGATAATACTAGGTCTCGCTTTAATTTTGTCGGTTTATCGGAAATTATGCTTCCATAAGAACTCCACGGATAATCGAAAACATTTTCTGTAAAGCCATATTTTTTGGGAGTATGGTGGATATAATGAATTGCTTTTCGAAGATGTTCTTCAGAATCGATTAATTTTCTTTCAAAATTCTTCTCAAATAATGATCCTGTTCTTTCATATCGCTTGTTAATGGCTTTTGCATAAGAGTTGAAAAAATGTCCAAACTGCAAATGAACATCTACCTTTTTTGGAACCTGCGTGGCAGTATAAATTAATTTTTCGGTATCGATATCACCCTTTATAAAAACTAAAAGATGAAAGTGATTTTTGAGAAGAACCCACGCCAAAATTTCACAAAACGGGGAAAGATATTGATCCATTCTGTGCAGGAAAAACTCGTAATTTCTTTTTTCAAAGAAAATATTCTGTCCATTATTTCCACGATTGTAAATGTGGTAATAATTTCCTGGCTCGAGAAGGAGTTTATCTGCCATTATAATTGGATTTTCTTGTTGATAGCCATCTACACAAACCGTCAAGGTTTTAAAAACCTTGACGGTTTTTTTAGTTGATAAAAACTACATATTCCGCCTGTATTTTCCGCCCACTTCAAACAAAGCATTAGTAATCTGTCCAAGAGAACAGAATTTCACCGCTTCCATCATCACTTCGAAAAGGTTTTTTTGATTGATGGCTGCGTGTTGTAATTCTTCCAAAATCTTCTGTGTATGGGCTTTGTTGGCAATTTGGTAAGTTTCCAAATTTTTAATCTGCTGTTGCTTTTCCTCTTCAGTAGAACGGATTACTTCGCCAGGTAAAACCGTTGGTGAACCGTCTTTGCCAAGGAAAGTATTCACGCCGACAATTGGATATTCGCCGGTATGTTTCAGCCATTCGTAATGCATCGATTCTTCCTGAATTTTGGATCGCTGGTACATGGTTTCCATAGCGCCCAAAACGCCGCCACGTTCGGTGATTCGGTCGAATTCAGCATAAACAGCCTCTTCAACTAGATCCGTCAGTTCTTCAATAATGAAAGAACCTTGTAAAGGATTCTCGTTTTTCGCTAAACCTAATTCTTTATTAATAATCAGCTGAATAGCCATTGCTCTACGCACGGACTCTTCGGTTGGCGTGGTGATCGCCTCGTCGTAAGCATTGGTGTGCAGCGAGTTGCAGTTATCGTAGATCGCATATAGCGCCTGCAACGTAGTTCTAATATCATTAAAATCGATTTCCTGCGCGTGAAGCGAACGCCCGGAAGTTTGGATATGGTATTTCAACATCTGGCTTCTTTCGTTGGCGTTGTATTTTTCGCGCATTGCTTTAGCCCAAATTCTTCTTGCGACACGGCCAATCACCGCATATTCCGGATCGATACCGTTCGAGAAAAAGAAGGATAAATTCGGAGCAAAATCGTTGATATCCATTCCGCGGCTCAAATAATATTCCACATACGTGAAACCGTTTGCAAGCGTAAATGCCAATTGAGAAATCGGATTCGCTCCAGCTTCAGCGATATGGTAACCGGAAATCGACACGGAATAGAAGTTTCTCACTTTTTCTTTAATGAAATATTCCTGAACGTCGCCCATCAATCTCAAGGCAAATTCGGTAGAGAAAATACAAGTATTTTGCGCCTGATCTTCCTTCAAAATATCTGCCTGAACCGTTCCACGAACTGTTGCGATGGTTTCGGCTTTAATTTTCGCATACGTTTCCTCATCTAAAATCTCGTCGCCGGTAAGTCCCAATAATTTCAAACCCAATCCGTTATTCGAAGGAGGAAGATCGCCGCTATAAGTTGGGCGGCTCAGTCCTTTATCGTCGAATTTCTCTTTGAGTCTTGCTTCAACCTTATCCCAAAGATTATTTTCCTCAATGTATTTTTCACAGTTCTGATCAATGGCTGCATTCATGAAAAACGCGAGCAACATTGGCGCCGGACCATTAATCGTCATCGAAACCGACGTCATTGCATTCACCAAATCGAACCCTGAATAGAGTTTTTTCGCATCATCCAAAGTCGCAATCGAAACTCCTGCATTCCCGATTTTCCCATAAATATCCGGCGGAAAAGCAGGATCCTGACCGTAAAGCGTCACCGAATCGAACGCTGTAGAAAGTCTTTTGGCATCCATTTCTGCGGAAACGTAATGAAATCTTCGGTTGGTTCTTTCGGGTCCTCCTTCTCCGGCAAACATCCTTGTTGGATCTTCTCCAGTTCTTTTGAAAGGATAAATTCCGGCAGTGAATGGAAATGCTCCGGGAACATTTTCCTGGCCTTTCCAACGAATTAAATCGCCCCAATCCTGAAATTTCGGCAAAGCAATTTTCGGAATTTTAAGATGAGAAAGCGTTTCAGATTTGGTCTGAACTTTAATTTCTTTACCCCGAACGAGATAAATATATTCATCAGCTTCGTGCTTCAGTTTGAAATCGTGCCAACCGTTCAAGAAATAAATATTTTCCTGGCTAAGATCTTTTTTGATTTTCTGATATCTTTTTTCGAGGATTTCCTGGGAATTTACATCGTCTTCGAGGATATTTTTGGCGCCTTGAAGTTGGTAAAGTTTTCTTGCGATCAATGCCTGATCAACCACATCTTTGTCGTAAGCACGGTTGTTTTCAACGATTTCGGAAAGATAGCGAACTCTTTTCGGAGGAATAATGGTGGTTTCTTCTGAAACATTCTGCTCAATATATCCGCTCAGATTTAATCCGTCGAACTTTTCATTTAGTTTTTTAATTAATTCATTATAAAGTTCAGTCGTTCCCCAATCGTTGAACTGGCTTGCTTTCGTCGAGTAAACCGGCATTTCTTCCAAAGGCTGCTCGAACAGCAGATGATTTCTCTGAAACTGTTTTTTTACCGCTTGCAGTGCATCCAAAGCACCTCGTTTGTCGGATTTATTTAACGCAACCAAATCTGCATAATCAAGCATGTCGATTTTTTCCAATTGGGTTGACGCACCATATTCCGGCGTCATCACATACATGGAAACATCCGCGATATCGGTAATTTCTGAACCAGATTGTCCGATTCCGGATGTTTCGAGAACGATGACATCAGGTTTTGCTATTTTTAGAATATTTAATGCGGAATGAATGTGCGGCGACACGGAAACGTTGTTCTCCCGAGTTGCCATAGAACGCATATAAACTCGCGGATCATTAATTGAATTCATGCGGATTCTGTCGCCCAAAAGTGCACCCCCTGTTTTCTTTTTGGAAGGATCGATGGAGATGATGGCAATTTTTTTCTCCGGATTGGAGCGTAAAAATCTTCTTACTAATTCGTCGGTTAAGGAGGATTTTCCTGCGCCACCGGTTCCGGTTATTCCGATAATTGGAATGTGTGAATCTTTTGATCTTTGCTCTATTTCCTTAACCAAATCAGGTTTAGTTTCGGAAAAGTTTTCAACAGCAGAAATCACTTCAGCAATTGATTTTGAATCTTCAAATTTAATTTTATCTAAATCTTGAACGGTAATTTTTTCTCCTGTTGGAAAATCGGATTTCTGTACCAAATCGTCAATCATTCCCTGCAAACCGAGTTCGCGGCCATCATCAGGAGAATAAATTCTTGTCACGCCATAATCCATCAAATCTTTGATTTCTTCAGGCAAAATAACGCCGCCTCCACCACCAAAAATCTTGATGTGAGAAGCGTTTTTCTCTTTTAATAAATCATAAATGTATTTGAAATACTCGTTGTGACCACCTTGATAGGAGGTTAAGGCAATTGCATTGGCGTCTTCCTGAACCGCACAGTTTACTACTTCTTCAGCGGATTTGTCATGGCCGAGATGAATAACTTCTACGCCGGTTCCTTGGATTACGCGACGCATGATATTGATCGCAGCATCGTGGCCATCGAATAATGCAGCGGCGGTAACGATACGGATTTTGTTTTTTGGAGAATATTTTTGAATTTCCATAATTGAATGTTCGTAAGATTCCAAATATAGGATTTTTTGTAATTTTAAAAAAGAAAACCCTTTCTGTTGATTGAAAGGGTTTTAAGTATTAAATATCAAAATTTGATGTTAAAAATCGTAACCAATTTTAAAACTTAATTGGGGCACAACTTGGGCATCATATCCTTTTTGCAAAATTTTACCAATTCCTACACCCGCTTTAAACTCGTAGTTGAAATGTTCAGCAAAATTTCTTCGCAAGCCCCAAGTTGGAACTAAAGAAATCATTTCGTTAACTTCAATCCCCGAAACATTTGAAATTACGAACCAATTTGGAACATATTCAACAACAGCTGAAATATAATTTCCGGAGTTGTTTGATGTATTTTTTCCTGCCTCACTCCTTTTTTGGAGATTGTAGTAATATTTTGGTGCAATAGAAATTGCTGGCGCTAGTGCGAAACCCGTTTTACTATACAAATCTCCGCCCCAAATAGATGGATATAAAGCCAACTGACTTCTAAGCGAAAATTCATCAGAAAGTTTTGCTTCATTATAAAGTTCTGCACCGAAAAGACCGATCTGGATTCCTGTTACCGATTTTTCTACACTTGCATTTTTTTGTCCAAACGCGATTGCTCCTAATGAAAGCACCGCCAACGATAAAAACTTTGTCATATAATATTGTTATTGTTTTGTAACCGACCAGTTTCCGACCCAATCACCCATTTTCCAGGTGCCGGATTTTGTTTTTAAGTTTCCCCGCAAGGTAAAACCCGATTGTAAAGTAACGGATTGCAGCGCGCCATCATCCCGCACCATTCCTGAAACAAAAGAGTTTTCGGTACTGAATTGCGAAACTTTCGTAACCGAAATATAACCGTTTTGGGCTACTTCAATGGTTAAAGAACCTACTTCGTCGCCGGAATAATTTCCTTTATAAACGCCCTTAAAAGGAGATACGTAATTTTCATTAGCATCTTCTTCCCTAAGATTATCAATAATTCGTTGGCAAGAAATAAGAGACAAAATACTCAAAATTGTCAATGTTGGTCTAATTTTCACGACTGTTATATTTTTCTCAAATATAAAAAAAATACCAATTTGTTTATTAAATCTTTATTTTTGCGGAAACTTTATTAATATGCAACGCGTCATTATTTATTTTTTCGCCGGAATCGTGATCAGTTTTCTTTTGAATTATTTTT
Organism: Kaistella haifensis DSM 19056; assembly: GCF_000735695.2. Lineage (GTDB taxonomy): Bacteria > Bacteroidota > Bacteroidia > Flavobacteriales > Weeksellaceae > Kaistella > Kaistella haifensis. The sequence goes on from NZ_JASZ02000001.1 coordinate 128,464, forward strand.
TGTTGGGAAGCCAAGGTTGGGCGTTGGATTTATATTATGCAATTGCATTTGGTGCGGCTTGGGGAATGGCTTATTTCCTTGATGATGAAAAATTCACTTTGGCGCAGAAGCTGGGGATTTCATTTCTGGGGATGGGAGTTTTAATTATTTTGGGATTTTTACTATTTGATATAGAAAAAGCAGTGCCTTCAGTGATTAAATTCTCGATGGTTTTTGTGGCATATTATGTCTTTGCGAGTTTTAAAAGTTCGAAATCTTTAAGAAGATAATAGAGAATTCAATAAAATTTAGGCTCATTAAAGAGAATAAAAGCATCAATAAACCCATCATTTTCAAAACCTTAGGATAATATTTTCTAAAATATTTTCTGTTTCAAAAAAAATCTTTACCTTTGCACACCCTATTTAGGGAAAATTATGTTTAATCGTTAAACGAAAAAGTGTGAATACATTAAGTTACAAAACCGTTTCAGCTAACAAAGCTACCGCTAATAAAGAATGGGTTGTGGTAGACGCTGAAGGACAGCCATTAGGAAGACTAGCTTCTAAGGTTGCAAAGATTTTGAGAGGAAAGCACAAAACGAATTTTACGCCTCACGCAGATTGTGGAGATAACGTAATCGTTTTGAATGCTGGGAAAGTAACCCTTTCCGGGAACAAGTGGGCTGACAAGACTTACATTTGGCATACTGGATATCCAGGTGGTCAAAAGTCGATGACTGCTCTTGAACTTCAGAAAAAAGATTCTTTAAAAGTATTGGAAAAATCTGTAAAAGGAATGCTTCCAAAAAACAAATTGGGATCTCAATTGTTTACTAACCTTTATTTATATGAAGGTACAGAACACAAACACGAAGCTCAACAGCCAAAAGTTATTAATATTAACGAATTCAAATAATTAATATGTCAATAGTTCATAAAATCGGAAGAAGAAAAACTTCTGTAGCAAGAGTTTATGTAAGACCAGGTTCTGGTGTAATTACCATCAACAAAAAGGATTCTAAAGAATATTTCGGAACCGATGTTTTGGTATACAAAGTGAACCAACCATTTTTGTTGACAGAAACTGTAGGTCAGTATGACGTAACAGTGAATATTTTCGGAGGTGGAATTACAGGTCAGGCAGAAGCGATCAGACTAGGAGTTTCTAGAGCATTATGCGAAATCAACGAAGAGTTCAGATTATTGCTGAAACCTCACGGCTTGCTTACAAGAGATGCAAGAATGGTTGAAAGAAAGAAACCAGGTCAGAAAAAAGCAAGAAAGAAATTCCAATTCTCAAAACGTTAAGAATTGCTGTAAGCAATATGCTTTATGCATTAAGCTTCAATTCCTACAAATTATTAAACCGCTTGAAAGCTTAGCACTTATAGCCTAAAGCCTAAAGCCTAACAAAATGCCCCGTTAGTTTAGCACCCAAACATTTCTCCCATCTAAAGAAATTGTTGATTGCACAAATGCGGAACGTAAACTAAAAATAAAAAAGCGACATGGCAAAAGCAAATGTTAAAGACCTTTTAGAGGCAGGTGTTCACTTCGGTCACATGACCAGAAAGTGGAATCCAAATATGGCTCCATACATTTTTATGGAGAAAAACGGTATTCACATTATAGACTTACATAAAACAGTTGTAAAATTAGACGAAGCTTGTAGCGCTTTGGAAAAAATTACTTCTGCTGGCAAAAAAGTTCTTTTCGTGGCTACAAAGAAACAAGCGAAAGAAGTAGTTGCAAAATATGCGGCTGACCTTAATATGCCTTATATCACTGAAAGATGGCCTGGTGGAATGCTAACAAATTTTGTTACCATCCGTAAGGCCGTTAAGAAAATGAACCATATCGATAAAATGAAGAAAGATGGAACTTTCGAAACTTTATCTAAAAAAGAAAGACTTCAGGTAGATCGTCAAAGAGCTAAGCTTGAGAAAAACTTAGGTTCTATTTCTGACATGGTTCGTCTTCCATCAGCTCTTTTTGTAGTTGATATTATGAAAGAACACATCGCGGTTACTGAAGCTAAAAAATTGGGTATCCCTGTATTCGCTATCGTAGATACGAACTCAGATCCAAGAAAAGTAGATTTTGTAATCCCAGGAAACGATGATGCTTCTAAATCTATCGATATGATCTTGAGCGTAGTTTCATCATCTATCAAAGACGGATTGTCTCAAAGAAAAGCTGATAAAGAAAAATCTAAAGAAGAAGGAGAAAAAGTATCTGCTGATGCTGATGCAGATTTCGACACTGCTGCAGAATAAGATTTTATCTTCAATACAAGAAAAGCTCAGATTAATTTCTGAGCTTTTTTTATGTTTAAATGAAAATGATTTAAAAATTTAAATCGAAAACAGTTACTTAATTCTGAATTTAATATAAGTAATAGTTTTCCCTTTTGCGGAAAATAATCCCTCGTAATAGGTCTTTATTTCTCTCAGAAGTGGCGTTCCCGGTTCGTATTCCGGTGCTCCATAAATATCGTGATGTGCAGAAATAATTTCGTGACCTTGTCCCTGAAGCAATCCTAAAGTATAACCATGAAGAAATTCCGAATCGGTTTTCAGATGAATAATACCGTCTTTCTTTAAAATTTTCCTGTAGCGATCCAGAAAGTCAGGATGCGTCATTCGGTGTTTGGTTCTGCGGTATTTAATCTGTGGATCCGGGAAGGTAATCCAGATTTCATCAACCTCATCTTGGTCAAAAAAACAATCTACCAATTCGATTTGCGTTCTCAAAAAAGCGACATTATTGAGGTTTTTCTCGTGAGCTTCTTTAGCTCCAAACCAAAATCTAGCACCTTTGATATCAATCCCGATGAAGTTTTTTTCAGGAAAAGACTTTGCCAATCCTACGGAATATTCCCCTTTTCCGCAACCGAGTTCCAAGACAATAGGATTCTCATTTTTGAAAACTTCGGATCTCCATTTTCCTTTTAAAGGATAATTGTCGAGCGCCTCTTCTCTGGTCGGCTGAAATACATTTGGAAGTATTTTGTTTTCGGCAAATCTTGCCAGTTTATTTTTACCCATTTCTTATTCAAAATCGTGCAAAAATAACCAAAAATATAGACTTTAATGCTTTTTTAACCAAATTAAAATCAATGAACTTTAGATTCTCCCAACTCTACGATGATTGCCTGCTTCACTGTTTTTTGCGACGCATACTGAGCACCACAAAGCAAACTTGAAAAAAGATAATCGCCTTTTGGTACCACAATCGTATTATCCGATTGTGCAGGAATTGCGAGACGATACTTGGTAAAACCCACTCCTTCCATTCGCATAATGATGTTACATTCCGATTTGTTTTCAATCATTACAATACTTTCAGTGCTGTTTGGGTTGTTATCAAATAGCGAATTTAGGATTTTTACCGTGTTATTCTTGTGCTCGATTGGGTTAGTGGACATCAGCATTTTAAATTCTTCCTCTTCTGGATTTTCATAAGCTACCGCTTCATTGGAAGATGGTTGCGGATTTGGATCCGATGTTTTCGATTGGTTGGAAGATTCTAGCCGTTCTTTGTAGTAAGCAATCTGTTTTTGGCGAATGGTTTCATTCATTTCATCAAAACCAATTTTTGTCGAAGGCTTTCTGCGAAGAATTGCAAGCTTTTCTTGAAAATCTTTGACACGCTGATCTGTTGGCTGAGCATTCTTTATATAATCTTTGAGCAATTGAATAAGTCTTGGTTTCAAGACCGATCTTTTGGGTTCATCCGGATGTGCAATTTTTAGGTATGCATCTATTTCATAAATATTATTACTTCTGAGGATATGAGAATAATCTTTACCTTTTTGCTGTGCGGAGAATATTGCCGAAGTGAATACGAAAGAAAGGAGTATATTTTTAAAAAAATACATTTTTATTGATAATAAGTTTAGCTTAAAATTTTTGTGCAAATTTATTTAAAAATTATAAATTAGCTTTAATGTGATTCAGAAATCATTCTAAGTTGTCCATCAAATGTGAATTTCGAAGTCGCCGTTGATAAATCGGCAAGTACTTTTCTATATAAACGGAAACTGCCTCGTAATTATTTTCTTCGATAAGAGGAAATAAACCTTCAGAAGTATAAACAAACTGCAAGAAATTATCAATGAAGCTGGCAGGAATTTTCAGGTTAGTAAAATATGCATCACCATAATATTTTCTGATGTTGGCTACAGCAACATTCATTTTTTCATATTGATTGGCGCGTTCCTTCTTTTTGCGATCGCCTGAAAGGATGTCATAAATACTCTCTAAACTAAAAGTGAGGCCTCCACCCGAAAAACCAGCAACAGGAAGTTGTGGAGACGTTCCATCACCTTTGGGAGCAGGCAATCCGATCATTTTCTGCAGCGCCAATGTTTTTTCTCCGGTTTTCAGCGAACTCACATCTTTTCTCAGGTTTCCGGTAGGTTTAAATTTATTAATAACCACTTCCTGAATATCATAGTAAGCGATTTTCAGTTCGACAAAGTTATTAGCATTCTGCAAATTTTCTGCGGTTACGGTAACATCTTTTCGATCGGTAACGATAGAAGTAAAACGAATTACATCACCTGGTTTCGCCGGAATTTTAAAAGTACCGAAATAATCGGTGTAAACAGTTTTATGAGAAGTAATGTTGGTTACATAAACCTGATTGAGATAGTACACAGAATTATCTCTGATAATAATTTCGCCGGAGAAAAACTGGGAATGAATCTGTGTTAAAACAAACAGCGCAACAAGTAGAAAAAATCGTTTCATATAGGAAGCAAAAGTAAATCAATTTTTACATTTACTATGATGAATAAAGGGTTTGCCGTGGTTAAAGTTTGGTTAAATAAATTATACAAATGTTAAATAATCTTAAACGTTGGTTTAAAAATATTTATGAGGAAAATATTTCTGTTTTTCACCTGTAAATCTATTGGAAAAAAAATTATAAAAATAATTGCACAAAAAATCCCCGGTGGTATTCCGGGGATCTACTATTATTAAAATGTGTTTTTATTTTTTAATAAATTTCACTTTTTCTACATTTCCGTTATCTTCTACAGAGATGATGTAAACACCAGCCTGTAGTTTAGCAACTTGTACTTTGTTATCTGCGATTTTTCCTTTAGCAACGATTTGACCAGCTACATTGTAGATGCTGTAAGTTGCATTATTAGAAACTTTAGAAACATTCAACACATCGGTTGCAGGATTAGGATATACACGCACATTAGAAACTGCGGTATCCACAGTTGCCAGCGTACCTATTTCTAAAGTATAATCTTCTACCTGTCCGTAAGTTGACGTACCACAAGGAGTACTGTTGTCACCTGAAGCCGTGTCACTTAATCTCACTCTCATTCTGGTTGTACCGCTTGGTACATCAGCTGGGATCGTGATGGTACCCGTCCAAGGTGATAATTTTTTGGCAGTTGTCAAAACTTTTTCACCCGGATCATCGAAATCTTTATCGTTGTTATAATCAATCCAAACATTTACCTGATCACTGGAATAAGAAGTACCTGTAAACGATGCGCTAAAAGCGTAAGCCTCACCTTTGTTTACTTTTCCTACTACATTGGTAAAACTTTGGTAGCCTACCGTTCCAGTTGAATTGTTATTAATTCCCGCAAAAGTAACATTCGAAATTTTTTCACCTGCTGTGCTTGTAGCTCCCGCCGTACAATAGGTTGGCTCTAGCGTAGTGAAATTAACAGTAGCTGAATAGGCTCCGGTTGTTCCACTACATACTGCAGCTACCTGTACACCATAGGCTGTCGTGTTAGCTAAACCAGTTAAGGTGATACTGGTAGCCGTTGTAGCAACTTCTGTCCACGTAGTGTCTGTGGATTTCTTATATCTTACGACGTAAGTTGCATTCTGCACCGGAATCCAGGATAAGTCTACGCTTGTTAATGCTACATTAGTTGCTTGAAGGCCGTCTGGGGCTGTTCCATCACAAGCCTTATACTGACCTGCAGTTAATGGCGAAATCGCGTAAAATACATTCCCGATGGCACTAATTCTCATTTTCAATGCAGTATTGTCAACTAGAGCTGGGAAGTAGAAATCCTCAGACCCATCATTTGGAGTCGATGCTGCTAAGACGATCCATGTAGTTCCATTGTCCAGGGTATAATCAATTTTCACATTTGCTACATTGAAAGGTGCAGCATTTGTACCTACAACATCCCAGGTTAAAGGTCCTGCAACATTGTTAAACACTCTTCTAGAGGTAATTTTAAACGGTCCGTTATCACTTACAGTAACTTTTTGTAGTGCACTTTGCGTCTGCTGCTTAGCAATATCAGCGTTGTTATCTCTTACTGTTACCATGAAGTTAGTCGCCCTTCCCACAGTAGATACCGCTTCCCAGTCTGCATTATTTTTAAGGTTACCTGCTAATACAGTAGCGAATTTCGGGAAGTATCTTACAGGATTTGCAGTGGGTGCAATAGATCTGAAAGTAGGTCCCGTTGCCAGTGTTCCTAAATTTGTAATTGTAGTAGGTATGGTAGCATTATCGACCTGTTCCCAAGTATAATCGATCGGATCGTTTTCCGCATCCGTTGCCTGTGCTGTAAGGAAGAAAGCTGTACCCTTCGGAATGGTAATATCTGCCATCGGCGTAATTACAGGTGGCGTGTTTGCAACTGCAGTTTCAATATCGCAGGTCTTGTTTGTAAGATTGGTCTGGATCTGAAAAATACTGCGGTAGTGGAAATAAGCATCAGAATGTGCCTGCACATTCTGTGCAGTAATACCTGCATAACCCATAATAGTAGAACCAGAACCCGGCTCCATATTAGATCCCGAACTTTCAAGAGAATGAGAGAAAGTATGGTTACCTCCCAACTGGTGACCCATCTCATGTGCAACATAATCAATATCGAAGTTATCACCAAATGGTTTGCCATCCGCTGGAGAAGTAATACCCGAACCCTTTCCGTTATTGGTTGGAACTCCGTTGGCATCCAAAGTTGGGCTAATACATACACACCCGATACATCCGGCGTTTCCTCCACCTCCGGAGGCCCCAAACATATGTCCGATATCATAGTTCGCTTCTCCGGCAGCAGCAGTAATTGCCTTTTGCGCCGCCAAGTTCCATGAAGACAAGGTAGTAGAATACGGATCAGTAGCAGGATCGGTATAGATTAAGGTTGGAAAGTCCTGCAAGATTAAATGCAAAGCAAAGTCCTTCTCAAAAACAAAGTTACAACGGGTAAGTGTAGCATTAATTTGTGTTAATGCACCCTCCACGGTACCTCCAAAATATTGGGTATATTCACCATTCACCGTCATTGCAAGACGCATGGTTCTGTACTTTTGATCGGAGGATCTTGCAAAATTCGTCGGCATGTTGGTAAAACTTTTGCCCGATTTATACAACTCATCCATCTGTTTCTTCGTCACAGGTGCTTCGTCTGTAGAGCAAACAAACGCTTTATCACCCGCAATTTTATCTGTTTTGCTGTGTACACCATATACAGATTTACTGGCGTTCTGAGGTTCAATAAATTCATAAACCCCATTTTTTAGCATCATCGCCTGAAAATCATTCGGAGCGACACTAAATCTCACATATGCAGAAGGATCATCAATACCTACCCCTACATAGGAGCCTAACTGATGACGATCTGCAATAGATTTCACAACAACAGGCGCGCTATATACCGCAAACCTTTCAATTTTCCCGTTTAGGGTTGGCAATTTAATTTCTACAGGTTTTGCACTTTTTCCTGTTTCCTGAGCATTTGCCAGTGTAGATCTAATCGCATTAAGATCTAATGAATAGTAACTCGTGATCTTAGACGTCGGTCTGATTTTCTCACCGTGCATAGATGTTGGGCTCCACTGTGCAAGTGCAGCTGTCGACATCAAACCACAAAGTAAAGAAGTAAAAATTCTCTTCATAAGTTTAATTAATTTTAAAATAATTTTTCTCAAATGTAATTTTTTTTTCCCGATTGCCAAAATAAAGATTGCAATAACTCAGTATTATACAGAAATTTTCGATAATAAAACAAGCGTATAATTATCAGTTATAGAATATTAATGATAATAAAATTCATTATTCATAATTGAATTTTATTAATTAAGAATTTATAAACAAAAATACCCGTAAAAAATTACGAGTATATTATTTATTACATAGTATTTTTATTGCTTAGAAGTAATAATTGATATTCCAGGAGAAACCAACATTGAATTTAGCTGAACTTTTTCCGAAACCAGGAACAATCATCGGTTTGATATCGTCTTGCGTCGTTGAAAATAGCAAATATCTTGGTTGTGCGGTAACATCGATATAAAAAGGCGAATCAAACAATTGAACGCGTCCACCAACCGTTGCTTCGATCCAATACGAACTTTGAGATGATGCAGGAAAAGCCACCGAAGTTTCGCTTCCGCCATAACCCCTAACAGGAACCGCTTTGTATTCTTGGTTGTAAAATGAACCCGCCAATTTTCCACCTGCGTAGAATCCGTTCAATGGGTTTTCTTTATCATTCGCCAACATATAAAAAGCACCTAATTTCAAAAAAGGTCCATCGACAGAGGCGTCATAGCCATTTTTTTGGTAAATATTTTTTTCAAAACCTACATCTGCTACGGCATGAATATTTTTACTGATTCGAGAAGATACAAATCCCTGAAAAAGTTTTCGATCCGAAAAAACGCCAATTCCCGCATTCAAAACATCAAACCCAACCATAAAATTAGGTTCGTATTTCCATTTTGTTTTAAGTGAATCTTGTTCCTTTTGCGCAAAAGAAATCAGGAACATAAAGCTAAAAAAGAAGGAAAAAATGAGTCTTGGATTCATCTGTAATTTGAGTTTGATTTTGTTCGACTTCTAAGACAGGATTGGGCACTTCCAAAACAGCACTTACATTTTCATAATTTTTCTTGATTCCACAAGCCGGGGAAACATATTCTGATTTCGTGGTACAATTCACTTTCACTTCAGAAGTTACTGCAGCTTTCGATAAACCGACATAAATTCTAGTAAAAAGTGCATCATCAACTCTTAAAGGAATAAAAACCGAATCGGTCTTGGTTTTTGCTGCAATCACCGAAACCGGACCGCTTCCGTAATCTACATTTACAAATATAGAATCCATTGTTTTGAGTTTTCCGGTAGCTTTTGTTTTGAATTTAAGTTTCATTCTCGGTGTTGCCTCGCCGCTTAAGCAAATATCATCATCGCTTCCGCAGGAAAAAACGGAAAATAAAAACAGAGAAATCAGGAAAATTTTCAGAACTTTCATCATTAAATTTTTACTAAAAGTGCAATATTTTCAACATGATGCGTTTGTGGGAACATATCAACCGGCAATATTTTCACCAATCGATATTGATCCTTCATTAAAGCTAAATCTCTCGCTTGTGTGGCGGAATTACAACTTACATAAACGATTTTTTCAGGAGCTAATTTCAGGATTTGCTCCACTACTTTTTGATGCATTCCATCTCGTGGCGGATCGGTAATTAAAACATCAGCTTTCGGGTGATTTGCTAAAAATTCATCATTGAAAATGTCTTTCATGTCACCGCAATAGAACGTGCAATTTGATAAACCATTCAGTTCTGCGTGTTCTTTCGCTGCATTGATCGCTTCCTGAACCGATTCTATACCAATTACCTGTTTGGCATTTCTAGCAACATACTGTGCAATCGTTCCGGTACCGGTGTATAAATCGTAAACCACCTCATCGCCTTTCAAATCTGCAAATTCGAGGGTTTTTCTATACAATTCTAAAGCTTGTTTATAATTGGTTTGGAAGAAAGATTTCGGTCCGATTTTAAATTTCAAACCATCCATTTCTTCCATCAAAAAGCCGTCACCGAAATAGATTACGACATTTTGATCGTAAATAGAATCATTTTGTTTTGAATTAATGCAATAAACCAAAGTTCTGATTTGCGGAAATTCTGAAAGTAAAAAATCAAATAATTTCTCGCGGTTTTCCTTTTCATCACGGAAAAGTTGGAACAACACCATCCATTCCCCTTTAGAATTTTGCCTCATCATTAAAGTTCGCAAAAATCCGCTTTGTTCTTTTACATCAAAAAACTCCAACCCGTTTTTTACCGCATAATTTTTCACTGCCAAACGAATCGCATTCGATGGATCTTCCTGAAGCCAACATTCCTTGAGGTCGAGAATTTTGCTCCACATCCCCGGAATATGGAATCCTAAAGCGTCGCGGTTTCCGAAGTTTTCCTCGGAACTGATTTCGTATTGTGTAAGCCAACGAGCATTGGAAAAAGAAAATTCCATTTTATTGCGGTAGAAATATTGTTCCTTGCTTCCCAAAATTTGTAAAGTTTCGAAATCTTCGATGCCGCCAATTCTTTTGATATGGTTATAAACCTCGTCTTGCTTGAAAACAAGTTGCTGCTCATAGGCAAGATTCTGCCATTTGCAACCTCCACATACCCCAAAATGCACACATTTTGGAGCTACGCGATAAGGAGATTCCTCCAAAATTTCCACAGCTTCGGCTTCGAAATAATTTGATTTTGATTTTTTTACTCTTGCATTAACCAAATCACCAGGAACCGCACCGGAAACCAACACGGTTTTACCATCGTCGGTTTTGCCTATTGCTACGCCTTTTGCACCTGCAGAAACCAATCTGATATTTTCTAAAACGATATTTTTGTTTTTCTTTCTCATCGACAATTTTAATGAACACAAAAGTAAGGTTTTGAAAATAAAAAGAGGCGATAATTCAATCGGAGGAATTTGAAATTCATTAAATTATTTTTAATGAGATTTTGCATAGACGAAATTTTGGTTAAAGCCAAATGATCTTTTACAAAAAAACGAGCTAAAGCCCGTTTCTATTGAATAAAAACTAAGGTTGCGCAGAATAAGAATCTCGATTTCTTAAGTAAAAATATCCTACGAAAGCTCCAAAAAGCAGAAATCCTAATGTCCATAAAAATCTCGAAGGATTGTGGTTTTTAAAAACATCAATAATAAGAACGATAGCAACAATAAAATTGCACAACACCGCAACATAGGACAATATTTTCCCCATCTGAACTGAGATGCCAAAAGATGAAAGATCAAAACTTACTGAAAAAACAGTAAAGATGATTCCGAAAAAGACCAACCAATAAAGGATGCTTGGAGAAATAATTAAATCGTTTTTCATTAATTAATTTTAAACGAATATAAAAAAAATCCTGCCCAAATAAAATGAGCAGGAAATATTTTAATTTCTGCTGGAAATTACTTTGTTGGAGCAACTTCTGGCTGTGGCGACAATAAATCGTTTTGCAACGTAGCTTCCGGCTGCACCATAGGTGCTTTCAATCCTGAAAGTTTATCCAAAACCGTAACAATTTCCGGATCGCCCAGGTTGTAGAAGAATCGGCTTGCAATTTTTCCATCTTTATCCAAAACGATGAAAGAAGGAAGTTTGAAACCATAGATTCCCAAATCTTTCGCAATTTGTGCGTTCATTCCACCTTCACCATAAACGTTGGTTCCCGGAATTCCTTTCAAAAGTGCGTTGCTTGTTTTTACAAATTGATCTTTGGTATCGTCCAGATTCACGAAAGTGAAATCCATTTTTGATTTGTAGAAATTCACTACTTCTTTCAATACAGGAATAGTTCCTTCGGCAATATAAGGATTCCACGAAGCGTAGAACATTACCAAGGTTGGTTTTCCGCCAGCAAATTTATAATCGCTTCCGTCTGCTTTTACTAGTTTTGCGTTGCTCATTGCATCACCCACTTTTGGACCTACGATTACAAATTGGATTCTTTCCAAATCTTTTTTGATTTGGCTATCTTTAATTTTTTCTTTGATGATTTTGGAAATTTTCTCGGAGTTTTCCTTGGTCATTCCCGGCGTAATATCGCCGCTGGAAAGCACGAAAGCTAAAAGATAATCTTTGGCAGTTTGAGAAAGATCTTTTTTGGTATCTAAAAATTTTGCGAAAACCTCAGAAGACATTTCCGTTCCACTTTTGCTGTTTGCCGATGCAAATTTTTGGAACTCTGGACTCAATTTTCCTAAAAGATAATTTCTATAAATAGGTTGATTTTTCAACATTCTGTCGCTATCGGCATCAAGCTTTGCTTCCGCATCTTTGAAATTTTTAGAGGTCTTATAATTTGGATTTTGGGTAATTTGCGCATGATTGATTTCGTATTGGTTCATCAATCCCAACAAACTTGCATTCAGTTCGTCTTTTTTATACTGAACTACTTCGCTGTCAGCAGATGCTTTTTTCGCTGCGGCATCGATATTGGTTTCGAAATCATTTTTGATTTTTTCGATTTCTTTTAAGAACGCATCTTCATTTTTGCTTACTAATTCACCAACATTGATTTTCGCTGCATATCCTTGTACGAATTTTTGCACATCCATTAGGAAATCGTTGTTGTTTTTCGCATCACCGGTGATTGTAAATTGATTAGGAAAATTGGCCGCTTGCCCAGAAATATTCAATTGCTGTCCGCCTTTTAGGTAAATCATTGCAGTTTTACCGGCATAAGACATGATGTACATTCCGTTTTTCGGGGCTTCAAAACTACCGGAAAAACTTCCTTTTGAATCTACTCCTAAATTAACCAAAGGCAAAGTTGCAACACCTGATGCTTCAATAAATTCGATTCTTTCTAGCGGTGATCCACCTGCGAAATTACCTTTTACTTCTACCTTTTTTGAACATGAAATTGCTACGAAAGCAAAAATCAGCATTAAAAAATATTTACTCATGTTTGTATTGTTGTGTATAAATTTTGTTTACAGTTACATTTCTATTCTTTCTGAATATAACGAGAACAAAAGTAAGTTATATAAAGAGTTAACGAAAATTTTAGGCTATTTTTTGTGAAATTTTAACAATGAAAAATCCGCTTTCAGTGTAAGAAAACGGATTCTTGTAGATTTTATAAAGATTTTTATCCTCTATTGATATTAGCTGCCATAAACTCGCGGTTCATTCTTGCGATTACTTCCAAAGAAATTCCTTTAGGACATTCAACTTCGCAAGCGCCAGTATTGGAACAGTTACCGAAGCCTTCTTCGTCCATGGCTTTTACCATGCTTAGAACTCTTCTTTGCGCTTCTACTCTACCTTGCGGAAGCAACGCATATTGGGAAACTTTTGCACCAACAAATAACATTGCTGATCCGTTTTTACAAGTCGCCACACAAGCTCCACAACCGATACAAGCTGCGGCATCCATTGCTTTGTCTGCATCATCTTTCGGAACAAGAATTGCGTTAGCGTCCAAAGTATTTCCGGAAGTGTTCACGGAAATAAATCCACCTGCAGCCATTACTTTATCGAAGGCGCTTCTATCCACCACTAAATCCTTAATTATAGGAAAAGCCGCACTACGCCAAGGTTCGATATGAATGGTTTCGCCATCTTTGAACATTCTCATGTGCAACTGGCAAGTGGTAATTCCGGTATCTGGACCGTGAGCTCTACCGTTGATATATAGCGAACACATTCCACAAATTCCTTCGCGGCAGTCGTGATCGAAAGCTACAGGTTCTTTTCCTTCATTGATAAGCTTCTCATTGAGCATATCCAACATTTCCAGAAAGGAAGAGTCGGTAGAAACGTCTGAAATTTTATAGGTTTCAAACTGACCTTTTGATTTATTATTTTTCTGTCTCCAAATTTTCAGAGTCAGGTTTAATCCTTTTTTAGCACTCATTTTAATATTTACTTTTTCGGAGATTATTTATAACTTCTTGTTTTCACTTCGATATTTTCATAAACCAGGTCTTCTTTGTGCATTATTTCCTGATTAATGTCGTTTCCTTGGTATTCCCATGCGGCTACGTATTTGAAGTTTTCATCATCACGTTCCGCTTCACCTTCAGGTGTTGCGTGATCCCATCGGAAATGGCCTCCACAGGATTCTTCTCTTTTCAAAGCATCAATTGCCATCAATTGTCCTAATTCCAAGAAATCTGCAACTCTGAATGCTTTTTCTAATTCAGGATTCATTTCGTCGTTGGAACCTGGAACCCTTACGTCTTTCCAAAATTCTTTTCTTACTTCTTCGATTTCAGAAATCGCTTCTCTCAAACCTTCCGGAGTTCTTCCCATTCCTACTTTGTTCCACATGATGTGGCCCAATTTTTTGTGGAAGTAATCTACGGAATGTTTTCCATTATTATTAAGGAAGAAATGGATTTTGTCTTTCACTTCTTTTTCAGCAGCGTCAAATTCTGCTGAGTTTGTAGGAATTGCTCCCGTTCTAATGTCTGCAGAAAGATAATCGGCAATGGTATATGGAAGTACGAAATAACCATCCGCAAGACCTTGCATCAATGCAGATGCTCCTAATCTGTTTGCACCGTGGTCGGAGAAATTCGCCTCTCCAATCACGAAACATCCTGGAATGGTAGATTGCAAGTTGTAATCAACCCAAACTCCGCCCATGGTGTAGTGAACTGCCGGATAAATCTTCATTGGCGTTACATAAGGATTGTCTGCCGTAATTTTTTCGTACATTACGAAAAGGTTTCCGTATTTTTCTTCGATCCAGGCTTTACCAAGATCGTAGATTTGTTGCGGAGAAGGATTATGAATATTTTTCTCTAAAGCCGCTTCATGTCCTTTTTTGATGATTTCTGTTGAGAAATCCAAAAAAACGCCTTCTTTTGTATCGTTGTTTTCGATTCCGTAACCCGCGTCACATCTTTCTTTTGCCGCTCTGGAAGCCACGTCACGAGGAACCAAGTTTCCAAAAGCCGGATATCTTCTTTCTAAATAATAATCTCTGTTTTCTTCAGCGATATTTTCAGGTTTTAATTTTCCTGCGCGAATTGCTTCTGCATCTTCGATATTTTTTGGAACCCAAATTCTTCCTGAATTTCTTAACGATTCCGACATCAAAGTAAGTTTTGATTGCTGCGTTCCATGAACCGGAATACATGTCGGGTGAATTTGAACATAACAAGGATTTGCGAAATAAGCTCCTTTTTTATGAATTTTCCAAGATGCAGAAACGTTGGAACCCATCGCGTTTGTAGAAAGGAAATACACATTACCGTAACCTCCGGAGGCGATAACGACTGCGTGTGCAGAATGTCTCTCGATTTCTCCGGTAACAAGGTTTCTAGCAATAATCCCTCTTGCTTTTCCGTCAACAACTACCAATTCAAGCATTTCGTGACGGTTGTACATTTTTATTTTTCCTTTTCCGATTTGTCGGCTCATTGCGGAATATGCTCCCAACAATAACTGTTGTCCGGTTTGTCCTTTTGCATAAAAAGTTCTTTTCACCTGCACACCACCGAAAGAACGGTTATCCAATTGTCCGCCGTATTCTCTACCGAAAGGAACACCTTGCGCAACACATTGGTCGATGATATTTCCGGAAACTTCTGCTAATCGATATACGTTTGCTTCTCTTGCGCGGTAATCGCCACCTTTTATCGTGTCGTAAAATAATCTATAAATAGAGTCGCCATCGTTTTGATAATTTTTTGCTGCGTTAATTCCACCTTGAGCCGCAATGGAGTGCGCTCTTCTTGGTGAATCTTGGTAGCAAAATGCTTTTACATTATAGCCTTGTTCCGCCAAAGTTGCGGCTGCAGAACCACCTGCAAGTCCGGTTCCCACCACAATAATATCAATTTTATCGCGGTTGTTTGGTGCAACCAAGTTCATGTGGTCTTTATGATTTTTCCATTTGTCCGCTAAAGGACCTGCCGGAATTTTTGAATCTAATTTGCTCATTTTATAGAAATTTTAAATTTTAAACTTTAAATTTTAGAATACTTAAAACTTAAAATTTATTGAGTTAAAAAGTGATATACTGCAATGAAAATAAATCCTGCAGGAATAAGAATGGAATACCAAGCTCCCAAAGTTTTGATAACAGGAGTGTATTTCGGATGACGCGCTCCCACAGACTGGAAAGAAGATTGGAAACCATGCGCCAAATGCAATCCTAATAATACGAAAGAAATTACATAAAAAACAACTCTCAGCGGGTCAGCAAATTTATCATGAAGTTCCGCCCAGAATCTTCCGTTATCCGGAGTATTGGCTTCAATGTACTTGAAGTTGATTTCGTGCCACCAAAAATCATAAAGGTGTAATCCCAAAAAAGCTAAAACTACCAACCCGGAAATAATCATATTTCTCGACATCCAAGTAGAATTGGCTGAACCTTGGTTTACTGCATATTTCACTGGTCTTGCGCTTCGGTTTTTTAATTCCAGAACAAATCCCATCACGAAATGGAACACCACTGCAAATCCCAAAATTGGCTGCATCAGGAACTGAATAAACGGGTTATAACCCATAAATTCCGATGCGGCATTAAAAGCTGAAGGGCTGCAAATTGAAAGTAAATTCACCGAAAGGTGCATGATAAGGAATATGAGCAAAAACATTGCAGACAATGCCATTGCGTACTTTCTACCGATAGTAGAACTTGTTAATCCTGCCATAATTAATGTTTAAATTTGAATTTCCACAAAGTTAAAAAATTGTTAAGGTATCTAAAGGTGAGATTTATCAGATTTTTTTAGTTTGTAATCTTTCTAAATAATTTTTTTAACGTTAATCAAAATCGTAATTTTTACCTTCAATTTGAACTTCGTGTACTCCTTTTGGTAAAATTTTAATCTCAAAATTCTGAACTCTTCTTGCCGTTAAATAAGGTTCAATAATATATTGTTGAACTTTCTCGGAATTCGATTTTTCTCTTAAAACAAAGATAACTTTACGATCTTTCTTTACAGAAACTATTTTCTCTTTAAAATAAGAATGTTCCAAAACCTCATCAATTTCAGCGGCTTTATAATTAAGCAAAAGTCGCAGTGCAAAGAAGATGAGAAGAAAATAAACAACTTTTGAAATGGTTTTCAGTTTCGGGTTCAAAATCGCAAATCTTAAAAACCAAACCACTGCAAAAGCGACCAAAACTTCCAAAAATGTCATTGGAAGCATTTTATGGAAAGCAAAATCGAAATCGGCAAACCAATGAATCATTTTCAAAGTAAAAATCACCACTTTATCGTAAATCAAATTCAACCATGAAAACTGAACGGAAAAGCCAATGAGCAAAGTCATTAACAATGAAAAAATAATGATAATTTCTGAAAAAGGAATCACCACCAAATTCGCAAAAATCGACACCAAAGAATATTGATGAAAATAATAAATAACAATCGGAAGCGTTGCAATTTGTGCCGCAAAACTTACAGAAACGATATTGGCTAAGAAATTTTGAAAATTATTTTTGGGCTTTGGCAAGTATTTTAAAATCGGTTTGTTCAGCCAGAAAATTCCGAAAACCGCCACAAAACTCAGCTGAAAACCTACGTCAAAAAGCTGTTGTGTATCGAAAATGAGTAATCCGATCGCTGCCAAAGCCATTGCATGAAGCAAATCTGGTTTTCGTTGCAAAATCACGAAAATATAATACGCAGAAATCATGATACAACTTCGCACCACCGAGCTTCCATAATCGATAAAAATCGCAAATGCCCAAATCAAAACCAAGGCAAAAACCATCTTGAAATTCCTAAATTTTGGAGGAAATACCCAATTTAAAACAAGCAAAATCAACCAGAAAATAATCGCCATGTGCGAACCGGAAATCGCCAAAACATGCATCAATCCGGATTTACTGAAATCCTGAACCGTCTCCTGATCCATCTCCGTCCGATCCGCAAGGATAATTCCTTTCGTGAATTCCCGCGATTTTTTACTGAATTCAGCAAGATCGATTTTACTTAAAGTTTCTAGTCTTTTTTGTTTGATTTTTTCCGCGAAACTTAAATCATTTCGCAATCCAGATTTGAATGAATTAGGCAAATAAGCTTGAAAATAAATCTGTTTTCTTGCCAAATATTTTCCATAATCAAACTGAAAATCATGATAAGGTTTTTGAAGCTGATTGATGTAAATTTCACCTTTATAATAGTGCAGAAAATCGAGTTCAATCTCGGATTTTGGTACAGAAAGAACACTTAAAAAAGATTCTTTTCCTTTCCAAGCCGTGATTTCGTAACGACGATTTTTTTCGTTGGAATTTAGTTTTTTATTGATTTTGAAAACAATATTTTCTTTGCTTTCAAGAATCGGCAAATCCGGTTTTTTCGAATGGAGATAATGCGAGAAAATACCGAGTGAAAAGAATAAAATAAACAACGAAACATGGCGAGTTCGATGAGCATAAAATCCTTTAACAAAATAAATACATAATGATAAAAAGCTGCCTATCAATAAAATAAGGATAGAAAATCGCTGCAACGAAAAATAATCCTGAAAAAAAATTCCCAGAATAAAGCAAATGCACAGAATAAGTAATGGCTGCTTTTGCAATTTATTTTCAATTACAATTAAACCACGATTACACAAGAAAAAGTCAGCTTTTCACGATAATTTCAGCAGCATGATCACTCGCTCCTTTTCCACCGAGTTTTTCGCGGAGAAGTTCAAAGTCCTGCAATATTTTTTCGCGCTTTTCCCCTTCCAAAATTTGCTGAAGTTCTTTCACCAAATTTTCAGTATTCAGCTCTTTTTGAATCAATTCCGTTACTACTTCGCGATCCATAATTAAATTTACCAAGGAAATAAATTTAATATTTTTCACTACTCTTTTCCCGATTTCATAGGAAATTCTGCTGCTTCGATAGCAAACTACTTCCGGAATATTGAGAAGAGCGGTTTCCAAAGTCGCCGTTCCGGACGTTACCAAAGCTGCCCGCGAACATCGCAATAAATCATAAGTTTTATTAGAAACAAAATGCACATCATCATCTACAAATTTGCTATAAAATTCTTTAGTCAAACTCGGTGCGCCGGCAATTACAAACTGATAATTTTTAAAAAAAGGACGCACGGAAAGCATTAAAGCCAACATTTTTTCGACTTCTTGTTCACGAGAACCAGGCAAAAGCGCGATGATTTCTTTCTCGTTCAAACCATGTTCTTTTTTGAAATCTTCTGCAGAAATTTCCGTCAAATCGGAAATTGCATCGAGCAAAGGATAACCTACGAAATGCGCATCAACACGATGTTTTTTATAAAATTCTTTCTCAAAAGGAAGAATCACAAGCATTTCATCAACAAAGTTTTTTATTTTTTCAACGCGACCTTCTTTCCATGCCCAAAGTTGCGGAGAAATATAATAAATGACTTTAATTCCCAACGATTTTGCGAACTCGGCAATTCTTAAATTAAATCCCGGATAATCTACCAAAACCAACACATCTGGTTGATAATCAGCAATATCTTTTTTACAAAACTTAATATTTCCAAGAATCGTTTTTAGGTTTTTCGCCACTTCCAAAAATCCCATGAAAGCCAAATCTTTATAATGCTTCACCGGCGGAAAACCCGCAACATCCGCCATCAAATCTCCTCCCCAAAACCGAAATTCAGCGGTAGAATCCTTTTTCAAAATCGACTTCATTAAATTAGAAGCATGTAAATCTCCGGACGCTTCCCCTGCGATGATATAGTATTTCACGTGGTAAAAAGTTGTAATTTTGCTCAAAGATAAAGATAAAAAATGTCAGAAGAATTTGAAATAAAAAATAAAGTTGCAGAAAGTGGTTTGATTAATTTCGACCTTTCTACCTTGATCCCAAAAGGAAAAAGAATAGGCATTGACCTTAAAGACTTCCTTTTCGAAGGTTTGATTTTAAAAGAAAAAGACTTTCGCGAAAAAATAGCGGCACTCAATCCTCAAGATTTTGAAGATGCATACCTTTATATTTACAACTCTGCAGATGCGATTGTACCACTTTGGGCATACTTCCTGATCACCGCAAAACTGACGGATGTTGCTAAAAAAATCGTGTTTGGAAACCGTGAAGATTTGGAAGTTTTATTAATGCATAACGCCATTCAAACCTATGATTTCAGCGAGATGAACGGAAAAAGAGTTTTGGTAAAAGGATGCAGCGACCAATCGATTCCTGAAAATGCGTATATCGAATTGGTGGAGCAGCTGAAACCGCTCGTGAAATCACTGATGTTTGGCGAAGCATGTTCCAATGTTCCAATTTTTAAAAATTAAATTAAAATATTCATCAAAAACTTTAACAATACTTTATCAGTTTAGAAAAGCATCTCGGTCGATTTTTTGTTAAATTTGATTTTCATATTTAATCACAAAAAAATACAAACTATGAGTTTAATTGATTTAATCACCGGAAACGCCGGAAACCAAGTAGCGACACAAGCCGAAAATAAATTCGGCATTAGCAAGAACCAAATTATTGCACTTTTAGCAGTTGCTTCGCCTTTGGTTATTTCTTATTTAAGAAAAAAATCACAAGAAGATCCCAATGAGGCAGAGGCTTTAAATAACGCTTTAGATAAAGACCACGACGGAAGTATCCTCGGTGATCCTTCGCAAGTAGAAGCACGCCAACAAGAAGGTGGTTCTATTTTGGATCACATTTTCGGAGGTCAAAAAGCTACCGTAGAAAATCAACTTTCTCAGAATACCGGAATTTCAATAGACAAAATCGGACCTATTTTGGCAATGTTGGCACCTGTAATTATGGGTTATATTGGTAAACAGAAACAATCAAATGGTGTAACTTCCGGTGGAGGTCTAGGTGATTTGTTGGGTGGAATTTTAGGTGGCGCGCAAAGCCAAGCTCAAGCTGAACCATCAAACCCATTGAATGATATTTTAGGTAGCGTTTTAGGTGGTTCACAAGCCAATAATTCTGGGAATCCTTTGAATGATATTTTGGGGTCTGTTCTTGGAGGAAGTAATCAGCAACAGCAATCACAAGGTGGATTAGGTGGATTATTAGGAAGCATTTTAGGCGGAAAATAAATTCTCCTCGTTCAAAATAGAATTAAATTTAAGAAACCGAAGATTATTCTTCGGTTTTTTTAGTTTTCTTAGCTTTTGTCTCCGCTTTTTCAGCTTTTTGTTTCGTGTCAGAATGTACTTCGGCATTTTCAGATTTTCCTGTAGGATATCCCACTTCTTTTCTTACTTTAACTTTCGAATCTTTCTTTTCCTCTTCATTCAAAACCTTTACCGGAATACTCTTAACGGATTTCGATTTTCGCGGTCTTCTTTTACCATAAGTTCCTGCAAAGATCTTTCCACGTCTTGATTTTTGATCTCCTTTTCCCATAATTAAACTATTTTTTGATGTTGATTTCTTCAAAGTTAACTAAAAAAACCCCAAAGCGAATCTTAAAAAATCATAAATTTTAAAGTTTACATACTATCAATCACTACTTTACTAAAATTCCTTTAGCCCAAAAATCACTTCTTACAGTCGTTCAAAAAACTTATCTTTGCGCTTGCAAAATAGATTAACTCAAATATCCTAAAAAATATGTTTCGGACGCACACCAACGGAGAACTTACCTTACAGAATCTTGATCAAATTGTTACCCTTTCGGGCTGGGTTCAGACCATCCGAGACAAAGGATTTATGATTTGGATCGATCTTCGGGATCGCTACGGAATCACACAATTGGTACTTGATCAAGAACGTTCATCGGCTGAATTAATAGAAGAAGCTAAAAAGCTCGGACGTGAATTCGTGATTCAGGTTGAAGGAAAAGTCATTGAAAGAGTTTCAAAAAACCCAAATATTCCTACAGGCGAAATAGAAATTTTAGTTGAAAATTTAACGATTTTAAATGAATCTCAACTTCCGCCATTCACCATCGAAGACGAAACCGACGGCGGCGAAGAACTGAGAATGAAATACAGATATTTGGACATCCGCAGAAATCCGGTAAAAGACAAACTTATTTTCCGCCATAAAATGGCACAAAAAGTAAGAAATTACCTTTCTGACCAAAATTTTATCGAGGTAGAAACTCCGGTTCTCATTAAATCTACTCCGGAAGGAGCGAGAGATTTTGTGGTTCCGAGCAGAATGAATCCGGGCCAGTTTTATGCGCTTCCGCAATCGCCACAAACTTTCAAGCAACTGTTAATGATTGGCGGAATGGACCGTTATTTCCAAATAGTAAAATGTTTCCGTGACGAAGATTTGCGTGCAGACAGACAACCGGAATTTACCCAAATCGATTGCGAAATGGCATTTGTAGAACAGGAAGATGTTTTGGAGATTTTTGAAGGAATGACCGCAACTTTATTGAAAGATATCACCGGTAACGATTTCGGGAAATTCCCAAGAATGACCTTCGCGGACGCCATGAAAAAATACGGAAACGACAAACCTGACATCCGTTTCGGAATGGAATTCGTGGAAGTAAATGAATTGGTAAAAGGCAAAGATTTCAAAATTTTTGATGACGCAGAATTGGTCGTTGGAATCAACGTGGAAGGTTGTGCCGATTATACCAGAAAACAAATTGATGAGCTGATTGATTGGGTAAAACGCCCACAAATCGGCGCTTCAGGAATGGTTTGGATTAAATTCCAAAATGATGGCGTTGTAACTTCGTCTGTAAATAAATTCTATTCCGAAGAAGATTTGCAGCGTGTCGCGGCTGCCTTTAATGCAAAAGCAGGAGATTTAATCTTCCTCATGTCCGGAAACGAAAATAAAGTAAGAACTCAACTTTCTGCGCTGAGAATGGAATTGGGTAACCGTTTGGGTTTAAGAAATCCAAAAGAATTTGCACCGCTTTGGGTAATCGATTTCCCACTGTTGGAATGGGATGAAGAAACAGGACGTTATCACGCAATGCACCATCCTTTCACTTCACCAAAACCGGAAGATTTGGAACTCATTCATACTGAACCCGGAAAAGTTCGCGCCAATGCTTATGATTTGGTCTTGAACGGAAATGAAATCGGAGGCGGTTCTGTAAGAATTTTCGATAAAGATTTGCAGAGCAGAATGTTCGATTTGTTAGGATTCACCAAAGAAGAAGCTGAAGCACAATTCGGATTTTTGATGAACGCATTTAAATACGGAGCACCACCTCATGCTGGTTTGGCTTTTGGTTTTGACCGATTAGTAGCGATTTTAGATGGAAATGAAGTGATCCGAGATTACATCGCATTCCCGAAAAACAATTCCGGAAGAGACGTGATGATCGATGCACCGAGTCCGATTGCGGATTTGCAGTTGGAAGAATTGGCATTAAAAGTTGATATAAAGGAATAACTATTTAAACGTAAAGTTTAATTGTTTAGCGTTTTATTGTAGAAAGCAAAATTGCTTTTCCTTCAAATCCAAGCGAATGTTTTATGAAAATTTACTCGCTCTTTGATTACTAAAATGTTCAAAATTTTAAAGTATTCTGGTTTAAAGAATTTCCAAAAATACAGAAGCAATCTCAACAATGGGATTGCTTCGTCATTTTTACGAAAAATCAGCGCAGTGACAACATATTATGGCAACTTCGCCACCAAGCTTTCCGGCAGATTTTTCAGAATTAAATAAATCGCTTTCCATTTAATATTAGGGACATTGACAAAAGAATTTCCAACATTCACAATTTTTTTAGCAACATAATCCGGTTCCATCATTAAAGATTCGTTCAATTGTAAACCTTCATTAATTTTACTTCGGATGTAACCCAACACAAAAACATTTACCTTAATATTTCTTGAAGAAAGTTTCTGGCGAAGTCCGGCAAGATAAATGGTAAAGGCCGATTTTGTGCTTCCATAAACGAAATTACTTTTTCGTCCTCGCACTCCCGAAAGCGAGGACAAGCCGATAATTTTTTCTAAATTTTTGTTGGATATGTCCATCGCAATAATATTCAAAATAGAAACTGCACCGCAATAATTGGTGTGCATCATCGTCAAGGTTTTTTCAAAATCTTGAAAAGCCTCGTGGTTTTGCACCAAAAATCCGGCTGAATACAGAACGATGTTTGGTTTGAAAGGCAATTCACTATAAAACTTTTGATGGGAAGCGAAATCCACCGCATCAAAATACAGCAAATCCACTTGATCAGCATTCAGATGATTTTCTTTAATGAATTTCTCCATCGATTCTAAATTTCTCGAAGCCATCATCACGCGGAAATCTTTTTGTAGATACAGTTTCGCACACTCTTTCGCCACGTCGGAATTGGCCCCTAAAATCAAAACACTTTTTTCTGAATTCATTTGAAATTTCAAGAGAGTTTTATTGTTTCATCCTCAATCTTTCCTTAATATTTTGAATATTTTGTTTCGCTGAATCTTCCAGAATTAAACTTGCGCTCATCAAAATTCTTTCCGGCATTAATTGATCAAAATGTTCGGAGCCTTCCCACGAAACTTTTTTGATTAAAGCCAAAGCGTCCGCACTTCTTTCGGATAATTTCTGCATAAAAGCTTCAATTTTCCCATCCATTTCGTCAATATTTTCTGAAACGGAATGATAAACATCGTGTCTTTCGCACCAATCGGCGCTGCGGAAATCTGCATCGATGGACATCGCAGCGTAAGCTGATTTCCCGATTTTTCTTTCAACATAGGGTCCAATGACGAAAGGTCCGATTCCTAAATTCAATTCAGTTAACGCCATTGCTGCATCTTTGGTACCAAAACAATAATCAGCAGCACACGCTATACCCACGCCTCCACCAGTTGTTTTTCCCTGAACGCGAACAATGACTAATTTTCCGCAAGAGCGCATCGCATTCAGAACTTTTGCAAAGCCGCCAAAAAATATTTTTGAATTTTCCAAATCTTCGATTTCCAGTAATTCATCAAAACTGGCTCCCGCACAAAACGCTTTTTCTCCGGCAGATTTTAAAAGTATGGCTTTTACCTCAGGTTTTGCGCCTTCATCAAGAATAATCTGAGCCATTTTCTCCAGGATTTCTCCGGGTAATGAATTGCTTTTTTCGGTTCCGAAAGTGATTTCGGAGATATTATTTTTAAGTTCTTGGTTTACAAATCCGTTGTTCATTATTTTTTATTTAAGGCAATTAAATATTTGTCGATATAGAGTTCTTTTTCTTTGCTTTTGTACTGCTGAATATATCTGGGATGTTCCAAAACCGTCATTTTGTCGAATAACTTTTCCTCGCGGTTAATTTTTTCAATGAAAGTCGCGTTCTTTTTTCCTAAAATAAAGACCTCCGAAGTGTCCAAACCCAAACTTATATGATCCTTTAAACTCTGAATCATAAAGGGTTTTACGGCTTCGAAAAGATTTTTGTCGTCATAGTAATTGGCGTTTAAATTACCTTTAACCGTATTCCTGACAATCGCCAACGGAAACGGCGAATTGATATAAAATTTACTGTAAAACTTTTCTGCGCCTCCGAAAGCTTCGATCATATCATAAATGAAAACCGAAGAAACTTCATGAGTTCGTGCAGACTCCATTATAATCCCGCAGGCGCTTTCCAGCCTTTTGGTATCTGTAAACGGAACGCCTGTAACTCCCGCGCCGTGGCGGCTTGGATTGATTCCTATGATGAATCTGCGGCGATCATTATCTGAGTAGAATTTATCGTAGAACTGCTTCATTACCTTAAGCGTTTCGGGATTGTCGAGAAACGGGTTCATTACCTGAAAGCCTGTCGGAAGCTTTCCGGTATATTTTAAATTGCTGTTGAATTCGACGACTTGTTCTCCGAAGGTCATTCTTCTATAATGTTAAATCGGTAAATTAAACCAGATTAAATTGTTCAAAATGATGTGTAAAATGTTTGCGATGAAAAAGTTCCATCATTTCTTTATTCAACATTCCGAAACGTGGATGATAGTGTTCTACTAAAGGATTTTCCCTGTAATAAATCAAATATTCTTTCAAAGTTTCGATGAGTTTCTCTTTGGCTTGATCTAAATTTTTAAATCTTAAGACCGGCATTTCGCCATCTTTCAGCAAAGGATATTGTGCACCCGGCCTGATTTTCTGGTCCGTATAAATCCAGTCCTGAAGCACCTCCAGTTTATCCGCAGGAATTTCTGGAAAATCGGACGGATTTAATTGTCCAAAACCATTTCTAAGAACCTCTTCTAAATGTTCGACCATCAATTGAGGCGTCATCAGACCAAATTTTCTTTCTGAATTTTCGGTGAGGTTATTTAATATTTTCTGAATTTCTTTTGTTTTTAAATCAACGAAAGGAGATTTTTTTGCCACCAAAGTAAGAATGGTTGCTACGCAAACGATTTCATCGCGCTGATTGACAACCTCTACCAACCATTTCACCACGCCGCTCGGGATATTTCTTCCTTTCACGCCTTTGTTGATTCTCTCTTTTGCCGTGAGATAAACCGTAATGGTGTCTCCCGCATAAACCGGCTTGAAGAAACTTGCATTTTCCAATCCGTAATTCGCGATAACAGGACCTTTTTTTCCTGAAACAAACAAACCGGCCGCGACGGAAAGGATAAAATAGCCATGCGCCACCGTTTTATCGAAAATAGTTCCGTTCAGGGAAGTTGCGTCGGTATGCGCATAAAAATGATCCCAAGAAACATTCGAAAAATTCACAATATCGGCTTCTGTAACAGTTCTTCCAGCGGTTTCTAGAGAATCTCCAATCTCTACTTCCTCAAAATATTTTCTGAAAGGATGTTTATCTGAAAAGTTTTGCGTTGCACCTTGTTGATAAATTTGAGTAATCGCGGTCAAAATATCCGGTGAACCTTGAATTGCGGTTTTCTGCAAAAAGAAGTGAAGTCCGTTCAATCCGCCCATTTCTTCGCCACCTCCTGCTCTTCCGGGACCGCCGTGCATTAAAGTGGGCAACGGAGAACCGTGACCTGTAGATTCTTTCGCGTTATCACGATTCAAGACAAAAATTCTTCCGTGTGAGGAAGCCATTTTCCAGGAAGTTTCAGCAACGAAATTTTCATCGTGAGAAATGATGGATCCTACCAAACTTCCTTTTCCTCGTTTTGCCAAAGCAGCAGCTTCTTCCGCATCTTTGTACGGCATAATTGTAGAAACCGGTCCGAAAGCTTCCACTTCATGGGATGCGTTTTTCTCGAAAGGTTTATCGTTGTAAAATACTTTTGGCGAAATGAAAGCGCCATTTTCATAATCGGCGTCCACCAGTTCATGTTTGCCGTCGTAGATGAGTTCTGTTTCAGCTTTTAGAAGTTGAATTTTACTTTCTAGAACTTCCATTTCTTTTTTACCGACGATGGAGCCCATTCTGGTTTCGCGGTTTAAAGGATTACCAATTTTTGTCTGGTCTAGCGCTTTGCTTAAAGCATTCTGAACATCACCCACTAAATTTTCCGGAACAATAATTCTGCGGATGGCGGTACATTTCTGTCCCGCTTTTGTGGTCATTTCATTGCGGACTTCTTTAATAAAAAGATCGAATTCCGGAGTTCCGGGTTTTGCATCGAGTCCTAAAATAGAACAGTTCAGCGAATCTGCTTCCATATTGAAACGGACCGCATTTTTCGAAACTGAAGGTAAAGATTTCAGTTTTCTTCCTGTATTTGCTGAGCCCGTAAATAAAACCGAATCGCCATCCTGAACATAATCCAGAATATTTCCCGGTTCTCCGCAAACCAATTGAATTGCTCCTTCCGGAAGGATTCCACTTTCTATCATGTCCTGGAACACGGCATTCGTCAAATAAGAACCTGGAGTTGCAGGTTTCACAATGCTCGGAACTCCGGCTAAAAGCGACGTTGATAATTTTTCCATCATTCCCCAAACCGGGAAATTATAGGCATTAATCTGCACAGAAACGCCTTCGCTTGGCGTTAAAATATGCGTTCCGAGGAAAGTTCCGTTGGCTGAAATTTTCTGCGTATCTCCATCGACCCAAAATGGCGTGTTGGGTAACATTCTTTTTGCTAAACCGGAATAGGTGAAAAAAGTACCGAAACCGCCTTCAATATCAACCCAGGAATCTGCGTGCGTGGCTCCGGTTTTATAGGACAGATCGTAATATTTCTTTTTTCTTTCGAGAAGGTAAAGTGCTACTTTTTTCAGCATTTCACCACGATCATAGAAAGTCATGGAGGAAAGATTTTTGTACCCGACGGTTCGTCCGTAATGCAAGGCACTTTCGAAATCAATTCCTTCTGTATCGGAAACCGCGACTAATTCACCATTAACCGCATTATAAAGTGGAATTTCGTTGCCAGAACCTTCAATCCACTGTCCGGCGATATAGTTTTTGAGTTTCATGCTAAAGTTTTTAAAATACCTGAAATATTTAAAGGTGTTAAGATACTGAAATTTTCAAATTTTTGGTTTCATAATTCTTCGGAAGCTTTTCATTAGTTTTATATTTCAGTGTATACTTAATACTCAGTTGCTCAAGATTAACATTCTCATAATTTTATCATCGTTTTTTTATGAATTTAGTTAAAAAAATCAATAAAAATTATTGCGCATCCATTTCTAACACTTGCGCATCCATTTCTCGCACTTGCGGAACCATTTCTGACACTTGCGGAACCATTTCTGACATTTGCGGAACCGTTTCTAACACTTGCGCATCCATTTCTATTGGCTGCGGAACCATTTCAAAAGGTTGCGGGATCATTTCTTAGAGTTGCACACGGAAAACTGAGATATGCGCCAAAAAAAATCCCCTTCAAAAAAATTGAAAGGGATTGTATAAGAATTTGCAAATTATCTTGCGCTTAAATCTACATAATCGCGTTTTTGCGCACCTTGGTAAACCTGTCTTGGTCTTCCGATTGGGTCGTTGTGGAGACGCATTTCTTTCCATTGTGAAATCCATCCCGGAAGTCTTCCCAATGCGAACATTACGGTGAACATTTCGGTTGGGATTCCTAATGCCCGGTAAATAATTCCTGAATAGAAATCTACGTTTGGATAGAGTTTTCTGCTTACGAAATAATCGTCTTCCAACGCTACTCTTTCCAACTGCATTGCGATGTCTAAAGCTTTATCTTCGATTCCAAGTGCATCCAAAATATCGTCTGCTGCTTTTTTGATGATTCTTGCTCTTGGATCGAAGTTTTTGTAAACTCGGTGTCCGAATCCCATCAAACGGAAATTATCGTCTTTGTTTTTCGCCTTTTCTACATATTTTGCAACGTCGCCACCATCCTGCTCGATCATTTCGAGCATTTCGATCACCGCCTGGTTTGCACCACCGTGAAGTGGTCCCCAAAGTGCAGAAATACCTGCGGATACTGATGCGAAAAGACCTGTATGTGCAGAACCAACCATTCTTACAGTAGATGTAGAACAGTTTTGCTCGTGATCTGCATGGAGGATCAATAATTTATCTAAAGCTCCTACAACAACCGGATCCAATTCGAATTCAATGTTTGGACGACGGAAACACATTTTGTAGAAGTTTTCTACATAATTTAAGCTGTTATCTCCATGGTTGATTGGTAAACCTAATTTTTTTCTGTAAGTCCAAGCACAAAGGTGAGAGAATTTAGCAAGAAGCATTTCCGCAGCGTGATCCATCTCTTCTTTTGAGTTTACGTTAACCGCTTTAGGATTAAATGCAGTAAGTGCTGACGTAAGGGAAGACAAAACACCCATAGGATGCGCAGATCTTGGGAATACGTCAAGAATTTTCTTCATTTCATCGGCTACGAAGTTGTAATTTTTGATTCCACCTTCGAATTTAGCGAACTGATCCTTATTTGGAAGTTCACCCTGAAGCAAAAGATACATTACTTCGGTGAAGTTAGATTTTTCTGCAATCTGTTCAATAGGGTAACCTCTGTAGTACAATTCACCATTGTCACCATCTAGATAGGTGATGTCGCTTAAGGTAGCTCCTGTATTTTTGTAACCCAAATCCAATGTAATTAAACCGGTTTGGTCTCTCAGTTTAGAAATATCGATTCCTCTGTCACCGATAGTGCTTTCTACAATGGGATATTCAAAAGATTTCCCGTCATAGTTCAGTACAACTTTATTATCTGACATATAAATTATTTATTTTTTACTAAATTATGAATAATGATAGAAAACAGCAAATGAATCTTGCTATAATCTATTAACATTATCTATTATCGTTTTACTTTAAATGCATCTAATCCTGGGAAATAAGCGGACTCTCCTAAAGCTTCTTCAATTCTCAACAATTGGTTGTATTTTGCCATTCTATCTGAACGAGAGGCAGAACCCGTTTTGATTTGTCCACAGTTCATAGCAACTGCTAAATCAGCAATGGTAGAATCTTCAGTTTCTCCGGAACGGTGCGACATTACAGAAGTATATTTATTGTGTTGTGCCATTTGAACAGCATCCATAGTTTCAGATAATGAACCAATTTGGTTTACTTTAACCAAAATTGAGTTTGCGATATCTTCTTTGATTCCTCTCGCCAATCTTTCTACATTGGTTACAAATAAATCGTCACCAACCAATTGAACTCGGTCGCCGATTTTTTCGGTCAACATTTTCCATCCTTCCCAGTCGTCTTCGTGCATTCCATCTTCAATGGAAATGATTGGATATTTCGCAGCCAATTCTGCCAAATAATTTACTTGCTCGCTTCTGTTATATTGAGCTGAGTCTGGAGTTTGGAATTTTCTGTAATCGTATACACCGTCTTTGAAAAATTCTGATGCGGCACAATCTAAAGCAATCATCACATCGTCTCCCGGTTTGTAACCTGCTTTTTCAATCGCTTGCAAAAGAGTATCTAAAGCATCTTCAGTACCGGTAAAAGTAGGTGCGAAACCTCCTTCATCACCTACAGCGGTAGATAAACCTCTTGAATGAAGAATTGATTTTAAATTATGGAAAATTTCAGTTCCTTTTCTCAAAGCGTGCGAGAAAGAATCTGCTTTTACCGGCATCACCATAAATTCTTGGAAAGCAATCGGAGCATCAGAGTGAGAACCTCCGTTGATTACATTCATCATCGGAACAGGAAGTGTGTTTGCATTTACACCACCTACATATTTATACAAAGGCATTCTAAGTTCAGTAGCTGCTGCTTTTGCTGCCGCTAAAGAAACTCCAAGAATTGCATTTGCTCCAAGATTGCCTTTGTTTTTAGTGCCGTCAAGCTCAATCATAATCTGATCGATGAAATTTTGGTCGTAAACGGGAAGCCCTACCAATTCAGGAGCAATTATTTCTCGTACATTTTCTACCGCCTTCAGAACTCCTTTCCCCATATAATCTGTACCGCCATCGCGTAACTCTACCGCCTCGTGCTCACCGGTTGATGCTCCGGAAGGAACCGCTGCGCGTCCCATTGCACCGCTCTCTGTAAAAACATCTACTTCAATTGTAGGATTGCCTCGGGAATCCAAAATCTGTCTTGCTTCAATGTAAGAAATGTAACTCATTGTATTATTTTTAACTTTTATATTTGAATTACAAATTTAATGAAAATAGAACTATATTTTAGTTTTCACCACATGATTTTATGAATGTTAGCGTTAAAATTTAGTTAATTAATTTAGTTTTTTTAAATCAAAAAAAGTAATTGTAAATTTGAGAGATTAAAATTTATATTGATATGAAAAAAATAATTTATGTAGCTTCTGCATTTGTGCTTTTGACGAGTTATAGTTGCAATAAATCTGCAGAAGGAAATAAGAATGTTATGGTGGAAGAGACTTCCGACATTCAAGTTGAGAACAAAAACGGAACGGTAGATACTACAGTTTCCATTCAAAAAACGGAGAATGATGGGGAAAAAATTCAAACGGAATATACCGACCGATATGTTGCAGAAGATGGATCGTCGGCGTTAGTAACTTTTAAGAATAATGGAAAGGAAAATTCTATAAGTATCCGCAGTAATAACAAAACCATTTCCGCTCCGCGAAAGGCAGACCAAGGCGAAGGTGTTTACGGAAATTACGATTTCCAAATTGTTGCTAAAAACGACAGCGTAATCATTACCCAAGGAAATAATGTGATCGCTTTGAAAAAAGCGAGGGTAAATTAAACCTTGTACAAAACAAAAAAACCATTCAAAATATATTGAATGGTTTTTTTATATCTAAAAACTGTTGGAATTATTCAGCAGTTTTTTCTTCTGTAGAGTCTGCAGCTTCTGCAGTTGGTTCTTCAGTTTTAGCATCAGCTTTTGCCGGAGCTTCCTTTACTTCAGCAGCAACTGCTTCAGCTTTAGGAGCGGCAGATCTTCTGCTTCTTCTTGTTACTTTTTTCTCTTCAGCGTTAGGGTTGTAAAGTTCGTTGAAATCTACAAGCTCGATCATTGCAGTATCTGCAGCATCGCCTGGTCTGAATCCAGTTTTGATGATTCTGGTGTAACCACCATTTCTTTCTGCAATTTTAGGAGCAACTGTTCTGAATAATTCAGTAACTGCTTCTTTGCTTTGCAGGTAAGAGAAAACTGTTCTTCTATTGTGAGTTGTATCTTCTTTTGCTTTTGTTAAGATAGGTTCAACATACACTCTCAAAGCTTTCGCTTTAGCAACAGTTGTGTTGATTCTTTTATGCTCAATAAGAGAACAAGCCATATTAGAAAGCAAGGCACTTCTGTGTGAAGCGGTTCTTCCTAAGTGATTGAATTTTTTACCGTGTCTCATTGTTTTTTATTTATCAGCGTCTAATTTATATTTAGCAACGTCGAAACCGAAGTTAAGACCTTTTGCATGCACTAATTCTTCTAATTCTGTTAAAGATTTTTTACCGAAATTTCTGAATTTCATCAAATCAGACTTAGTATAAGAAACCAGTTCTCCTAAAGTTTCCACTTCAGCAGCTTTCAAGCAGTTTAATGCTCTTACAGAAAGATCCATATCAGTTAATTTAGATTTAAGGAGCTGTCTTGTATGTAAAGTTTCTTCGTCGTATTGGATGGATGCTTTCACGGCTTCAGTTTCAAGCGTAATTCTCTCATCAGAGAACAACATGAAGTGATAAATTAATATCTTAGAAGCTTCTGTTAAAGCGTTCTGAGGGCTGATTGAGCCATCAGTTTCAATATCCAAAACAAGTTTTTCGTAGTCTGTTTTTTGCTCTACACGATAGTTTTCAACACTATACTGCACTTTCTTGATCGGCGTAAAGATCGAATCAATCGCAATGGTACCGATAGGTGCATTGTTTGATTTGTTCTGCTCAGAAGGAACATATCCTCTTCCTTTTTCGATGTTAAAAGTGATTTCGAATTTCACATCTTTATTGAGGTTACAGATGATCAAATCTGGGTTTAAAACATCAAACCCTTGGATTGATTTTCCTAAATCTCCTGCTGTTACAGTAGTTTGTCCGGAAACTTTTGCAGTTACTGCTTCAGTTGAAGCGTTTTCAGTTTTAGCTTTAAGTCTTAATTGTTTCAGGTTCAGAATAATTTCTGTTACATCTTCAATAACACCGGGAATTGTTGAAAATTCGTGCTCTACGCCTTCTATTTTGATAGATGAAATAGCATATCCTTCAAGAGAAGAAAGTAAAACTCTCCTCAAAGCATTACCGATAGTAAGACCGAAACCTGGTTCTAATGGTCTGAATTCAAATTGACCTTTGAAATCATCAGAGTTAAGTAGGATTACTTTATCGGGTTTAATAAATGTTAAAATTGCCATATAATTTGGGGTTGAGCAAAAATTTGAAAAAAATTATTTAGAGTAAAGTTCGACGATCAACTGTTCTTTGATATCTTCCGGGATTTGGATTCTTTCCGGAGCAGATACGAAAGTACCTTGTTTTGTTTCGTCGTTGAACTGTAACCACTCATAGTTTGCTTTAGAAGCTAAAGAATCAGCAATTACTTCAAGAGATTTAGATTTTTCTCTTACTGCAACTACATCACCTGCTTTCAACAAATAGGAAGGAATGTTTACTAATTCGCCGTTTACTGTAATGTGTCTGTGAGATACCAATTGTCTTGCACCTGCTCTTGTTTTCGCAAAACCAAGTCTGTACACAACGTTATCTAATCTAGATTCACATAACTGTAAAAGAACCTCACCTGTAACGCCTTTTGCTCTTTGCGCTTTTTCATATAGGTTAGCAAATTGTCTTTCTAAAATACCATAAGTATATTTAGCTTTCTGCTTTTCCATTAGCTGGACAGCATATTCAGATTTCTTTGATCCTCTTCTTTTGTTCACACCGTGTTGTCCCGGTGGTTGGTTTTTTCTTTTCTCGAAGTTTTTGTCATCTCCGTAGATTGCAACACCAAATTTTCTTGCAATCTTAGTTTTAGGTCCAATATATCTTGCCATAATTTTCTAAGGATTATAGATTCTAGATTTTAGATTTTATATTAATAAACCGATGATTTAAAATTTAAAATTTAAAATTTAAAATTCTAATTTATTATACTCTTCTTCTTTTTGGTGGTCTACATCCGTTGTGTGGCATTGGAGTCACGTCAACGATTTCGCTAACTTCAATTCCTGAATTGTGAATTGTTCTGATTGCAGATTCTCTACCTGCACCAGGACCTTTCACAAACACCTTCACTCTTCTAAGCCCAGCTTCGTGTGCTACCGCAGAGCAATTTTCAGCAGCCATTTGCGCTGCGAAAGGAGTATTCTTTTTAGAACCTCTGAATCCCATTTTTCCGGCAGATGCCCAAGAGATTACTTCTCCGTTTTTATTCGTCAAAGAAATAATAATGTTGTTGAATGATGCTTGGATGTGTGCTTCACCGATCGCTTCAACTTTTACTTTTCTTTTTTTAACTACTTTAGTCTGTTTTGCCATAATTCTTACCGATTATTTACTTGCTTTTTTCTTGTTAGCAACAGTTTTTCTCTTTCCTTTTCGGGTTCTAGAATTGTTTTTAGTTCTTTGGCCTCTTAAAGGTAATCCCAGTCTGTGACGTATTCCTCGTTGGCAACCAATATCCATCAATCGCTTGATGTTCAATTGTGTTTCAGAACGCAACTCACCTTCTACTTTGATGTTTTCAGTGATGTAGTTTCTGATTAATGCCAATTCATCGTCATTCCATTCGTTGACTTTCTTGTCTTCGCTGATTCCGGCTGCTTTAAGGATTTCGGAGGAAGTGCTTCTTCCGATTCCGTAGATGTAAGTTAAGCCGATAACGCCTCTTTTGTTTTTTGGTAAATCAATACCTGAAATTCTCGCCATAATTTAATTTTAGCCTTGTCTTTGTTTAAATTTTGGGTTTTTCTTGTTGATTACAAAAAGAACGCCTTTTCTGCGAACAATTTTGCAATCAGCACTTCTTTTTTTGATAGATGCTCTAACTTTCATTTGTTTTGGTTTAATTTTCCAACGGTTAGATGAACTCCAAGTGATTCCACCCCCTTTTGTTTAAATATTTAAATGACTAATAAAATCGGATGATTCTATTCGTTTTCTTATTATAATAATTTCCGGATTGTTCCGTAATTAGTATCTAAATGTGATTCTTCCTTTCGATAAATCGTAAGGAGATAATTCCAATTTTACCTTATCACCAGGCAAAAGTTTGATGTAATGCATTCGCATTTTACCGGAAATATGGGCAATAAGTACATGCCCATTCTCTAGCTCAACACGGAACTGAGCATTCGAAAGTGCTTCCGTAATTACGCCGTCTTGTTCTATATGTTTCTGTTTAGCCATATATCTAATTACTGATTTGTTGATCTAGATAATTTTGACTGCATCAAGCCATCATAATGGTGGTTCAGCAAATACGTATTGATTTGTTGAACGGTATCAAGGATTACTCCTACCATAATTAATAGCGATGTACCCCCGAAAAAGAGGGCAAATCTATCTGTTTGAACAAACACTCCGTGCACTATTGCCGGAAGGATTGCAAAGATAGCTAAAAATATTGATCCGGGCAAAGTTATTTTCGACAAAATGTCATCGATGTAATCCGCGGTCTCTTTTCCGGGTCTTACTTTAGGAATCAATCCGCCGTTTCTCTTCAAATCATCTGCCATTTGATTCACTGGAATAGTTATCGCTGTGTAGAAGAAAGAGAAAATAATAATCAACAATGCAAATAATACATTGTATTGCCAGCTGAATACATTTTTAAATCCGGCAAGGAAAGTATTGGTTTCATCAACTTTCGTTAAAAGACCAGGAACAAACATTAAAGCTTGTGCAAAAATGATCGGCATTACTCCCGAAGCATTTACTTTAAGTGGAATCCACTGTCTTGCACCTTGCATTAAATTTCTGTTTGATCCGCCTCTTGCCTGCGCACGGCTTACATACTGAATAGGAATTTTTCTTACAGCTACTGAAAGGATGATTGCTAAAAGCACCACCAACATCCAGAATAAAACTTCAATTAAAATCATAATAGTCCCTAAACCGCCTTTTCCGGTTTGTGTAGCAACCTCCTGAATAAATGCTCCCGGAAGATCTGCCAAGATCCCTACCATAATTAGGATTGAAATACCGTTTCCGATACCTTTATCTGTAATTTTTTCACCTAACCACATTGCGAATACCGACCCAGCTACTAATATTACAATACTTGGCAACCAAAACATGATGGACTCAGGATGCACATAATAAGCAGATGCAAATTGCGCATGTGGCAAGAACATTTGAGTAATAGAAGTAAGATAAGAAGGTGCTTGCACCAAACAAACTGCGATTGTTAACCATCTTGTAATCTGGTTCAATGTATTTCTACCACTTTCACCATCTTTCTGTAGTTTCTGAAGATAAGGAATAGCCATCCCCATAAGCTGAACGATAATCGATGCAGAAATATAAGGCATAATACCGAGAGCCATAATAGAAGCTCTACTGAACGCACCTCCCGTAAACGAAGAAAGCAACCCAAGAAGACCTGCTCCCTGCTTGTTGCCACCCTGGTTCTGGTAATGTTCCAAAAGATTCCCCACCTCGGCCATGTTAATGGCAGGTAGGGAAATATAAGATGCGAATCTATACACGAGGATCAACCCAAGGGTAAAAAGTATCTTCTCCCTAAGTTCCTTAAGACTCCAAATGTTTTTTAGTGTTTGTATAAATTCTTTCATTGTAATGATTATAGAGTAATTGCTTTACCTCCTACTTTCGCGATTGCTTCTTCAGCAGATTTTGTGAATTTGTGTGCAGAGATTGAAACCGCAGATTTCAATTCTCCTCTACCCATAATTTTCACAATTTCGCTTTTCTTAGCCAAACCGTTTTCTACTAAAATTTCTTTAGTGATTTCGGTGATGTTTTTTGCATCAGCTAAAAGTTGAATAGTATCAAGATTAATTGCTCTGTACTCTTTTCTGTTTACGTTGTTGAAACCGAATTTAGGAAGTCTTCTTTGCAAAGGCATCTGTCCACCTTCAAAACCGATTTTTTGGGAGTAACCCGCTCTCGCTTTTTGACCTTTGTGTCCTTTTGCAGAAGTACCACCTTTTCCACTTCCTTGCCCTCTACCAAGTCTCTTAGAATTGTGAGTTGCACCTGATGCCGGTCTTATATTATTTAAATTCATTTTTTTTAGATTTTAGATGTTAGATGTTAGATGTTAGTTTAAAAATCAGACTCAGTTCTAAGATAGTCTAAAATCTGATTTCTAACATCTAACTTCTATATAAATTTATTTTTGAACTTCAACTAAATGACTCACAGCAGCCACCATTCCTAAGATAGAAGGAGTAGCTTCGTGTTCAACAACTTGGTGAAGTTTTTTCAATCCTAATGCTTCAAGCGTTCTTTTTTGGGTTTTAGTTCTACCAATAGCGCTTTTTACTTGTTTTACTGAAATTTTTGCCATTGCTTTTATATTAACCGTTAAACACTTTACTTAATGAAACACCTCTTAATTTTGCGATATCCTCTGGTCTTCTGATGTCCAACAATGCTTTGAAAGTAGCTTTCACTACGTTGTGTGGGTTAGAAGATCCTTTTGATTTTGACAAAATATCGTGTACTCCTGCAGATTCCAATACTGCTCTTACCGCACCACCGGCGATAAGCCCGGTACCGTGAGAAGCTGGTCTTAAGAAGATATCGGCACCGCCGTATCTTGCAGAAGTTTGGTGAGGAATAGTGTGGTTGACTACAGGAACCTTCACTAAGTTTTTCTTTGAATCTTCTACAGCTTTTGCAATAGCGGAAGCAACTTCCTTTGATTTTCCTAAACCGAAACCTACAATACCTGCTTCGTCTCCTACAACAACAATTGCAGAAAAACCAAATGCACGTCCCCCTTTGGTAACTTTAGTTACTCTATTTACAGCAACGAGACGATCTTTTAATTCTAATCCTCCCGGTTTTACTTTTTCTATATTATCTAGTCCTAACATGTTTCCGAAATTTAATGATTAGAATTTTAGTCCGCCTTCTCTAGCACCATCAGCAAGAGCTTTTACTCTACCATGGTACACGAAACCGTTTCTGTCGAACACTATATTTTCAATTCCTGCAGCTTTAGCTTTTTCAGCGATTGCTTTTCCTACTTCTGCGGAAATTTCTACTTTGTTTCCTTTAGCGTTTAGGCTTCTAGAAGAAGCTGATGCTAAGGTTTTACCTGCTTTATCGTCGATTAGTTGTGCGTAAATTTCTTTATTGCTTTTGTAAACAGATAATCTTGGTAATTCTGAAGAACCAGAGATTTTCCCTCTCACTCTTCTTTTAATTCTATTTCTTTTTTCTACTTTGCTTAGTGCCATTTTCTTAAGTTTTAAAATTAAGCAGATTTACCAGCTTTACGTCTAACAATTTCACCTACGAATCTCACCCCTTTTCCTTTGTAAGGTTCAGGTTTTCTGAAAGATCTGATTTTAGCAGCAACCATCCCAAGAAGTTGTTTGTCGTATGAAGACAAAGTAATGATTGGGTTTTTACCTTTTTCAGATAATGTATCTAAAGTGATTTCTTTTGGAAGATCCAAAACGATACCGTGAGAGAATCCAAGAGCCATATCGAGTCTATTACCTTGGTGTGATGCTCTGTATCCTACCCCTACAAGCTCCAATTGCTTGGTGAAGCCTTCGGAAGTTCCTACAATCATATTGTGGATTAACGCTCTGTAAAGACCGTGTAATGCTTTATGTTGTTTTGATTCGGACGGTCTTTCTAAAGTAAGTATTCCGTCTTCTTGTTTTAGAGTGATTCCTTCACTGATTTGCTGTGTAAGTTCTCCTTTCGGTCCTTTCACAGTTACCAATCCGTCTTTTTCGGTTACGGTAACATTAGCAGGAATTTCTATAATTGATTTACCAATTCTTGACATTTTCCTTTGATTAAAAATTAATAAACATAGCAGATTACTTCTCCACCCACTTTTTCTTGTCTAGCTTTTTTATCTGTCATAACTCCTTTAGAAGTTGAGATAATAGCAATACCCAAACCGTTCAATACTCTTGGTAGTTCTTCAGAACCTTTGTATTGTCTTAAACCTGGTCTTGAAGCTCTTTGAATGCTTTTGATAGCAGGTTTGTTGGTTTGTTTGTCGTACTTTAAAGCGATTTTGATATTTCCTTGAACAGCGCTATCTTCGAACTTGTAATTCAAGATATAACCCTGCTCAAATAAAATTTTTGTAATCTCCTTTTTGATTTTCGATGCAGGAATATCCACCACTTTGTGGCCTGCGCTTTGTGCGTTCCTTACTCTGGTTAGGAAATCTGAAATTGGATCTGTTACCATTTTTCTTTTTTGATTGTTATTGGTTAATGATAATTAGTTTTGAAAAAAGAAGCAAGAGCAAAGAACAAAGAGCCAAGACTTCATCTTTTCTCTTTATTCTTTTTTCTTTTATCTTATAATCAACTTAATTATCTCGATTGTTATAAATTGTTACCAACTTGCTTTTTTCACTCCCGGGATCAAACCTGCGTTTGCCATTTCACGGAAAGTTACTCTAGAAATACCGAAGGTTCTCATGTAACCTCTTGGTCTTCCTGTTAGTTTGCATCTGTTGTGCAATCTTACTGGTGAAGCGTCTTTCGGCAATTTTTGTAATGCTTCGTAATCTCCGGCTTCTTTCAAAGCTTTTCTTTTCTCAGCATATTTTGCTACTGTAGCTTCTCTTTTGCGCTCACGCGCTTTCATTGATTCTTTAGCCATTTTTTAGTTCTTTTTGAAAGGTAAACCGAAGTGAGTTAATAATGCTTTTGCTTCTTTGTCAGTTTTCGCGGTAGTAACGAAAGTGATGTCCATCCCCTGGATTTTTTTCACTTTGTCGATTACGATTTCAGGGAAGATGATTTGCTCGGTAATCCCTAAGTTGTAATTTCCTCTTCCGTCGAAACCATCAGCTTTGATACCGTTGAAATCTCTGATTCGCGGTAAAGCTGAAGAAGTTAATCTGTCTAAGAACTCATACATTTGGTTTGCTCTTAGGGTCACTCTTGCTCCTACAGGCATTCCCTTTCTTAGTTTGAAAGCTGCCTCGTCTTTTTTAGAAAGTGTTCCAACTGCTTTTTGGCCGGTGATTGCGGTAAGTTCTTCAACTGCATAGTCAACAATTTTCTTGTCAGCTGTTGCAGCTCCCAAACCTTGTGATACAACGATTTTCTCTAATTTAGGAACCTGCATTACAGATTTGTACCCAAATTCTTCCATCATTGCAGGAACAATTTTCTCTTTATATGCTTTTTTTGGTCTTGCTACGTATTCCATAATTAAATTTCCTTACCGGTTGTTTTAGCAATTCTTACTTTTTTATCTCCGTCCACTTTGTAACCTACTTTGGTTGCTTTTCCGTTTGCATCAAGCAATGCTACGTTTGAAATATGGATAGATGCTTCTTTTTCTACAATTCCGCCTTGTGGGTTTGCTGCTGAAGGTTTAGTATGTTTTTTAACGATATTTAAACCTGCAACGATCACTCTAGCATCTTTGCCTTCTTTTCTAATCACTTCAATAACTTCACCTTTTTTACCTTTAATTTCTTTCTTACCGGTAGTGATGATTACGTTATCTCCTCTTTTGATTTTTAACTTTGTCATTTTCTGTAAATTTTAAAATTAAAGTACTTCAGGAGCTAATGAAATGACTTTCATATATTCTTTATCTCTCAGTTCACGAGCAACCGGTCCGAATACACGGGTACCTCTCATTTCGCCGGCTGCGTTTAGAAGAACACAAGCGTTGTCATCGAATTTGATGTATGAACCATCTTTTCTACGAACTGCTTTTTTAGTTCTCACTACTACTGCTTTAGAAACGGTTCCTTTTTTAGCGTTTCCTTGTGGTGTAGAATCCTTGATAGTCACTACGATTTTATCACCAACTGAAGCATATCTTCTTCTGGTTCCTCCCAGAACTCTGATCACTAGTACTTCTTTTGCACCTGTGTTATCAGCAACTTTTAATCTTGATTCGGTTTGTAACATTACTTAGCTTTTTCAATGATTCGTACTAATCTCCATCTTTTACTTTTACTTAAAGGTCTTGTTTCAGTAATTAATACTGTATCTCCTTCAGTACACTCGTTGTTTTCGTCGTGAGCGGTATATTTTTTCGTTTTTAGAACGAATTTACCGTACATCGGGTGCTTTACTCTGGTAGTTTCACTTACAACAATGGTTTTTTCCATTTTA
Source organism: Kaistella haifensis DSM 19056 (assembly GCF_000735695.2). Classification (GTDB taxonomy): domain Bacteria; phylum Bacteroidota; class Bacteroidia; order Flavobacteriales; family Weeksellaceae; genus Kaistella; species Kaistella haifensis. Next base: position 169,688 of record NZ_JASZ02000001.1, read on the forward strand.
TTGCTGGAAACAATTCCGATTCTTTCTTTTCTTAAATTTCTATCCATGATAAAATGAAATTCTTATTGTTGTTTTAGTGTTAATTCAGTTTCAAGACGAGCAATTGTTCTTCTCAAGTCTTTAATTTGAATTGGATTCTCAATCGGGCTGATTGCGTGTGCAAGTTTCAATTTGTTGAAATCTGCTTTAGCTTCAGCTAATTTGTTCTGGATATCTCCTGCGCTTAGATTTTTGATGTCAGCTTTTTTCATAATAATTTGAGATTATTGAGGTTGAACAAAATCGTTAGCGACTACAAATTTGGTAACTACCGGTAATTTTTGTGCGGCAAGTCTTAGTGCTTCTTTCGCTACATCGTAAGGAACACCACCTACTTCGAACATAATTTTTCCTGGTTTTACTACAGATACCCAATATTCTACGGCACCTTTACCTTTACCCATACGTACTTCGGCTGGTTTCTTGGTAATTGGCTTATCCGGGAAAATTTTGATCCATAGCTGACCTTCTCTTTTCATATATCTTGTAGCAGCGATACGAGCTGCTTCAATTTGTCTTGCAGTGATCCAAGCTCCTTCTGTTGCTTTGATACCGAAAGTTCCGTAAGCAAGTTGATTACCTCTTTGGGCAATCCCCTTCATTTTCATCTTGTGAACTTTACGGAATTTGGTTCTTTTTGGTTGTAACATAATTTCTTAAATTTTAGATTTTAGATTTTAGCTTTTAAAAAAGTAACGGTCATTTAAAACTGTCCTCTAAAATTTTATTAATTATTTTCTTTCTCTTGGTCTTCTGTCTCCTCTATCGCCTCTATCGTTTCTCTCACCTCTTCCTCCAGATGCTTTCTTTTGTTGGCCTACAAGTGGGGATAAGTCTCTTTTTCCGTAAACTTCTCCTTTCATGATCCAAACTTTCACACCTAGTTTTCCGTACTGAGTCAATGCTTCACCGATATGATAATCGATATCTGCTCTGAAAGTTGACAATGGGATTCTTCCGTCTTTGAAAGATTCGCTTCTTGCCATCTCAGCTCCGTTCAATCTACCTGAGATTTGTACTTTGATTCCTTCAGCTCCCATTCTCATGGTGCTTTGAATTGCCATTTTCACGGCTCTTCTGTAAGAAATTCTATTTTCGATTTGTTTTGCGATGCTGTCAGCAACTAATACTGCATCAAGTTCAGGTCTTTTGATTTCGAAGATATTGATCTGGATGTCCTTATCGGTAATCTTTTTTAATTCTTCTTTTAATTTATCAACTTCCTGACCTCCTTTACCGATGATAAGTCCCGGTCTAGCAGTAGTGATTGTTACTGTTACTAATTTCAGGGTTCTTTCAATATAAATTCTTGAAATACCACCTTTAGATAATCTAGCTTCAAGGTATCTTCTGATTTTGTAATCTTCAGCGATTCTGTCGCCGTAGTTTTTACCACCAAACCAGTTCGAATCCCATCCTCTGATGATACCTAATCTGTTACCAATTGGATTTGTCTTCTGTCCCATACCTTGATTATTTATTGTCTTTAGTACCTAAAATTAGTGTAATGTGGTTCGATCTTTTTCTGATTCTGTGTCCTCTACCTTGTGGTGCAGGTCTTAGTCTCTTCAATTGTCTAGCACTATCAACCATAATTTCTTTTACGATTAAGTTTGCTTCTTCGATATCCGCTCCTTCGTTTTTAGCTTGCCAGTTTGCCATTGCAGAAAGAAGAACTTTCTCCAATTTGTTGGAAGCTTCTTTTTTAGAAAACTTAAGGATAGCTAAAGCTTTATCTACTTCTACTCCTCTGATGATATCAGCAACTAATCTCATCTTTCTTGGAGAAGATGGGCAATCATTATGTAACGCTTTTGCCACATCCTGGTTTGCTATTTTACGTGCTAATGCACTTTCTCTTTTTCTTGATCCCATGATTATCTACCTCCTTTATTTTTGTTACCACCGTGACCTCTGAAAGATCTTGTCGGAGAAAATTCGCCTAACTTGTGACCTACCATGTTTTCGGTTACGTATACCGGGATAAAAGATTTCCCGTTGTGTACTGCGATGGTTTGTCCTACGAAGTCCGGAGAGATCATTGACGCTCGAGACCAAGTTTTAATTACTGTCTTTTTATTAGACTCTATATTTGCCTGAACCTTCTTATCTAAAGTATGATGAATGAAAGGTCCTTTCTTAAGTGATCTTGCCATAATTATTTTCTTTTAGATACGATAAATCGGTTAGACGCTTTGTTTTTCTTTCTAGTTTTGTAACCTTTAGCCGGCATACCGTTTCTAGATCTTGGGTGACCTCCTGAAGAACGTCCTTCACCACCTCCCATTGGGTGATCAACTGGGTTCATTACAACTGGTCTAGTTCTAGGTCTTCTTCCTAACCATCTGCTTCTACCTGCTTTACCGGAAACGGTAAGTTGGTGGTCGCCGTTGGAAACAGATCCAATCATAGCCATACATTCAGTAAGAATCATTCTGGATTCACCTGAAGGTAATTTTACGATTGCATATTTACCGTCTCTTGAAGTTAATTGCGCTGAAGATCCTGCACTTCTTGCCATTACCGCACCTTGTCCAGGTCTTAGTTCGATACAAGATACTACAGTACCTAAAGGAATATTCTTCAACTTCATTGCATTACCTACGTTAGGTTCTGCAGCATCCGCAGCGATTACTTTCTGATCTACTTTGATACCGTTTGGAGCGATGATGTATCTCTTCTCTCCGTCTGCGTACTCAACTAGTGCGATGAAAGCCGTTCTGTTTGGATCGTACTCTACAGTTTTTACCGTTCCTTCAACATCAAACTTGTTTCTTTTGAAGTCGATAATTCTGTACTTTTGTTTGTGTCCACCTCCGGTGTAACGCATGGTCATTTTACCAGTATTGTTACGACCACCTGACTTTTTAATACCAACGGTTAGAGACTTCTCTGGTTTGTTGGTAGTAATTTCCTCAAAGTTGTTTACAACTCTGAATCTCTGTCCCGGGGTGATAGGTTTTAATTTTCTAACAGACATTACTATTGTTTATAATTAATTAATTCGTTGCAAAAATATCAATTACTTCACCTTCTACAAGGGAAACAACTGCTTTCTTCAATTTGTTGGTTTTCCCAACCTGTAATCCTTTTTTGGTGTGTTTCGCTGAAACTTTAGGAGCGTAAATCATTGTTCTTACGTCTGCTACTTTTACACCATAAGCATCTTCTACTGCTTTTTTGATCTGGATTTTATTCGCTTTTGTATTCACAAAAAAAGAATAAGCTCCTCTCAAATCGGTAAGATAGTTTGCTTTTTCTGAAATGATTGGTTTAATAATAATAGACATGATTTATTTTCTTAAGTTTTCCTGAAATTTTTCGATAGCACCTTCTAAAAATACAATCTCGCCAGCGTGTACCAAATCGTAAGAACTGATCTCGTTATAAGTCAATACTGTAGTTTTAGGTAAATTTCTTGATGACAGATATACATTTTTGTTAGCTTCCGGTAAAATGTAAAGAGATTTTTTACCTTCAAATCCTAATGCGTTGTTCAGTGTGATAAATTCTTTAGTTTTCGGAGCTTCAAAGTTGAAAGCTTCTAAAACTTTAATAGAATTGTCTCTCATCTTCTGAGAAAGCACAGATTTTTTCGCTAATCTTTTCAAAGCTTTGTTCAATTTGAATCTGTAGTCTCTTGGCTTTGGACCGAAAACTCTACCTCCACCTCTGAATGTAGGAGATTTGATATCCCCGTATCTTGCAGATCCAGATCCTTTCTGCTTTTTAAGCTTTTTCGTAGAAGCTGTAATTTCGCTTCTTTCTTTTGATTTATGTGTCCCTTGTCTTTGTGCAGCAAGGTATTGTTTCACTTCTAAGTAAACCGCGTGCTGATTTGGCTCAATTCCGAAGATTGCCTCGTCTAACTGAACTGTTCTTCCGGTTTCTTTTCCTGATGTATTGAATACTACTAGTTCCATTTTCTGATAATTACATAAGAATTTTTTGCTCCCGGAACAGCACCTTTTACTACTAAAAGATTTTGTTCTTCATCTACTCTTAACACTTGAAGGTTTTGTACGGTAACTTGCTTACCTCCCATTCTACCTGCCATACGCATTCCTTTGAATACTCTGGACGGGTCGGATCCTGCACCGATGGAACCTGGAGCTCTTAATCTGTTGTGCTGTCCGTGAGTCGCTTGCATTACCCCACCGAAGTTGTGTCTTTTAACAACCCCTTGGAAACCTTTACCTTTTGAAGTTCCTGTAACGTCAACAAATTCGCCTTCTGCGAACAAATCAACTTTCACTTCATCTCCAACGCTTAATTTGTCCACGAATTCATGATAGAATTCTACCAATTTAGCTTTTGGAGCAGAACCAGCCTTCTTGAAATGGCCGGCTAACGCTTTACCAACGTTCTTTTCACTCTTGTCATCGAAACCAAGTTGAGCAGCTTTGTACCCATCTTTTTCTACGGTTCTGACCTGTAAAACCGAGCAAGGACCAGCTTGAATAACTGTACATGGCATGTTTTTGCCATTTTCGTCAAACAAGGAAGTCATCCCGATTTTTTTACCAATAATACCTGACATTATTTATATATTATATTAAGTTCACGTTTGCCAATCGAGGTTTTAGTGATTTCTACTTCTGAAATAGGCATACTTCTTCCCTAAATTGAGTGTGCAAATGTATGAAGTTTTTTTGAATTGACAAACAGTGAGTTAAAAAAATATTCAAAAAAACCTACAATTCATCCAACTGTTGATTAATACATCATTGGAAATAAAAAAGATAAATCATCTGGAAAGAAAAACATAAGGAAGTAAACATTTTAGGAACAACGCACTAAATATCATGAAATAAACAATCCCATTAATCTTCAGATGCGCCGTTCAAATCTCTGCCTCTTTTTTTGAATTCATGGTTATTTTTGGCAGCATCGATAGAATGAGACTGATGCAAATCATTATCGCTTTCCGCCAAGTCGGATAATTCCTCGTAAAACTTATGCAAGTTATCTAGCTCCTTTTCCGTCAAATCCTCAATATCCACAATCCTATTGCTGGCCTTTCCACTGGCGGCAATCAATTCATTTAATTTAATTTGGATCGCTTTGGAATCTTTGTTTTGCGCCTTTTGAATTAAAAAAACCATCAAAAAAGTAATAATTGTTGTTCCGGTGTTGATGACGAGTTGCCAGATTTCTGAAAAGTTGAAAAACGGGCCCGAAATTGCCCAAATAACAACAATTAAAGCTGCGCCAATAAAAGCCGGCGAACTTCCGGTAAATGCTGTTGCTTTGTTCGCAAAGCTTTCGAAGAGAGATTGATTTGGTTTAGCCATTTAAATTTGTGATTTTCTGATGAATAAAATTATTAAAATTATCTGAACTGCAGCTACAAGAAAAAACGTAAGAAGAAAACTCCGTTTGGAAGTCTTATGGCGAAAAAGTAACACGTTAAAATAGAGCCTATTGATCCTCCCAAAAACGTTACTACTAACAGGGTGTTTTCTGGAATTCTCATTCTACTATTTTTTGCCTGAAATTTGTCAGTTGCAAAAATGAGAAAACTCATAATGGTAAGAGATAGTAAATAAATTTCAGGAAAATTCATCCTCAAAAATAAAACTTTAAACCTTTGTTTTCACCAACCGATGATAATAAATGACAAAACCTGTAACCGGAAGCAGACAGCCGATAAGTGTAATAATAAAATAGAAAATAATACTCGGAAGCCCCATAATTTCTCCCGTGTGTAAAGGTTTTGAAAGCGAAGTGAATTGCTTATTCAATGGTTTTTCAGAAAAAATATCTTTGGTTTTCAGTTCGCCTTTTTTATCAAAAGTTAGTTCATTGGGAAGAAGAGCGCCAAGAAAATTATCAGTATCAATTTTTGTGACAGTGTATCTTGGATTTTCGGAATTTGGATAATTAATTGAAATAATTCCTGGTTTTGGAAAAAACTTTTCCGTTGTAGAAATTAGCTCGTTTATAGACACTTGCTTTTCTTGATCAATTTCTGATTTTTCCTTCTGTCGATCGAGCATATCATTCATTAAAGAAGCAAAAGCATCATCACTCTCTTTGTTTTGTTCAGAATTAATTTGACTTAAAGATTCTCCGCCAAGCGAAACAATCAATGCATTTTTCACCCAAGGATAAGTGATGTAAAGACCTGTAATAGAAATAAACGCTAAAAAAATCATGGTGTAAAACCCAAAAACATTGTGCACATCATAGTTCAGGCGTTTAAATTTAGCATTGAGTTTGATGGTTAAATTTTGCTTTAAATATTTCAACTTTTTAGGAAGCCAAAGAATAAAACCGGAAAACATTAAATATAAAAACATCAAAACGCCAACACCTAAAATTTGTCGCCCAACTTCTCCCATTAAAAGCGTTTTGTGGATATCCAGAACGATTTCAAAAAAACGATCTAAAGACTGGTCGGAAACTCCCAATTCTTTTTTTTGGTAAGGATCATAAAAAGATGTTTTTAAATCACCCGATTGATTGGTGTAACTGATTACCCAGCTTCGGTTTGATTTATCCGGAAGCAGAATTGCAGTGATTTTCTTTTTCTCTGATTCTAATTTTTTAATTAATTCATCCGGAAGTTGTTTTGTATTTTCAATCTTTTCAACAAAAACCAAATCACGATTATAAAGTTCTGTAATTTGTGTTTTGAAAGCATACAAACATCCCGTTAAACATAATGTAAACACAACCAAAGAAGACAAAAGCCCGAACCAGAGGTGCGTTAAATACATGAAGTATTTAAGAAAAGATTCATTTTTTCTTTTTTTCCGGAACAAACTTTTAAATATTTTTTTCATTGTTTTTAGAATTGACGGAGCCGAGGTTACGCATAATAACCCCAGCCCCTAAAGAATAATCTAACTATATGATATGAATTCTTATTTTATTCTCTTCCTTTAAATTGGATTTCTTTAACCGTTTCTTCAAATTTTTGATATTTTTCCGCAGGAAGTGCAGACTGTATTGCTGCTTTTCTTTGGGTATCAAATTTTTGCCAATATTCCTCAGCCAATTCATTGTTTCCGTGATAAACATCGTGTGCATCAGAAAATGCTTTTTCAAAAGCGTCGTTGGCAGCATTTACCACTTGAAATTCTTCGTTGGTTAGTTCCGCGTTGGTTTTAATCTTTGATAAAAGTTCGTCGTTGTAACGAGGTCTTTTTCTCGAATTTTTATCTACAAAATCGTTGAATTTCACCATTTCCACAGGAGTTAAAACAGTTGCCATTTCAACAGCTTGCTGTTCACGTACCTTTTCTTGTTTTGATAACAAAGCGATACGATCCATTTGTCTTCCATTCGCAGTTGCAGCATTGTAATTTTCTTCCTGAATTTTGGAATATTTTGCGGTGATTTCGTCAAACTTTTTAGACTTTTCGTCGGAAAGTTTCAGTTCATTTTTTACTTCGGTGAAGTCGAACGATTTTCCTTTTCCTTCTTTTTTACAAGCGATAATGGCTAAACTGGCGATAAATGAAATTAAAATTGTTTTAAAAATATTCATGATGGTAAAATTTAGAATTTGTAATTAAGTTGAACACCAAAGTTTTTTGGATTGATTCGGTTTATATATCCGCCTCTGAAATAAGAGTTGTAGCCTTCTGCATCGAAGATGTTATTCAAGAAAACTCTTAAACCCACTTGTTTGTAAACATATCCAACTTGTGCATCAACAGTTGTGTATGCTTTCATATCGAATGGTTTTACACCAGGAATTGTATTATGAATGATTGTTCTTTGGGTATATTCATTCACTGGTCTTTCGCCAACATAATAAACTCCCGCTCCTAAATCTAACCCATTTAAAGCACCTTCTTTAAAGGCATAATTCAACCAAGCATTTGCCGTGTGATTCGGCGCGTTCATCGGTTCAGAACCATTGACATAAGCAGGACTGTCTTTATATTGTGCATCGAGATATGCATAACCAGCCATAACCTGAAGGTTTCTGTTGATTCTACCAATGACCTCGGCTTCAATTCCTTTTCTTTCAAGATTTCCAGCTAAATCGTAGTAACCGGTTGCTGCACCAGATTCGTTTAACACACTGAATGAAAGGTTGTCATTATTAATATAAAACAATGTAAGATTAAATCTTAATTTTTCTTCTAACCAATCAGATTTAACACCAGCTTCCCATTGCGTTGTTTTTCCAGGACCTACAACATCGCCATTTTGCATCGGGTTATTGGCTTCTCGTAAAGAGGTAGTTGTCGTATAAGAACCGAAAAGATTAACATTTTCAACTGGTGAAATTAAAACTCCGACAGAAGGATTCACCGCAGAAACATCTTCTTGTTCTTCAGGAGCACCATTAAGCTTGCTGTATCTCAAACCTAAGTTTAATTTTAAATATTTATTGAAAGTCACAACATCTTGCGCCATCAAACCAATTGTTGGTGTTAAAGTTTTAATGTTTCGTTTATCTCCTAAATAAAATTCAAAACCTTGTGGAAGTTCATTAGGAATATCTTGTAAAACATTGATCACATCAGAATAATGTGCATATCCTCCAGCTTGGTTATAATAAGTATAAGAATTAATATCCGATTGGTTAAAATCAAAACCAACTTGGAAAGTATGATTAATTAACCCTGTTTTTACATCTTGTCCGATAAAATCAAATTGGAAAACTTGGCTTTTATCGTCACGACCATATTTTTGTAAACTTCTTGTTCTTTCTGCATAGCCAGTTTGAGCATTTCCTCTGCCCAAGAAAGAAGCTTCTGTATCAACTTCGTAAGACGAATTAAAATAGGCAGCTCTTAGTTTTAGTTTATCCGTTAATTTACGATCAATCATTGTTGAAAAACTAAATGTTTGAAGTGCATTATTTTCGGAAGTGAACCCCAAAAATTTATCTTTCGGCATATCGTAGATTGCATAAGTATCATCAGTTCCGAAATTCACTGTACCAAGACTTGGTGTTGTATCGTCCTTCATATAATCCATCTGAACAATGATATTGGTTTTATCATCTGGTTTAAAACCAAAAGATGGGTTGATATAAATTCTTTCTGTACTAACATGTTTTGTAAAAGAGTTGTTGTTTTGGTAGGCAACATTTAAACGAGCGGAAACTCTTCCCTTTTTATCAAGAACTCTTTCCAAATCCAAAGTTGGACGATAGAAATCCCAACTTCCAAAACGAAATCCTACATTACCACTATTAATATATAGGGGAGTTTTTGTAACTACATTAATAACACCTCCCGCAGAACCAAGTCCGTTACCGATACCTTGTGTAATAGCAGCTGAACCTTTGATTACTTGGATGCTTTCCACGCCTTGCATGTCAGTTAACATTGCTGCAGTACGGAAATCGCCATCCATCATTACTCCGTTTTTAAGAACAGGAACACCTCTATAACCTCTAATGGACATACTTTCTCTAGTTCCACCATAATTTGCGAATTGAGTAACACCTGGTACATTTTTCGCAACATCAGTTACTGTTAACCCACCTAAATCTTCAATAACCTTGCTAGAAATTACAGAAATACTTTGAATTTGATCTCTCGGTTTCAAAGGCATTCTTGTGATAATCTCCAAACCTTTTGGCTGTTTTTTGGGAATACCAAAAAGTTGAACTTCTTCGATATTCTCTACTGATTTTAAAGTGTCATTTTCCACTTGAGCATTGGCAAGCACTGCTCCCAAAACAAAAGATGCTAGTGTTATTGTTCGTTTCATTAGTTAATTTTTATTTAAATGCAAATTTATTATTTTTATTTATTCTAAATAAATTTTAAACATGATAAATATCACTTTTTGTAACGACAGATAAGATAAAAAAATCCGCCCTCTTTCGAGAACGGATTTGTTATCATAGCAAAGTGCTGTTGACACGCAATAAATCGCGTCTCTACAAAATCACACTTTAATTTCTACGTCAACTCCTGAAGGAAGCTCTAATTTCATTAGGGCATCTACAGTTTTAGAAGAAGAAGAATAGATGTCCATCAATCTCTTGTGAGCTGAAAGCTGGAACTGCTCTCTTGCCTTCTTGTTTACGTGCGGAGATCTCAACACGGTGAAGATTCTCTTGTTGGTTGGCAATGGAATTGGTCCGTTTACAACAGCACCAGTCGCTTTTACCGTTCTCACGATTTTCTCAGCAGATTTGTCTACCAAATTGTAATCGTAAGATTTTAGTTTTATTCTGATTCTTTGTGACATTTTAATCTAAATTTTAATATTAACCTCTTGCTTTAGCGATTACGTCTTCGGCAACGTTTGTAGGTGCTGCTTCGTATTTTTCGAATTCCATAGAAGAAGTTGCTCGACCAGATGAAAGGGTTCTAAGTGAGGTTACGTATCCGAACATTTCAGAAAGCGGAACGAATGCTTTGATTACTTTCGCGTTATTTCTGTCGTCCATACCGTTTACAGTACCTCTTCTTCTGTTCAAATCTCCTACGATGTCTCCCATGTATTCTTCCGGAGTTACAACCTCCAGTTTCATAATTGGTTCCATGATAACAGGTTTCGCTTTTTTACCAGCTTCTTTGAAGCCCATCTTAGCAGCAAGTTCGAAGGAAAGTTGGTCAGAATCCACTGGGTGGAAAGATCCGTCTTTCAATACTACTTTGATACCATCGATTTCGAATCCAGCAAGTGGACCGTTTTTCATTGCTTCTTTGAAACCTTTTTCTACCGCAGGAACAAATTCTTTTGGAATGTTACCCCCTTTGATTTCATTTACGAATTCAAGACCAGCTTTGTTATCATCTGCAGGACCAATTTCGAATACGATATCTGCAAATTTACCTCTACCACCAGATTGTTTTTTGTAAACTTCTCTGTGGTTAGCAACCATGGTAAGGTTTTCTTTATATTCTACTTGAGGTTGACCTTGGTTTACTTCAACTTTGAACTCTCTTCTCATACGGTCAACAATAATGTCGAGGTGAAGCTCACCCATACCGGAAATGATTGTTTGTCCAGAAGCTTCATCAGTTTTCACTGTGAAAGTAGGATCTTCTTCTGCTAATTTAGCAAGAGCGTTACCCATTTTATCTTGGTCAGCTTTAGTTTTTGGTTCAACAGCGATACCGATTACTGGATCAGGGAAAACCATAGATTCTAGAACGATTGGGTTCTTTTCGTCTGATAATGTATCTCCAGTTTTGATATCTTTAAAACCTACAGCAGCACCAATATCTCCAGCTTCAATAACTTCTACTGGATTTTGCTTGTTAGCGTGCATTTGGTAGATTCTAGAAATTCTTTCTTTGTTACCAGATCTTGTGTTCAATACATAAGATCCCGCATCTAATTTCCCCGAATAAGCTCTAAAGAAAGCTAATCTTCCTACGAAAGGATCCGTAGCAATTTTAAATGCTAATGCGGAGAATGGTTCGTTTACGTCTGGTTTTCTAGTAATTTCAGCGTCTGTTCTTGGATCAATTCCTTTGATATCGTCTTTATCCATCGGAGAAGGAAGATATTTACAAACTGCGTCAAGCATGAACTGAACCCCTTTATTTTTGAATGAAGAGCCACAAGTCATCGGGATGATAGACAAATCGATGGTTGCTTTTCTTAATGCTTCGTTGATTTCTTCTTCAGAGATAGAATCTGGATCTTCGAAGAATTTCTCCATCAAAGTTTCGTCGTAATCAGCTACTGCTTCAACTAATTTTTCTCTGTAAAGCAACACATCGTCTTTCATATCTTCAGGAATTGGAACTACCTCGAAAGTAGCACCTTGTCCTGCTTCATCCCAAACGATTGCTCTGTTTTTGATAAGGTCTACAACCCCTTTGAAATCTTCTTCAGCACCGATTGGTAAAACGATTGGAACGGCATTAGATCCTAACATGTCTTTAACTTGGTTTACCACGTTAAGGAAGTCAGCACCTTGTCTGTCCATTTTGTTTACGAATCCCATACGAGCAACTTTATAGTTGTCCGCAAGTCTCCAGTTGGTTTCAGATTGTGGTTCAACTCCATCTACTGCAGAGAAAAGGAATACCAAACCATCTAGTACACGAAGAGAACGGTTTACCTCTACGGTAAAGTCAACGTGTCCCGGTGTATCGATAATGTTGAAGTGATATTCTTTAGTTTCTGGTAAAGTTTTACCTTGATCTGTTGGGAAATTCCATTTACAAGTAGTTGCAGCAGAAGTAATTGTAATACCTCTTTCAGCTTCTTGCTCCATCCAGTCCATTGTTGATGCACCTTCATGAACCTCACCAATTTTGTGAGTTTTACCTGTATAGAATAAAATTCTTTCTGTTGTGGTGGTTTTTCCTGCATCAATGTGCGCAGCAATACCTATATTTCTTGTATATTTAAGATCTCTTGCCATTTCAGATTAGAATTTAAAGTGTGAAAATGCTTTGTTAGCTTCAGCCATTCTGTGAGTGTCTGTTTTCTTTTTGTAAGCAGCACCTTCTTCTTTTGCAGCAGCGATAACTTCAGCAGCTAATTTCTGAGCCATTGATTTATCGTTTCTTGCTTTTGAATATTTGATTAACCATTTCATTGCCATAGAAATTTTTCTATCTGCTCTGATTGGCATTGGAATTTGGAAGTTAGCACCACCGATTCTTCTTGAACGTACTTCTACGTGAGGCATTACGTTGGTTAAAGCATCTTTCCAGATTTCCAAAGAAGTTTTTTCATTATCTCCTTTTTTGCTTTCTACGATATCTAAAGCATCATAGAAAATTTTGAATGCGATAGATTTTTTTCCATCAAGCATCAAATTGTTTACGAATCTTGTTACCAGTTGATCATTAAATTTAGGATCCGGTAACAACGGTCTTTTTTTCGCTTTTGTTTTTCTCATTGTTTCGTTTCTTACTAATTAATGATTACTTTTTCTTACCTTTTGCAGGTGCTGCAGCTGCTTGACCTGGTTTTGGTCTTTTCGCTCCGTACTTAGATCTTCTTTGGGTTCTGCCGTTTACTCCTGCAGTATCCAAAGCTCCACGAACAATGTGATAACGTACTCCCGGTAGGTCTTTCACCCTTCCTCCGCGTACCAATACTATCGAGTGCTCTTGAAGATTGTGTCCTTCGCCCGGGATATAAGCGTTGACTTCTTTACCGTTAGAAAGTCTTACCCTTGCAACTTTTCTAAGTGCAGAGTTCGGTTTCTTTGGGGTAGTAGTATATACTCTTGTACATACACCTCGTCTTTGTGGACAGGAATCAAGTGCAGCCGATTTACTCTTCTTGGTAAGTGCGACTCTTCCTTTTCTAACTAATTGTTGAATAGTAGGCATTTAATTGCTTTTTATTTTAGGGTGCAAAAGTATGAAATATTTTTTAACCCACAAATACAATTATCTAATTTATAAGATTTTGTACTGAATATTTATCTTCCCATTTATTTTAAAATCAATTCAGAGGTATATAAAACTTGAGATTTATTTTTAATCGTATCAATTTTTAACCATTTGATTTGTGGATTAATCGTTCCTGCGATCGATTGTTTAATCTCCCCTTTTTGGTTATTGGTATGTTGATAATTGAAGGTTTTTCCGATAATTGGTATGTGATAAGTCGTAAGCGAGACTTCTGCTTTTTTCTCATCATTATACAGATACTTTTTATGACTGAATTGAGGCATTTGCGATTCTATTTGCTTCTTATTATTCAAGTAATTCACCGGTGTTTTCAATGCATAAACCGTTAAAAAGAAAAGAAAGAAACTTCCTAAACCAAAAATAAAAGCATCCGATTTTAAATTTTTAAAATAAATAATAAGAAATGAAAAGAACAAACAGAAATTAGCCGCAGCAAGCATTCTCACATTCATTTCCTCGATTTGCTGAAAATAATAAGATACAAACAATGAAACAGCATAAACCCCAGAAACTACCCAAAGTAATTGATGAAAATCCAATGCGATTACTTCCTTTTTCTTCCGAACCAATTGTATAAAATAAAAAAGCAGCAACAAATCAAAAATCATCAAACCGATCTGAAAAGCGAGACTTGCAAAACTATTAGAAGCAGGTTTAATCATAATAAAAGGATCGAAAACAGCCGAAACTCCCAAAATATTACGAAGTAAGTAAACCGAAGAAAATTGTTGCAAAGTTCCCCTTACATTTTCTCCAGTGAAACTACCATATATATATAAGTTGAATCCCAAATATCCCGCAATTCCAATGCCGGCAAACAGTAAAACTTGAAACAAATCTTTTTTTAGAGGAAAAGAATGCTTTATCAAAATAGTAATCAACCAGAAAAATCCAACTCCAAGATAAATGTAAACTCCTGAATATCGAATTGTAAAGAGCAAGAATAAAAGTAATGAAGCAAAAAAAACAAATTGATATTGGCGAAATTTTCCAATAAATCTTTCATGAAAGACATAAAAAAGAAAATATAAAAGAAAAATAAACGGAGCTTCCGAAATGAAATATCCAAAAACAAAAAAAGCAGTATTCCCGGTAAAGAGCAGCACCGTTTCTTTAAAATAAAACTTCTTGAAATAAGAAAAAAGAAGTACCGCCACAACCATTGATATATTCAGAAATTTGGCTGACCAAAAATAATCCCGAAAAACTAAATGAAACAATTCTATTAAATTGGAAATCCTATCGGAAACAAATTCGTTTTCAGTTGTGGCAAATCCGAAGCAATTCCAAAATAAGAAAGACTATCCGCACCTGCGCCTCCCGCTGGAAGAAAAAAAGATTGAAAAAAATAAACCAACACGATAACAAAAGCCAAAACAATATATTTTCTCATAAATAATCCTAAAAAATTTCATTAATCAAGCAAATATGCAAATTTTTAAAATTTAATTCTACATTTCAACTTTTGATATATATTTGTACACTTAAAAAACACACTATTGAATGAATAAATTTCTATTCTTTTTACTCTTTTCGCAATTGTATTTCTCGCAAAATTGGAGCATTTCTTTTGCGGAAAGATCCTCATTAATCAATATTTACAACTCAACTTCAGGAGAAACGTGGAGCCAAAAATGGGATTTGGAAAAAGATCCCAAAAACTGGTACGGAATCAAAATAAAAAACGGCAGCGTAATCGAAATTAATCTCCGCGGAAATGCTTTGAAAGGCAATTTCCCGATGTCGATTTCGAATTTCAGCAAACTTCAGAAATTGGATTTAAGTTCCAACCAACTTTCCGGTGAAATTTCGCCAGCAATTTCTGTTTTAGGCAATTTGGTTCGAATCGACATCAGCAACAATCGATTGACAGGCGATCCTACTTCGTCGATTCTTCCGCTGTCCAATCTTCAGGAAATTTCGCTCGGAAACAATCAATTTGCAATTACCGACATCAATGCTTTTTTGCAGAATTTTCCTTCTTTAAAGATTTTAGATCTTTCTCACACCAATCTAAATACGGTTCCTGCAAAAATATCAACTTTAACCAATCTCGAATCGTTGAATTTAAGCAACAATACCATTTCACAGAATTTTAGCAATTTATCAAATCTCATCAATCTCCGTGAATTGAACCTTTCCGGAAACCAACTCACGAAAATTCCTTCCGAACTTACCGCGCTTTCCGCGCTTACTTCTTTGGATTTGAGCAATAATTTATTTACCTCAAATTACGCCACGGTTCTGGGAAATTTACAAAACTTGGAATGGCTTTCCTTGGCAAACAACCAAATCTCGGTTTTCCCGGCGGAACTTTCACAGCTAAAAAAATTAGTTCATTTAAATTTTTCGGGAAACAAAATTTCCGGCGGTTTCGAAAGCTTGTTGAGTTTAAAAGATCTCGAACAAATTTATCTGGACAAAAACGAAATTTCTGGTGGATTCCCCACTTCACTACTTCAGTTGGGAAAGCTTCAAATGCTTTCATTGACGGGCAACCGACTTTCGGGCGAAATTCCTGAAAACCTTCCCGCGATTACTTTTTTAGAAAACAATCGATTTACAAAACAGGAAATAAAAAATTTCATTCTTAAAAATAAAGACTTTGCAGATTTCACTTATTCACCACAACGATACGACGAGCCGAAAAATGTTTACGCAACTTTAGGTTCTTCAACTTCATTAACGCAAGCGCTTTCCGGCAACGAATATCAATTTTCTTGGTACAAAAATTTGGATCAAAAAATTCCCGGAACCTTTGAAAGTTATTATATAAGTAATGTTGAAGATGATGATTTGGCCTTGTACACCTGCGAAGCATACGTTTTCGAGGAATTACCAAACGAGTTGATGGAAATTTCGTTTTTCAGAGAACCGGTAACTTTGGTAAAAGAGCTGGGAACAAAAGAAATAAAGAATGATTTAGTCGTTTATCCTAATCCTACAACCGATTTTCTTTATATTAAAACTTCAAAATTAGACCTTGAAAAAGTGTTTATTTTCGATCTTAGCGGAAAGCTTTTATTCTCGGAAAAATCAAAAACAATCGACGTGAGGAATCTGCCTTCCGCAACGTATATCATTTCTATAAAAACTTCCGATACTTTGAAATCATTTAAATTCATTAAACATTAAGCATCAAAATTCTTTCATATTAAAAAAATCGTCTTGTGAAAGGCGATTTTTTGTTTTCTAATTTTTACATTTGTTTAAATATCATTTTATGAGTGTAAGATTCAAGTCCATTCTCGATAACGATTTCTATAAAATCACGATGCAAAACGCGGTGGTGAAACTTTTCCCAAACGAAAAGGTAAAATATGAGTTCATCAATCGCGGAAAACATCATTTTCCGGAAGGTTTTGATGCTGAACTGAGAAAATCGGTGAACGCAATGGCAGAACTGAAGCTCACAAAAGATGAGAAGGAATTCTTGAGAGAAACTTGCCCTTATCTCGATTTGCCGTATTTGGATTTTTTGGGCGGATATCATTATGATCCAACTGAAGTTACGATTCAGCAAACCGAAAATGAGTTGCGCGTAACGGTGGAAGGACAATGGTACCGGACAATATTATGGGAAGTTCCGCTTTTGGCTTTAATTTCCGAATTGCATTATGAAATGAACAATATGGAAAGAGATTCCGATGAAATAGTAGTTGCCAAAACTTTGGAAAAAGCCGAAGAATTGAACAAACTCGGCGTTACTTTCGCAGAATTTGGTACCAGGAGAAGACACTCTTATAAAGTCCACGATCTCGTGGTTGATACTTTGGTAAAAAATAAAAATACAAAATTTATCGGTTCTTCTAATATTCATTTTGCGATGAAATATGGCGTAAAGCCAATAGGAACACACGCTCACGAATGGTTTATGTTTCACGCTGCAGAATATGGTTTCAAGATGGCCAACGCACTTTCGTTGGAACATTGGGTGGATGTTTATCGTGGTGATTTGGGTGTAGCCCTTTCAGATACCTACACCACAGAAGTTTTTTTCCAGCAATTTGATAAAAAATTTGCGAAACTATTTGACGGTGTTCGTCATGATAGTGGCGACCCAATCGAGTTCGCACACAAAACCATTGAACATTATAAAACAAACGGCATCAATCCTTTATTCAAATACATTATTTTTTCTGATGGTTTGAACATGGAAAAAGTAGCAGAAATCACTCACGCTTGTAAAGGGAAAATCGGAATTTCATTCGGAATTGGCACCAATTTAACCAACGATGTCGATGTGAAACCAATGAATATAGTGATGAAACTTGTTGCTGCAAAAGCAATAAATGGAGATTGGATTCCTACGGTAAAACTTTCCGACGAAAGAGGTAAATATACTGGTGATCCAAAAATGATCGAACTTGCTAAAGAATTTTTGAGAATTCATGATTAAAATCTAAATCAGTAAGTTTTAAAGAATTCGTAGTAATCCCGAAAATTATTTTTTTTCTTCCTATTTTTGAAAAATGGAAATTACTACTTTATTTATAGGGATTATTATCGGAGTTTTAATCGGAGCATTGATTGTCTATTTTTTCTTAAAATCCTCCACTATTTCTCGAACACTTTTCGATGATTTGAATAATAGTTTTATTAGGACAAATTCTGATTTACAAAATTCGACATTGAAAATCAATGAATTAGAAAATTCTTACCTTTCTGAGAAGCAAACAAACCTTCAGCAAACTGAATTTTTAAATCAATTAAAAACGGATATTGCCAAAATTTCTGCTGAAAGTAATGCTCAAAATCAAAGAATTGAAGAACAAACAGAAATCAACAACAATCAAAGTTCAGAAATCAAAAAATTGGTTGATGAAAAAAATGAATTAATCTCAATAAAATCTCACCTCAATGCACAAAACCAAGCTTTACAAAAACTCTTAGATAGCCAAAAAGAAGAAATTGAAAAAATGCAAGCCTTGGCTAAAGAAGAATTTCAGAATCTCGCCAACAGAATTCTCGAAGAAAAATCAAAGAAATTCACCGATACGAACAAAGAAAATCTTGATTTACTCCTAAAACCATTGGGCGAAAACCTTGAAAACTTTAAGAAAAGAGTCAGCGAAGTGTACGAAAACGAAGCTCGCGAAAGGTTTTCACTGAACAATACCATCAAAATGATGATGGAGCAAACCACGAAAATCAGCCAAGAAGCCAATAATCTCGCGACAGCACTCAAAGGACAAACAAAGACACAAGGCGATTGGGGCGAAATGATTCTCGAAAGAATTTTGGAAGATTCCGGACTTACCAAAGACCGCGAATATTTCTCTCAATTCAACATAAAAAATGAAAACGGAGAAAACCAAAGACCGGATTTTGTACTAAAACTTCCAGGAAATCAAATCGTTATTATCGACTCGAAAGTTTCGTTAAACGCTTATGAACGAATGATTTCCGCTGAAGACGAAGAACAGAGAAAACAAAATCTAAACTTGCACATTTCAGCAATGAAAAGACATATTGACACCTTGGCTGAAAAAAGATATGATAATCTGAAGGAATCACTGGATTTTACCATCATGTTTGTTCCCGTGGAATCAGCTTTCCTTACTGCTTTGCAAGGGGATACACAACTCTGGAATTACGCATACAAAAAACACATTATTTTGCTGAGTCCAACCAATTTAATCGCTTATTTAAAACTGATTTCAGATGTTTGGAAACGCGATCACCACAACAAAAACGCGGCGGAAATTGCAAGGCAAGCCGGAGCTTTATATGATAAATTCGACGGATTTGTAACCGATTTGCTAAAAATAGGTAAGAAAATGGATGATGCCAAAGGCGACTATGAGAATGCGATGAAAAAACTTTCCACCGGAAAAGGAAATCTGGTTGGTAGTGTACAAAAACTAAAACAATTGGGCGCAAAAGCAAGTAAAAACCTTCCGGAGGCACTTCTAGAAAGAGCAAACGAAGATTCTGAAACCAATTTACTAGAAACTGAAAATACCGAAGAATAAAAATGGTGATTGAAAGTCTACAAAACGAAAAAATAAAAAACCTTAGCCGCTTAATTACCGATAACCGCTTTCGCAGGAAATCCGGGATTTTTGTGGTCGAAGGCAAGCAAGAAAACGAAAGAGCACTGCAATTTCAATTCGAAAACGTAGAGTTTTATATCTGCGAAAGTATTTACAACGACGATTTTCCAAAAGGAAAAATAAACTTGGTTTCTGAAAAAATTTACGATAAGATCGCGTATCGAGGGGGTTCAGAAGGAATTATCGGAATTTATAAATCAAAGTTGAATGTTCTTTCTAAATTTAAACCAAAAGAAAATTCCTCAATAATTATTGTTGAAAGCATTGAAAAGCCTGGAAATTTGGGTGCAATCCTAAGAAGTTGCGAAGCTTTCGGAATTGATGCTTTAATTGTAACGGATGCAAAGACCGACTTTTACAATCCGAATGTGATCCGTTCGAGCGTTGGTTGCTTATTCGGAATGAATGTCTTCCAATCGAACAATCAAGAATTATTTGAATTTTTACAAGAAAACAAATTCAGTATCTATACAACTTTGATGGATGAAAGCGCAAAAGATCTTTATAAAAAAAATTTCACCGGAAAAAGTGCGTTGTTATTTGGTACAGAACATTCCGGTCTCAGTGATTTCTGGATTGGTAAAGGAAAAAACACGCTTATTCCCATGTCCGGAAGTATCGATTCTCTTAATTTGAGCAATGCCGTGGCGATTAGTTGCTACGAAATATTAAGACAAAAGCTCAATCATAAATAAGAAAAAACCGCTTCTCGAGAGAAACGGTTAATCTTTTGATAAAAGTAGTTGCTAATTATTTCTTAACAGCGTCTTTTACAGCATCTTTTGCATCGCTAGCAGCTCCTTTAGCAGCATCAGCAGCTCCTTTAGCAGCATCAGCAGCTCCTTTAGCAGCATCAGCAGCAGCACCTGTAGTAGCAGAAGCAGCATCAACAGTTACAGCAGCAGCAGAATCAACAACAGTAGCAGCAGAATCAGCTACAACAGCAGCAGAATCAGTAGTTGCAACAGCAGCAGAATCAGCAGCGTTAGCAGTTTCTACAGTTTCAGTTTTTTTACAAGCTACAAGAGCTAAAGCAGCGATAGCAGCTACGAATAATGACTTTTTCATAATAAATTAAATTTAATTGTTTTGTTATTTTAAAATTTCGTTGTTCTCATTTATCATTTTGAACAGGACAAAGGTATAGTGAGAATTAAATTTGTGTTAGAAAATTAATTGTAATATATTTGTAAAACGGTTTTACAAAAAACCAACATTGACAATCAATAGATTACGTAAAAATTTGCAATTGAGCGATTTAGATTTATTACACTTTGAGCAGCTAAAAACGGAAGTTCAGAACCAATATTTGGCAGATCACACCCCTTCTTTCGATGACATTTCGAAATGGAAAGGGATAGACATTATATATTTCCAGGAAGATCTTCGAAAAAAGGCAAAAGGAAACATTAGTGAAAAATCTTTTTATACCTACTTTAAAAATTCCCCGGTAACCAAACTTCCGAGAATCGACATGCTAAACATTCTCTCTGTTTATGCGGGTTACATGTCTTGGTATGATTTCAAAAAAAACCATCTTTTTGCAGATGAAATCTTGAAAGAAAACGTAGAAATCACTCAATCAAAAACTGAAGAAGCTGAAAAAAGCGAAAAAGCACCTCAAATTTCGGCAGTTGATCCAAAAGTAGAAGAAACTCCATCAATTACACTCGAAAATACAGCAATTTCAGTAAATGAAAATGACGTTTTACAAAAAACAATATCTGATAATGAACCAGTTAAAGAACACAAGGCTAATTTAGAAACTTACGATACGGAAGAAAAAAATTCGACTTATTCTCTTGTAAAAAAATATTTATGGCTAGGAATTTCTGCAGTTCTTGCTGTTTTAGTTGGACTTTTGGGTTTCAAAGATGAATTGTTCAGTAAAAAATACTACTATAGCTTCATTGATGCTGACCGAAACTCAAAAATCAATGCAGAATTGCAAGTACAGATCTTAAAAGAGAATGAATCCCCCATTTTATACGTTGCAAAACCTAATGAGCCGTTTGTCTATACAACAAAATCCAAATCATTAACCATGGTCGTTTCCTCTCCATACTATAAAACAGACACGATTCAAAGAAATTTAGAAACTGCTCCAGAAGCTGAAAACATCGAGTTGAAACCAAATGATTATGCGATCATGCTCTTTTATTATTCCAAGTCTTTAAAAGATTTAAAGAAAAAGAGAGAAAGCCTCAATTATTTAATAAGTAATAATGCGCTGATTTACCAGGTATTTGACAACCAATTTTATGGAGTAGAAACCATGGATAAACAGCGATATATCAATCTCGTCACTTTACCTTCTACTTCGCTTGAAAACCTAGATGTAATTGATACTCAAGCGGATAAATCTGGAAAAATTGTAATGATTAAATTTAAAATCGATACCGATGAAGAAAAAAATTAACCTTTTGCTGATTATTTTCACTCTCTTATTTGTATTTTCTTGCAAAAAAGAAAGCACTGAAATTTCAGATTTGGAAAAAATAAGAAACAATAATAACAAAGTCTCCTATCCGGTAACAAAAATGGATAGCGCACAGGCGATTTCATTTATTACGAAACAAAAAATCCAGGAATTATTGGACCTTTCTACATTATATACTTCCGGAAACCGGGATACAGAAATCGATTCCGTTATTTATGCGCAAATGCAAAGTTATTTTACTGAAAACGATTCGAATAAGCTAAAACCTATTCTTAAACACCTTGATAGTTTCAAAGTAAAAACAGCAAAAGTTGGAAATATCTTTGTACAAAAGCACATTAAAGGCAAAGATACTTTAGATTTCGCAAAATTCGATGTGGAATATTTCGACGAAAAGGATAAGCTTATTGGAAAATTTGAGAAAAACGCACAATATATCCTTAAACCCGCTCCGGTGAAATTTAAAAAAGAATTTAAATTCTACTTCGTTGATTTTGACTTGCCGTCACCAAAAGACAGTACTGCAGTCGGCGTAACCAAATAATCTAAAGGAATATCGCCCTCCCAAATATCATCGACAATTTCATCAGGATTAAAAAAATTAACACCGATTTTTCGAGCATTTGAATTTATTTTTTCGAAAAGAGAATCATAATAACCTTTTCCATATCCTACTCTATTTCCTTGATTATCACAATACAATAACGGAGTAATCACAAAATCAAAATCTTTCTCACCGAAATCTTCGTTGCTTTCCGGCTCCGGAATTCCCCAATGATTTTTTATAAAATTGGTTTTAGCATTAATTTTAACAGAAATCAACTTTTCATCAACAATTTTAGGAACAAAAACCCTGATTTTCCTTTTCAATAATTCTTCGATAAAACCCTGTGTATCAACTTCTTTTTTATCAGAAATCGGTAAAAAACAATGAACTTTTTGATTTTCACTAAAGGTGAAAAACTGAAAAATATTATTAAAAATACGTTCAGAAAGCAACAAAACCTCATCCTGAGATAAGGTTTCACGTTTTTCCGTATATTTTTTTCTGATCTTTTTTTTTGTCATTTCATTTAAGACAAAACTTTAAATAATTTGTCTGATAAACGAACTCTAAACGGAATCGGGAAAGTGATTTGATCACCTTTTTTAGCAGATTGACTAGGTGCTCCGTTCACGAAAATTTCGGTAATTGTCAACTCTTTTTCTCCTGTAGTCGGACCAGAAATAAGAACCTTATCTCCTACCGACAGTTCATTTTCCAATAAAAACTGTGCAATTTTCGATTTGGAGTAATAATGCTCCGCCTTTCCAATCAATGTTTTTTTAATGGCAATTTTTTGCTGAATATTTTTGGTTTCCACTTTCGCCAAGGGCTTGTGTGGTAATTCTCCGGATTTTTTGAATTTTAACGCTTCCGATTTTCCTTTTTTGAAAATTTTGTTTCCAACCTGTAAACCTTTTCTCAATTTAGCTTGTTCTTCCAAAGGTAAATGAATAATCTCTAAACACTCTGTCGAACAGCAGTTTTCCATTGCAGCTTTACATTCATCACATTGAATGAATAATAAATGACACGCATCATTATAACAATTGGTGTGGTTATCACAAGGCTTTCCACATTGGTGACACTGCGAAACGATATCATCGGTAATTCTTTCACCTAAACGGTGATCAAAAACGAAATTTTTCCCAATAAACTTGCTTTCAATGTCTTCTTCTTTGATTTGACGGGCATATTCGATAATACCTCCTTCCAACTGGAAAACATTTTTAAAACCTTGATGTTTGAAATAAGCACTCGCTTTTTCGCAACGGATTCCACCGGTACAATACATCAATAGGTTTTTATCCTCCTTAAATTCCTGAAGTTGTTCATTGATGATTGGTAAACTTTCTCTAAAAGTTTCTACATCCGGAGTTATTGCACCTTGAAAATGACCTACCTCACTTTCGTAATGATTTCTAAAATCCACGACAATGGTATTTGGATCTTCGAGCAAAGTATTGAATTCGCGAGCTTTCAGATGGACTCCTTTATTGGTAACATCGAAAGTTTCATCATTTAAACCATCGGCAACAATTTTATTTCTAACTTTTATGGTAAGTTTTAAAAATGAATGATTGTCTTGTTCTACAGCAACATTTAAGCGGATACCTTTCATGAAATCATAAACCTCCAATGTATCACGGAAATCATCAAAATTATCCGCAGGAACACTCATCTGAGCATTAATTCCTTCGTGAGCGACATAAATTCGGCCCAAAGCATCGAGTGCATTCCAGGCTATAAATAATTCGTCGCGAAATTGTTTTGGATTTTCGATTTTGGCGTACGCATAGAAAGACAAAGTAAGTCGTTGCTTACCAGCTTCATCAATAAGTTGAGCTCTTTCTTCTGCGCTTAAAGTGTTGTACAGTTGCATGCTATAAACGTTTTAAGTGAGAATAATAATGTTGCAAAGATAGGAATTCCAAAGTTAGGGCGAAAATGAAATTCATATCATGTTTTAATATTTTAAAATTCGCTGTAAATATATTTTAAGATATTGCGATCCAGATCGGTGAAAGTTACTTTTCGTCTAGCCATCGCCAATTCGGCAACTTCGTACGCTTTTTCTAATTTAAATTTTTCATCGCCTTTCATTCCTCCCCAAGAAAAGTTTTCGATCAGGTTCGGCGGAAATCCGCTTTTGAAAATATTAGCGGCAACACCAACGACAGTTCCTGTATTAAACTGAGTATTGATGGCGGTTTTGGAATGATCACCCATAATGAGTCCTGCAAATTGCAACCCTGTATTTACAAACCTTTTTGCTCGGTAATTCCAAAGTTTTACTTCAGCGTAATTATTTTTTAAATTGGAGGAATTCGTATCTGCACCCAAATTACACCATTCACCAATGACTGAATTACCTACAAAACCATCGTGACCTTTATTGGAATATCCGAAAATCACGATGTTATTCACTTCGCCCCCTATTTTACAATGAGGACCGATGGTTGTAGCACCATAAATTTTCGCACCTAAATTAAATTTGGAATCATCGCAAAGCGCGATTGGACCTCGCAGATTACAACCTTCCATCACTTCGGCATTTTTGCCAATATAAATTTTTCCGGTTTTGGTATTTAAAGTTGAAAATTCAACATTGGCGCCTTTTTCAATGAACAAATCGTTAGCATCACCTAGAAAACCATTGGTAGCGGAAAGTTCCTCTGAAACTCTACCTTTCGTTAGCAAATCGAAATCGAAATTGATTGCTTTTTCATTAAATGAAAATAAATCGGTTGGCTGCTTGAACAAAAGAACACCTTCGTGGATATCGGTCATTTTCTCAATTTGATTTAAAGAGAAATTCTCCATATTGATTCTGGCGACCAATAATTCGTTTTCATAAACCAAAGCTTCCCCCAATTTTAAATCTTTAATTTGTTGCAAAACCTCATCACTTGGAAGAAAATTGGAAACGATAAAAAGACTTTCTGCCGCTTCCGGCTTCTTGAATTTATCTTGCAAAAAATCTTCAGTAATGTAAGAAACCTCATCGATTTCTAATAATTTCTGCCATCTTTCTGCAAACGTGAGTATTCCGCAACGCATTTCTGCAACGGGTCTTGTGAAAGTAAGCGGTAAAAAATCTTCCCAAAATTGGGCGTCGGAAAAAGCAAGTTGAGCCATTTAGTAACAAAATTTTTAATGAAACGATTAAACAATAAAGTCCAAAATTACAACAAAAAAAGCCTTTCAGAAACCTGAAAGACTTTAATATTGGTAAAAACCTCTAAAATTATTTAGAGAATTTTCTGTATTTGTTCATAAATTTATCAACTCTACCTGCAGTATCAACCAATTTCACTTTACCCGTGTAAAAAGGGTGAGAAGTTGAAGAGATTTCCAATTTGATTAATGGGTAAGTTTCTCCTTCATATTCAATGGTATCTTTGGTATCTGCTGTAGATTTGCAAAGAAATACCTCGTCGTTACTCATGTCTTTGAAAACAACAAGTCTATAATTTTCCGGGTGGATTCCGTTTTTCATAATAAAAATTTTAATAAATTAAAGTTTTGCTTCAGAAGTAGTAATGGATATTCCTCTGCTAATTTTTAGACCGCAAAAGTACAATTAATTTTTTAATCTGCAAATACTCAGTTTGATAATTTTTAAATTTTTAGGTTCAACTATTTTAATTAAATTTGAAAACTATATCTATTTCCCAATTCAATGAATAAATTAAAATTTATATTCGCAATCTCTTTCTGGTTTCTTTTAACAGCTGTTGCTTGTAACAGGGACGATATCAACTTTGAAAGTCCTTCGCAATTGCTTCGATTTTCTGCCGATACCGTTTTTTGCGATACCGTTTATAACCAAGTTCGATCCGAAACTTATGCTGTAAAAATTTACAATACCGAAGATAAAGATGTTATGATTCCTAAAATTTCCTTGGAAAACGGATCTTCTTCTTTATATAGAATCAATGTTGACGGAAAAGCGGGAACCGATTTCACGAATGTTCCACTTAGAAAAAACGACAGTCTGTATATATTTGTTGAAATTGTACCTGTAGCAAATTCTCCAGAAGCGATTGCCGAAGACCGAATTAATTTCCAAACTCCTGCCGGAAACCAACACGTTACTTTATTTTCTGTAGTTCAAGATGCGGAATTTTTCATCCAAACGGATAGCAACCCGAATGTTTTAGCAGAAAACACAAGCTGGACGAACGAAAAAGCGAAAATTATTTTCGGCAATCTTACTCTCGAAGCAGGGAAAATATTGCATATTCAGAAAGGAACCAAAGTATATTTTCACAAAAATAGTGGTTTGAAAATCTCTAAAAATGCCACACTAAATGTTGCGGGAGATTTAAACGAAGAAGTAACTTTCCGAGGAGATAGAAACGACGCTAGATACGATACCATCCCTAAAAACTGGAACGGAATTTCTTTTGATACCGGAGCCAAATTGGAAATGAATTATGCTAAAGTTTTCGGCGGAACCCGTGGTTTGGAAATGACAGAAACTCAGGCAAATATAAAAAATACAATCATTCATACTCATCAGGAATATGGAATTTTCGCAGTGAATTCTTCGATCAATGCATCGAATTTGGTGATGAACAATTGCGGAGAAGCTGATTTGGGGATTTTCAAAGGTGGAAATTACAATATCGCACATTCGACCTTGGCAAATTACTGGGATTTCAATTCCGCGTTGCCAGGATTAGGAATTTACGCAACCAACGAGTACCAGAATGGAACGGCTTTAGAAAACGGACCTTTAACTTTAAAAATCAACAATTCCATCATTTACGGAAATGCTGAAAACATGGTGGAATTGAAACAAACTTCCGGGCAAACTTTCACTACAGAATTCAATTATTCTTTATTAAAATATGGTGCAAATGCAAATTATGCGACATCAAATTCCATTAAAAATGAAGATCCTAAATTCGTGAATTACTTTACTCAAAAATTAAATTTAAGAGTAAAAGACGATTCCCCAGCGAAAGGCAAAGGAAACCAAGGAGTAGCAGCAATGTTCCCGGTGGATATTGTGAAAAACTCTAGAACATCTTCCCCAACCATAGGCGCTTATCAATAAAAATTATGGAAATTACCAAGCTCCAAAAAGAAGTCGATGATTGGATAAAAACCATCGGTGTTCGCTATTTCAACGAACTCACCAATATGGCGATGCTTACGGAAGAAGTTGGCGAAGTTGCCAGAATTATCGCAAGAAGATACGGTGAACAAAGCGAAAAAGAAAGCGACAAGACCAAAGATTTGGGAGAAGAACTTGCCGATGTTTTATTTGTAACTCTATGTTTGGCCAATCAAACCGGAACGGATTTGCAAACCGCTTTTGATAAAAAAATGAAAGTAAAAACAGAAAGAGACGCCGCTCGTCATCAAAATAACCAAAAACTGAAATAACCATTCACTTTCAAAATGCTATTAAAAAAATCTGAATTAATAGGAAACCAAACGATAGAAATCAGCGGTTCGAAAAGTATTTCGAATCGCTTGTTAATTCTGCATCAACTCTTCAACAATATCGAAATCAAAAATCTGTCAAATTCTCAAGATACTCAATTGCTTGAAAAAGCGTTGAATAGCAATTCGGAAATCATCGACATTCATCATGCCGGAACTGCAATGCGGTTTCTGGCTTCATATTTTTCCATTCAGGAAGGAAAAACGGTTGTTTTAACCGGTTCCGAGAGAATGAAACAAAGACCAATCAAATTTTTGGTGGATGCTTTGAGAGAATTAGGAGCGGAAATTTCTTACCTTGAAAAAGAAGGTTTTCCTCCATTAAAAATCACAGGAAAAAAACTCGAGAAAAATACGGTGACCATTTCTGCCAATATTTCGAGTCAATTTATTTCCTCATTAATGCTCATCGGCGCAAAGTTGGAGAACGGTTTAGAAATAATTTTAGAAGGAAAAGTCACTTCCAAACCTTATTTAGAGATGACCTTAAAAATTCTCCGAACAGTAGGAATAGCAAATCATTGGGATGGAAATACCATCAAAATTGAGCCGATGAATTCGAATAATCACCTCGAAAAACATCTGCAAAACATCCCTTTTATCGTGGAAAGCGATTGGAGTTCGGCCTCTTATTTCTATTCTTTGGCAGCGATTTCCAGAGAAACCATTAATTTAAAAAGCTTCAAACCTTATTCACTTCAAGGTGATTCAGCATTAAGAGAAATTTATTGGAAATTTTTTGGCGTGAATACGATTTCTGAAGGAGCTGAAGCGAAAATTTCCCTGCTTCCGGAACATTATTTCAATTTCCCCGAAAAGATTGTTTTAAATATGAATGATTGTCCGGATATCGCGCAAACGCTTTGTGTAACGGCAACCGCTCTGAAAATTCCGTTTGAAATTACGGGCTTGGAAACATTGAAAGTAAAAGAAACCGATCGACTTTTGGCTCTAAAAAATGAACTATTTAAAATAGGTTGTATTTCGGAAATCACCGACGATTCTATTGTTTCTGTTAAATTTTTTGAACCGAACGAGAATATTTCCATCGCAACCTACAACGATCACAGGATGGCAATGAGTTTTGCGCCGTTTTGTTTGGTTAAAGAAATTACCATTGAAAATGAAGACGTTGTAGAAAAATCTTATCCCGATTTTTGGACAGATTTGAAAAAAATTATTGAAACAAAAGCATAAAAAATGACGATTATCATCACAGGAACTTCCGCAGGTATTGGCTTCGCTTTGGCTGAATATTTTGGCAAAAAAGGACATCAGGTTTACGGATTGAGTAGAAAAAATACCGAATCAGATTTCTTTAAAACAATTCCGACCGATATTACCAATCATTCACAAGTTGAAAATGCGATTTCTGAAATTTTGAAGATAGAAAAAAGAATCGACCTGCTTATCAATAATGCCGGCATGGGAATGGTTGGCGCTGTTGAAGATTCTAAAAAAGAGGAAATTCTGAAATTATTCAACCTCAATTTGGTAGGTGCAGTGCAAATGATGACTGGCGTTTTACCCAAAATGCGTGAACAAAAATCAGGAAAAATCATTAATATCTCGAGTATTGGATCAGAAATGGGCTTGCCTTTCCGTGGATTTTACTCCGCTTCAAAATCAGCTTTGGATAAAGTAACAGAAGCGATTCGCTATGAAGTTTCGCCTTGGAAAATTGATGTTTGTACGCTTCATTTGGGCGACATTAAAACAAAAATTGCCGAAAATCGAGTAAAAACGGAAGTTTCCGAACCTTATAAAAAAACTTTTGAGAAAGTATATGCTTTGATGAATTCCCACGTGGATGACGGCATTGAACCTGTTGAAGTTGCAGAATATATCGAGAAACTGCTGGGAAAAAAAACGTGGAAAGCACATTACTATTTCGGAAAATTTGGACAAAAAATCGGAGTTCCTCTAAAGTGGATTTTGCCGCAGAATTTCTATGAAAACCTCATGAAAAAGTATAATAAAATGGATTGATGTAGCATCAATCCATTTGTCTTATCACATAAAATTAAAATATTTCCTTTGCTATTTTCTTGATGTTATCGCTTTTTCCCATCGAATAAAAATGCAAAACGGGAGCTCCAAAATCCATTAATTCCCTACATTGAGCAATCGCCCATTCGATGCCGATTTGTTTTACCGCTGTATTATCTTTTGCTTTTTCAACTTCAGAAATCAAATCTTCGGGCAAATCGATTTTGAAAACTTTCGGTAGCATTTGCAGGTGACCTTTTGTAGCAATCGGCTTAATCCCAGGAATTATTGGAACATTAATCTCAATTTCCCTCGCCTGTTTTACAAAATCAATGAATTTTTTGTTGTCGAAAAACATTTGGGTGACAATGTAATCTGCTCCTGCATCTACTTTTTGCTTCAGCCATTTCAGATCATAATTAATGGAAGGCGCTTCTATGTGTTTTTCGGGATAACCGGCGACTCCGATACAGAATTTATTTTCCTCAGCGGATATTTTCTCGTCGTGAAGGTATTTTCCGCGTCCCAAATCATTCATCTGATGCACCAAATCCATCGCGTTTCTATGCCCACCGACGGTAGGAACAAAATGCTGTTCACCTTTCATCGCATCACCACGCAAAGCCATCACATTATCTATACCGAGGTACATACAATCTACCAAAAGATATTCGGTTTCTTCCTGAGAAAATCCACCACATAAAACATGCGGAACGGTATCAACATTATATTTATGCTGAATTGCGGCGCAAATTCCCAAAGTACCGGGTCGCATTCTGGTGATTCTTCTTTCCATCAAACCATTTCCTTTGTCCAGATAAATATATTCTTCCCTGGACGTTGTCACATCAATAAAAGGTGGTTTAAATTCCATCAATGGATCGATGTTTTTATACAAATCTTCAATTCCGATACCTTTTTGTGGAGGAACTACTTCTAAAGAAAACAAAGTTTTTCCGTTGGCATTTTTTATATGGTCTGTAATTTTCATTTTTTATTTAAAGTTTTCTAACTTTTATCATTTAAACTGATGCACTTTTTTCTTTTACTTTAATCTGCCAAGTTGGGCGCTAACCATTTTCTCGCGAATTCCAAATCGACTCCTTTTCTTTCGGCATAATCCTTCAATTGATCTTCGGAGATTTTACCCACTCCGAAATATTTCGCTTTTGGATTGGCAAAGTAATATCCGGAAACAGCTGCTGTTGGGAACATTGCCAAACTTTCCGTTAATTCTAATCCGATATTTTCTTTCACTTTCAGCAAATCCCAAATCGTGTTCTTTTCCAGGTGATCCGGACAAGCAGGATATCCTGGAGCAGGACGAATTCCTAAATATTTCTCGGCGATTAAATCTTCATTTTCCAAATTTTCATTTTCTGCATAACCCCAAAACTCGGTTCTCACTTTGTGATGCAAAAACTCCGCGAAAGCCTCTGCCAATCGGTCAGCAATGGCTTTTACCATAATCGCATTATAATCATCGCCATCGTCATAGTATTTTTGTGCTAATTCTTCTGTACCGAATCCTGTCGTGACCGCAAAAGCACCGATGTAGTCTTGTTTTCCGGAAGTTCTTGGCGCAATAAAATCACTTAATGCTAAATATTCCTTGCCTGCTGATTTTTTCAGTTGCTGTCTTAATGTATGAAACTTCATTAATTCGTTTCCTTTCTCATCATAAACCAAAATATCGTCTTGCTCATTTGTGTTTGCAGGGAAAATCCCAAAAATTCCTTTTGCGGTAAAGAGGTTTTCATTAATAATTTTCTTTAAAATTTTCTGGGCATCACTGAACAATTCTGTAGCTTGTTCACCAACAATTTCATCAGTCAAAATTTGCGGATATTTACCAAAAAGTTCCCAGCTTCTGAAGAAAGGGGTCCAATCGATATACGGAATCAATTCCTTTAAATCTTGATTTTGAATGATGTGAATTCCTTGTTTTTTTGGGGTAATGATTTCTTCTTGTTCCCAATCAATCTTGAATTTTTGCTTTCTTGCTTCTTCAACAGAAACATATTCCTTATCAATTTGTCGGTTCAAGAATTTCTGACGAAAATCTTCATAATCGCTTTTCAGATCCGCTTTAAATTTTTCTTTATTTTGATCTAAAAGTTGAGAAACTACGCCAACCGCTCTGGAAGCATCATTCACATGCACCACCGGTTGACCATATTTAGGGAAAATTTTCACTGCAGTGTGGGCTTTTGAAGTTGTTGCGCCACCAATCATTAATGGAAAATGCAGGTTTTTTCTTTGCAATTCATCAGCTACGTGAACCATTTCATCTAAACTCGGCGTAATTAATCCACTCAGACCAATTACATCTACATTATGGTCGATCGCTGCCTGAATAATTTTATCCGCTGGAACCATTACTCCGAGATCGATAATTTCATAATTATTACAGCCTAAGACCACGCTCACAATATTTTTGCCGATATCGTGAACATCGCCTTTCACTGTTGCCATCAAGATTTTTCCGTTGGGTTTTTGCTTTTCATCCTTTTCCGCTTCAATGAAAGGTTGCAGATAAGCAACGGCTTTTTTCATCACTCTCGCAGATTTTACCACTTGTGGCAGGAACATTTTTCCGCTTCCGAAAAGATCGCCTACAACGCCCATTCCAGTCATTAAATTGGTTTCAATAACATCCAAAGGTCTATCGGATAATTTTCGTGCTTCTTCCACATCTTCAATGATGAATCGATCAATTCCTTTCACCAAAGCGTGCGTAATTCTTTCTTGCAAGCTGAGTTTTCGCCATTCCAGCTCTTCTACAAATTCCTTTTTGATGGATTTTACCCTTTCGGAATATTCCAGAAGTCGTTCTGTGGCGTCATCTCTTCTATCGAGCATCACATCTTCCACCAATTCTAGCAATTCTTTCGGGATTTCATCATAAACTTCCAACATCGTTGGATTTACGATTCCCATATTCATCCCCGCTTTGATGGCATGATAAAGGAAAACAGAATGCATCGCTTCCCGAACATTATCGTTTCCGCGGAAAGAAAACGAAACATTGGAAACTCCTCCACTCACCGAAACATTCGGAAGATTTTCCCGAACCCATTTCGTTGCTTCAATGAAATCTAAGGCATTTCTACGATGTTCTTCCATTCCCGTTGCGACTGGAAAAATATTGAGATCGAAAATAATATCTTCCGAAGGAAAACCGATTTCTTTCACCAAAATTTCATAAGACCGCTTGCAAATTTCTATTCTTCGATCGTAATTATCAGCTTGTCCTTCTTCATCAAAAGCCATCACAATAACCGCTGCACCGTATCTTTTTATTTTTTTTGCCTGATTTTTAAATTCCTCTTCACCACCTTTTAAACTGATGGAATTCACCACACATTTTCCTTGAACAACTTGCAAACCGGCTTCTAAAATTTCCCATTTTGAAGAATCGATCATGATCGGAATTCTAGAAATATCGGGTTCGGAAGCGATAAGATTTAGAAATTTAACCATCGGGGCTTTTCCATCGAGCAATCCGTCATCAAAATTCACATCGAGGATTTGTGCGCCACCTTCTACTTGATGGCGTGCAATATCCAGTGCTTCTGAGAATTTTTCCTCTTTAATTAAACGGAGAAATTTTTTCGATCCAGCCACATTGGTTCGTTCTCCAACGTTGATGAAGTTGGATTCGGAAGTCACATAAAGCGGCTCTAATCCCGATAGTTTTAATATTTTTTGATTGTTCATCATTTTTAATTTTGTTTAAAGAAGGTCTGAAAGACCTTAATCATTAACATGGGGCAAAGCCCTATGAAAAATATGTAGCAAAAGGAAAAGCCACGAAGTGGCGACATCACTAAGCAAGGATAAAGCTTTTGGATAAATAATCCCATAGAATTGCGGAGCGCTGAAAGCGCGACATCCTAATCCCAAACATATCTTTCATCATATTCAACATCGTATTTTTTCAAAAAAGCCAAAAACTCCTCTTGAAAAGTTTTCTTTTTATGGTGCTCCTCTTGATTTAAAATATAATTTTTTACAATTTCTATTTCTGTTGGATTTACAGAAAAAGCACCATAACCATTCTGCCAATAAAAATTTTCAAACTCCTTTCCTTTGGTTTTTATCCATTTTGAGGAATTGGTTTTTACTTTTTCAATCAAATCCATTAATGCAATTTTTTTTGAAAGCAAACAAAGAATATGAATATGGTCTTTATGTCCGCCAATTTGAATAGGATTACATTCCAAATTTTTACAAATTCCACCTAAATATGAAAACAATTCTTCTTCAATTTCTTTTGAAATCAAAGGTACCCTGTGTTTCGTGCTGAAAACTATGTGGATATAAATCTTATTTAATGACTGTCCCATTTTTTTGATGTCGGTCTTTCAGACCTCCCAAATTTATTTCATTTCATTTTTCTCATAGGGTTTTACCCTATGCTGTTGATGTCGCCACTTCGTGGCTTTTCCTTTTACTACATTTTTTTATAGCACTTCGCAATATTCTTTTGATGTCGCCACTTCGTGGCTTTTCCTTTTCCTACATTTTTTTTCATAGCGCTTCGCACTATGCTTTTGATATCGCCACTTTGTGGCTTACTCTAGATCACATCAATTATTTAACAATAAATTTGTAGATTTTCAAATTGATACATTGTTATATTGATTAATTTTCCTCGGTTGATAATCCTTCACCAATTCTGCAATTGCTTTAATATGCGGCGGTGTTGTTCCGCAACAACCACCCACAATGTTGATTAAACCTTTTTCGGCATATTCACGGATTTGTTCCGCCATGAATTCCGGACTTTCATCGTACTGACCGAAAGCATTCGGTAAACCCGCATTCGGATAAGCGGAAATATAAAAATTGGAATTATTGGAGAGCGTTTCCAAATAAGGCGTAAGCTGTTCTGCGCCCAAAGCGCAATTGAAACCTACACTCAAGAGATTCAAATGTGAAATTGAAATGAGAAATGCTTCAGCGGTTTGCCCACTCAAAGTTCTTCCGGAAGCATCCGTAATTGTACCGGAAACCATAATTGGAATTTGAATATTCCTTTCTTCCTGGATTTCATCAATCGCAAAAAGTGCAGCTTTGGCATTTAATGTATCAAAAATTGTTTCTACCAGAAGAATATCGGAACCTCCATCTAAAAGTGCTTCCGCTTGCTGCTTATATGCGATTCTGAATTCATCAAAGGTAATTGCTCGAAACCCGGGATCATTCACATCGGGACTCAAACTTGCAGTTTTGTTGGTTGGACCAATGGAACCCGCAACAAATCTAGGTTTATCCGGATTTTTTGTGGTGAATTCATCGCAGACTTTTCTGGCAATTTTAGCGCTTTCGAAATTGAGTTCGTAAGCCAACTCTTCCATGTGATAATCGGCCATGGCTATGGTTGTGGCGGAAAAAGTATTGGTTTCTATAATGTCCGCGCCGGCTTCTAAATATTTTCGGTGAACCTCTTCAATCGCCTGTGGTTGGGTGAGCGAGAGCAAATCGTTGTTTCCTTTTAAGGGATGTTCCCAATTTTTGAATCTTTCGCCACGATAATCTTCTTCCTCAAATTTATAGCGCTGCAACATCGTTCCCATTGCTCCATCGAGAACGAGAATTCTTTCGGAAAGGGCTCTGTATAATAGTTCTGAATTTTTCATTTTATGCGTTTTGGCTAAAGTTTTGGCTAAAGCCAATTGTGATTTTTGATTTTAATAAAACGGGCTAAAGCCCGCCCCTATTGATTAATTAATTCTGATTAATCCAAAGCTTGTTTTAAATCATAAATAATATCCTCCACATTTTCTAAACCTACTGAGCAACGCACCAAACCTGCTGTAATTCCCACCTCGTTTCTTTCTTCGTCCGACAACTTAGAATGCGTCGTGGAAGCCGGATGGGTAACGATAGTTCGGGTGTCGCCAAGATTTGCGGAAAGCGAACACATTTTGATTTTATTTAAAAAATTCCTGCCGCCTTCGATTCCTCCTTTTATTTCGAAAGCGACGATATTTCCGCCCAATTTCATTTGTTTTTTGGCGACTTCATAACTTGGATGGGATTTCAGAAATGGATATCTCACAAATTCTACATTCGGATGCGTTTCCAAAAACTCGGCAACTTTCAAAGCGTTTTCGCAATGTTTTTCAACACGAACGGCCAAAGTTTCCAGACTTTTACTCAAAACCCACGCATTGAAAGGCGAAAGCGAAGGTCCGGTTAAACGGGAAAACGAATAAATTTCCTGAATTAAATCTTTTCTACCAACTGCAACTCCGCCCAAAACACGACCTTGACCATCAATTAATTTTGTCGCGGAATGCACCACAACATCGGCTCCATATTTTATTGGTTGCTGCAAATAAGGTGTTGCAAAGCAATTATCGACAATGAAAATCAGGTTGTGTTTCTTGGCCAAATTTCCGTAAAACTCTAGATCTAAAATTTCAATCGCAGGATTGGTTGGCGTTTCGAGATAGAGAATTTTGGTATTGGGTTGAATTAAACTTTCAACATCAGCGGAATTTTCGGCTTTAAAATAAGTATAATCAATATTCCATTTTGGAAAATATTTGGTAAACAGGGCGTGAGTTGCACCAAAAACCGACTGACAACTCAAAACGTGGTCTCCAGAATTCAGCAAAGCCATGAAAGTAGAATAAATCGAAGCCATTCCCGTTGCGAAAGCGTAACCTGCTTCTGCACCTTCCATTTTTACAATTTTTTCGATGAATTCGTTTGTATTCGGGTTGCTGTAACGGCTGTAGAGATTTTTCTCTTTTTCTTCCGCAAAACTTGCGCGCATATCTTCGGCATCTTCAAATACAAAACTCGAGGTGAGATACAACGGAGTAGAATGTTCATCAAAGTGTGATCTTTGCGACTGTGTTCTGATCGCAAATGTTTCGAAATTATTGGTTTGATTATCTTGGTTCATCGTATTTAATTATAGATTATTTGTTTTCAGAAAGTCTTAAAATATCACCAAAAACGCCTCTCGCAGTAACTTTAGCACCGGCACCGGCTCCCATGATTACGATTGGATTTTCGCCGTAACTTTCGGTGTAAATTTCAAAAATAGAATCGGAGCCTTTCAGTTGCCCGAGTGCGGAGCTGACCCGAACGGATACCAATTTTACTTCCAACTCGCCTTTTTCTTTTTGTAAATCGCCGTGTAAATCGCCCACAAAACGCAATACATGATTTTCCGCTTGTTGATTTTTAATTTTTTCGAAAACCTCATCTAATTCGCTCAACTTCTCCACAAACTCCTGACTGCCGCATTTCTGTAGGTTTTCTGGGACTAAATTTTCAACATTTATATCAGAAAATTCATTAATCAAATCGAGTTCACGGGCAAGAATCAATAGTTTTCTGGCAACATCATTTCCGGACAAATCCTCGCGCGGATCGGGTTCGGTAAATCCTTTTTCCATTGCTTCTTTCAAAATGGTTGAAAATTTCTCATCGCGAACTGAGAAATTATTGAAAATGTAGCTTAACGAACCGGAGAAAACACCTTTAATTCTTGTAATATTTTCGCCAGACAGGTGTAAAAGTTTAATAGTATCAATAAGTGGCAAACCTGCGCCAACATTGGTTTCGTATAAATATTTTTTATTTTTTTTTGCTAAAACATGCCGGAAATTTCGATATTCAGAAATGGGAAGCGTGTTGAATATTTTGTTGGAAGAAACCAAATCGAAACCATTTTCAGCCAAAACAGGATAGTTTTTCACGAAATCTTTACTCGCAGTATTATCAACGACAATAAGATTTTCCAGCTGATTTTCATGAGAAAACGCTATTAAATTATTAATATTTGATGCTTTTTCTGAAAGCTGAATTTCATCATTCCAGTTATCTCCAAAACCATTTTTATTGAAAGCGATTTTTCTGGAGTTGGCTATAGCAATGATTTTCAGATCGATTTTTTTTCGATTTCGGATTTCTACTGAACTTTCCAGAACCTGATTAATTAAGGTTTTTCCAACATTCCCGTGACCGATTATTGCAAGGTGTACCGTTTTAGGTTTTGAAAAAATTTCTGCTTCAATGATATTTTTCGCCTTTTCATCTTGGGAAGAAGTAACTACAATATTAATTCGATTTTCGGCAGCAACTTGGTTCAAAATCAACGGAAAGATGTTATTGCGAGCCAATTCCGACATTATCTTATTGAAATCATTGGCGACAAAACCAATTACGGATACATTATTAATGCTATAAATCTGGCTTACCTTTCCGGATTTTCTCTCTTTTTCAAATTCATTAATGAGACAACTTACCGCTTTTTCTGCATCATTTTCATTAACCAAAACAGAGATTCCATTTTCGATCGCCTGTTGGGAAATCACTCCGACACTGATTCTAGCGTACGTAAGCGCTTTAAAAATTCGACCATCTACGCCAACTTCTCCTAAGAAATTTTCGCCTTCAAACTTTATAATTGCACGGTTTTTTAAAACTTTTATTTCGTTTTTCTTTATCATTTTATTATAATATTTTTTCTAAAATTTTATTTAGTTGTTCATATTCCATCAAAAAGGCATCGTGGCCATGAATGGATTTTATTTCGTGATAGAAAGTGCTTGCCTTTGTTTTATGAAGAACCTCAAAACATTTTTTCATTTCTGAAGCTGGGAAAAACAAGTCGGAATCTACCGAAACCAGATGCAATTCAGCTTTGATGTTTTTTAATTGTTCAGCATCTGCATTGATGGTCATTAGAAGCTGGTTCATCAAGCGATATGCTTTTAAAGTAAATCGTTGCGCTAAACTTTTACCATGGAAATTAAGCCAATCATGAGATTTTCTTATTTGATGGGTTTCATCCCATTCATTTTTGAATCTTAGGTTTAAAGATTCCGGTGTTCGGTAGCACAACATCGCATGCATTCGGGCTTTTTCCAGTGGTTGTTCATTTGTATTGAGTAAAAATTGCTGAACCAAACATTGTGAATAAAGCCAATCGGAAGTTTTGAAATCGCAAGCAATCGGAATAAATCTTTCAGCCAAATCTTTCTTAATGGCGAGCATTTCCCAGCCAATTGCACCTCCTAAAGATCCACCAATCATGGCATAAAGCGTTGTTATCTTTAATGCAGATAACCCTTCGAGGAAAATTTTTGCAATATCTTTTGTTGTGAAATTCTCGTAATTATGAATAAAATGGCCATCAAATCCATTCCCTGGAATATTAAAACATAGAACAGTAAATCTAGTGGTGTCGACTATTTTTTGATCACCCACCAAGGTTTTCCACCAACCATTTTCCCCCGAAACGTTAGAATTCCCGGTTAATGCGTGATTGATAAGAATAATGGGAGCCGAAAAAAGTTCAGCGCCAAAAAATTGATACGAAAGATTCAGGTCAAGAATAATTTCTGACTGTAATTTAAATTGATAAAGAGTGATATGTTGTAGCGAATTTTCCAATTTTAAATAAAATAAAAATTGAAAATGCTACCAGAAAAAAGGTAAAAAAGTTTGTGTTATCTGTACCCAAATTAGGGTTAGAATGTAGCACCTTCTCCGTTTCCGAAGGGTTGCCAAGGTATCATTGAGTCTAATCTCTCCACCTTTCTTGATAACATTTTCAATATGTAAATGAACAAAATCTGAGGCAAATATAAGTATTTATTTCAATTTGGAAAAAATAATATTTTCATAATTTCGCAGCTGAAATAAGATTTTATGAATGCAGAGAAAGAGAGAATGCTTGATGAGAGCTGGAAAAAATGGGGACCTTATGTTAGCAATCGCCAATGGGGAACCGTTCGCGAAGATTATAGCTCCGATGGAAATGCCTGGGATTACACCAGTTATGAAAGTGCTTTAAGCAGGTCCTATCGATGGAATGAAGACGGAATTGCAGGAATCTGCGATCATCATCAAAAGCTTTGTTTTGCTTTTTCATTTTGGAATCGCAGAGATAAGATGGTCAAAGAACGCTTCTTTGGACTAAGTAATCACCAAGGAAACCACGGAGAAGACATCAAAGAAATTTTTTATTATTTGGATAATACACCAACCCATTCATACATGAAAATGGTGTATAAATATCCAATTAATGAATTCCCTTACGACCAATTGATCAACGAAAATGCACGTCGAAGCAAAAAAGAGCCTGAATTCGAAATCATTGACACGCAAATATTTAAAAATAGTGAATATTTTGATATTTTTATTGAATATGCAAAAGCTTCGCAAGATGATTTTCTGATTCGTGTAACAGCCGTTAATAGAAGCAATAAAAAAGCGTCGCTAGTTATATTGCCGACGCTATGGTTTCGCAATAATTGGAGTTGGGGATACGAACGTCCTCAGCCAAAACTAAAATCTTCGGTCAAAGGAATTATCGACATTGAACATCACAATAATTCCATGAAAAAGCTTTATGCTAAAGACAAAAATGCTACGTTATTCTGTGACAATGAAACGAATTCACCAAAACTTTTCAACACTCCAAGTGAAAACCAATATTTCAAAGATGGAATTAATGAATATTTGGTCAACGGAAAAGAATCGGCAATAAACCCGGAAAAAACAGGAACTAAAGCAAGTTTCTATGTTGACACTGAGCTAGAAGCTGGTGAAAGTCAAAGTTTCGATTTCCGGTTATCTGCTGCCGATTTAGAAGATGCATTCTTTGATTTCGATACGATTTTTAATTTAAGAAAAAAAGAAACCGAGGAATCCTATCACGAAATTCAACACGAAATTGAAAATGAAGAAGAGAAAAATATACAGCGACAAGCTTTTGCAGGTTTGCTTTGGAACAAACAGTTCTATCATTACGATGTATCAAAATGGCTGAAAGGCGATCCAAAATATAAAGCAAACCGTAATTTCAACCAATTCGTACGAAATACGGAGTGGGAACATATGCAAAACAAAGATATCATCTCGATGCCCGACAAATGGGAATATCCTTGGTTTGCGACTTGGGATTTGGCATTCCACTGTGTCCCCTTTGCGATATTGGATTCTGCATTT
Organism: Kaistella haifensis DSM 19056; assembly: GCF_000735695.2. GTDB lineage: Bacteria > Bacteroidota > Bacteroidia > Flavobacteriales > Weeksellaceae > Kaistella > Kaistella haifensis. The sequence goes on from NZ_JASZ02000001.1 coordinate 210,509, forward strand.
GCAAAATGCCAGTTGAAACTTTTAACCAAAGAATGGTACATCCACCCAAATGGGCAACTTCCGGCCTACGAATGGGATTTCAGCGATGTGAATCCGCCCGTTCATGCTTGGTCAACTTTTAGAGTATTTAAAATTGATGAAAAGATCAATGGAAAACCCGATATCCCTTTTTTGGAAAGCGTTTTCCAAAAGCTTTTGCTGAATTTCACCTGGTGGGTGAACCGAAAAGATAAGAAGGGAAATAATGTTTTTGGTGGCGGATTTTTGGGTTTGGATAATATCGGCGCATTTGACCGAAATATGCAGTTTAAAAACGGTGATCATCTTGAGCAAGCTGACGGAACTAGTTGGATGGCGATGTTTGCACTTAATATGATGCGGATTTCTATGGAACTAGCGTTGTACAATCCTGTGTATGAAGATATGGCCATCAAATTTTTTGAACATTATTTGTACATAGCTGCAGCTATGGAGAATCTCGGTGAAACCAGAAATGGTCTTTGGAATGAAGAAGATGGATTTTTCTATGATGTGTTGCAACTAAATAATGGAGATTCTATTTCGTTGAAATTAAGAAGTATTGTAGGTTTAATTCCCATGTTTGCTGTAGAGATTATCGAACATGACATTTTGGAAAAACTACCCAACTTTACCAAAAGAATGCAATGGATTTTAAAAAACAAACCTGACCTCGCAAATCTGGTTTCTCACTGGGAGGTTGAAGGCAAAGGCGGGAAACATCTAATGAGTATTCTAAGAAAAACCCGACTCACTAGAATTCTAAATAGAATGGTGGATGAAAAAGAATTTCTTTCCGATTACGGAATCCGGTCGATGTCGAAAATCTACGAAGAAAACCCATTCAAGTTTTCTGTTGACGGACAAGATTTCACTGTAAAATACACTCCCGCAGAAAGCGATAGCCGAATGTTTGGGGGAAATAGTAATTGGCGCGGCCCGATTTGGTTTCCTATCAATTTCCTAATCGTAGAAAGTCTACAGCGTTTCCACTACTATTATGGCGACAGTATGAAAATAGAATTCCCCACCAATAGTGGGGAAATGAAAGATTTATTGCATGTTTCCGAGAATTTAAGCAAAAGATTGTACTCTATTTTTGCTAAAAACGAAAACGGCGAAAGGGCCTTTAACGGTGGAAATTATATACTGAATCATGATGAACATTTCAAAGATTATATCATGTTTTATGAATATTTCAACGGCGATACGGGAATGGGAATAGGTGCATCACACCAAACCGGATGGACGGCGACCATCGCTAAACTCCTTCAACCAACCAATTCAGTAAAAGGTAAATTTTCTTAAAAAATTAATTCACCAGATTTCCATTTACATAAACTTCGTAGCCAATCGCTACATTAGGTTCAAGTGTTTTGGAAACCGAGCAATATTTGTCAAAAGAAAGTTCAGCTGATTTTAAAGCTTTTTTAGGATCTATATTTCCCTCAAGGAAAAATTTCACTAGAATTGATTTGAATGGTTTCGCCTCATCTACTTGAACGCGCTCCCCTTCAACTTCAGCTGAAAATCCGGTAATTTCTTGCCGTTGTTTTTTTAAGATAGAAACAATGTCGATACCGCTGCAACCTGCAACTGCCATGAGGATAGATTCCATCGGAGAAACCCCTTTTGCGCCAGGTTGTGAGGTATTATCAAGCAAGATTTTGTTACCAGATTGGTTGGTACATTCAAATAAATAGTCGCCGTTGATTCTATTGAGCGTAATTTTCATTTCTAAGTATTAAATTAAGATTGGAAAGATTATTGATGTACAAATCTACAAAATCCACATTGTATTGTGAACGAAATATACCTACTAAAAAATTTCGTTATGTTTAAATTATTAAAATAAAAATTATGAAATACGAAAATCATCAAACCGGAAACGGCGGCGTAATAACCCTGAATAATGACGAGGAAGAAATTGGCAGATTAACCTACACCATTTTTCCCGATGAAAATAAACTTACCATTTCTTTTGTTTTGGTACATCCGAAATTTGAAGGCCGAGGTATGGGAAAATTTTTAGTAGAAGAGGGAATAAAATTCGCAAGAGATAACAACTGGAAAATTTATCCGCATTGTTCGTACGCAAGATCTGTAATGAACAGAATGACCGATGTAGAAGATATTTTACTGGAGCGATAAAAGAAAAACCTCAAAGCTTTCTTTGAGGTTTTCTTATGGTTTGAGTTAAATTTTTTCTAATAATTCATCGGTGATTTCCATGTTGTGATAAACATTTTGTACATCATCATCTTCCTCGAAGCGATCAAGCATTTTCATATTTGCTTTAAATTGCTCCTCGTTCACTTCTTTGGTATTATTGGCAATTCGTTGCAATTCTGCACTTTTTACTTCAATTCCAAGTTCATCTAGTTTGTGAGAAAGAGTACCAAAATCTTCGAACGCAGTTGTAATCATTACTTCTTGATCATCACTATCGATATCTTCTGCGCCACTGTCGATCATCTCCATTTCAAAATCATCCCAATCCATTTTTATGCTGGCTTTTTCGATTGAAAAAATGCCTTTTCTGTCAAAAATAAATGCAAGTTCACCGTTCTTACCTAAATTTCCGTCGAATTTATTAAAAATGGCTCTCACATTCGCGACGGTTCGGGTAGGATTATTGGTTGTACACTCCACGAAAAATGCAACACCGCCTTGCCCATAACCTTCGTAGGTAATCTCGTCATAATGTTCAGCATCAGCTCCGGAAGCTTTTTTAATGGCTCTTTCAACGTTATCTTTTGGCATATTTGCACCCTTAGCATTCTGAATGCATCTTCTTAAGGCAGGATTAGATTCAGGATCAGAACCACCCGCTTTTACCGCAATAGCTATGTCTTTGCCAATTTTAGAAAATGTTTTGGCCATCTTGTCCCATCTGGCCATTTTTGAGGCTTTTCTATATTCGAATGCGCGTCCCATGTTTCAATAAATTTTGTGTGTGCAAAAATAATGAATTTCTATCAAAAAAACGCTCTTCTTTCGAAGAGCGTCTATAAATATTACTTAAAAAGATTATTTTTTCTTTTTAACTACTTTCTTTTTTACCACTGGTAAATCAGATTTTTGCATCGCTTCCCAAGCGTCAGCATCAGCAGCTATAATTACTACTTTACGATCCTTCATTCTCTCTTCGTTAGAAGCTGTTTCAGGAACTTCTGCTTTTTGCTCACCTACACCGATAGATTTAAGTTGGTTTTGGTTAACTCCTCTAGCTTCTAGTGCACCTACTACAGCTGCAGCTCTTTTTCTAGATAGTGTTAAGTTGTAAGCTTCAGAACCTTTTTTATCAGTTTGTCCTTCTACGATAAATTTACCACCGTTTGAAGATTTAATGATTTCTGCAGCTTGATCAAGTTTAGAGTTAGATTCAGGTCTGATCGTCGCTTTATTGAAATCAAATAGAATACCTACTAATGCACCTGTAGCTTCTTCAGCGTAAGCAGAGGCTGGCTTAGGACATCCGTTGTATTGAGCAAGACCTGGAACTGTAGGACAAGCATCATCTTTGTCTAATACTCCGTCTCCGTCAGTATCTGGCCAAGGACATCCGTTGTTTTCCGCTGGACCTGCAACTTCTGGACAAGCATCATCTTTATCAACTACACCATCGCCGTCCGTATCTGGCCAAGGACATCCGTTGTTTTCAACTGGACCTGCAACATCTGGACATTGATCGTCTTTATCTGGAACTCCGTCTCCGTCAGTATCAGGACAACCTTGGAACTGAGCTAAACCTGGAGTATCTGGACATAAATCGTCTTTATCTAGGATACCATCTTTATCTCTATCTGTGTTACCAAATCTGAATAATAAAGATGCAGAAGCTTGCCAGAAGTTAGCAAGACCTGAATCATCGATAGGTGTAGATACATAATCTCCTTGAACACCTAAACCAAAGTTTTTAGTGATCCAGAAGTTAGATCCTAAACCAGCATTAACTGCAAAATGATCTTTTCTTCTTTGTGTATATGGCTCATTGTTAGAGAAACCTGCATACGAAGTGTTGTGATAAGCGTCATAAACAGGGAAAGTTACTCCTGAATAATCGTGTCTTAGATAGTTAGCCCCTACTCTTAAATATGGATCAAACCAAGACTCTTCATTCCAAAGGCCATTAAATTTAAATTGAAGACCTAAACCTGTCATTAGGAAAAATTCTTTTCCCATACCGATTCTCTTGTTGTCTACATTTCCTACTGAAGTTTGCCAGTCAAGAACTAAATATTTATTTAAGTTTCTTGCTACTGTTAATTTAGATAACGGAGGAGTAATTGTAAAATTATTGATATTGTACAATCTGTTCGCATCGTCACCACCAAAAGCAGTTCCAAGTGTAGTACCTAAGTCACCTGCTCCGACAGCAACATGATTTACTCCGTGAGCACCAACACCGATTAACCACGGGTTGCTAGTGGTCTGAGCGAAAACAGTAGAGGCAACAGTAAGTGCCAATGCTGAAATTCCTAATTTTAGATTTTTCATAGAATTAAATGATTAAATAATTGATAATGCAAAATAAATATAAATTTTCTTTATAAACAAAGATTTTAATTGTTTTTTTAACTTTTCTTTAATATTCGGTCAAGATTTCTTTTGTTTTCTCTATCTTTTATAGATTCCCTTTTATCAAAGAGTTTTTTCCCTTTTCCAAGTGCAATAAGAATCTTAGCTTTGCCCTTATCATTAATATATAATTTTAAAGGGATAATAGTATTTCCTACATCTTTAAGTTTTTTTTCAAACTTCTGCAACTCTCTTTTGTGCAACAGCAATTTCCGTTCCCTTTTTGTTTTGTGATTATAAAAAGTTCCAAATTTATACTCATCAATCATCATATTAATGATATATAATTCCCCGTCAATAAATTGACAAAACGCTTCGGTGATGCTCGCCTTTGAAGATCGCAACGATTTGATCTCAGTCCCCGTAAGCACCATTCCAGCCTCGATTTCTTCAAGTATCTCATACTCGAATCTCGCTCGTTTATTTAAAATATTAATTGATTTTTCTATCTTCATTGAACATCAAATTTGGTGTTTCAAAAAAAAATTAATTTTTTTTTAACATTAACAAAATTTTATCATAATGTATAATTATCTGCTACCAATAATTATAACCAACGAATCTTGTAAATGGTAAAAAAAACCGTTTTCTTTTCGTAATTTTGCAACAAATTTACAAAACTATATGTTAACAGTATCTAATTTATCTTTACAATTCGGGAAAAGAGTACTTTTCGATGAAGTAAATATCATGTTTACCAAGGGAAATTGCTACGGAATTATTGGTGCAAACGGCGCTGGAAAATCTACTTTCCTTAAAATATTAACCGGAAAACAAGACCCAACTACTGGTTCGGTATCACTGGAACCAGGAAAAAGAATGTCGGTTTTGGAACAAGATCACTTTGCTTACGACAATTTCACGGTGCTCGAAACTGTACTGAGAGGAAATAAAAAACTTTTCGAAATCAAAGCTGAGATGGATGCACTTTATGCTAAAGAAGATTTCTCTGATGAAGATGGCATCAAAGCTGGAGAACTTGGCGTATTGTATGATGAAATGGGTGGATGGAACTCGGAATCTGATGCAATGACGATGCTTTCCAACGTCGGCATTAAAGAAGATATGCATTATCAATTGATGGGCGAACTTGAAAATAAAGACAAAGTAAAAGTTCTTTTGGCTCAAGCACTTTTTGGAAATCCGGACGTACTGATTCTTGATGAACCTACTAACGACCTTGATATCGACACCATTTCCTGGCTGGAAGACTTCTTGGCCGATTATGAAAACACAGTGATTGTAGTTTCGCACGACCGTCACTTCCTTGATACCGTTTGTACACACATCGGGGATTTAGATTATGCAAAATTAAATCTTTACACCGGAAACTATTCATTCTGGTATCAAGCTTCGCAACTTGCAACGAGACAACGTCAGCAAGCCAACAAAAAAGCTGAAGAAAAGAAGAAGGAACTTCAAGATTTCATCGCGAGATTCTCTTCCAACGTAGCGAAAGCAAAACAGGCAACTGCTCGTAAGAAAATGATCGATAAATTGAACATCGACGATATTAAACCTTCTTCTAGAAGATATCCGGCAATTATTTTCGATACAGAACGTGAAGCAGGAGATCAAATTTTAGAAGTAAAAGATTTAGAAAAAACAAAAGATGGCGAACTTCTATTTTCAAATATTAATTTGAATTTGAAGAAAAACGACAAAGTTGCGATTATTTCTAAAAACAGTTTGGCAATCACCGAATTTTTCGAGATTTTAGGAGGTAACGCGCAACCTGACCAAGGAAGTTACAATTGGGGAATCACGACTACACAATCTTACATGCCGCTCGACAATACGGATTTCTTCCAAGAAGACATCAATTTAGTAGATTGGTTACGCCAATTCACCAAAAATGACGAGGAACGCCATGAAGAATACATGAGAGGTTTCCTTGGTAAAATGCTTTTCTCGGGTGACGAAGCTTTAAAATCTTGTAAAGTGCTTTCAGGAGGAGAAAAAATGCGTTGCATGTTCTCTAGAATGATGTTGCAAAGAGCCAATGTTTTACTCCTTGATGAACCAACCAACCACTTGGATTTGGAGAGTATCACAACATTGAACAACTCCTTAACCAATTTTAAAGGAACAATTCTACTCTCTTCTCATGACCACGAAATGTTACAAACTGTTTGTAACAGAATCGTTGAGCTTACCCCAAAAGGAATTATCGATAGAGAAATGACTTACGATGAATATTTGGCCGACAAGAAAGTGAAAGAATTGCAACAACAGATGTATTCTTAAATACAAATAATTTTTATTTTAAAGCCGTTCGATTCAGTTTGAACGGCTTTTTTTATCGAAATACGAACTCAGAAACCACCAATTTCCCAACATTTTTTTTCGTATTTTTGTAACATGATGAGTCAAAAATGGATTTATAAGCCCGAACCCAATGCCGATACGGTCGATGGAATAAGTTCCTCGCTTGGTTTTGGAACTTTTGAATCTAAAATCCTTGTTCTTCGCGGCATTGATAATTACCAGAAAGCAAGAGAATTTTTCAAACCGAATCTCAACGATATCCACAATCCCTTTCTGATGAAAGATATGCAGCTCGCGGTAGACCGAATCGCAACTGCCATAGAAAACGGAGAGAAAATATTGGTTTACGGCGATTATGATGTCGACGGAACTACGGCGGTTGCTCTCATGTACCTTTATTTAAGTAAAATTGTAGATAAAAAATATCTCGATTTTTATATTCCAGATCGAAATTCTGAAGGATATGGAATCTCTAACGAAGGAATTGATTTTGCAAAAGAGAACAATTTTGCACTAATAATCGCACTCGATTGCGGAATAAAAGCCATCGATAAAATTGAATACGCCAAAAATCTAGGGGTAGATTTCATCATTTGCGATCACCATTTGCCGGGAGAAGAAATTCCTAAAGCCGTTGCCGTTTTAGATCCAAAAAGAAAAGATTGCCGTTATCCGTTCAAAGAACTTTCGGGTTGTGGTGTTGGATTTAAATTATGCCAAGGACTCAATACAATATATAAAATTCCGGAGGCAGAATTATTTGAACTCACCGATTTGCTAGCCATTTCCATCGCAGCGGATATCGTTTCGATGACGGGCGAAAACAGAGTTTTGGCAAAACAAGGTCTAAAGGTTTTAAGAAAATCAAGAAATTTGGGATTAAGGATGCTTATTCCGGAAGATAAATTAGCAACTTTTGAAATCTCAAATATCGTTTTCGAAATTGCTCCAAAAATTAATGCAGCGGGAAGAATATCGCACGGAAAAGCAGCTGTAGAATTGATGGTTTCTGATAATTTGAAACAAGCCCAACAAATCGTCAACGATATCATCACGCTCAATGATTCCAGAAGAGAAATGGACATGAGCAGTACCACGGAAGCGCTTTTACAAATCGAAGAAACCAACCAACTTGAAAATTACACAACGGTCGTTTATGGCTCCAATTGGAACAAAGGGGTGATCGGAATCGTAGCATCAAGACTTATTGAAAACTATTACAAACCTACTTTGGTTTTCACCGATGGAAATAACGGAGAATTGGTTGCTTCTGCGCGTTCGGTAGCGGATTTTGATGTGCACGACGCTTTGGAAAATTGCTCCGAATTTTTCACCAAATTCGGTGGTCATCCCGCTGCTGCAGGACTTTCTATGGAAAAAGACAAATTCGATTTGTTCCGAGAAAAATTTGAAAAAGTAGTTGCCGAAAAAATCCAAGAACACCAAAAAGAACCAAGCATCACTATCGATTCAGAAGTGGAAGTAGATGATTTGAACAAAGATTTCTTCAATTTCCATCGTAAACTTGCCCCTTTCGGACCTCATAATATGAAACCGGTTTTGGTTTTAAAAAATCAAAAAGTCGCCGGATACGTAAAAACGATGGGAAAAGATGCAACTCACATCAAATTCTACATTAAACAAGATTCAACCGGCCGAAACATCGAATGTGTTGGCTTTAAATTAGGAAAATTCGCTGATCAATTCCGCGAAAAAACTTTCGATATCGCCTTTACCTCCGAGGAAAATCATTGGAAAGGAAACGTTACTTATTTCCTGAACATTCGGGATGTAAAGTTTCATTAAAAAATTTAGAAAAAAATCAAAGTATTTTGTGCCTTTCAAATTCTTTGGCTCTATCGAAAAGAAAGCGATAAGTTGCCAATTTTCGAGTGACTTCAGTTTCCAAATTTTCTGCAATTTTCATCATTTTCGGATTGAAATCCCCGATCCATTGCATTTCGTAATCTTCAAAAGAAGTCGTTTCACGGAAATGTTTGGTGCCTTCCCAAATCATATATCCATCGATACCTTTTCGTTGCCACTCGGGAACAATTCCAAAAACCAAACCTACCATTTTCTTGTTGGTTTTGAACTTTTTCACGAAAAGAAATTTTAATTTTTGCCATAAACTAAACTTTCCATTCAAGTATTTCAACCACTGATTAAGATCGGGAATATTCATCCAAACAGCGATTGGTTTCTCCTTTTCATAAACAAACCACGAAATATGTTCGTTGATGATCGGTTTTAAAGTGGTGAATAGTTTTAGCGTTTGTAAATTTGAAAGTTGTTTTCCTTCTCCGTGGCTTGCCCAAGCTTTGTTGTAAACTTCCGTGAAATCATTTGCAAATTTTTTTAGGTTTTTCACCTTCATTCTTCGAGCAGAAATATTCTTATTTTTTGAAATTCTCGCATGCATTTGCAAAAAAATTTCTGCAACTGGATCATGAATTTTTCTTCCAAAACACAATTGATTGAAATAAATTTGGAAACCATAATTCTCAAAAAGCGTTTTGTAATAAGGCGGATTATAATTCATCCCATAAAGCGGTTCGCTATATCCATCGATCAAAAGTCCCCAAAATTTGTCGCGTTCCCCGAAATTAATCGGCCCGTCCATCGCTTCCATTCCTTTTTGCTGCAGTTCACTTTTTGCAAAATCGAAAATAAAATCTGCAGTTTTTTGATCATTAATACAATCGAAAAAACCAATTCCGCCGGTTGGCTGACTTTGTTTATATTTTTTACTGATAAAAACAGCAATTTTCCCTACGGTTTCACCTTTGTTATTCACAAAAAGAAATCTTTCACATTCTCCTGAACGAAAAAATTTATTATTTTTCACATCGAAAACCTGCTCAATATCTTGATCAAGCGGCCGAATGTAGTTTGGATCGTTCATCAGGAGCCTTCCCGGAAAATCTAAAAATTCTTGAATATGGTTGTGGGAAACGATTTTAATTGCCTTCATTTCTCAAAAATAGGATTTTGTATCTTATAAATACAATTCTTTAGAAAAATTATAAACGAGATGAGCCTTCAATTTTAAAGCGTAATGGACATTTGTCTAAAAAAAAAAGCTAACGAGAATAGTCGTTTAGAAATTTGGACAATCTTGAACTTTAATATTAGGAATATTAAGCGTTTTACGATCTAAGGTAACCTTCACTTCCTGAAAATCACCGTAAACACAATCGCCTGTTGTATCTTTGAAATCGCCATTCGTTGCTTCAATTTTTACATTATTCCCGTACAAAGTGTAATTATTTTCATTAAAGTCAAATCGGTTTAAAGTATAATCTTTTCCATCAATTTTAATGATTCCTTGGTTGGAATTTTGGTCATAATAGAAAAGTGTTTTTCCTTCCTGCGTGAAAATTGCTCGGCCAATCTCGGCCGATATATCTTGTGGGATTACATTGAAAACTCCGGAATATTCAGGATTTTCTATGTTTGAATTAGTTGTACTATCAGAAATGGTATTTTCAGAATTTTGTTGGGAAACTTGGGTAACATGTTCAACATCTTTTTTGCAAGACACCAAAACCGCAAGAGCAATGATTGGAAGAAAATTCTTCATAATTTTTTCTTACAACTCATCAATAATCATTCCTTATGGTGTTCTAGAAGTAAATTCGTAATTGCTAGACGGTATCCATTCAGTCCAAAACCACTCAACACTGCATCCGTGTTCGGTGCAGTAACCGATTTTTGCCGAAATTCTTCTCTCTTGTAAATGTTGCTGATGTGAACCTCAATTTTGGGTTTCGGAATATTTTTAAGACAATCCGCGATTGCATACGAATAATGCGTGTAAGCACCAGGATTGATCACCAATGCATCGAAATCATCTTGTTGCATTCGATTGATGAGTTCACCTTCTACATTAGATTGGAAGAAATCTATATGATGCTGATTAAAATCTGATTTCAAAGTTTCGAGATAATCTTCCATGGAAATATTGCCATATATTTCTGGCTCACGCGTTCCGAGAAGATTAAGGTTGGGACCATTGATAATGAGTATTTTCATAAGTACAAAATAACTAATCAAATATAAACATAAAAAAACTTCCGAAAAAAAATTTTCGGAAGTTTGGTAGCCCGTAGGGGAGTCGAACCCCTCTTACCAGGATGAAAACCTGAGGTCCTAACCGATAGACGAACGGGCCGTGCGTCTTTTTATAAGGTTACGCTAATTTATTAACGTGCTTAGTCAACTTGCTTTTTAAGTTTGCAGCTTTGTTTTTGTGGATAATGTTTTTCTTCACCAATTTATCCAACAAAGAGATTACTTTTGGCAACTGTTCAACAGCAACTTTTTTGTCTTCTTCATTTCTCAGTACTTTCAAAGCTGTTCTAGCAGTCTTGTGATAGTATCTGTTTCTTAATCTTTTCTTTTCGCTTTGTCTGATTCTTTTCAGAGCTGATTTATGATTTGCCATATCTTCTAAAACTTGGGTGCAAAGATATAATTCTTTTTTTTAATTACAAAATATTTTTTTCACTTTTTTTCAGAATTTTCATTCTTGGTAGCCTATAGGGGAATCGAACCCCTGTTGCAAGAATGAAAATCTTGAGTCCTTACCACTAGACGAATAGGCCTTTGTTTTGAGGACTGCAAAAATAGAAACTATTTTTTAAACGCACAATACTTTTTAAAAAATTATTTTAAATTTTTCTGAATCACGGTATTTTTAATTCCCTTATCCTCTAATGTTTTTTGGGCTTTTACGGCTTCTTCCAAACTTGAGAATCTTCCGTAAGTATAGTAGAATTTGCCATTTTCCTTCGTGCGAACCACATCTTTTAAGGTATTTAACATATAAGAGTTTGCATTAAGTTTCTGCTCAGTTACGGCGATTTCTATGGTATAATAACCAATTCCTAATTTTTGGTTGGGAACAAAAGAGATCGAGGTAGCATTTCGGAATCCAGCTTCCTTCGCAGTTTTTATATTATTGTCTCGTACGGAGGCGAAATTGGTTGTTCCGTAATAATATTTATACAATCCATTCTCTTTTATGGTAAGAATGTAATTTAAACCTTTTAGTGCGGGATCATTATCATTATATTTGCTCGGAGAAGACATTAACAAAATTCTAAAATCATTTTTCAGTGGCTTTTCAACAGGTTTTTCGACTTCACTTTTTGCAATTGTATCGTTTCTGCCGATTGCTTTTTTATAACTTAGTATCGCATCATAAATACTTTCTGCAATTTCATTTTGATCTCTGTCAGATCCCAAATACATCGCATCTTCATAATTACTGATAAAACCGGTCTCGATAAGCACCGACGGCATCGCATTTAATCGAAGTACGTGCAAATTCTGTTGTTTTACTCCCCGCGAAAATCTTTTATCCTTATTCGCGAAATTTCCTTCCACAAAACTCCCGAACAGCAAACTACTTTCCAAATACTTACTTTGTTGAATTTTCAATGCGATTAATGACTCCGGAGACTTCGGATCATAGCTAGCAAACATTTGCCGGTCTTTTTCATCCAAATAAATCACATCGTTTTCTGCTTTTGCCACTTCAAGGTTTGTTTTATTCTGGTCTGGACCTTGCACAAAAGTTTCAGTTCCGTAAGGTGAAGTTTTAACGTTAGCATTCACGTGAACGGATATAAACAAATCTGCTTTACTCCGATTAGCAAGCGTAGTTCGATCAGTCAATGAAGGATATTCATCAATTTTTCTGGTGTAAATTACTTTGAAATCTTTATCCTTCTCTAGCATTCTCCCTATTTTCAAAACAACAGACAGTGTAATATCTTTTTCACGCAACGTTCCCAACTCACTATAGTAGCGATTGGCACCATGATCGGAACCGCCATGCCCCGCATCTAAAACAATGGTGAACTTTTTTTGTGCACCACTGATGCTAAACAAAAGGAAAAAAACGAATAAAAAATATTTTTTAAAAGAAAAACTATGGGTAATCATCTTGAGATTTTAAAAATTATGCTAATTTTGACCACAAATTACAGAAATTATTGCCTTGGCCAAAACGAGCTTCAAAAATATATTACATATTCTAATTATCCTAATTTTTAACAGTTTTTTAGCACATTACAATGCTCAAAATTTGTCTGAAAACAAGATAGTTAACGATACAATTCGCAAATCTGACACCGTCGTTCTAAAAAAGGAACAGCTTGAGTCTGTGGTAGAAACAAAGGCAGACAACATCCGGAACGATATCCAAAAAAGGATGACTTACCTCAATAAAAAAGCGCAGGTAAAATATCAGGATATGCAAATTGATGCCGATTATATTTCTATCGATTGGGATAAATCGCTCATTTTTGCGAGAGGAGAATTGGATTCTTTAGGCAAAATAAAAAATCCGGCAATGGCCACCCAGGCCGGGAAAACCTACGAATACGACGAGTTCACTTATAATATTAAAACCCGCCAAGCCATTGCTTTCAATGCAAGAACGGAAGAAAGTGAAGGCGTGATTGTCGCGGAAAAAACTAAGAAATATAACGATTCTGTCTTCTTTATGAGAAGAGGAAAATATACTACCGATGAATATTTTATCAAGAAAAAAGATACCATTGCTGATTATTATTTGCTCGCCCCAAATATTAAACTAATTAAAGGAAAAGAAAAATCTCAAGTGATTACAGGACCTATACAAATGTATATCGAACAAGTTCCTACTCCACTGATTATGCCGTTTGCCATTTTGCCCTTTTCCGATAAAAGAAGCGCAGGAATATTAATCCCAAGTTTTGGTGAGCGAGAAGATGTAGGTTTTTTCCTGAACGGATTAGGTTATTATCAACCGATTGGGGAACATTTTGACTTAAAAATCCTTGCTGATCTTTATACAAAAGGGAGCTGGAACCTTCGACCCGAACTTAATTACAAAAAAAACTATCGCTATACCGGGAATTTCTCCGCAGATATCGGCACCACCGTTCGTGGGATCAAAGGACTTTCGGATTACACCAAATCTTCAACCTATCGAATTGCTTGGAGACATCAACAAGATGCGAAAGCCAATCCTTTCCTTACTTTTTCGGCTTCGGTAGATTTGGTGAGCAATAAATTTTATAATAATACGGTAAACAACAACTACGCATTCAACCAAAACAACCTGAATGCGCAACAAAACTCATCGATAAGTATTGTAAAACGGTTCCTCACTTTGCCCATTACCATTACCGGAACATCTTCTTATTCCCAGAATTTCTCCACCGGATTGGCGGATTTGAAACTGCCGGTTTTAAATGTGGCGATTAATCAGTTCTATCTGTTTAAACCAAAAACCGGTGTTCGACAAGGTCTTTTAGAAAACATCACGGTGAATACAGGCTTAAACTTTAATAATTACGTACAAACCAATGAAGGTGAGCTTTTCACCTCCACGATGTGGGACAAAATGCAAACCGGACTAAAAAACAATATTGCTCTCGGAACCAATACCACTATTGCAAAATATTTCACATTTTCTCTTTCAGCCAATATTGACAATGCGCTGACCACAAAAACATTAACGAGAACATACAATCCACTCACCAACACCGTGGATGATGTTCTGAATAAAAAAATTGCAGGTTATTCCTCTTTTTCAACAAGTGCGAGTTTGCAAACTGTACTATACGGAATGTTGAATTTCAAGAAAACATCTGGAATTCAGGCGATCCGACACATGATGACGCCACAAATTGGTTTTAGTTATTCTCCAGATTTCTCTGCATCGAATTTTGGTTATTATAAAAATTATTACAACGATCGCGGCGAGATGACCTCCTACTCTATTTTCGATCGCGGAATCGTGGGATCACCGAATTCGGCACTGGTACAAGCGATGACTTTTTCGATTAATAACAATTTGGAAATGAAAGTGAAATCGAAAAAAGACTCCACCGGAATCAAAAAAATTAAAATTTTTGAAAGTTTAAATTTTAATACCAGTTATAATTTCGCTGCACCGATCTACAAATGGTCGATGTTTACCTTCAGCGGGCAAACCAATATATTCGATAAATTAAATTTGAATACTGGATTAACATTGGAACCTTATCAGATTGTTTTTACGCCAGGCGAAAATACCGGAATCCGAACTGATAATTTTGGGCATTTCAGCGTTCAAGGGTTCAATGCTCAACTTTCTTACCCGCTTAGTAGCACAATTTTCGAAAAGAAAGATAAGGAAGAAGCATCTAAAAAATATAATAAAAAAGGCGAAATCCGCAATGAGAATTATTACTTTGATGAGGATAATTATTCTCGTTTCGAACAGCCCTGGACCTTAAATGTGAATGCCCAATATAGCTACACAAGAAGTTTAACCCGTTTTGGAAATAAAATGGCTTCGGTAGGTTTGGACGGAAGTATCAAGCTAACCCCATTTTGGAATATTACCGGAAACCTTTACTACGACGTAATTACCAAAGAAATTGCCAATACGCAGATCGGTTTCTCGCGAGATCAAAGGAGTTTCACGATAAATTTCAATTGGATTCCTTATGGACAGTACAAAGTGTACGATTTTTTCATCGGGATTAAAGCCAACATCCTGCGAGATGCGCTGAAATATAAGGACAGAAGTTTCACCCAACCGAATGCACCTTTCTAAAACATTTTAAAGAATTAAACATAAGTTTTATATTTGCTCAAATTATGTCATCATGAAAAAAATAATATCTACTACCAATGCTCCCGCTGCTATCGGACCTTATTCACAGGCAAATTTTGCCAACGGAATCTTATATATTTCCGGCCAAATTCCTGTAAATCCCGAAAATGGTAAGTTGGTAGAAGGCATTGAAAAGGAAACGCATCAAGTGATGAAAAATCTGGAAGCGATCCTTACTGAAGCTGGAATGACTTTTAAAAATGTTGTTAAAGCAACCATTTTTCTAAAAAACATGGACGATTTCGCGGTGATGAATGATATTTATGCATCCTATTTGGATGCGGACAGCTATCCGGCGAGAGAAACGGTACAGGTTTCTTGCTTGCCAAAAAATGTTGATATTGAAATTTCCATGATTGCTCATCAATTTTAAATGAATTTTCTTCGAAACACTTTTGCGGTTATTATTGGGCTTGCTGTAGCTGCACTCATCATTACTTTGGGAATAAGACTCAATTCCTCGTGGATTACTTATGAAGATTTCACACCTTTTAAGCGCTGGGAAACCTTGCTGAAATCAGTGGAACATAAACCTTATTTCTTTGTCGCATTGCTGATTTCCTCGGGAATTGCTGCTACGGTTGGTGGAGTTGTTACTGCGATTGTAGTGAAGTATGCAAAAGTGGCTTATGCAATTTTGATTGGGTTCATCTTGCTATTTATTGCGATGCTCGATATTATTATTTTCCCTTATCATCCTACTTTTTATAAAATCCTTATTTTCCTCACTTTTTTTCCGTTTGCATGGATCGGCGGGAAGATTACCGAGGTCATTTATGAAAGAAAGAAGAAAAATACAAGAAAAATACAGCACAAAAAAAACGCAACTTAATGAGTTGCGTTTTTTGTTTTATTTAAATTTCATTTAAGGCATTTTGAAACCTCTTGTGGTAATTCTTCCGTATTCATCAACATATTTTACCTGAACGTTTCCGGTGTAACCCTGAAGAATTTTTTCAATATCTTTTTGGGAATTGACAGGTTTTCCATTTATTTCGATGACAATGTAATTATCAACAATTCCAATTTTGGACATTTCGCTTCCTTCCACTACATTTTTCGCTACAACACCACTAGTCAGTCCGTAATCAGTTTTGAAACGTTCGCTTAAAGGTTCAAACTCTGCACCAATTTTTTCAGTAACACTCAAGTCCGCTTTGCTTCTGAATGATGTTCCGCCTTTTTCATCCCTTAAAGTTACATTCACGGTATTTGTTCTGCCGTTTCTTAAATAAGTTACTGCAACTTTATCACCCGGTCTTTTGCTTCCAACTGCGAAAGAGAGATCGTAATAATTAGAGACCGCTGTTTCATCAACTTTAGTAATAATATCTCCAGGTCGTAACCCAGCAGCTTCAGCTCCGCCTTTATCTACGACTTCGATCAGATAAACACCATCGCCGGATTTAATGTTGGTTTTGTTTTGTTGGTTATAAATTGAAACCTGACGTGTGTCTGACAAATCCAATGATTTTACACCAAGGAATCCACGTTGCACCAATCCGAATTTCTTAATATCTTCAACAACTTTTCTAGCAAGGTTAGCCGGAACTGCGAAACCATAACCTTCATAGTATCCTGTTTTTGATGAGATTGCCGAGTTGATACCGATCAATTCACCATTCGGATTTACCAGCGCACCTCCGGAGTTTCCGGGATTAATCGCTGCATCAGTTTGGATAAAACTTTCGATCGGTGTTCTGGACTGCTGGCTCAAAAGATCAATACTTCTTCCTTTTGCAGAAACAATACCCGCAGTTACCGTAGAATTCAGACCCATCGGATTTCCGACTGCCAAAACCCACTGCCCAACTTCCACATTATCAGAATTGGCAAAATTAAGGTAAGGCAGTCCTTTTTCCTCAATTTTTAAAAGCGCAATATCTGTAGTCGGGTCGGTTCCTACCAAATTAGCGACGTACGATTTTTTGTTAGAAAGCACCACCTCAAGTTTACTCGCTCCTGCTACTACATGGTTGTTTGAAATGATATAACCGTCAGGGGAAATAATAACTCCGGAACCCATTCCCGAAGGCATGTCTTTCGGTGCCTGCTGCTGTTTTGGCTGTCCGCCAAAGGGATTGCCGAAGAACTGATCAAACAAATCCTGTTCGCTTCGTTGAGACGTTCTGTTTGAGTAATTTTTAATACTAACTACCGCCGGAACAGTCATTTTAGACGCTTTCACAAAGTCGTCACCAACGCCGGTCATATTAAATGATGCGTATTTGGCATCATTGTTTTTGGGTGCAAAATAGGAAAACTCGGAATCGGAATTTTTATCACTGAAATAGTGAATTGCTCCAAAGGTGGTAGCCCCGGAAATTACACCTACAAAGGTGTAAGGAATCAGTTTTTTTAATGTATTATTTATGTCCATAATCTATTAACTAAATTTATTTTTTGTAGTTCAAATTTAATACTAAATGAGTATTATTTAAAAATGCTTTGTTTCAACTTTAACGAAAAATTAACAAGAATTATAAAATTTTAATGATAATCCTCTCTATAGCGATAAATTTAAGCAAAATTATACCAATCAATTGATAAATAACTCATCAGGATTTATTGTCATAAAATCAATAAAATCATCTGCCAAATCGTCATCAAACCCAAATTACGGAAAAATTTCTCCACCTCAATTGCTTTGTTTAAATTTGTTACCATCACTATTTTTTTATGAAACTTAAAATTACCAACGAAACATCGAAACTAAAATCCGTTGTACTTGGCTTGCCAAATTCTATGGGTCCGGCCCATTCTTTAGAAGACAGCTATGATGCAAAATCCTATCATTCCTTACAAAACGGGATTTATCCTCAGGAAAAAGATATCGTCGATGAGATGACTGCCTTCGAAAAAGTTTTGAAAAAACACGATGTGGAGGTCTACAGACCGCACCTTATTGAGAACTATAATCAGGTTTTTGCGCGCGATGTCGCTTTCGTGATTGATGATAAAATGATTATTTCAAACATCATTCAGGATAGATATGACGAGCAGGATGCCTACCGAAAAATCTTTGCCCGGGTCGGCTGGAAAAAAATTATCAATTTACCCGACAGTGCTCATATTGAAGGTGGTGATGTAATTGTATGTAACGATTTCCTGTTCATCGGGACTTGTTTTTCCGAAGATTACCGCAGTTTCAAAACCGCGAGAACAAATGAATATGCGATTGAAATCCTGAAAGAATATTTTCCGAAGAAAAGAATTATCGACCTGGAACTGAAAAAAAACGACACCAATCCTTTTGAAGGAATTTTACATTTGGATTGCACGTTCAATCCGGTTGGGAAAGACAAATGCATTATTTACAAAGACGGATTTGTGGACGAAAGCGATTACCGACTTCTAATCGATATTTTCGGGGAAGAAAATTGCTTTCATGTGACGCAACAAGAAATGTTCGAAATGAATCCTAATATTTTCTCGATTTCACCGGAAATTGTAGTTTCTGATGAGCGTTTTACCCGTCTGAACAGCCATCTTCGCAAAGAATGGGGAATGACGGTTGAGGAAATCCCATACCATGAAATTTCGAAAATGGGCGGGCTACTCAGATGTTCCACATTGCCATTAGTAAGAGAATAAATTTCTTTTTAGATTCAAATTATTTAAAAAATGCAGACAACAAACACCGTGCTCATGATTGAGCCAGTTGCATTCGGATACAATGCCCAAACTGCGGAAAACAACTATTTCCAAGTGGAGCAAAAAGGTGCCAATACGCAAAGTAAAGCTCTCGTTGAGTTCAATAATTTTGTAGAAAAACTTCGAAATAAAGGCATCAATGTGATTGCCGTGAAAGATACTTTGGAACCATACACTCCGGATTCCATTTTCCCGAACAATTGGGTGAGTTTCCACAAAGACGGAAAGGTAGTTTTGTACCCGATGTTTGCTCCAAACCGACGAGCAGAACGCCGAATGGATATTTTGGAAATCCTTAAAAACAATGGTTTCGAAATCACGGAAATCGATGATTTTACCGCTTCTGAAAATGAAAATAAATTTTTGGAAGGAACAGGAAGCATGATTTTCGATCACGACAATAAAATTGCTTATGGCTCAGTTTCTCTTCGTTTGGATGAAGAACTTTTCAAAGAATTCTGCGCAAAATATGGTTTTACGCCGATTGTTTTTCATTCTTATCAAAATGCGGGCGACGATAGATTACCGATTTACCACACCAATGTGATGATGTGCGTTGCTGATCAGTTTGTGGTAATTTGCCTCGATTGTATCGATGATGAATTGGAACGCGAAAAAGTTCAAGAAGTCATCAAATCCAGCGGAAAAGAAATCATCGAAATTTCTGAAGATCAATTACAACAATTCGCTGGAAATATGCTTCAGATACAAAATTCCGAAGGAAAAAAATTCTTGGTAATGAGCCAAACTGCTTATCAATCTTTGAATCCGGAACAAATAAATTCCATCGAAAAATATTGTGAAATCATTTATTCGGACCTCAATACCATCGAAGTAAACGGCGGCGGAAGCGCAAGATGCATGTTGGCGGAAGTTTTTTTTGCCGAAATCTTCATCTTAAATTTCTTAAAAGAAAATACATTAATTCAAATTAAAACCAAAAATCACCGAAAATTTTCGGTGATTTTTTAGTTAAATGAAAAAATAAATGTTCTGAAAATTATCCTCCGGTTCTTTTTCGGATTTCGTCGTTTGCGTTTTGAGATTTTCGGATTTTTTGCAATTTTTGGTTTCCGAAATTATAAGTTGCTGTGAAAGTTACTTGTCTATTGTACTGGTTTTGCTTCACGATATTGTAATATCCGTTGTCTTGTCTGCTGTCAATATCTACTTTATTCTGTCCTAAAATATCGCTGCCTTCTAAGAGAAATGTCCAATCTTTCCAGATTTTTTTCAGGGAAAGATCTAAACTTTGTAAAGCGCCCAATTTTCCAAACTCGATTTCCTGCGAGGTTAAATAAAAATATTTAAGTCCGAAATACCAATCTTTTTTAGAAGAAAGCCGAATATCGTTGTTGAATTGTACTAAGCCAAAAGTCGTTTTTTTATCTAAAACAAAAGCTGGAAAAACATCTCCGGTGATCGGATCTGTGTTTACAATTCCATTGAAAATATTATGATTCACGGTTGCTGTATAATTGGCATTCCAAATTCCTTTGAAAAACATTTTTTGCATTCCAACAGTTAAACCAAACTCTTGTTTATCGCCATAATTGGTTCGGATATATCGCAATTCGGTAACGCCATCCATTTTTCTTTGGAGTGGAATCTGTTCCGAAACATCGGTAATATAGCTATGATTCAAAACCACAAAATAGGAGTTTTTCAACATATAATTCAACTCTTGGTTATAGTAAGTTGAAGCCTTCATGAAAGGATTATTCTGCACATAATTATTTTCTGTAAGATACATTCTCGTCGGATTCAATTGCCAGAAAGATGGCCACCTTATTCGACTAGAAAAGGCATAAGAAAGATTATTGTCTTTATTAATGGCATAATTTACAGAAAGATAAGGCAAGAAACTATTGTAATTTCTGTCGAAACTTTGATCTTTAGCAAGAACTTCGCCGTTGCTTTTGGTCATTTCAAGTCGGGATCCTATTTTTCCGGATAATTTTTCGCTAAAGCTTTTTTCCAAAGTCGCATAAAAACCAATGATGTTTTCATGATAAACAAAATGATTAGATTGTTCCGCATCTATCCCGGTTGGTGGAATAATACTTTCTAAAGTAGTGTCGTTATCGGTTTTTGTTTTATTGAAACTTCCTCCGAAGGAAAGTGTGGTTTCTTTTTTGAATTTTTGAATATAATCCGCCATAAATCCATAATTATTAATGATTTGTGGAGTTATTTGCTGAAATTTTCGCGAAATATTTTGAGTATCGAAATCGGTCGTCACATTCACGCTTTCCTGATTTCTATGATAAGTAAGATACGCAGAATTTAACATTAATTTACTGCCCAAATCATCGGTTTTCCATTCATAATTCAAATTAAATGAATGATTTTTAGTACGAGAATCTTCAACATTATTGGTGGTTGTTCTGCGAATAGTGTTTTCTATAAGATCCTTTCCTTCATTATATAAATCTGAAATAGAATTTAAACTCCAATTAAACCGATTATTGTAAGAAAAACCCAAATTTTGTTTTGCTGAAATTTCGTAATCCAAATTAATATAACCGCCAAGATTCAAATTAGGATCAGTAATTGTTCCTTTGGTGGTTTGTGCGAAGGTATTGTCACCATTTGCTAGTTGATAATATTGTCTTTGTGTCCAGCTTCCAAAATTCAAATTCCCGCTTCCGGCCAATTTTCCTTTTCTGAAATTAACTGAAAGTGCCGAAGAAGAATTGTTGAAATATCCTTGGTTATTTTCCATTTTCAGTGTACCGTTCACGCCATCACTCATTTTTTTCTTCATGACAATATTAATGATTCCATCATTACTTTCCACCTGAAATTCGCTAGAAGGAACTGTGATCACTTCAATTTTCGAAATATCTTCCGACGGTGTGGATTTCAACATTGCGATGATCGCTTCCGCATCCATATTGCTTTTTTTTCCGTTGATGAAAATCGTGGCGTTGTTTTTTCCTAAAATTTTCAAAGTTTTTTCGTCGGTAGAGGAAACCATTGGAGTGTCTTTCAAAAGATCAAACGAGTTGGTTCCTTTTGCGATTGGCGAATTGGCGACATCAAAAATTAATCGGTCCGATTTTTTTTGAAACACTTTTTTCGTCATCGAAATTTCTTCGATGTTCTGGGTTTTTACAGAATCTTTCTTCGGAGCTTCTTGTGCGAAAGCTACGATTCCGGAAAGGAATAAGAGGGTGATTAGTAATTTTTTCATGGTTTTAAGTTTTTTAAAAAAGAAAAAGAAGGAAGCGGTTATTAGTTTTTGAGGTTGAAGTTGGTTTTAGTTTTAAAATTTCTTCCTTCTCTTCTTTTCTGGTTATCGTTTTTAGTTGGGTTATTAATTTTACATTGCAAAGATATGTCAATATTTTAGTAATATGCAATACAAAGTAGTAAATAAATAAAATTTATCGATGTAACATATTGATTATCAATGTCAAAAATTTCAATAAAATTTTAATCTCATATAATTAGACAACCAAAATGTACTATTCGTTACATTCAAACATAAAAAAAAAGCAAAAAAATTGCTCTTAAAATCCTTAAATTCTTAAAATCGCTTTATTCCCGATTAAACTGAGCCAGTTTTTTTTCAACCCAAATCGTAGCAAACGGAAAAAATGCAGAAACCAACGCAAAAACGCTATCTTCATCATCCCACTGATAAATTTTTCTCATTGGTAAAAGCATTAAAAGGTAAAGTGTAAAAAATAATCCGTGGATATTTCCGATGATAATAATGTAAATCGTGGGCAAAATTCCTTCTCGATCATAACGGATCCAAATCATCGCCGTGAAAAGAAAAAACCAGGAAACGGCTTCTAATAAACAGATTTGGTTAAACCATTTGATGAGTTTTTGATCCGAATAACGTGAAAAATATTTTTCGATAATGTTCATTTCTAAATTTTCTGATTTCTATTTATAAAAATTACTTCCATCCAAATATTCGAAAACTTCAGGTGGCAACATCGGGCGAACATTTTTCTCATTTTTTATCATATTTCTGATTTCAGTCGCGGAAAGTTCGATAATTGGCGCATTAACCATCGAAATATTTTCATGCTTCAAATATTCATTTTCTTGTTTTTCACCTGCAAAAAGTCTTGGATAAACAATGATTTGATAATTTTCAATCAACTTATCTGCATTCTTCCATTTTGGTAAACCTTTCAAATTATCTTCTCCCATAATCAAAGCGAACGAATGATCCGGATATTTCTCTTTCAAATAGGTCAAAGTGTCGATCGTGTAACTCGGTTTGGGTAAGGAAAATTCAACATTCGATGCCCGCATTTTCGGATAATTTTTTACTGAAAGTTGTACCATATCCAATCGATTGTGATCCTTAAGTAAAGTTTTTTTGTCTTTAAAAGGATTTTGCGGACTCACCACAAACCACAATTCCGCCATATCCGAATTTTCGAGAATATAATTTGCTAAAATTAAATGACCAATGTGAATGGGATTAAAACTCCCGAAAAACAAACCTACTTTCTTCATAAATGTATGGAAAAACGAGAAATTTTTTAATCCTTAAAGGTAAAGAAATAATTTATTAAGCGAAAGAAAACTAATGCTCATCACGTAAATTTCAAATATGGATTATTAAAAAAATATACTCAGAATATAATAATCTTCCGTAAATTGAGTTCCAATTGTGAAACGTTTCTCTTGCAAAAAATTTCATTCATAATTTTACTATTCTTCTGTGTTATTTTCAAAGCACAGCAGCATGAGTTTTGGTTGATCGATATCCAAACTCAGAAAAAAACTTTAGCTAAAGATTCCATCGCAGCAACCAAATTTTTAGATTCACTTTCTCAGAATAATTATTATTTAACTCAGCTCACAAACGTTAAAAAAGATCGAACCAAAACGGAAATCTATTTCGATAAGGGAAAAAATTTCAATGAAGCTTTGGTAAAAGTTGATGACGAAATTGCTAAAAACACCAACCATGCAAATCAATTTTTCACCAAAAATCTCGATTCTTTAAAAAAAGTGATTAATGAGAATTATCGAACCCAAGGATTTACTTTCAACCGCGTAAAATCTAAATTCCTGCGGATGGAAAATAATATTCCACAAATTGAGATTACAGTTATCAAAGGAAATCCGAGGAATATTGACGGTTTCGTAATAACAGGTTACGAAAAAGTACCCAAAAGGTTTATAAAAAATATTGAAAAAGAATTTCAGGGTAAAAAATATGACGATCAAAATTTGTTGAGAATTAATCAATCACTGCAAAATCATCCGTTTTTACTTTTAGAAAAACCACCTCAAACTCTTTTTACGAAAGATTCCACGCAAGTTTTCCTGTTTCTGAAAAAGAAAAAAACAAACACATTCGATGGAATTATAGGTTTTGGAAATGACAATTCAGACAAATTCACATTCAACGGAAGTTTAAATGTGAACTTTAAAAATATGTTTAATGCTTTTGAAACAGTGAATGTTTTCTGGCAGAGAAACCCGGACAAAGGACAAACTTTTTATTTGAAAACGGATATTCCTTATCTGTTTAAGTCCAATTTCGGTACAAATATCAATATTAATATTTATCGCCAGGATTCAACTTTTGCTAATGTAAAATTTCTACCAAGTTTGTATCTTCATTTGAGCAACAGACAAAAATTAGGACTTCGTGGAACCTTCGAAACGTCCGTTGTGATGGATTCTTTATATACTCAGGCTAAGGATTTCAGCAAAAAAGGAATTGGACTTTGGTACGAATTTAATGAACCGTCGGATGTGCAATTATTTCTTTATAAAACAAGAATACGCGCTGAAGCGGATTACTTTTCGACTAATTACTCAAAAGAAAACGTCAACGTCACCCAAAATAATTTTTACTTTTCGGGCGAAAGAAATTTCTATATTTCAGGAAATAATTATCTCAATTTAAAAGCCGAAACCGCATTAATCAATTCGAAAAACGAACTGGTGACCAACGAATTGTTGCGATTTGGCGGTTGGAATTCTTTTAGAGGATTTAATGAAAATACACTATTGGCAGACTTTTACTACTACGGAAGTGCGGAATACCGGTATCTGGTCGGAAGCCAATCGTTCTTTGATATTTTTGCACAATATGGCCAACTCAACAACAAAAATTTATCACTGAAACCTAAGCTTTATAGCTTCGGAATCGGTTTTAATTTCTTTCTGCCAATTGGCTTAATGACGTTCCAAATTTCAAATGGTAATGAATTTGGAAACCCCGTGAAATTTAGCGATACTAAGATTCATTGGGGAATTTTAAGTAGGTTTTAATTGAGTTCCAAATGTGTATAAATATAACTTAAAGCAATTATTTCTCAGATGAACATAGCGCTAAAAATGGTATAACGACTTAGTTTTTCTCAACAAGTGTCTAATTTCCAAGAGTAAATTTTAAATACTATACAGACGTATTTTCTACAAAAAAAGAATACACTGCACCTCCAATTTATTGTATTCAATTATTTTCTAATGCTATTAGTTTATAAATAAAAAAAGCTCAATCAAAAAAATGATTGAGCTTTAAAAAAAACTGGCG
>NZ_JASZ02000002.1 GCF_000735695.2 Kaistella haifensis DSM 19056
AACAGAAGATTTAAGAAACGTCTACCACAAGAAAAACACCAAAGAAATCGCTATGTTAAAATTAGCAAGATGGTATCACCAGGTAGAAGTCTCCGGCTTTAAATCTTTTGCTATCCTGTTAAAAACGTTTACCATCCACTATAACGATATCCTAAACTACTTCAATCATAGAAGTACGAATGCATCCGCAGAATCTTTCAATGCAAAAATTAAAAAATTTAGAAGCAACTTCAGAGGAGTTAGGGATCGGGCGTTTTTTCTATTCAGACTACAAAACATTTTTGCTTAAACACAAGTTTTGGTACTGATCCAAAATAGCATTAAAATAAAATACTTTTGTTCGTGAAATGTTCGTGACAAATATAAAAAAAGACACTCACATTTCTGTAAGTGTCTCGTTTTCAGCGCTCCTCTTGCTGGGCTCGAACCAGCGACCCTCTGATTAACAGTCAGATGCTCTAACCAACTGAGCTAAAGAGGAGTGTTTTCCTTTGCTTTAAGCGTGTGCAAATATAAAAACTTTTTTAATTTCTCCAAAATATTTTTGTAAAATTTTTACTAAAATTTTCCGGTAATCCACTTAACTATGTCGTTTCCAAAGATTAAGACCATTAAACCTAATAAGAAAATTACGCCGATCATTTGTGCATTTTCCAAAACTTTCTGCGGAACTGGCTTTCCGGTGATCATTTCCCACAAGGTAAACACCACATGACCTCCATCTAAACCCGGAATCGGAATTAAATTAAGGAACGCCAACCATACCGAAAACATCGCGGTAAAGCTCCAGAAAAATTCCCAATTGATGGTTTCTGGCATTTGTTTGATGATCCCAATTGGTCCGGAAACTTTCTTGTAACCTTCAGTAGTGGTATTGAAAACAATTTTGAACTGCTTGATCTGCATCGTAAGAACATCAATTGTTCTTGTAAAACCTCTTGGGATAGCTTCTAAGAAAGAATATTTTTTTGTGATTTTGGCTTTCTCAAGTTCTGCCTGCTCTACATTTACATCTGTCGAAAAGCCTAATTTACCTTGCGGATCAACTTTAATATCGATTTGCTGCACTGCAGAATTTCTTTCAACATCCAATTTTACATTGGTATTTTTGAATTTTGCCAGTTCTGTTCCCAGCTCATCGAAATATTTCACAGGTTTTCCGTTTACGGCAACTATTTTATCACCTTTCAGAAGGCCAGACGCTTTGGCAGCACCATTTGGTAGCAAACTATCGATAACGACAGGGAAACGCGGGCTGAAATAAGCTTTAGCCTCATTTTGCTTCAATACATCAGCTACACCTTGCTCATTGACAGGGAATGTAACTTCCTTACCGTTTCTTTCCACAGTTACCTCATCCGCAAAAAGAATATTGATGGTGGAAGTTTCCATTCTTTCTGCAGGTTTACCATCAATTTTTAAGATTTTATCACCTGATTGCAATCCCATTTTTTTTCCGGCTTCGGAAACCGCAATTCCGTTCTCGAATTTCGAATTGTCGTGGTAGGTTTCCCCTTTGAAATAGCTAAGGCTCGAATAAATTAACCAAGCCAAAAAGAAGTTCACCGTAACACCTCCCATCATAATAATTAGGCGCTGCCACGCAGGTTTGCTTCGGAATTCCCAAGGCTCAGCTGGTTTTTTTAACTGTTCGGTATCCATGCTTTCATCAACCATTCCGGCGATTTTCACGTAGCCACCAAAAGGTAACCAGCCAATACCATATTCGGTATCACCTATTTTTTTCTTTACCAACGAAAACCACGGATCGAAGAAGAGGTAAAATTTTTCAACTTTTGTTTTGAAGAGTTTTGCGGGGATGAAATGCCCTAATTCATGTAGAATTACCAATATTGAAATACTGAGTATGAATTGAAATAATTGGATGAGTGTCATTTATTTTTATTAAAATTTTAAATAATTGCGAAGATACGAATTATCAAAAGTATGCCAAACAAAAAAGGTTCTCAAAAAAGAGAACCTTATATCTATTGAAAATGATTTTCTTAGAAATTGAACGAAACTCCTAAGCTACCATTGTTACCAAATTCGCCGTAGATACCAACATTGTTGTTGAAGAAATATCTAACTCCAAGGTGAGCACCAAAATAAGTACCGCTTTCTCCCAAAAGTCCTAAATCAACACCTGGATAAATATCCCATTTTTCTGGAAGACTTAATGGTTCTTGTAAGTGGAAGTTTACTCTACCAAATACTCCGAAATCATCATCTTCATATTTATCATTGCTGTGGTCGAAGAAGAAATTAGCTCCCGCACCCAATGATACAATGTTTCCTAAACCATAATCATAAGTTGCTGTAATCCCAGTTCCGTAACCCCATCCGTTGAAACCAACTTGAACTTTTTGGTCTCCTTTTCCGTTCCACGCTTGCGCAAATGCCATTTGTCCTAAAAAGAACATTGAGCATACTAATAATAACTTTTTCATAATGTATTAATTTATAGTTTTAATGAATAGTGAAAAACTATCAAATATGAAGCCAAAAAAATTCATTAGTGAAATAATGCATTGATTTTTTTGTATATTTAATCAAATTTTACAACAATTTATAATGAAAAATTTAAAAATATCGGGTTTAAATTTAGATATTATCTGGAAAGACAAAGAAAGTAATTTCAAGAAAATCAGCGAGTTACTTTCTAATGAAACTTCAGACCTTTTTGTACTTCCGGAAATGTTTTCCACTGGATTCTACATGAAAGCTGAAGAAACCGCCGATCGCAAACAAGAAACCCTAAATTGGATGAAAATTTTTGCTAAAACTACCAATACCGCAGTTTGCGGAAGTGCTGCCGTTTATGAAAACGAAAATTTTTATAACCGTTTTTATTTTGTAGAACCCAACGGAAACCATCATCAATACGACAAAAAACATTTGTTTTCATTTTCCGGTGAAGACAAAAATTACACTTCTGGAAAAGATCGCGTGATTGTAAACTACAAAGGTTGGCGAATTTTGTTGCAGATTTGTTACGATCTGAGATTTCCGGTTTTCGCGAGAAATAATGACGATTACGATGCAATTTTATATGTTGCCAATTGGCCGGAAGTTAGAATCGATGCTTGGAAAACCCTTCTGAAAGCCCGAGCAATCGAGAATTTAGCTTATGTTTTTGGTTTAAACAGAATCGGAACGGATGGAAATAATTTGCATTATCCTGAAAGTTCATATTGTTACGCGCCGGACGGCACTTTGGTTTCAACTACTGAAAACAATATTGTATCCGCAGAATTCAATGCAGAAAAGCTCCTGAAATTCCGAGAGAAATTCCGGTTTCTGAACGATCGCGATTCCTTTGAAATAATTTAGTTGGATTGATTCGCAAAATTTTGCAATAAATTGGTAAGCGTATTCACATCATGAACTCCGCTTTCCTTCCAAAGAAGATTTCCATTTTGGAAAACCGCCAATGTCGGAACTCCACGCACTCCGTATTCGGCCGCAATTGCAGGAAATTGGTCGACATCTATTTTCACAATGCGCGCCAAATCGCCCACGTTTTCCTTAACGGTATTGAGAACCGAAGATTGCACTTTGCATGGTCCACACCAAGTGGCAAAAAAGTCGATTAAAACCGGCTTTTCAGAATTGATAAGTTCTTGAAATTTCTGTGACATTTTTTAAAAAATTAAAATCATTAAACAAAATTATCCTTTCAATTTATTTTCCAGCGACTTCCAGTTTCCGCCATTATAAGCTTCGAAACCATTTTGCTCGAAGATAATTTTTGCAGAAGCACTTCGCATACCACTTGCACAACAGGTGATAATGGGCTTTTTCAGATCGAGTTTTTTCATTTCGGCAGCCAATTCTTGCAACGGAATATTTTTAGAAAATCTAATACTTCCGTTGCTGAATTCTGCGGGAGTTCTTACATCAATAATTTGTGCCCCATTTTCTACAAGAGCCTTATAATCAACTTTGTTTTTACCGAATAATTTCTTGAAAAAATCAATCATTTTTGTAGTTTTTAATATGGCTTACAATGTTTTGCTTTGGCAAACAAAATTACTTTTAGGAACACTTGTTTCTTTTATTTTATTGAAACCACCATCAATTTCGGTGAAATTCCTAATTCCTCTTGAATTTAAGATACTTGCTGCGATCATACTTCTGTATCCACCTGCACAGTGAATGAAGAAATGCTCATCATTATTTAAAGCATTTGCCCATTCATTAATATCTGCTAAAGGTCTGCGATAAGCTTTTTCCACATGTGCAGCATCGTACTCGGATTCTTTTCTCACATCGATTACTTTGGAATCATCACTAAATTTGGCTGCAAAATCTTGAGCAGAAATCCGGTGAATCGTATCAATTTCTTTACCTGAATTTTTCCAAGACTCGAAACCACCTTCCAAATACCCTAAAACATGATCAAAGCCAACTCTGGAAAGTCTTGTAATCACCTCCTCTTCTGTTCCGGGATCCGAAACCAGTAAAATCGGCTGATGTACATCTACAATCATTGCGCCAACCCACGGTGCGAAATCTCCTTTCAAACCGATATTTATCGAATTCGGAATAAATCCCTGATGAAAATCTGCAGCATTTCTGGTATCTAAAACCAAAGCACCCGTATCTTCAGCAACTCCTTCGAAATCTTCTGCGCTTATTGGCTGATTGGATTGATGCAGGACATTGTCGAAAGATTCGTAGCCTTTTTTATTGAGAGCTACATTCATACCGAAATATTTCGGTGGAGCAGAAAGTCCGTCGAGAACTTCTCTAACGAAGGATTCCTTATTAGGCTGTTTTAGTGCGTAATTGGTCTTTTTCTGATTTCCCAAAGTATCTACCGTTTCATTCTGCATATTTTTTCCGCAGGCAGATCCGGCGCCATGAGCAGGATATACGATAATATCATCAGAAAGCGGAACAATTTTGTTCTGCAGACTGTCGTACAGCAACCCCGCCAACTCTTCCTGAGTCATATGTGTTGATTTTTGAGCCAGATCCGGTCTTCCCACATCTCCTAGAAACAAAGTATCTCCAGAAAAAATCGCAGTTTCTTTCCCGTTCTCATCGATCAATAAAAAAGTTGAACTTTCCATCGTGTGACCTGGCGTATGAAGTACTTTAATTTTAATATTTCCAATTTCGAAAATCTGATTATCTTCTGCGATCATCGCTTCAAAATCGGGTTCTGCAGTTGGTCCGTAAACAATTGGAGCACCGGTTTTTTTAGAAAGATCCAAATGTCCTGAAACAAAATCGGCATGAAAATGCGTTTCAAAAATATATTTGAGCTTCACTCCGTCTTTCTCCAGCCTGTCAATATACGGTTTAGTTTCTCGCAAAGGATCGATGATTGCCGCTTCTTTTTCAGAAACAATATAATAGGCACCCTGTGCAAGACATCCGGTATATATTTGTTCTATTTTCATAGTATCATTTTAAATATCTGACAAATTTCGTGAATTCGCCAGCAATATACACCAGCGATAAATTGAAATAATCGATTAAGGAGTATGGAATTAATTATATTCTGTCACATTACCGTCTTTGTCGGACAGTTTTCCTGCCTGCCCTTCCTGGGTGAGCTCCCACATGTACTCTTCATTCGTAAAAATGGGATTACCGCTTGGGTTTACAGTTTTGGCAGATAGTTTCTGTTCTTCCTCCCCTGCTTTCTGAATTTTTACTGCAACCATATCACCTTCTGAGAAATAGGTTACTGAAATCTCTTCACCTGTAGGGCTTTTCAGTGTTAAAGGTTTCTGAACTAGTCCTATTTCAGTAGATTTTTCATTTTCTGTTGACACTGAATTGGTTTCTGTTTTTGTACAAGAATTCATTAAAAGCAAAGCGAAGCCTGCTACGAGTATATTTTTCATGTTTAAAATTGTTGTTTTAAAAATATTTCCTTGATTATAATAAAAATGCCCATTCCCAAAACGATCCATCCAAAAAGGGGTTTTAGTTTTCGGCCATCCATTTTTTTTGAAACTGCAATGCCTGCAAAGATTCCCAGCACGGATAAACCGGTAAATCCAAGCAGAAATCCCCAGTCATGGCTCACCATCTCCATGGTGCTGATGAATCCTAAAATAGAATTCATCGATATGATAAAAAGTGAGGTTGCCACCGCTTTTTTCATATGAACTCCCAGCAGCATTACAAGTGCGGGAACGATTAAAAATCCACCACCGGCACCAATTAATCCTGTAATAATGCCGACCAGAAGTCCTTGCGAAATTAAAATGGTATAATTGGTATCCTCAAAAGTCTGCAGTCTTGGCCTTTCATTTTTTCTGATCATTTTATATGAAGCGATCAGCATTAAAATCGCAAAAAGCAAAAGCAGAAACATATCTTTTGTTAGGGTAATTCCCCACCGGTTAATGATATAATGCGGCAAATGCGGCAGAATAAGCCTGCGGGAAAACAATACTCCCAAAATTGAAGGAATCCCAAATGTAAACGCGGTTTTAAAATCAATCTGTTTCTGTCTAATGAAGCCTACAGAACCTACCAAACTTGTAATTCCCACGACAAACAACGAAAGCGCAGTAGCGGTAACCGCATCAAAACCAAAAACATAAACAAAAATCGGAACACTCAAGATACTTCCGCCACCTCCGATGAGGCCCATTACCAGTCCTATTATTAATGCCGAAAAATATCCTAAAAACTCCATCTGTTATTTTTTTGGCAAAACTAGCTTATTAGATTAAGAACCAGCGTAACCTTTGTTACAAGCCACTGTAGCTACATTTAGTCAACGGATTGTATTTTATATGAATGATCACCAATCTTTACGCTGTCTCCGATTTTCTTTCCTTTAAACCCTTCAAATATAGGAGCGTTATCCGAAAAGGAAATCACTTCTTTACCATTAACTTCGAAAACTGGCACCGAAATTCCGACGAATAAAAAATTTTTATCGGTTTCGATCACACAGCCCTTTTCGATCAAATCATGACGGGATTGTTTTTCATTCAATAGAAAACTGAGATTTTCATCAGCCTCGCCCAACATCTTTTCGAAACGCAACTGCATATCTTTAGCCTGGGATTGCTGAGAGAAATCTTCCGGATCGTGCGTGCTTTCTTCATCCAGATCCGAAGCACTTTTATATTGATTTACAGATTGCTGCAAGCTTTCTATAACTTTACGCTGCTCAGCGATCAGCTTCTCAAGAATTAAATCCCTTTTCATTATTTTCATTTTTTGATGGTCAACAAATTTACTAAAAATATCTGCCTTTTTCAGGGTTGAAATGTGATTTTTGAATTAAAGATTTTAAAAATTCAGATTAAGGTTTAAGTAAAAGTCTCTTCCCGGCCGCGGAATTTTATTCCAGTCAGCATACGTTGTGTAAAGTCGGTCGAATATATTTTCAACGCCAATTTTAGTTAAAACTTTCATCCCGTTAAAGCTGAACTGGTAACCTGCATTAATATTAAAGATTGTGTAATCCGTCGTTTCTGTTTCACCGTAAACAGCTGCAAAATCTCGGTATCTGGAATTGCCGGAAGCTGAAAATTCTGTCGAGATTCTGCTTTTGTAAAACTGCAATGCCGAACGGTAACTCAACGGACTCATAAACGGAAGATTTTCTTTGCTGTAATCCTTTCCGCGGGCATAGGTAAACTGCGAATTCCATTTTAGAAAAGAAAAAAGCTGAACCTGCGTATTGAGATCTGCATTAAAAATTGTGGCATAATCCAGAGAGCCATATTGCTTTACACCCTTTCCACCAATCGTCATCGGTACAAGTCCTTCTATAACTTTCCCAACGATATAATCTGAGATATGGAAATAATTTGAAGAAAGTTTTGCGGAAATTCTTTCATTTTTAAAGGCGACAAACGCATTCGCTTCCAGCGACGATTCATTATTTAGGTTGGGATTTCCGACGTAATCATACTTTTCGGAACTGTTGAAAAGGTAAAAACCATACCCTTCCGAAACCGAAGGAGCGCGGTCGCCGTAACCCCCACCAAAACCAAACTCAAACCCGTTTGCTGAATACTGATATTTTGCAGAAATACTCTTCAGCAGCCTGTTTTTCTGGGCATTCATCTCAGGATAAAAAATCTGCAGACTGTTCAGTCCAAATTCACTTTCCACTTTATTTGAGTGGAAACCCAGCGATCCTGAAATCTGAAGCGAAGAATTTCCGTTCAGATTAAAATGATCATCAAGATAGATCCCCTGAAATAAGGTTCTCACCTGAGGCCACGTGTACATAAACATCAGTTTTTCGTTGGAATTGGCTGGATACATGGTCATTTCAGCCGTTGACAAATTTGAAAAACCGTTTAAGTTTATAGTAAAATGATGGTCGGGCAATTCTGCAGACATGTTGGTAAAATAGCCAAACGTTTTGCTCCAACCTGGCATATCCATATGGATGGGAACTGCGGGACGTTTGGTATCATCCATTCTGTGCGTGATGTTGTTAAAATAAACCTTAGTTTCCCAGTTGTTGAAGAAATCTGAAACGGGAACGAGCTGAAATTTAACTGAACTGATCAGCGCTTCGGCCAGTGAAATATCCATTGGCAACGCCGGATAACCTACATCGGTAGCTCTATCGTAAATCACTGCGGCTTCCAGCATTTTATTGTCACCTAATTTAACTCCCGAATTTCCTGAAAAATTAATTTTTCGGAATTGTGAATACGGAACTTCAGCGCCACCGCCAGCCTTATAATTGTCGGCATCTCTGGACATCACATTAAAATCGGCGAAAAATTTTGGCGCTTTAAAGGCCGCTGAGCCGCCGAAAATTTTCTGTCGGTTAACGCTTTCAAAACCTGAATTTACACCGAAACTCCATTTTTTTTCACCAAATCCTGTCCGGTTTCTTTTCAGATCAATTGCTCCGCCAATGGTGTTACCATGAGCTGTTCCGGCCTGTCCTGAACTTATTTCCGCTTCAGAGAGATTCGATACTTCCACATAAGAAGTTACCGGATCCATCTTGTCGGTGCACGCCCCGAAAATCCTCATTCCGTCGATGGTAATTACAGTTCTTTCGGTTGGCATATTGTTTAGCAGCGGTTCCCAAGCATAGGCTCCGCGCTTGATCATTTCTATTTTTGCTGATTTCTGCAGATATTCGTCGATGGAACTCAGGGGTTTGGAATCCTTCGCAGAAATTCGGTTGGTACCGATAACCACAACTTCCTGAATGCTGTGGTGCAGAGAATCCGGATTGATATTTTGAGCAGCGGCTGCCACAGAAATAAGTATTGAAATCAGGACGAAATTCTTTTTCATTATAATTTGTATTCAAAAATGAAAGAAATGTCCGTTTTGAATGGCTAAGATAACCAACTTCAGGAAACAAATCCTTCAAAAACGGACATTCAGATTTTGCTAAAGACTACGAAAACAGGTATTGATCTTAGAACTCGATTTCGAAAAACAGTGACGATGCAGGATTTTGGTCTGTAACTTCTTCACCTTTCAACACTGTTCCGGCTGCGTTTGCGAGCTGCAGATTAATCTTCCAGTAACCGGTCATGGTAAGCGAAAGTTTTCCGTTATACAGTTTTCCGGGTGAAGTTTGGGTCGCGTTCACATTATTTGGGGAACCGTGATTTCCCATTCCCGGCATTCTGGGATCGATTTTCACGGTGTAACCGTTTACCACAGGAAAAGTCATCATATCCTGCATTTTCCAAACCCCAACCGTCATGTCATTTACAGCAACTTTTGGTGTTCTCGGTTCGATATACGCAACAATATATCTTGTATTGTCGCTGCCTAAAAAAGAACTAACCCGTCTTTTTGACAAATTGGGAACATCAACGACGGTGGTTGCTGTATAAGCCATTCCGTTTATTGAATAGTCAAATTTCAGATCCCAGTATTCCGTCGCGTTTTGTGGCATTTGAAATACAAGATATCCAGCGTACAGCGTTCCATCCGGCGTAACTTTAGTGACTTCGGATTTTGGCCCGGAGTGGCTCATGGTTGTCATGTGCATTACTGGATTCCAATTTACTGTCGCATTTTTTTCATACTGATTATTTGATTTATTTTTGATTCTGAATTTCATATCGTTGTAACCCAACTGTGTTGTTCCGGAAACGGTATAAAGTTCAATCGTATGCGTATCGTTGGAGAATTCTTTAACCTTAGCCAGACCTTCAAGTTCGTTAACTGATGGCGGTGTTACAGGATCATCTGATGTTCTGCAGGAAATAAGGAAGATTGAAAGCGCAACGAATGCCACGAATATTTTTAGTGAAAATTTCATTTTTTATAAATTTAAAGATTGGAGAAATTGCTCTAAAGACTTTGTCTTTAAAAAAATAGGAATATGCTGCTCAAAATCGAACAGTAAGATAAAATGAAATTTAAACTTGCGGCGGATGAGGAAGAATGTTCAGATAAATTTTCAGCAAATCAAAATCTTTATCTGTATTAATCTTCTGGCGGGTTTCGAAATCTGGATTTTTCGTGTCGACAATTGCAGTTTGGGGTGAAGGTAAAATGTTAAATTCAAAACTGTATTTTACTACCTTTAGCAAAGATTCGTTTTTGCTGCTTTCCTTCTGCATCTCGCATTTACCGTGGCAGTTCAGCTCGGGTCTAGCCTTGTTTACGCAATGAATTTCATAGAAATCCCTGTTGATTTGATAATCGACCAAAATCAGCGAATTCTGAAAACTTGCCAGAAAAATTAACGTGGATAATATGGTAAGAAAAAACCGTCTCATTTTGACAATTCAAATTTAAGACTTTTTTATCCGGATTAAAAAATGATTTTCATCATCACCTTAATGACTAATCTGTTCGAAAACTTCTGAAGTCTTTCAATATTTTTTTATCTTTATAAAATAAAACTTGATTCAACATGGCAGATAAAGCGAAATTTATTGAAGAGCTTTCGGCAAGATATTCTCCAAAAGGAGATTTCATAATATTGGGAAAAGGGATGCTCGATGGTGAAGTTATACCTGAAGTAAACGTTACTCTTCCCCTTAAAACCATTAACAGACACGGCCTTATCGCCGGCGCTACCGGAACAGGAAAAACAAAAACTTTGCAGGCTTTTGCCGAGCAGCTTTCCCATAAAGGAATTCCGTCTTTGGTTTTGGATATTAAAGGAGATTTTTCAGGAATTGCCGAGCCGGGCGAAGAAAATAATAACATCAGTGAACGTTACGCAAAAACCCAACTTAGCTATCAGCCACAGGCTTTTCCGGTAGAATTGATGACCATTTCCGGTGAAAAAGGGGTGAAATTAAGAGCTACGGTCACTGAATTCGGACCGCTTTTACTATCAAAAATCCTTGAACTCAATGATACTCAGCAAAGTATAATTTCAATTGTCTTCAAATATTGCGACGATAAAGGTTTGCCTTTAATCGATTTAGACGATTTGAAAAAAGTTTTGCAATATGTAACCGACAATCCACAAGGGAAAGCAGATTTAGCCAATAATTACGGCTCTATTGCACCGGCATCTTTAGGCGCAATTCTCCGGTCAATTGTGGCGCTCGAACAACAGGGTGCCGCACAGTTTTTTGGGGAGCCAAGTTTCGATGTGGAAGATTTACTGCACCAAAGAGACGGAAAAGGCGTGGTGAACATTCTTCGCGTTGGTAATATCCAAAGTAAACCTCAATTGTTTTCTACCTTTATGTTGTCACTTTTTGCGGAAATCTACATGACTTTTCCTGAAGAAGGAGATTCAGGCAAACCCAAACTGGTACTTTTCATTGATGAAGCACACCTGATTTTCAATGAAGCGTCCAAAACTTTATTGGCACAAATTGAAACCATGGTAAAACTAATCCGCTCGAAAGGAGTTGGAATTTATTTTATCACTCAAATTCCTGGTGATGTTCCGGAAAATGTGCTTTCTCAATTAGGTTTAAAAATACAACATGCCTTAAGAGGGTTTACGGCAAAAGACCGAAAAGAAATCTCCAAAGCAGTTGAAAATTACCCAATTACAGAATTTTATAAAGCGGATGAATTGATTCAGAACTTAGGAATTGGTGAAGCATTTATCACTGCGCTGGATGAAAAAGGAATTCCTACACCATTGGTACACACTTATTTGATCTCACCTGAATCTAGAATGGATGTACTGACTGATGCGGAAGTTTCCGATCTTACTTCGCGGTCCGCTTTGGTTGCGAAATATGAACAGACCGTTAACAAAGATTCTGCCTACGAAATGTTGGCAAATCGTATGGAACAAGCGGTACAAAACACATCCACTACACAAAAATCCCGACCTGTAAAAGAAGAACCGGGAATGTTTGAAAGCGTAATGAAATCTCGAGCTGGAAGAACTTTCACAACAACTTTGGCAAGAGAAGGTGCAAAATTTGTATTGGGAATGTTGGGTTTAGGAGGTAGAAAAAGATAATTTGCCCAAAGCAGAAAGAAAAATGTATTCAGTAATCGATATAGAAAGTAACGGAGCCGGTTTCCGAAAAGAAAGCATCATTGAAATCGCCATTTATAAATATGATGGTCATGAAATTGTAGATCAATTTATCTCTTTGGTAAATCCGGAAGGCGAGATCACACCGTTTGTGCAAAAACTCACCAAAATTTCACCAAAAATGGTGAAAACCGCTCCAAAATTCCACGAAATTGCTAAAAGAGTGGTCGAAATTACCGAAAATACAACTTTGGTAGGTCATAATATTGATTTCGATTACCGAATGCTTCGCCAGGAGTTTAAACGGCTCGGTTACACATTCAAAATCAACACTTTAGACACCATTCCTTTAGCTAAAAAACTCATTCCTGAAGCGCAAAGTTATTCATTGGGAAAACTGGTGAAATCTTTGGGAATTCCTCTGGTTGATCAGCACAGAGCGTCCGGTGACGCAAAAGCAACATTAGATTTGTTTAAACTACTGATGATTAAAGACAAAGATTCCGAAATCATTCAGCAGCATCATGAAGAACTGAATGCTAAAACGTACCTCAATAAAGTAAGAAACCTCACCCAAGATTTACCATCAGAAAGAGGAATTATTTATTTCCAAAACGCAGAAGGAAAAATCATTCACTCAGATTTTAGCGATGATTTGAGTAAATTTGCAAAGATTCTTTTTAATACTAAGTCAAAAAAACTGGTAAAAATCCAAGAAGAAGTTGAACAAATTTATTACGAATTAACAGGTAATGATATTCTCGCCAAACTGATGATGAAAACGAAAGGTTTGCATAAAAGAGAAACACTTCCGTTTGGACTTTTCCATAAAAACAACAAATATTTTGTTGAGAAAGTTTCCTTGCGAAAAGAGGCAAAACCATTGCTTAAATTCAAATCATTCACCCAAGGTTTGAAAGCGGTAAGCTTCCTCAAAAAACAAGAACAATACGCAAATCCATCTGTTTTGGAACAGAAAATAAGCTTGAAAAACAGAAATGAAATGTGGATTTCCGCAGGACGAACGCTGGGCGAAAAAGTATTCCTTATTTTTGAAAAGGGCCAACTAAAATCTTACGGATTCTACGATTTGCACACACAAATCAGCACATTGAAGAAAATTGATGCGTTGAAAATCCCAGTAGAATCAACCAGCAGCGATTTAAAAAACGACCTTCAACTGGCGATTCTTAGAGAAGACATTGAAATAATTTCTCTTCCTACAAAATAAAATAGTGCAGAATTAAATAAAAAAATTTAATTTTGAAAAAAATTTACAAAACAACAGATCGCATGACTGCTAAGAAATCAATAAAGAAATTTGCAACTAAGGGGAAAAAGCTTTCCACTAAGGCAAATATTGTGCACTGAGAGCTGTTTTGTTGATCGCTAAATAATCAAGCAAGCTCTTTCTGGGCTTGCTTTTTTGATTTTAAATTAATTAAAAATGACCAATAAAGATTTACTGAAAATTGCCGAACAATACGGCACTCCAACTTATGTTTACGATGCTGAATCTATCAAAATTCAGTATGAAAAACTCACTTCGTCTTTTCACAAAAGCACCCGATTTTTCTATGCTTGCAAAGCGCTTTCGAACATCAACATTCTAAAATATGTGAAAAATCTTGGCGGAAATCTAGATTGTGTTTCGATTAATGAAGTGAAATTGGGTTTGAAGGCCGGTTTCGATGCGAATAAAATTCTTTTCACTCCGAATTGTGTTGATTTAGCTGAAATCGAAGAAGCCATGTCTTTAAAAGTTCATATTAATATTGATAATATTTCAATTCTTGAACAGTTTGGCAACAAATACGGTGGATCTTACCCAATTTTTATTAGAATTAACCCGCATATTTTCG
Organism: Kaistella haifensis DSM 19056; assembly: GCF_000735695.2. GTDB lineage: Bacteria > Bacteroidota > Bacteroidia > Flavobacteriales > Weeksellaceae > Kaistella > Kaistella haifensis. The sequence continues at coordinate 14,248 of NZ_JASZ02000002.1, forward strand.
CAGGTGGAAACTACAAAATTTCCACAGGTCACATCGACTCGAAATTCGGAATTTCTATACACCAGCTTCGCCATATCGAAAGGGTAATGAAAACTACCGATCTTAATGTAGAAGGATTACACATGCACACCGGAAGCGAAATAAAAGATCCTGATGTTTTCCTTCAAGGTTTGGAAATCATGTTCGAATTAGCGGAACATTTCCCGAATTTGAAATATTTGGATATGGGAAGCGGTTTCAAAGTACCTTATCAAGAAGGCGATATGGAAACTGATGTGAAAGAACTGGGCAAAAAAGTAGAAAAAGCATTAGCAGAATTCTCAAAAAATTCAGGGAAGAAATTTGAACTTTGGTTCGAACCCGGGAAATATTTGGTGAGCAAAAGTGGTCATTTGATTGTAAAAACAAATGTCATCAAACAAACTACAGCAACGGTTTTTGCAGGAATCAATTCTGGTTTTAACCACCTGATTCGGCCTATGTTTTATGATTCTTACCATATTATCGAGAATCTTTCGAACCCTAAAGGTGCGGAAAGAATTTACACAGTGGTGGGAAATATCTGCGAAACCGACACTTTTGCGTGGGACAGAAAACTTCATGAAGTGCGCGAAGGCGATATCTTGGTTTTCAGAAATGCCGGAGCTTATGGTTTTGAGATGAGCTCCAATTTCAATTCGAGATTGAAACCGGCTGAAGTTTTGTTTCTCGATGGGAAAGCGCATCTCATCAGAAAACGCGATGAATTCGAGGATTTACTGAGAAACCAAGTCGAAGTTCTTTAAAAATGTAAGTTATATTCAATTAAAAATGTTATGAAAAATTTAGTATTACTGTTCTTTTTTGCATTCACGTTTACCCATGCGCAATATGTGGTAGAAGATAACGATATCACGGAAAATGTAAGAGATGTGGTAAAACAAACCATCGCGTTGGACCTGAATGCTCCATTGGAATTTTATCGTTTGAAGTGTGAAAATCCGTTGTACGCACAATTTTCAGGAGGTGAAAACTCTTTCAAACAAGCACTTTCGAAAAATATTCAGAATGATTTGAATTCCGGACTTTATTCGGTCAATGGGACTTTTGAATTGCATTTAAACATCAATAAATCCGGTAATTTGCAAAGTTTTAAGCTTTTACCAGAAGTTTTGAACAGCAATTTGCTTTACCGTGATGTGGAAATAGCTTTGAGAAGGATGAATCCCAAATTTAAACCAGCAACCTGCAACGGAATTCCCGTGGAATCCAAGTTGCGGCAGAAAATAAATTTCAGAACAGATAGTTTTGATCTTTAAATGAAAAACTTTGTAGGCAGCTGCAAAGTTTTTTTTCGAAAAGTGATCTTTGTCCTTCTCTAGATTAAAAAACTTCTGCCATTCTGTCACAAAAATTCTTTATCTTTGCAAATTAAAATCCCTATAAAAGGTGTGTTGCAAAACGCTCTTTTAATATCTAATTTCTACAAAAGTGCAAGAAAAATATATCGACGAAAACAAACAAGGCGAAGCTTTTGCAATTGCTGAAAAACCCCAAAACACGAAGAAACTGTTTTTGGAAAGTTACGGCTGCCAAATGAATTTTTCCGACTCAGAAATTGTAGCTTCAATCCTTAACGAACAAGGCTATAATACAACTTTGAAACAAGAAGAAGCAGATCTAATTCTGCTCAACACTTGTTCAATTCGTGAGAAAGCGGAACAAACCGTGAGAATGCGCCTGTCTCAATTTAAAAATTTAAAAAAAGAAAAACCTAATCTTACAGTTGGAGTTTTGGGATGCATGGCTGAGCGCTTGAAAACCAAGTTTTTGGAAGAAGAACAATTGGTTGATTTGGTCGTAGGACCCGATGCGTACAGAGATTTACCTAATCTTTTAAAGGAAACCGAAGGTGGAAGAGATGCAATAAATGTTATTCTCTCGAAAGAAGAAACTTATGCAGACATCAATCCGGTTCGTCTCGGCGGAAATGGAGTTACGGCGTTCGTTACCATCACTAGAGGATGCGACAATATGTGTACTTTTTGCGTAGTTCCTTTTACCAGAGGGCGCGAAAGAAGCCGCGATCCTCATTCAATCATTCAGGAGTGTAAAGATTTGTGGGAAAATGGTTATAAGGAAATCACACTTTTAGGTCAAAATGTAGATTCCTATCTTTGGTACGGAGGTGGAGCAAAAAAGGACTTCAAAAACGCTACTGAAATGCAAAAATTAACCGCGATTAATTTCTCCCAACTTCTTGATATGGTTGCGGTTGCAGTTCCAAAAATGAGAATTAGATTTTCAACTTCCAATCCGCACGAAATGACCGAGGAAGTTTTCAAAGTTATTGCAAAACACGAAAACATTTGCAAATACGTTCACCTTCCTGTACAAAGTGGAAGCGACCGAATTTTAGAAAAAATGAATCGCCAACACACGCGACAGGAATACCTGGATTTAATCAAAAAAGGAAAAGAAATTGTTCCCGACATTTCTTTTTCGCAAGACATGATTATTGGATTTTGTGGCGAAACAGAAGAAGATCATCAACTTACTTTATCATTAATGAAAGAAGTGGAATACGATTATGGTTATATGTTCGCTTATTCTGAAAGACCGGGAACTCTAGCTCACAAGAAAATGGAGGATGATGTTCCTGCGGATGTAAAACAAAGACGTTTAGCGGAAGTTATTGCGTTACAAGGCGAACTTTCCCGAAAAAGAATGGCGAGTTATGTAGGAAAAGTCCACGAAATCTTGATCGAAGGGATTTCTAAAAAGAACGAAAACCAATGGAAAGGCAGAAATTCCCAAAACGCAGTTTGCGTTTTCGATAAACTGGAAGGACAAAAATTAGGCGACATTGTGTCTGTTTTTGTTCACGGGAATACGCAGGGAACGCTTTTGGGGGAAACAATTTCGTAATTAATGTTGACTAGTTAATTGAATGAGATTTGAAATTATAGAAAGAAAGAAAAATTATTTGGGATTAATAACAAATTCTCAATGGGCATTAATTGCTTTATTCTTATTTCTTTTCTTAGTATTAAAATTTATAGAAAATCAATATATAGATTTTGCAATGCTATTTTTTCTTTTCACACTCTTAGGAATAATTGCATATGGATTATGAAAAGCTAAATTCAATAGTTATCGGTGATCTAATAATTGACCAGAATTGTATCTTGATTAATAATCAAAGAATCAATTTTGAAACCATTCATTCTATCAACTTAGATATTAATCATTATTTCAGCGAATTACAAAATATAGGTATTAATGATTTTTATAAACCACAGTATCTTATTGGAAAAGGAAATTATTTTGAAATTATTACAAATAACAACCTTGAATATAAGGGCGAATTTTTAATAAATAATAGAATTGATTTTCTAAATTTAAAAGATTTTACTTTTAATCAAATCTAAACAATGGCAGACTTACAATCTATAAAAACACGCTTCGGAATTATCGGAAATTTTCCGGCACTTAATCGTGCTTTGGAAAAATCTATTCAAGTGGCTCCTACAGATATTTCGGTTCTAGTAATTGGAGAAAGTGGTGTTGGGAAAGAATTTATTCCGAAAATCATCCACTCAGAATCACGAAGAAAACATCAGCCTTACATCGTCGTAAACTGTGGCGCAATCCCAGAAGGAACGATAGATTCCGAACTTTTCGGTCACGAAAAAGGCGCTTTCACCGGCGCAACTTCTACAAGAAAAGGCTATTTTGAAGTCGCAGATGGCGGAACAATTTTCTTGGATGAAGTTGGTGAATTGCCTTTGCAGACACAGGTTCGTCTTTTGAGAGTTTTGGAAAGCGGCGAGTTTATGAAAGTTGGTTCTTCCCAAGTTCAAAAAACCAACGTGAGAATCGTCGCGGCGACCAATGTCAATATGATGAAAGCCATTCAAGATGGACGTTTTCGTGAGGATTTATATTATCGTCTAAATACCGTTCAGATTGATATGCCGGCGTTGCGAGAAAGAAAGGGAGACATCCAATTGTTATTCAGAAAGTTTGCGATAGATTTTGCTGAGAAATACAGAATGCCGGAATTGGTGTTAACGGATGATGCAGTAAATTATCTGGAAAATTATCCTTTCCCTGGAAATGTTCGTCAATTGAGAAATTTAGTGGAACAGATGACGGTAGTTGAAAAAAATAGAACTATTAATTCTGTTAAACTTGCTGAATATATCCCGATGCAAGCGAACTTACCGGCGTTGGTTCAAAAAGCAGGAAATGGCGTTTCCAACTCGGATTTCAATTCGGAGCGGGAAATCATGTATAAAATTCTGTTTGATATGCGCAACGACTTAAATGATTTAAAATCCTTAACTTCGGAACTCATAAAAAACCGTGGAAATAGCGACTTCAGCAATCAGGAGAAAAATCTAATCAACCGCGTTTTCACACCGGAAACACAAGTTCAGAACGCGAATTCGTTACTGTATTTTGAGAGTCCGAACGCCGATCAATTTCCGAATTCCACGATTATTTCTGATGGCAACGAAAATTTTGACGAAGTAGAAGACATTGAGATCGAAGAAACAAAACCCGATTCGCTCTCCTTGCAAAACAATGAAAGAGAACTGATTGTAAAAGCCCTCGAAAAGCATAAAGGCCGAAGAAATAAAGCTGCAGATGAGCTCGGAATTTCGCAAAGAACGCTTTATAGAAAGATAAAACAGTATAATTTAGAAGACTAAAATGATTCAAAATTCAAAATTTAAAATTCGAAATTTCGGTTTGACAAAGGTCTTTTTTCTTTGCATTTTGTCCTTTCTCCAAAGTTGTTACTCGTTCACAGGCTCATCACTAAGTCCCGAAACAAAAACAATTCAAATTAAAGAATTCCCGAATAATGCAGCGCTAATGAATGCGAATCTTGCCCAACAATTATCGACAGACATACAAAACAGATTTCTGCAAAGAACTACACTGAAAGGTACATCCGAGAATCCGGATATTTTGATAGAAGGTGAAATCACCGATTATTCGATCACACCAACGACCATTTCCAGTGCGGTAAACGCTCCGGGAGGAACCATTCAAGCTGCGCAAAACAAGCTTACCATCACCGTAAAAGTTCATTATGAAAACAAAATCGAGCCGGATAAAAGCTTCGATAGAACTTATTCCGATGAAGCCGCTTTCAGTAGTGATTTGGACATCAATACCATTGAGGCTTCTCAGGTAAAGATTGTCAATGAAAGAATCATCAATAAAATTTTTAACGATATTGTAGCCAACTGGTAAGATGAATCCAAGAGTTTTAGAATTAATAAAAAATCCGGAATTGTTTCAGAAACAAGATTTAGAAATCTTAAGTTCTGAAATAAAAAAACAACCTTACATACAGAATATCAGATCATTATACCTGTATGGAATCTACACGCATCAACCAGAAAATTACCCAAAAGAACTCTCCACTACCGCAGCTTACACTACGGATAAAAAAATCCTTTATCAATTTATCAATAAAAAAGAAATCGCAGAAAAAGCTGCAATCTCTGAAAATCATATTCCAGAAGAAACTAAAATTCAAGAAATTAAGGAGGAAATTAAAGTGCTTCCTGTTGCATTAGAAACGAGTAAAGTTATTTCTCCAACACCTATTGAAGTTCCAAAACCAGTTTATGTTGATGGAGTTTTGAACAGAATTTTATTTGAAGGAGAAGAAAATTTCCTTGAAAATGAATCTGTGAAAATCGACATCGAATCTACCCGAGAATCGGGAATAATTGTAAAGCAGTCAATTCAAAAAGAAGAAAAAACAGAAACGGAAATCCCAAAAATCGAAGAGGAAATTCTACCAAAAGAAGAAACTATTCAAGAAGAAATAGTCGCTGGAAAAACGGAAAATATACCTGCTGAAAAGCAAGAAGAAAACAATGCGGAACTTAGTTTTCACGGAATGGAAGAATTTTTACCAGAAGTAAAAATCGTTAGCAAAAAGCCGGAGACTGTTGTTTATGAAGTTCCTAAACCAACTTTGAGCAAGCACGAAGAAGAAATGCAACGACTTATTTCCGAAGTTGAAGCAAAAATGAAAAATTCGAAAAAAGAAAAAGTAAAAACTGAAGATACACCACTTTCAAACGCGGAAGTAAATTTTGCTGAAACTCAAGATTTTATACCAACCGAAATTAAAAATGAAATTTCAGAAGAAAAAATTATTGATAAAAAAAATGAAGTAGAACCAGAAATTTCCAAAAAAATTGAAGTTGTTGAAAACGCCAAAAAAACAATTAAATCTGGTGATTTTGAACAGGAAACGTGCAAATCCGACATTACTACAGAAAAAAAACCATGGAAACCCATGAGTTTTACAAATAACACACCTGATTCTTTAATTGATAAAAAATCTGAACAAAAATCAAAAACAATTGAAATCCCTGAAAAAAATTCAATTGAAGAAAGTTTAGTAATTCCGGTTGAAAAAAGCGAGGAAAGACCTGTCTTCAATGTTTCATTTTTTTCTGAAAATGTTTTTCCAATTCAAGATAAACAAAAATTAGAAGTAACGGAAAAAATATCAGAAGAACAAACCATTGAACCTTCAGAAGCTCCGGAAAGCAATATTCCAAATTTCATCAATACTTGGCAAAATTGGTTAAAAATTGGTCAAAACGAAGGAGAAATAAGTGGAAATGCGGCAAATTTTAAAGAAAAAATCATTGAGGAATTCATTGAGAAAGAACCGAGAATTTCTAAATTAAAAGAAGATTCTGATTTTGTGGTGAAAGAAAAGAGCGACAACATTTCGCACTTGATGACCGAAACCTTGGCGAATTTGTACCTTGAACAAAGATTATATTCCAAAGCAATTAAAGCGTTTGAAATTTTGATCGAAAAACATCCGGATAAAGAAACATATTTCGCTGAAAAAATCGATCAAATCAAAGAATTACGTCAAAATAAATAATTTTTTCTACTCTAAATTCTTCGTTTCGACCGCTTCCACATCGATAATTTTAGCATGACCAGAAGAATTAAAACTTCGGAATTTACGCCATAATTTTCTTCCCATAACAATTACGACAATTATTAAAACAACTGCCACAAGGAAAGCAATAAAAGGTGCTGTCATTGCCAAAATCGACATAATTCCGGCTCCCGCAGTTTCTGTAGTTGCGACGACGGAATTCCCCAAACCGCCTGTTGTAGCTGTAGATGCGGCCCGTGTTCCTGCAAATCCAGAACTGATCGCAGCTGCGGTTCCTCCTCCAGCTATCAATGCTAATGCCCATTGCGGAAACGTGCCAATGTCTGCAAATTGACTTGCAAACATAACCGACCCGGCGACTGTTGCCAGTGGAACCGATAAAGTATCCAGCAGATGATCAACATAAGGAATATAATAAGCCAAAATCTCGACAACCGTTGCAATCCCCGTGGTAATAACCGTCGGTAAACCAGCGAGCCATTCGAAATTTTCATTCATGGGAATCCAACCCATATAAGAAGCCAAACTCACCGCAAACATCGGAAGAAAGACTCTGAAACCGGTTGCCGCAGCAAGTCCAATTCCTATAAATGCACTTATTGCGTAAGGTAAAAAGGGAATATTTTCGAGCATTTCATTTAATTTTATTGTATTATTGAATCAAATTTACAAAAACTATGCTAATACGATAAAATTATTTTTTTGATTTACAGAGACTTATAAAATTTTGTTCCAAAGATTTAAAATCTTTCGGCATTTCCGAACTTACCCAAAAAATCATGGATAGAGAATGTGTACCGAAAACTTCCGAAAACATTGCTTTATTCAATCGATAAACTTCCCGAAGTTGCCGTTTGATTCGATTTCTGTAAACTGCTTTTTTAAAATAACGCTTTGAAACCGAGACTCCAACCTTTTGATTTTCAACAGATAAACCTTCTTGTGGCTTTTTATTTAAATCAATAGAAATCACTCGTAAATCCCCATTAGTCAACCATTTACCTTTTTGAAAAAGCAAATCGATTTCTTTTTTCTGCTTAAGTTTTTCCTTTGTAGGATATTTTTGATTCAAAGTATATTTTTTGAGTATTGACGTTATTTGGTTTCTTTTATTAAATAATTAATAACTTCAGCAGCAGCATACAATCCAAAAATTGCAGGCATAAAACTAATTGTTCCATAAAAAGAACGCTTAAAATTAGTTCCATCTGTCATTTTCAGACTATCTTCATCCTGAATTTCATTTGAAAATACACAGCGAATTCCTTTATTAATTTTTTCTTTTTTTAGACGTTTTCTTACATTTTTCGCAAGATAGCAATTATAGGTTTTACTGATATCGCGCACCATCACCTTAGATGGATCAGTTTTTCCGCCCGCTCCCATACAACTTACGACTTTTATTTTTCTTCTTTTCGCGATTCTAATTAACGCAATTTTCGGAGTAACACTGTCAATACAATCCAAAACATAGTTAAACTTCTGTGAATCAATAACCTGTTCAACCGTTTCCTGAACAAGAAATTCATTAATTCTCGTCAGTTCTAAGTTAGGATTAATGTCAAGCATTCTGTCACCAACTATTTCTACTTTCGATTGTCCAACGGTGGAATGAAGAGCGGGAAGTTGTCTGTTAACATTAGTAATATCAACCACATCGCCATCAACAATCGTAATTTTTCCAATCCCTGCTCTTGCAAGAAATTCAGCTGCGAACGAACCGACTCCGCCTAAACCAACTACCAAAACATTTGCTTTTTGTAGTTTTTCAATTCCGTTTTCTTTAATCAGCAACTCGGTTCTTTCTAGCCAATTTTTCTCCATTTTATATATAAATTTGTAAATTTTTTAGGTTTTCTTTGGTTTTTTCTTGGATATATTCAATTTTATAACCTTTTAATTCTGCAATTTTGTAGTATAAATCTTTAATTTCAAAATCAGCAGAGTCTGATTCCAGAAAAAGCTTATCAATTGGAATTTCTTTCAAAAAATCCTGCAAATTTACGTTATACAAAGCCGACTTTCCAAAACTTAAACAAAACTGATGTTTTAGTAAATCTTCACCTACCGTTTTTCTTTTATTGAAACCGTGAACAATCATAGGAACTTTCGCTTTTTTTTTGAAATGAAGGAGATGCGGAAATCTTCTAACACAATGGATGATGATTGGTTTTTGGAGCTCGTTGGCGAGTTCAATTTGTTTTTGGAAAATTTCATTCTGTAGATTTTCGTCTATATCAATCAACCCATCCAAGCCGCATTCGCCAATTGCTACGCAGTTTTCTGATTTCGAAATCGTCTTAAGCCATAAAAAATCTTCTTCAAAATTGGGAGAAATATCTTGGGGATGAATTCCGGCTGAAAAATAATTTGCCGGTGGAATTTCATTTAACTTTAAATTATAAATTCCATTTTTTTTATTAAAATCATGATGGTGAAAATCAAAAAACTCCATAATCAAATGTAAGAAAATTCGGGTAAAAAAATTTAAACATTTGTTTTAAATGAGCAAAAAAATCCTTAACTTTACTCAAATTAACTCACCATGAAGAAGAAATTCTCGGAAAAACAAATTCATATTTTAGATGTCGCGGAAAAATTGATTGCAAAAAAAGGTTTTGAAGGTACTTCGATTCGTGATATTTCTTCGCAGGCGAACATCAATGTTGCGATGATTTCCTATTATTTCGGTTCGAAGGAAAAAATGATGTCTTATCTTTATCGATATCGGGTTCAAAAAACTAGGGAAAGTTTCGCGGAATTTGCAGAAATCGTCAAAGATGGAAAACCTGAAATGCAATTAAAAGAACTCATAAAATACGTTGTAAATCAATTATTTAAATTCAATTACTTCCACGGATTTGTAACACAAGAACTTCGCCATACAGAACATTTGAAAACCGATCTTTTGGAGTTTTACACCACTTTTACTTCGAAAATCGATGATGTGATTAAAAAAGGGGTTGCGTCGGGAGTTTTCCAAAATACACCGAAACCTGAAGATATTTTGACACTGATTGTGGGTTCGTCACTTTTTGTCATTCGAAACAAAAACTTCTACGAATTGTATGTTACCGGAAAAGAGGAAACGTATTTGCAAGATGCGGAAAAGAAAATTCTGGCGAATTTACTGGTCACTATTTTCTCATTAGTTGGTTATTCTGCGAGCTAAATCGGAGCTAAATCGTCTTAATAAAGGCAATTGCGTTAAATTATAAGTTAAATTATCATAAAAAAAAAACTATTGGCAAAAAAATTATATTTTTGCAAACTGAACCGCAGAAACCCTCTTAACTATTTCTGCCATAAAAGATTTATGAAAAAATATTTGATAGTACTCCTCGCAATTTTCACATTGTCGGCTTGTAACAAACAGCAGGAACTCGCAATGAAAAGCGCAGATAAAGATTATATCCTAAAAGTTGCCAACGAAAAATTTGAAAACAAAAAATGGGCAGATGCATTGGCGCTGTACGAAAGACTTTCGAATCTTGTTGCGGGTACCGATGACGCTCCAAACGTGGTGTACAACTCAGCTTACGCAAATTATTACGACAAAAATTACAAACTTGCAGGTCATCAGTTTAAGAATTTTGCAGTAACTTTCCCTCAAGACAAACGTGCGGAAGACGCCTCATACATGTCTGCTTTGTGCTATTACGAAGGTTCCATGGATTATAATTTGGACCAAACTAGCACTGAATTGGCCATCAATGAACTTCAAAGTTTCTTGAACAATTATCCAAATTCCGAGAAATCGAAAAACATCAATGAATTGATTGACGAATTGAGCTATAAATTAGAATTTAAAGCTTACGAAAACGCAAGACAATACTACAAAATGGCTGATTATAAAGCAGCAAACGTGGCTTTCGAGAATGTTCTTAACGATTTTCCGAGTACAAAATTGATTGATAAAATCTACGAATATATCTTAAAATCGAAGTATGAACTCGCTGTAAATTCGGTTTATGACTTGAAAAAAGAGAGAATCGAAAATGCTTTGGCTTTCACAAAACAAGTGGAAAGAGATATGCCAAATACTGCAAATGCAAAACTAGCAATTGACTTGAGAGCTAAACTTTTGAAGGAAAAAGAAAATTTCGCTGAAGTTGAAAAGAAAGTAGAAACCCGAAAAAAAGAACTTCAAGAAAAGATTAGAGCTGAAGAACTAAAACAACATCAGGAAAAAGACCAAAAAGAAGCTGAAAAGAAAGCTGAAAAGATTAAAAGAGACAGCGCCGCTCTTTCTACACCCGCGCCAGCTGCCACTTTCCAAATCCAAAAATAAATTGTATATTTGCAAACTTTAATTACACAAACTCCACTGAAAATGAGCGCAAAAGATTCTAAAGCAGAACTAAGTACAATAACTTACGACAAAGATAAAATCGAAGAAAAAGTTGGTTCTATCTACGAAGCCATCGTAATTATGGGCAAAAGAGCAGAACAGATCAATGCTGAAATTCGCTCTGAACTTCATAATAAATTAGACGAATTTGCGGTTCACAACTCTACTTTGGAAGAAGTTTTCGAAAACAGAGAGCAAATTGAAATCTCTAAACACTACGAAAAACTACCAAAACCTACTTCTATCGCAATTCAGGAGTGGCTTGACGGAGAAATTTATTTTAGACACACTGACGAGAAAAACCAAAATTAACCCAAGTTTTTCTCCTCCAGAAAATAAGAATCGCAGAAGTTTTTACTTTTGCGATTTTTTTATTCTTCTACCTTTTAAATTTTTAACTAAATTCGTGCAAGCTAAATCTCAAACTAATGATCCTAGAAGGTAAAAAAATTCTCATTGGTATATCCGGCGGAATTGCCGCTTACAAAATCAATTACCTCATCCGCGACCTTATCAAAAAAGGCGCTGAAGTTCAAGTTTTGATGACTCCTTCAGCGGAAAATTTCGTATCAAAACTTACCCTTTCGACACTTTCCAAAAGACCTGTTTACTCCGATTTTTATTCCAAAGATGGAACGTGGAACAATCATGTTGAGTTTGCGCTTTGGGCAGATTTAATGCTTATCGCTCCGTGCACAGCGAATACTTTGGGTAAAATGGTTCATGGGATTTGTGATAATTTAGTCATCGCGACTTATATGTCGGCGAAATGTCCGGTTTTTATTGCTCCTGCGATGGATTTGGATATGTATCAACATCCTTCTACAAAGCAAAATATGGAACTTGCTGAAGATTTCGGACATTTTATTATTCCTGCAGAAAATGGCGAATTAGCAAGTGGATTGGTCGGACAAGGAAGAATGACGGAACCAGAAACCATTTCAAATACAATCGAATCATTTTTTAATTCCAGTCAAAAAACAAAAAGTTTAACCGGAAAAACCGTACTCATCACCGCCGGACCAACGTATGAAGCGATTGATCCTGTGCGTTTTATCGGAAATCATTCATCGGGGAAAATGGGATTTTCCATTGCCGAAGAAGCTGCAAATCGAGGAGCGAAAGTTATTCTGATTTCCGGGCCGAGTTCTCAGCAAATTCATCATCAAAACATTGAAATTCACCGAGTTACTTCCGCAAAAGAAATGTACGAGCAAGTTTTCAATTATTATGAAAATGTAGATATTGCAATTGCAAGTGCGGCCGTTGCTGATTATGCTCCGAAGGAAATTGCCAAAGAAAAAATTAAGAAAAACGATGATTCATTGACGATTGAATTGGTGAAAAATCCGGATATTTTGAAAACGATGGGCGATAAAAAAGATAAACAATTTTTAGTAGGTTTTGCACTGGAAACTCAAAATGAAGAAGAAAATGCGAAAGGAAAACTTCAGAAAAAAAATCTCGATATGATCGTTCTCAATTCGCTTCGTGATGAGGGCGCAGGTTTCAAAAACGATACCAACAAAATCAAGATTTTCACCAAAACAGAAATGAAAGAATTCACCTTGAAATCAAAAGATGAAGTAGCAACCGATATATTAAATTGTATAGAAGAACAGATTTTGAAATAATATTCCTAAATTTCCGTTCTTTAATTTTACCAAAACATGAAGAAACTTTTTACGATATTCATTCTCATTTTTTCCTTTAATCTAAGTTTTTCCCAAGAACTTTTGGCGACCGTGCAAGTAAACGCGCAGCAATTGGGAGGAAGTAACAATCAAGTATACAGAACTTTAGAGAAAAACCTTCGGGATTTCATTAACTACACCAGTTGGACCGGAAAAAAACTGCAGAATTTCGAGAAAATTAAATGCAATTTCGCAATCGTAATTACGGAAAGAACAGGAAGCAACAATTTCCGTGGTAACATCATCGTACAAGCCGTTCGACCGGTTTTTAACACTACTTATGAATCTCCTTTACTGAACATCAACGATACCAATTTCGGTTTTGAATATACTGAGAACGAGAATTTGGTTTTCAACGAGAGACAATTTTCAGGTAAAAACCTCATCGACGCAGTCAGTTTTTATGTTTACACAATTTTAGGTTACGACGGGGATAGTTACAGAGTTCGTGGCGGTCAAGAATGGTTTGAAAAAGCGCAGAAAATATCCAATAATTCGCAAAACCAAAATTTTGCGGGCTGGTCGCTCATCGAAGGTAATAAAACCAGAGCTGCATTGATCGACAATATCCTAAAACCAGAGCAAAACACGCTCAGAAACCTATTCTACACCTATCACCGCGCTGGTTTGGACAATCTCGGAAAGCAAGATCAATCATCAGCGAAGAAAATCATCGCTGACGCGCTATTGCAACTGAAAACTTATGAAAACAATTTCCAGATGAATTATCCGGTGAATCTTTTCATCGACACCAAAAAACAGGAAATTTTTGATATTTTCAGCAACGGAAACAATGCGACCGTGAACATGACCGAATTGAAAGCTCTTTTCGTAACAATGGCTCCGAGAGAAATCGACAGCAAATGGAATAAGTGGAAATAAAACCACCATTCCGAAATTTCGTTCTGCTATTTCGGTCCTTCTTTTTTTAATACCCTTTAAAATCCTTAAATTTACAGCTTCAAGTTCGTAAATATAATTTCGTAAACGGCTTTTATCAACATGCTTTCAAGAATTTTCATTCAAAATTTCGCGTTAATCGATTCCCTCGAAATTACTTTAAACAAAGGTTTACAGGTAATTACAGGTGAAACAGGTGCTGGGAAATCAATTATTCTCGGAGCTTTGCGCTTGATTTTGGGAGAAAGAGCCGACACGAAATCCCTTCAAAATTCCGAAGCGAAAAGCATTGTTGAAGCCGAATTTTTAATCAACGAAAATTTCAGAAATTTTTTTGATGAAAACGACCTCGATTTCGAAAACCAAACTGTGATCCGGCGCGAACTGTTACCGAACGGGAAATCCCGTGCTTTCATCAACGATGTTCCCGTAACTTTGGAAACGCTGAAGTTGCTTTCTTCAAAACTAATCGATATTCATTCGCAGTTTGAAACTTCCAATTTGTTTGATGAAGAATACCAATTCCGAATCATCGACGGACTTTCGAAGAATAAAACCTTAATTTCCGTTTACCAAAAAGAATTTGCTGAGCATAAAAAATTGGTAAATGAACTCGAAAACTTGAAAAAACAACTTTCCGAAGGCAATAAAGAAAGTGATTACAAAGCATTTTTGTTGAATGAATTGTTGGAAGCCAATTTGGATCTCATCGATTTGGAAGAACTTCAAAGCCAGGTGAAACGCCACGAAAACGCCGAAACCATCACCGAAAATCTTTCTCAAATCTTCATCAAACTCGATGCGGAAGAAATCGGGATTTTGGATTCTTTGAACGATGTGAAAGGAAAACTTTCGAAAGTTGCCGAACTTTCCCATGAATTCACATTGCTGAACCAAAGATTTCAAGAGAATTTTGTAGAATTCAAGGACATTCTTTTTGAATTACAGGATGAGGCTGAGAAAATGGAAACCAGCCCTGAAATTCTTGCGGAATTGAACCAAAAATTAAATACGGTTAACCTTTTATTGCTGAAACACAATGCGAATTCTATCGATGAACTGAAAGCGATTCGCGATGAAATTTCCAATGAGCAGGGTACTTTCGTGGACTTAGAATTCCGAATTTCCGAAGTTGAAAAGAAAATTTACGCTTCTTCTGAACATTTAGAAAAGTTAGCGAAAGAATTATCTGCCAACCGAAAAAAATCTGCTCCGGATTTTGTGAAAAAAATTGAAGTTTTACTGAAACAACTCGGTTTAGAAAAAGCAAAAATCGAAGTCGAACTGAAAGACAGCCAGAATTTCAATCCATTCGGGAAAGAACAAATTCAGCTGATGTTTCAGGCCAATTCCGGGTTTCCAATAAAGCCAATTCAGTCGGCAATTTCCGGTGGTGAAAGATCTCGAGTAATGCTTTCCGTAAAGAAAATTATGGCAGAAAACGCTGAACTGCCAACTTTGATTTTAGATGAAATCGATACAGGAGTTTCCGGAAAAGTCGCTGAAGAAATGGGAAATGTAATGCGCGAAATGTCCGAAAATATGCAATTAATCGTCATTACTCACCTTGCGCAAGTCGCAGCAAAAGGCAACAACAATTACAAAGTAATGAAAGATGATGTTTCCGGAAAAACACAATCGACGATTTTGCCGCTAAGCGATGACCAAAAACTTCAAGAAATTGCGCAATTGCTTTCTGGAAGCAAGATCACAGACGCGGCAATTTCTCAGGCGAAAGAATTAATGAAATAACTTTTCTT
This sequence comes from Kaistella haifensis DSM 19056, assembly GCF_000735695.2. Lineage (GTDB taxonomy): Bacteria > Bacteroidota > Bacteroidia > Flavobacteriales > Weeksellaceae > Kaistella > Kaistella haifensis. Next base: position 29,890 of record NZ_JASZ02000002.1, read on the forward strand.
CCAAAAAAGAATATTTTACCTCAACAAAATTTAAAATCACTGCGGTATTTTTCCTGTTGCCACGATTATTTTTATTAACACCGCGGTGATTTATTTTTCTTAATATTTCCGAATAATTTTCAGTTTTTTACACCATGTCTTCAGGTTTCACCCATTCATCAAACTGTTCCGCAGTGAGCAAACCGAGATTCACCGCTTCTTGCTTCAAAGTAGTTCCGTTTTTATGTGCAGCTTTGGCAATTTTTGCCGCATTTTCGTAACCAATATGCGGATTTAGGGCAGTAACCAACATCAATGATTGATCTACTAACTCTTTAATTCTTGACAAATTGGGTTCAATTCCTACCGCACAATGATCATTAAAAGAAATACAAGCATCGCCCAAAAGTTGAGCAGATTGCAAGAAATTGTACGCCATCACTGGTTTGAAAACATTTAATTCATAATTTCCCTGAGTTCCTGCGAAAGAAATCGTGGTATCATTTCCCAAAACTTGTGCGCAAACCATCGTCATTGCTTCATTTTGTGTCGGATTTACTTTTCCGGGCATGATCGAAGAGCCGGGTTCGTTTTCAGGAATCAAGATCTCACCGATACCACATCTCGGTCCGGAAGCCAGCAAACGAATATCCTGCGCGATTTTGTATAATGACACTGCAAGCTGCTTCAATGCTCCGTGAGATTCCACAATTGCATCGTGTGCAGCGAGCGCTTCAAACTTATTAGGAGCCGTTACAAAAGGTAAATCTGTGAATTCTGAAATGTATTTTGCTACGGTAACATCATAATCTTTCGGAGTATTGAGTCCGGTCCCAACAGCAGTTCCGCCAAGTGCAATTTCCTGTAAATGATCGAGCGTATTGGTAATGGCCTTCATCGCGTAATCGAGTTGAGCCACATAACCGGAAAATTCTTGACCCAGCGTTAATGGTGTAGCATCCATCAAATGAGTTCTTCCGATTTTCACGATATTTTTAAATTCTTCAGATTTAGCGTGAAGCGTATCTCTGAGTTTTTTAACAGCCGGCAACGTATGCTCAACCACTTTTTTATAAGCAGCAATGTGCATTGCAGTGGGAAAAGTATCGTTTGAACTTTGGGATTTATTCACATCATCATTCGGATGAATAATTGATTTCTCGCCCAAAACTCCACCATTATTCACATGAGCTTTGTTGGAAATCACTTCGTTCACATTCATATTACTCTGCGTCCCGGAACCGGTTTGCCAAATCACCAGCGGAAATTGATCATTGAGTTTTCCTTCTAAAATTTCATCGCAAACTTTGGCAATCATATCCCTTTTTTCTTCGGAAAGCACGCCCAATTCACAATTCGTAAAAGCCGCTGCTTTTTTCAAAATGGCAAAAGCTTCGATAATTTCATGTGGCATAGAAGCTTCCGGACCTATTTTGAAATTATTTCTTGAACGCTCGGTTTGCGCTCCCCAAAATTTCTCTGCGGGCACCTGTACATCGCCCATTGTATCGTGTTCTGTTCTAAATTTCATTGTAATTAAATTGATCAACTAAAGTTACGATTTTCATTTTTGATGAGAAAGAAAAAGCAAAATAAGATTTCATTGATTGTAAAATATTAATTAAATTTGAGTGAGAAAAGAATTTTATGCCAAAGAAATCAGAAAACCTATTGAGAGTTTACAGTCGTTTGAAGCGCGGTCCGGTAAATATCGATATTATGAAAAAATGGATCAAAGCCAACGAACTTTCCATTTCCGAGAGAACCTTGTACCGATATTTAGACGATCTTGAACACATGATGATGCCCGATGAAAAACTCATCATCACGGAAGGCGAAAAAAACAAGAAAACATGGAAAATCGAATATGATGAAAGCACCACAAAACTCAGTGAATTCGACCTTCACAGCTATTTGCTTTTTAAAAATTTGATGCCGCTACCTTTGGTGAAATCCCGCGAAGCTACGTTTGACCGCATTGAGAATCTTTTTTACAAAAATTACAGCAAAAGCAATTTCGAAGACTTCTCCATTTTCGCCGAACAACAGATTTCCAATACCTATTTCTATGAACTTCTGACTTTGGATGATTTTCAAAAAACCTTGAATGACACCATCTGGAGCATTCAAAATAAAAGAGAAATGGAAATTCTGGAGGTGGATTACGATTATACTTCGATTCCAAAATCCATACAATATCCGTTGGTGTTTTTGCCTTTGCAAGTCCTTTATCATCGTGGGGTGATTCATCTTTCGGGTTTTATGAAAGAAAAAGGCAAAATGATGATTATTGCGCTGAACCAAATTAAAAAATACCACCTCACCAACAATATGTTCGACAACAAAAAACTGTTGGCAACGCTGGAAAACGAGATGCAGAACCGCTTCGGGATCACCGCAAATATGGATCATGAAATCTATGATATCGAAATAGAATTTTCGGAATTCACGGGAGAATTCATTACCCATCACTTTTGGCATCATTCACAAAGCATTACTCAGCAGGAAAACGGGGATTATCTGATGAAGCTTCGTTGCGGAATCAACCGCGAATTGGTTGGCTGGATTTTTCAATGGATGAGCAACGCTAAAGTACTGAAACCAAACATCTTAAAAGACCTAGTCATCGAAAAACACCACGAGATATTGGCATCCTATGAATCAGATTCACCCATTATTTCCAATAATACATTTCTTCCGGGTGAGGTGGTTGACAAAATTTGACAAACAAAGGTTTTATATTTGCGTCACCAATCACAAATGATGAGAAAAGGTGCAGGAAATTATTTTTCTGCGCTTTTTTTCTATGATGTCCCAAGGATTTTTTTCTTATCCTAATACAATTTTCAAAAACATTTAACAGAATTCACCAACAAGATTAGCCAAATCTATTTAGCTAATAGAGGATCCTTTTATTCATATCATCTTCATCTCAACTAGGGGTTTGGTTCGGAGTAACTCCATTATAAGTCCAATATAACTCCAATATAAGTCCAATAGATTATTGGAGAAATAATAGATTTATAATGAATTTTTATTAGATATACTTCGAATCTAACTCCTATTTGATTAGCAGAAACTACGGCTAATGATAAGTTATGAATTGCATCAACTAACGACAAATAATTTAAACTCATATTAATAAAAATATCTATTCCAAAATATAACTCACAAACTCATCTCTCTTGTCATAAGGAATATCATTATGTGGCGATTTCAAAACCATAGTATTCCAAGGTTTCCATTCATCTGAAAGTTCTGTATTGGTAATCTTATGATGTTCTAAAATTCCTTCAATAAAATAATCTTTCAAAGGCATTTCTAATATTCTTTCCTTACCATCTTTCGTTAGGATAATTTTATATTCTAACTCATTTTTATCATTAATATGAAAAGTAAAAACTCCACTATCCCAAGAACTTAGATATTCTAAATCTCCATCTCCGTCATATTGAGTGGGTAAAAGATTATTATCTTTTTCAAATTCAAATATCATAGACATCATCCTGTCATTTGCCCATTGATAAAATACTTGTGCATAATTTAACAGGTTTTGCTTTTGTAGACCAGAATCCCACCAGTAATGTTCTAAAAATGTTCCATCAGGATAAATCTCAATTTTAGCCTTGTTAAATTTTTCTGATGTATTTAATAGTCCTTTTTGTCTTTTATGTATTATATCAGCTATATCGAACAATTCAAACTCTCCCCATAAAGATTTTTCTTCACCTTTAATTACTGTAAGTTGTGGCTCATAACCACCTGCTTCAGTAAAATTTATTTCAATTAAAATTTTATCCCAAACTTTTTCTTTGAAAAATTTATTTATAATATCTAATACTTCTTCCATAATTAATTTGAAATTAAATAGTTTTTCTTAACAACTCCATTTTCTGATAATCTTACACGCATACTTGTAGGGCGTTTTGAGCTACCTTCAAAAACGAAAACCATTTCTGCTTTATATTTTGAACTAGGATTATTTTTCTTAAGTAAAGATATCTCCTGTTCCATAATATACCAATCTCCTCCAGCTCTATTTTGCGCAGGACTTTGTGAAAAATAGTTAATCTGTTCACTCGGTCCTCCCCATTCATTTCTGAAAATATGTCCACCATCATCATTCGGATATCCATCTTTTACTTTTTTAGTTTCCTGTTGATAGGTTTCATTTCTTGCTCTTGTATGGAAGTCTAGATCTTCCATTACCGCCTTATTTACTCTACCAATCTCATCAGTTTCAAAAACATATCTGCCATTATCAACTACATATCTGAAGTTTTTCATCAGTGGTGGTGCAACATTAAGGAACTTATTCCATCCCTGTCCGGCATCACCTCCTGTAGCACGTATTTCGTTGTTCAGAATCTCAGCCCATCTTTTTCCGTCTTTATCTACTAAAACAAGTTTTCCGTCAATTTTTTTAATCGTCCACGTGCTTGGGAGCTGTCTTGTAATATCAAGCAATTCTGTAACTCTTGTTGCTCCTAAAGTACTGTTGAGCTCCTGCACTACGCTTGCATCAAGATTACCTGCAAACGATTTGCCCATCTCAACACCTTCCCCTGTACAGTTCACACATTCTGTAATAGGTGGCTGTATTTTGGTGCTTGTACCATCAGGATTAATCTGATACCACTCTGAGCCGTCTGCACGACGGATACCGTTTTCAAATACAGTGATAGCACCATCAGTCGTATAAACTTTCTTACCTGTTGCGGCAGCTAATGCTTTTGCAGATTCTAAATCGTTACAAGAAAGTAAAACAATGTCTTTGTTTACATTTCCTCCTTCATTCAATTTCTTAGTAAGGTACTCTCCAAACTGTTCAGCATCCAAGACTTCTCCATCTACAATAAATCCACCGTCTGATGTAGCGTGCAGAGAAAGGTATATCTTATCTTTATTAAGTAGTTTGGCAACATATTTAGAAACGTTGTTACGTAGCTTTGTAATCTTCCCCAAAAATACTTACTTTCTTTTATCCTACAACAATTAGTAAAGCAAAACACACCACAAACCTAATTGTCTATAATAATTAAAGACATAATTTTAGTATTTTTACACTCTCAAAAAAGTTTAATAAAAAATGGAATTTCAATACCAGGAACCTTTTCCTATTCTAAAAGACGATACCCAATACAAAAAACTTAGTTCTGAATATTTAAAAATAGAATACCTCGGCGGTAGAGAAATTCTTACCGTAGATCCAAGAGCGTTGGAACTTCTCGCTGAACATGCTTTGGCTGATGTTTCTTTTATGCTTCGATCATCCCATTTACAGAAACTTCGCAACATCATCGACGATCCTGAAGCAACGGACAACGATCGTTTTGTTGCCTATAATTTGTTGCAAAATGCTGCAGTAGCTGTTGAAGGCGCTTTGCCGAGTTGTCAGGATACAGGAACTGCAATTTGTGTTGCCCAAAAAGGGGAAAACGTGTACACCGGTGCTGTGGATGCCGAATGGATTTCCCGAGGGATTTACAATACTTACCAAAACAGGAATTTAAGATATTCGCAAGTTGTTCCATTAACGATGTTTGAAGAGAAAAACTCCGGATCGAATCTTCCGGCACAGATTGATATTTATGCCACAAAAGGCGAAGAATATAAATTTCTTTTCCTCGCAAAAGGCGGCGGCTCTGCAAACAAAACCTTTCTTTACCAGAAAACTAAATCTTTACTGAATGACAGCTCACTGGAAGCTTTTATTCGCGAAAGAATCATGGATTTGGGAACTGCGGCTTGCCCACCATATCACTTAGCATTAGTAATCGGGGGAACATCGGCTGAAGCCAACTTAGCAGTTGTGAAAAAAGCCAGCGCGGGTTATTATGACCATCTTCCAACTGAAGGAAACATGGGCGGACAAGCATTCCGCGATTTGGAGTGGGAAAAAAGAGTTCAGCAAATTTGCCAAGAAAGTTCCATCGGAGCTCAGTTTGGCGGGAAATATTTAACGCACGATGTTCGCGTTATCCGTTTGCCTCGTCACGCTGCTTCTTGCCCAGTCGGAATGGGAGTTTCTTGTTCTGCCGACCGAAATATCAAAGGAAAAATCACCCGCGATGGGATTTTCTTGGAACAATTGGAAACCAATCCGAAGAGATTTTTGCCTGAAACTCCGCCTCATTTGGAGAAAGCAGTTTCCATCGATCTTAACAAACCGATGCCTGAGATTTTAGCAGAATTGTCTCAATACCCAATTAAAACGCGTTTGAGTCTCAACGGAACTTTAATTGTTGCGCGAGATATTGCTCATGCAAAAATCAAAGAACTGCTCGACAGCGGAAAACCAATGCCTGAATATTTCAAAAACCACCCGATTTACTACGCAGGTCCTGCTAAAACTCCTGAAGGAATGGCTTCTGGAAGTTTCGGTCCTACTACCGCAGGAAGAATGGATGTTTATGTGGACGAATTCCAAAGCCATGGTGGAAGCATGATTATGTTGGCCAAAGGAAACAGAAGCAAAGAAGTAACCGATGCTTGTGCAAAATACGGCGGTTTTTATCTCGGTTCCATCGGTGGACCATCTGCTATTTTAGCAAAAGAGAATATCAAATCGGTAGAAATTGTCGATTTTGAAGAACTCGGAATGGAAGCTGTAAGAAAAATTGAGATTGAAAATTTCCCGGCCTTCATTATTTCAGATGATAAAGGAAACGATTTCTTTGCATCAATTGCACATTAATAATCTTTAAAAACAATATTGCATCGCAAAAATCAGTAAAATCTTTTGTCTAAAAACAAAAAATATCCTACTTTTGCCTAAAATCTATTACAATAATGATGTTATCAGCATTTTTCCCGTTTTATCAGTTTCTTTGGACCGTATATTTCGTATGCATGTTCCTAGTAGGATTCTGGTGTATTTTCATGTTCTTCGGATATGTAATCCCAATTTGGTTAACTTCCGGTTTGATGGAATATTTCGGCAAAACCGAACCTTTCGATCCTGAAGATATCAGAAGAAAAACGCTTACAGAACAAGAAGGTGTAGAATTGGCGTACAGCAATCCAAAAGGGCACGGTCCATTCTTGCACAGCCACGACAGCCACGGTCATCACTAGTTGATGTCACTGCTCTCCCACTTTAATTTCCGGGAAAAGCAGTCACAAAGCAAAATCATATATACAGTCAGTCTCTAATTTTTTAGAGGCTGATTTTTTTTTGGGAGCAACGCTTTACGTTTTCCTTTCCATATAAACACCGGCTTTCCACTCTATCTTTTGCTCCGCTGCGCTCCGCAAAAGGATGCCGTTTCAATCCGGGCTATAATTAAGTACCGTTGTTCTCAGGGGAGAAATATTGTTTTCTGCTTTTTTCCTATCTTTGCACCCACAAAAATTCCACAATGTCAAAGTCACTGATTCCAAAATTAGAAGCCATAAAGCAGCGCTACAATGAAGTAGCAGATTTGATTATTCAACCCGACGTAATTTCCGACCAGAAAAAATACTCCTCGCTGAATAAAGAATACAGCGATTTGGGAAAAATCGTTGCGGTTTTCGATCAGTACAAACAAGCTTTGAAAACCATCGAAGAATCTGATGAAATCATCGCAGATGGCTCAGATAAAGAATTCGTAGAAATGGCCAAAATGGAAAAAAATGAAGCCATTCAGAAAATTCCGGGTTTCGAGGAACAGCTGAAAGTTCTTTTAATTCCAAAAGACCCAGCAGATGATAAAAACGTCATCATCGAATTGCGCGCAGGTACCGGCGGCGATGAAGCTGCAATTTTTGTCGAGGATGTATACAGAGCTTACTCCATGTATTTTAAAACAAAAGGATGGAGACACGAAATTACCGATTCCAACGAAGCTTCCAAGGGGTACAAGGAACTCATTATGAAGGTAGAAGGTGAAGGCGTTTACGGAATTATGAAATTCGAATCCGGAGTTCACCGTGTTCAGCGTGTTCCCGAAACCGAATCCCAAGGAAGGGTTCACACCTCAGCGATCACCGTTGCGGTTCTGCCTGAAGCGGAAGAAGTGGATTTTGAACTGAATCCTGCCGATATCGAAATGCAGACCTCGCGTTCCGGAGGTGCAGGTGGACAAAACGTAAACAAAGTAGAAACAAAAGTGCAGTTGACGCACAAGCCTTCCGGTCTGGTGGTGGTTTGTCAGCAGGCAAGATCGCAGTTGGCTAACCGGGAATTGGCGATGGAAATGCTTAGAACGAAGTTGTACGATATTGAATTGCAAAAAGTTCAGGGAGATATCGCTGCACAGAGAAAAACCATGGTTTCAACTGGCGACCGTTCCGCAAAAATTAAAACCTACAATTATCCGCAAGGACGGGTTACCGATCACCGAGTGAACAAATCGATTTATAATTTGGATGCCTACATGAACGGGGATATGCAAGAAATGATCGACGCGGTAATCATGGCAGAAAATGCCGAGAAAATGAAAGGCGAAGAGGATAATTATTAAACCTCAACTAAAAAATAATAGTAAAACTCTCATTGCAAAATGGGAGTTTTTTAATGTCTAAAAATCAATTTGAATAAATACAAAGCTTTCATGTCATCATTATAATAAGACCTTTTTCTAAATAAACTTTTCATTAAGAAATTTTCGCGAAAATGCGTAACTTTACTTTTTTACAAAGCCCACGGTAATGCGCAAAAAAATACAAATTCAAAACCCCGATTTTTCAGTTGATTCCAAAGATCAAGTTCCTTACTTTTTTGAAAAAGACGGTTTGGAAATGAAATCTGCTTACACCGAAGCCGACTCGAAATCTTTAACTGATAAGAAATATTCGGCGGGAATTGCTCCATATTTGCGCGGACCTTATTCGACGATGTATGTTCAAAAACCTTGGACCATTCGGCAATACGCAGGATTTTCAACCGCTGAAGAATCCAATGCATTTTACCGAAGAAACCTCGCGGCGGGACAAAAAGGTTTGTCGGTTGCATTCGATTTGGCGACCCACAGAGGGTATGATTCCGACCATCCTAGAGTGGTGGGCGACGTAGGAAAAGCCGGTGTAGCCATTGATTCCGTAGAGGATATGAAGATTTTGTTTAATGAAATTCCTTTGGATGAAATCTCGGTTTCGATGACGATGAATGGTGCGGTTTTGCCTATTCTAGCATTTTACATTGTAGCAGCAGAAGAGCAAGGCGTTTCTCAAGATCAACTTTCCGGCACCATTCAGAATGATATTTTGAAGGAATTTATGGTGCGAAACACCTACATTTATCCACCCACTCCATCGATGAAAATCATCGCCGATATTTTTGAATACACTTCTAAAAATATCCCGAAGTTTAATTCCATTTCAATTTCAGGTTATCACATGCAAGAAGCCGGTGCGACTCCGGTTTTGGAAATGGCATATACTTTAGCCGACGGTTTGGAATACATTAGAACAGGAATTAAAGCCGGCATGAAAATCGACGATTTCGCGCCGAGATTATCATTTTTCTGGGCCATCGGCATGAACCATTTCATGGAGATCGCAAAAATGCGCGCTGCAAGATATATTTGGGCAAATCTTTTAACCCAGTTCAACCCACAAAACCAAAAATCTTTAGCTTTAAGAACCCATTCCCAAACATCCGGTTGGAGTTTAACCGAGCAAGAACCTTTCAATAATATTACGAGAACGGCAATCGAAGCGCTTTCTGCTGCTTTGGGAGGAACACAATCTTTACACACCAATGCATTGGACGAAGCGATTGCTTTGCCAACAGATTACTCTGCAAAAATTGCGAGAAATACCCAGATTATTCTTCAACAAGAAAGCGGAATTTGCGATGTGGTCGATCCCATGGGCGGAAGTCATTTGGTGGAAAGTTTAACCCAGCAAATGATTGATGAAGCCATGAAATACATCGATGAAGTAGAAAAAGAAGGTGGAATGACCAAAGCCATCGAAGCCGGAATCCCGAAAATGAGAATCGAGGAAGCTGCTGCTAAAAAACAAGCAAAAATCGATAGTGGCGAGGAGTTTATAATCGGTGTCAATTCATTTAAATCTACCCAAAAACAAATGGAACTCGATATTTTAGACATCGATAATTCCGAAGTTCGCCGAAAACAAATCGAAAGACTCAACCAGATAAAAGCGGAAAGAAATGCAGAAAAAGTAGCCGAAATCATTGAAAAACTAAAAGAATCCGCCAAAACAGGAACAGGAAATCTACTAGAAATCTGCATCGAAGCAGCGAGAAGAAGAGTAACTTTGGGAGAAATGAGCGATGCGATGGAAGAAAGTTTCGGACGCTACAAAGCTAATATCAGAACCATACAAGGAGTTTACGCAATGAATGCAGGTAAAAACGAATATTTTGAAAAAGCAGTTGCTTTGACACAAAAATTTGAAGATCAGGAAGGTCGCCGACCAAGAATTATGGTGGCAAAAATGGGTCAGGACGGGCACGACCGTGGAGCAAAAGTAGTAGCGACCGCATTTGCCGATATGGGATTTGATGTGGATGTTGCTCCGCTTTTCCAAACTCCGGAAGAAGTCGCCAAACAGGCGGTAGAAAATGATATTCACATTCTGGGCGTTTCTTCGCTTGCGGCGGGTCATAAAACTTTGGTTCCTCAAGTTGTTGAAGAATTGAAAAAATTGGGTGCAGACGATATTACCATCGTTGTGGGTGGTGTGATTCCACAACAAGATTACGATTTTCTATACGAAAACGGAGCCGATCATATTTTCGGACCGGGAACCAATTTACCGAAATCAGCTTGTGAAATTTTAAAAAAAATGCTGGATTAAATGGAGCTAATTAAATGCTCTACTTCCAATTTTTGTTCGGCGTATTTGTTTTGCAATTCGGAACCCTCTCCCATTCTTTTGTAGTACTCAAGGGCTTTCCCGCCGAAAAATTTCTTGTGAAAATCCGAAACGTCGGGAACATTCGGGAAAAATTTGTGGAAAAGCATTTCGTAATATGCCTGAAACTCGCGCTCGTTTTTGTCTTCGATCAAATTTTCCGGCGCTTTTTGGCGAACGTGCAACATCTCATGTGCCAACATATTCACGACTAAATTGAGGTCGAAATCGAATAGGTTTTTAGGAATCATCACCATTTGTCGGTCACCAATTTCGCCTTCTGCGGTGAGCAAAATTCGGTCGGGTTCCAACTCCGGTCGGAAGCCAAAACCTGCAAAATTATCATGCTCCAAACCAAAAGTACTGATGATAAATTCTGCTGCGTCGATGATTTGATCGTGGTTTTTATAAGCTTCGAGGTGATCGTTGATGTTTTCTAAATTCATGGTTCGGGTTTTTATTTAGATGACGAATCTGCGGCCGCGATAGTAGCGGTTACCCCACAAGGAGGCGGCGGAGCGAAGTGGAGCCGCCGACTGAGGAGTAGTAGCGGATAGCGCGAATGTCCGCCCAAAAATAATAAAAAAAACGTGCCTAAACACGTTTTCTATTTTTCTAAAATTCTAATTCCACTTCGAGTTTTTCGGCGAGTAGTTTAGAAATTTTCACTTTAAGTGGTTCGATATCGATGTTTTCCATTGCGTCATTAGCAAAAGCGTAGAGCAGTAGTGCCTGTGCCTCTTTCTTGGAAATTCCGCGCGCTCGAAGGTAGAAAAGCGCATCCTCATTAAGCTGACCTACGGTACAGCCGTGCGAACATTTCACATCATCAGCGAAAATTTCGAGCTGCGGTTTGGTATCGATTGACGCACCTTCGCTAAGCAAAACATTGTTATTTTGTTGATAAGCATTGGTTTTTTGAGCAATTTTATCTACGAAAACTTTCCCGTTGAAAACGCCGTGCGATTTGTCTTTATAAATTCCTTTATAGTTCTGGTAACTTTCGCAATTCGGGGTTTTGTGGTGAACTGCGGTGTGATGATCCACGGTTTGCTCGCCACCGATAATCGTAATTCCGTTCATAAACGAGTTGATATTTTCGCCGTTATGAATGAAACTAAGGTTGTTTCTCACGAGTTTTCCGCCGAAACTAAAGGTGTTTACTGTGGTCAAACTATCGCGTTCTTGTTTTGCGAAAGTATGATCCATCAAATAAGAAGTATCGTTGTCATTTTGCACTTTATGCCAATCTGCTTTTGCATTTTGGTAAGTGAAAATTTCGGTTACCGAGTTGGTGAAAACAAAAGTATCGTCGAAATTGTGGTGACTTTCGATGATTTCAACTTTGGAACCCTCTTCTGCGATGAGTAAATTTCTGGTGTTGTAAAAGGTATTTTCTTCCTGATTTTGAGAGATATAAAAAACATGAATCGGTTTTTCGATGACCATATTTTTCGGAACTTTTAGGAAAAAACCGTGTTTGCAGAATGCTTCATTCAAATTGGTGAAAGCCAAATCCTTCGCTGCTATGGTGTTGAAATAATTATCGAAAACCTCGCGGTGTTTTTCATCATTTAGAGCAAAATTGAAAGACAGAAACTCTACATTTTCAATTGAAATTTTAGAGAGCTCTTTGTGCAATTGCCCATTAATAAAGACAATCCAGTCGAAATTTTCTTCCCCAAGGTGAAGCTGGGCAATTTGCTCTTTACTGATGGTATGCGTTTCTGTAGGGAAAAAATTATAGTCTTTCTCCGTAATTTCGCGCAAATTGGTGTATCTGTATTCTTCGTCTTTTTTGGTAGGAATTCCCAGTTCTAAGAATTTATTCAACGCTGCATGGCGCTGATTATCAAGGAAACGGTGTTTAAGGGTTTCTAAAAAAGCCGGGTGATTATTTTTTATATTTTCTAATAAAGCCATTTTGTACTTGTTTTAACGCAAAGGCGTTGTAAAAAAATCGAAATAATTAATTTAAAAGCCAGTCGTAGCCTTTTTCTTCGAGTTCGAGCGCTAAGTTTTTGTCGCCGGTTTTAATAATTTTTCCGTCTGCCAAAACATGCACAAAATCGGGTTGAATATAATCTAAAAGCCTTTGGTAATGAGTGATAAGCAAAACTGCGTTGCCTTCGTTTCGGAAAGAATTTACTCCATCGGCAACAATTCTGAGTGCGTCGATATCCAAACCGGAATCGGTTTCATCAAGAATCGCCAATTTCGGATTCAGCATCATCATTTGGAAGATTTCGTTTCTTTTTTTCTCGCCTCCGGAGAATCCTTCGTTCAAAGATCTTGAAAGGAAATCTCTTTTAATGCCCAATTTTTCAGAGTTTTCACGGATTAAAGCCAACATTTCTTTAGCAGGCATTTCTTCCAAACCGTTTGCTTTTCTGGTTTCGTTTAATGCCGCTTTAATAAAGTTGGTTACGGAAACTCCAGGAATTTCTACCGGATATTGAAAAGAAAGGAAAATTCCTTTGTGAGCGCGTTCTTCCGGTGCATCTTCGCTAATATTTTCCCCTTCGAAAAGGATTTCTCCTTCTGTTACTTCGTAATCTTCTTTCCCGGCAATAACCGATGAAAGGGTAGATTTTCCTGCTCCGTTGGGTCCCATAATCGCGTGAACTTCACCCGGATTTATTTGTAAGTTGATTCCTTTTAAAATTTCTACACCGTCTTCAATTTTCGCGTGTAAATTATTGATATTTAGCATAATATTTTCGTTTCTTGATTTTTGTTTAATGAAAAAATTTTTCGATTAAACTGTTTTTATCCAACTGATCCTTCGAGAGAAATTTCCAGCAATTTTTGCGCTTCGATTGCAAATTCCATTGGTAATTTGTTCAAAACTTCTTTCCCAAAGCCATTTACAATCAGTGCGATGGCTTTTTCGGTATTGATTCCTCGTTGGTTACAATAAAAAATTTGATCTTCACCGATTTTGGAAGTAGTAGCTTCGTGTTCCAATTGCGCGGTAGGATCCTTGATTTCGATATAAGGGAAAGTGTGTGCTCCACATTCATTACCCATCAAAAGCGAATCACATTGCGAGAAATTCCTTGCTCCTTTCGCGGAAGGCATTACTTTCACCAAACCACGGTAAGAATTATTGGATTTTCCTGCAGAAATTCCTTTAGAAATAATGGTTGATTTCGTATTTCTTCCGATGTGGATCATTTTCGTTCCCGTATCGGCATATTGATGATTGTTGGTCACCGCGATGGAATAAAACTCACCGATCGAATTATCGCCTTTCAAAATGCATGACGGATATTTCCAAGTAACTGCAGAACCGGTTTCCACTTGGGTCCAAGAAATTTTTGCATTTTTCTCACAAATTCCTCTTTTGGTTACGAAATTGAAAACGCCACCTTTTCCTTCTTCATTTCCGGGATACCAGTTTTGAACGGTTGAATATTTGATTTCAGCATCATCCAACGCGATTAATTCCACAACTGCCGCGTGCAATTGGTTTTCGTCTCTTGATGGCGCGGTACAACCTTCCAAATAAGATACATAACTCCCTTCATCGGCAATCAAAAGTGTTCTTTCAAATTGTCCACTTCCAGATTGGTTGATTCTGAAATAAGTTGAAAGCTCCATCGGACATTTCACTCCTTTCGGAATGTAGCAAAAACTTCCGTCGGAAAATACTGCAGAATTGAGTGCTGCATAAAAATTATCGCCTCGAGGAACTACTTTTCCGATGTATTTTTTCACCAAATCCGGGTGATTTTGAATAGCTTCTGAAATCGCGCAGAAAATGATTCCTTTCTCCATCAAAGTATCCTGAAAGGTTGTTTTCACCGAAACGGAATCCATCACGATATCTACCGCAACACCGGAAAGTCTTTTCTGCTCTTCGATGTTGATTCCTAATTTTTCGAATGTTTTTAAAAGTTCCGGATCTACTTCATCTAAACTTGCCAATTCCGGTTTTTTCTTTGGAGCTGCGTAATATTTAATAGCCTGAAAATCAGGTTTTTCATATTTCACATTGGCCCAATTTGGCTCTTCCATTTTCTGCCAAATTCGAAAAGCTTCGAGTCTCCACTCGGTCATCCATTCCGGCTCATTTTTTTTGGCCGAAATCATCTTTACGATTTCTTCGTTCAGACCTGTAGGAAAATCTTCATACTCAATATCTGTTTCGAAGCCGAATTCGTATTTTTGGTTTTCTAAATCGACCCGTAAGTCGTCTTCTGTATATTTCATTTAATTAAATGATTAAAAAATTAGATGATTAATAAAAATAGTTTCTTTTTTTATTATCGATTTACGATTGATTATCAACAAATTTCGACAACTTTATGGAAAATATTTAGCAATCATTAATTAAATTTCAAGATTAATAACATTTTTTATAATATTTTACAAAAAAACATTTAATCTTTTAACTAAAGGGAAAAAGATTCCCCACAACCGCAGGTTCTGCTTGCATTGGGATTATTAAAAACAAAACCTTTTCCGTTCAATCCTCCCGAATATTCCAAAGTGGTTCCGGCTAAATAAAGAATAGATTTTTTATCAACAATTATTTTAATTCCGTTGTCTTCGAAAATTTGATCGGCATCCGATTTCTCATTATCGAATTTCAAAACGTACTCTAAACCTGAGCATCCACCGCTTTTCACGCCGACTCTTATGAAATCTTCGAAAGGCTTAAAACCATCTTCTGTCATCAGCTGGATGGCCTTTTCTTTCGCATGATCGCTTACTTTTATCATTGTTTTTATTTAGAATGATTTTAGATTGCAAAATTACTAATAATATAATGAAAATCAAATTTGTGACGGTATATTTGTCTATCTGAATTATAGAAGAAAAAATTTAACATTTTAACCGTAACCCTATCCAAATCGAAATATTTACTCATGAAAAAAATTGCACTGATATTTTTGGGATTATCTACCCAAATCTTTTTTGCGCAGGCAAACCGTTTTATCTATCAGGTAACGATGAAAACGGATTCCACCAACCGAAACGACATTAAAACCGAAACCGCTTATCTCGATGCAACACCCGAAAAATCTATTTTCTACGGGGAAAAAAGATTGCAGCGTGATTCGTTGTTTACAAGAATGAGACAGACAAATGGCGCTAGTTTCGACCGGTCGCAAATACAGAACCTGCGCTCAAATATTGACTATACAGTAGAAAAAGATTTTAAAACCGGAAAAAACACTTTTAATTCCAGAATTGCACGTGACCAGTATTCTTATGAAGAAGACCGGCCAATGGAATGGAAAATTCTTCCGGAGACCGCAAAGATTGGCGAATATAAAACCCAAAAGGCTGAAACGGATTTCGCCGGCAGAAAATGGGCAGCGTGGTTTACCACTGATGTTCCTTTTCAGGATGGACCTTATAAATTCTCGGGACTTCCGGGACTGATTGTAAAAGTGGAGGATTCTAAAGGCGACTATTCTTTCGACCTGAAAGAGACAAAGAAAATTGCCGAAATACAGAACTTTAATCAATCTGGAAATGTCGTTAAAGTAAAGAGAAAAGATTTTGTAAAACAAGAAGCACTCTTCCGCAAAGATCCCTCATCATTTATGCAGGCCGCTATGGGGACAAGAGGTGGTGGCGGAATCAGCGCTCCACAGAGCAGAGGTTCAATGCGGACTCCTGATCCAAATCAGCGCAGGCAGATGGAAACAAGAATGGCGGAGGAGTTGAAGAAAAATAACAACCCGATTGAATTGAATTAAAAAAAAATCCCGATCTATTGAGATTCGGGATTTTGATTTAGATCGTTTCCCCGCTTTTCAGCCATTCCGATTTTGAAAGGTATTGCTCATCAGGATAATAAATAAACAAGACGTTTCGACCTTTTATAGTATTGATGATTGGTTCTGCTAAAGCTCTGGGAACTGCCGGGCAGCCCCAGCTTCTGCCGATTCTTTTCTGAGATTTTATAAAATCTTCACTAACGTAATCTGCTCCATGCATCACGATCGCTCTTTGCAGAGCCGCATCATTATAACCCGGATCCATCCCTAAAAGCTTGAGCGAATATCCGTTACTACCGTTGTAGGTACTTTCGGTAATGTAAAAACCAAGGCTGCTTTGGTAAGAACTTTCGGTGTTCGAAAAAGCAGTTGCAAATTCTTCTCCCGTATTTTTTCCGTGCGCAACCAAGGAATTGAAAACTACAACTTTCTTCTCCAAATCAATTACCCAAAGGCGCTTTTGTGTTGATGAAAGTGAAAAATCGACGATACTGATTAAATTTGAAGTTTCTGGAAGTTTACCGGCTTTTTTAAGCTTATTGAACCCTAAAAAAGCTTTTTCAAAAACTTCTGGATTCAATGTGTTGTTGCTTTCGAAACTGATGGAACGGTAGATTTCGGCTGCTTTATCTTTCGATGAATTTGATTTTTTAAGTGCAGGTAAGGATGTTTTTATATTCTGAGTTTCAGGCTTTGCCTCTTCTTTTGGATCGAATGTATAAAATGATGTTGCAAAAAAGATGACGGTTACCAGTGATAAAAGAATTTTCTTCATTCTGTATTATGTTAAATCAATTTGACCCGGCAAAAATACAGTTATTTAATTTTCAGAACGTTACGCCTCATTTATTTTAACTGTTTTTTAAGAAACTTTAACTCATATACAGTTCAAAAATATTTTGTAATTTTGCTTCCTAATGTTAAGGACATTAAAAATCTTTCTGATTATTTTGGGCTTGGGAGTTTTCATACTTCCAACGCAGACACTTTTCGCTCAGGATCCAACGGTGGAATGCTGTGAAAAAAAAGCGAAGAAAGATGACTGCTGCAAAAGCGAAGAAAAAAAGTCCTGCCATTCTGATAGTCCTTCAGAAAAATCTGGAAAGAACAATTGTGGTAATGATTGCTCAAACTGTCATACGTGTTCTATAAATTTTGTCCTTAATTACTATCATTCCGAAGAATATCAGTCTTTGCAAAAAACATTCTTCGTCCATCAGCTGAAATTTATTTACGAATTTTCTTTTTTTTCATCAAGTTTTCATAACATCTGGCAGCCGCCTAAAATAGCTTAATTTATTGACTTACAGCCTGAAGTATGTTCTTCCGGCTCCCTTTTATTAAATTAACATATTTTAAAAAATGAAAACATTATTGAAAAGTCTTCTGGCTTTCTCACTCCTATTCACCAACTTTGTATTCGCACAAACCATCACCAAATCTACCTTTAAAGTAAAAGGCGAGTGCGGAATGTGTAAAGAAAGAATCGAAACAACCGCCAAAAAGAGCGGTGCCACCTACGCAAACTGGAACTCAGATTATCAGCAGCTCATAGTAGAATATGATGCGGGAAAAGTAAGTCCTGATGAAATTCTAAAAAAAATCGCGGACGTAGGCCACGATAACGAAAAATATTCGGCTACGGATGAAGTTTACAGAAACCTTCCCGGATGTTGTCTTTACCCAAGAGAACCTTCTTTTCTACCAGTAACAAATGCAGAACTGAGCAAACCTACAAAAGGGGAAAATCAGTTTTTTGTACGTGGAAACTGTGTTTCGTGTAAGACAAGAATTGAAAAAGCTGCTAAAACTGCCGGCGCCGATTCAGCGAATTGGGATCCTGAAACCCAAACAGTAACACTTAATTTTAATCCTGCAAAAACTTCAGCCGATGCAATTTTGAAAATGATCGCCGATGTAGGTCACGATAATGAAAAGTATACCGCGAGCGATTCGGTTTATAAAAACCTTCCCGACTGTTGTCTTTACGACCGCACCTTGCCTTTGGGCGTAAAAAGTGATTTGGTTCACATCGAAGAAAGCCCCGCTCCAAAAAAGGATTTCACCCAACATGCTGATCATGTCGACAAGAGTATTGAAGAGGTAAAACTCATAAAAATGGGGGAAGCTACAGCGCTTAACAAAAAGGAAACCGGCCTTACGTTCAATATCAGTTCTAAAGAATTATTGAAAGCCGCTTGCTGTAATCTTTCCGAAAGTTTCGAAACCAACGCAACTGTTGATGTCGCATTCAGCAACGCCGTTACCGGAACTAAACAGTTGAAAATGTTAGGGTTAGACCAAAAATATACTTCATTGACAAAAGAACTTTTGCCTTCCATCCGCGGTTTGGCGTCACCTTACGGAATGAATTTAATTCCCGGAAGATGGATCGGCGGAATTCAGCTTACGAAAGGTGGAAGCACGGTTACGAACGGTTACGAAAGCATTACCGGACAAATTAATACCGAACTTCTAAAAATGCAGGATAAACCGGAAACTGCCATCAATTTTTTCGGAGATATCAATGGAAGATTCGAATCCAATATCACTTCCATCAGTAAAATTTCTGACAAATGGAACCAGTCGGTACTTCTCCACGGAAATGCCACTTTAGCAAAGATGGACACGAATGACGACGGTTTCTTAGACCAACCGACAGGAAACCAGATTAATGCAGCTTACTTGCTGAATTACAATGATTTGGAACACTCAGGTATGGGTACGCATTTTGGAATAAGTTTCGTTAAAGATGAAAGATTCGGCGGGCAAAAAGATTTCGATAAAAATACAGACCGTTCACAGCAAAGCTTTTACGGAGTGGGAATTGATATTACCAAATTCGACATTTGGAATAAAACAGGATACGTTTTTAAGGGAAAACCTTATCAAAGTATCGGCTGGATGAATCAGTTCACCTATCATCAGCAGGACAGCTTTTTCGGACAGAGAAATTACCTCGGTAACCAGAAAACCTTTTACTCAAACTTAATTTTCGAAAGTATTTTCGGGAATACAAATCATAAATACAAAACCGGAGCAAGTTTTCTGTATGATGATTTCGATGAAAATTATCTGACTCAGAATTTTAAAAGAACTGAAACCGTTCCCGGACTATTCTTTGAATATACATTAACAGGTTTAAAGTACACCTTGGTTGCGGGTGCAAGAACCGATTTTCACAACCTTGCCGGAACACAGTTTACGCCAAGACTTAACTTTAAATACGACATTTCTCCGAAGACAATCTTGAGACTTTCTGCCGGAAAAGGCTTCAGAACGGCCAATATTTTTGCTGAAAATCAACAATATTTTGCCTCCAACAGACAGATTGAAATCTTAGGAAACGGCGGAAACATTTATGACTTGAAGCCAGAGATTGCCTGGAATTATGGGGCAAGCCTTCAGCAGGAATTTAAATTGTTCAACAGAAAAGCGACCTTAGTTGCTGATTTTTTCCGAACCGATTTTCAAGATCAGGTGTTGGCAGATTTGGACATTTCGCCGAACAAAATTGTATTCTATAATCTTGACGGAAATTCTTATGCAAACAGTTTCCAAACTCAATTGGATTTTGTTCCCGCAAAAAATCTTGAACTGCGCCTTGCCTACAAATATTATGATGTTCAGGCCGATTTTTCAGGAGGAAAAAGAGAGATCCCGTTTATGGCAAAAAACCGTGGATTCTTTAATGCATCATATGCTACGGATAAAAATGACAAAGGTGCTTTCTGGAGTTTCGATACGACACTACAGTTGGTTGGAAAACAGAAATTACCCAATTTAAATGCAAACCCGGCAGAATTCAGACTTCCTGAATATTCCGATTCATTCGCAACTTTGAATGCGCAGATTTCCAGAAACTTTAATCAAAATATTCGCGTATATTTGGGAGGAGAAAATCTAACAAGTTATACCCAAAACCAGCCGATCATTGACGCAAAAAATCCATTTGGAAATTATTTTGATGGTGGAATGGTATATGCTCCGATCATGCCCGCGAACTTTTATCTAGGTGTAGATTTCTCCTTTAATTAAAAATAAAATATTAGATATGAAAAAGGTTATTGTAATGATTTTTGCAGTTGCAGCTATCGCTACTTCCTGTAAAAACACCAAAAACACGGAGACTCAAAATTCGGCGGCACAAACAGCCACTGCACCTGAAACCAAATCTCAAGACGACGCAACCTCGCAAAGTTCCGCTCCGGAAAAAAATTCTGTTGCAGACAACACTTCAAAAAGTGGCAAACCTGCTCTGAATCCAGCTCACGGCGAACCTTACCATCGATGTGATATTGCTGTTGGTGCGCCAATTGACAGTCCGGCTCCGGCACAAAATGCGGCCCCGAAAGTAGTTCAGCCACAAAGTGCGCCAAATGCTGGTTTTAACACCAATCCAATTTCGCCATCAGCTGCTCCTTCGGTTTCTTCCACTGCAGATATCGGCCCGAAACCGGCTCTGAATCCGCCTCATGGCCAACCGCACCACCGTTGCGATTTGCAGGTTGGAGCGCCTTTAACTTAAATGAAAGTTTTTATTTAAATAGAAATTGCGGAATTTCATGTTCCGCAATTTTTTTATTTCTTTTCTGAATCTCCTACGAACTCCAACGAAACCGAATTCATGCAATAACGCATTCCGGTTGGAGGCGGTCCATCATTGAAAACGTGACCAAGATGGGAATCGCAGCGTTTGCAGACCACTTCAATTCTTTCCATTCCGTGGGAAGAATCTCTGTTGTAAGCAACTCCATCTTTATCGGCTTCAAAAAAACTCGGCCATCCGCAGGTGGATGAGAATTTAGAATCTGAACGGAAAAGATGATTTCCGCAAACCGCGCAATAATAATCGCCCAGTTCGTCAAATTCATTGTATTTCCCTGTAAAAGGTCTTTCGGTTGCAGCTTCGCGAGCAATTGCATAAAGATCCGGAGATAGGATTTTTTTCCATTCTTCGTTGCTAACGGTTAATTTAGAACGATCTGTCCTTGAGTAATAAGGATTGTTTTTGGTGGTAATATTTTCCATTTGTTTTTCTTTTTCGGGTTTATTTACCTGAGAACACATTTGTAGGGAAATGCTCATCAGAATAATTAGGATTGTTTTCATCTTTTTAAAAACAGATTTTTAAGATAAATCGTATTTAGAATGAATTTTGCTCTTCAAAAGTAGTAAATTTGAACCTAATGAACGACGCAGAAAAAAAAATACAGCTGAGAAAATACAAATTATTTGCAACAGGACTTTTCGTTTTGATGGCGGTGATTTTTGTGGCGACCACCATTTTAGAGAAAAGAAATCCCGCGCATTGGATTGGTTACATCCGCGCTTTTTCGGAGGCGGCGATGGTGGGTGCATTAGCGGATTGGTTTGCAGTGACAGCCCTTTTTAACTATCCTTTAGGACTGAAAATTCCACACACGAATCTTATTGAAAACAGCAAAGACCGAATTGGCGATAATCTCGGGAATTTCGTGGTTTCTAATTTTCTTTCGCCTTCGAATATTCGTCCGTACATTCAAAAGCTTAAAATTTCTCAATTTGTGGGTGAATGGCTTTCAAAAGAACGCAACCAGCAGAATTTGGTGAAAGAAATGTCGAATATTGTTTTAGATATTTTGAACAAATTAGATGATTCTGCGGTGGTAAATTTTATTGGAAACAAAGCAAAAGAAATGTCCGATGACATAAAAATCAATCATATTTTAGGCAACGGAATCGAGTATGTTCTCGATAAAAACGATCATCAAAGGATGATTACTAGCCTTTCAAAACAGATAAAAGATTACGTTCTGCAAAATCAGGAAATCGTAAAAAACCGTGTAAAAAAGGAAAGTTTCTTCCTGATTCCGAAATTTGTAGATGATACGATCGCCGAAAAAATAACCAACGGACTTTCTTCTTTTTTTGAGGAAGTAGAAAACGACCAAAACCATTCTTTACGGAGCGAAATTACCCAGAAGCTGTACGCTTTTTCGCATGAAATACAAACCGAAGAAAAATGGGCGGAGGAATTTCGCGGGATTAAAAATGATTTTCTAAAAGAGGAAAAAATCAACCAATATTCAAAAGACATTTGGGAATCCATCAAAAAATCTTTATCGAAGGAATTGGAAGATGAAGATTCAGCATTAAAGAAATATTTGCAAAAAAACCTTTCAGAACTTGCGGAAAATCTAAAATCCGATGAAAAACTTCAGTATAAAATCGACCATTGGGTTCGGGTTACGGCTTACAAATATATTCTCCGAAACACTCATCAGTTCGGGGATTTAATCAGTTCTACCGTAGGAAACTGGAAAGGAAAAGAGCTCAGCGAAAAACTGGAGCTTGAAGTTGGCAAAGATCTTCAGTTTATCCGCGTTAACGGGACTTTAGTTGGCGGTTTGGTTGGATTGGTAATCTATACGATTGCGAATTTCTTCATTTAACTTTTTAAACCACAAAAGGCACAAAAGCTTTTTCTCAATCATTTTTATTTAAGATTTTAAAAGATAGCAAAATTTGAAAAACAGATTTTGCTACCTTCTGTAATGCTTTTTTCAAACATTTCTTTTGTGGCTTTTGTGGTTCAATAATCAATATTTTTCCAAAAGCTTCTTATTAATATCATGAATCAATTGCGGGCCTTCATAAATAAACCCGGTGTAAAGTTGGATTAAACTTGCGCCTGCTTCCAGTTTTTCAAGTGCATCTTCAGCAGAATGAATTCCGCCAACACCGATAATTGGGAAAGCTTTTCCACTTTTTTCTGAGAGAAATCGGATGACTTCCGTGGAACGTTTTGTTAATGGTTTTCCGGAAAGTCCACCCGTTTCGTCTTTGTTACTCGAAACCAAACCTTCACGGGAAAGTGTCGTGTTTGTTGCGATAACTCCGGCAATTTTGGTCTCGTTTACGATATCGATGATATCTAAAAGCTGTTCATCCGTCAAATCCGGCGCGATTTTCAGAAGAATCGGTTTTTGCTTTTCTTTTTCAGCATTGCGTTTCTGCAGTTCACTTAAAAGTTTCGTTAAAGGCTCTTTTTCCTGTAAAGCGCGGAGATTTGGTGTATTAGGCGAACTTACATTCACCACGAAATAATCGACAACAGGAAATAATTTTTCGAAACAGATGATGTAATCATTCACCGCATCTTCGTTGGCCGTGATTTTATTTTTTCCAATATTTCCGCCAATCAACACGTTTTTATTGTTCTTCAGCCGTTCCACCGCCGCATCTACTCCACCGTTGTTGAAACCCATTCGGTTGATGATTGCAGCATCCTCTTTCAGACGAAACAGTCTTTTCTTGGGATTTCCGTCTTGTGGCTTTGGTGTTAAAGTTCCAACTTCAATAAAACCGAATCCCAGATCCGAAAGTTCACTGAACATTTTTGCATCCTTATCAAATCCCGCGGCAAGACCAACAGGATTTTTAAATTTCAACCCGAAAACTTCACATTCCAATCTTTTGTCTTCAATAGGTTTCGGAATAAAAATTTTGGCAAAAAAAGGGAAATTCTTTAATAATGAAAAAGTGAAATAATGTACTTCTTCGGGATCGAATTTGAATAGAATTGGGCGGATGAGGCTTTTATACATTTGTAAAATGGGGTTTCACAAATTTACAATTTTCCGGCGAATTTTATTACTCTCACAATATTTTGAATACATTTGCTTTTCTATTTGCAGAAAATGTGGAACAACAGACTCAATACCATTTCATTTTATACAAGTTTCATTGCCTTCGGTCTAATGATTGTAGAAGCAGGATTTTATACAGAGCTCCTGTACCGGTCGCAAGTAATTTTCTTTTATGATGTAAGTTTCCTGCTTACCATCTTCAACATCTTGTATTATAACATGTATAAGAAAAATACAGCCACCCGGAAACTCTGGCCGCTGGAAATCCTAATCATTCTGCTGGTCATTCTATATTACGCTGCGCGGCTGGAATATAATTTCTTCGATTCCCGAAATCTGCGGTTGGTGAACCAAAGACTGCTGTATCTGTTGATTACGCTTTGTTTTATCAGAGATTTTTCGTGTTTGCATATCAATTTTAAAAGAGCATTTATCAATCCTGCGCAGCTGTTTATTTCGAGTTTTATTGGAATTATTTTCCTGGGAACCGCAATGCTCCTCATGCCGAATGCAACTACAAAGGGAATAACAGTGCTCGATGCGCTCTTCACTTCTACCAGCGCTGTATGTGTAACAGGTTTGGTGACGCTTGATACCGCCAAAGATTTTACCGTGTTCGGGAAGATTATCATCCTTGCTCTGATACAGACCGGCGGGTTGGGAATTATGACTTTTGCGAGTTATTTCAGCTATTTTTTCCGGGGTGATTCGTCGTTTGAAAACCAGATCAGCATCAGCGAAATGACAAGTTCAGATAAACTGGGCGATGTTTTCAATACTTTAAAACGGGTTTTGGTGATCACCGTAACCGTAGAACTAGTGGGAGCTGCACTTATTTACCTCTCTCTGGATCTGAGCCTTCTGGGCAACTCCATTAACAATGGAATTATGTTTTCGGTTTTTCATTCTATATCTGCCTTCTGTAATGCTGGATTTTCAACACTTACAGGCGGTTTAAGCGAACCCGGCTACGAACTTAATTACGCGTTACATGTTGTTATCGCATTCCTTTTTATATTCGGCGGACTTGGTTTTCCGATTGTGTATAATGTCTACAAATTCATCCGCCATCTGTTCCAGAATATACTGCTGTCTAAAATAACAAAAGAAAAGTACCGGTACACGCCATGGGTCATCAACATCAATAGCAGAATTATTTTGATTACCACTGCGATTCTCTTAGTTGTGGGAACTGTTTTAATTTATTTGTTTGAAAAGGATGGTTCTCTGAAAAACCACACGTATTTCGGGACTGTTGTAGAAGCCTTTTTCATCTCAGCATCTAACCGGACCGCAGGCTTTAACACTGTGAATATGGTGAGTTTAAGCGGCCCCACGATGATGATCTGCTTACTGCTGATGTGGATCGGAGCCTCGCCTGCATCTACCGGTGGTGGTATTAAAACAACAACATTTGCGATCGCCATCCTTAACATTATCGCATTTGCCAGAGGCAAAAACAGAACGGAAGTGTACCGCAGAGAGATTAGTGATAATTCAGTAAAACGCGCATTTGCGATTATTGCGCTTTCTTTGATGATTATTGGGATTGCCATTTTTCTTCTCGTCCTCACAGAAAAAGATAAAGATCTGATGAGTCTGGCTTTCGAAGTATTTTCAGCCTATTCCACCGTTGGGTTAAGTTTGAATTTAACGCCCACCCTTACGCCGGCAGGCAAAATCATCATCATAGCGGTAATGTTTATCGGGAGAGTAAGTATGTTATCGCTGCTCATCGCTCTTGTAAAAAGGGAAAGGTATTTCAATTACCGATATCCGAAAGAGGAAATTATGATCAATTAAAAAGACATCAACATGAAATATATCGTCATAGGATTAGGAAATTTCGGACTTGCACTGGCCGAAAAACTTACAAAACTCGGCAACGAAGTGATCGGTGTCGACAGCTCAATGACCAAAGTAGAATCGGTGAAAGAAAAAATTTCGCACGCCATTTGTCTTGATGCGACCGATGAATATACGATGGGCGGACTCCCGTACAAAGACACTGATGTAGTCGTAATCGCAATCGGAGAGAATACAGGTTCAAATATCATGGCAACCGCCATCATCAAAAAGCTACACCCAAACCGAATCATCAGCCGCGCCATCGATCCGCTCCACGAAACGATTCTGGAAGCCATGGATATTCACACAATTATTCATCCCGAAGAGGAAACCGCAGAGAAATGGGCGAAAAAACTTTCCCTGAAGGGGTTGGTTGAATCTTTCGAACTCAGCGGAAAATACAGTATTGTGGAAATCCGCCTCCCGCAGAAATTTGTTGGGAAATCTCCAGTAGAGATCGAATTCCGGGCAAAATATAATCTGGTTCTGGTAACAGTCATCAAAATTCTGGCCGAGAAAAGCATCTTCGGGAAAGTGAAACGGGTCAATGAGGTACAAGGTGTTGTGAACAACGAAACGCCGCTTGAAAAAGGAGACATTTTGGTTTTATACGGGGACAATGATGATATTAAAAGTTTCATCAGAGACAGCAACAGCGAAGAGTAAAACCCATTTTTGAATCCTGGAAAAATCAGCTGATTTAATTTAATGAACAAATTTATAAATATAAAAGACGGAATTGTGTTTCCGTCTTTTTGTTTTCAAACCGAATCTCCATAGCCCTGATCGCAGCGGCATCCTTTTGCGGAGCGAAGCGCAGCAAAAGATACAGCGGAGAGCAGGTTCCCGGCTCCTTAAAATTCAACCCTATTTTATGAGTAAAATTCCCTATTTTTGCACAAATACTTAAAAACGATGGCAAAACAGGAAGATGTTTTCAAAAAGCTGATTTCACATGCGAAAGAATATGGTTTTATTTTTCCTTCGAGTGAGATATACGACGGACTATCAGCAATTTACGATTACGGACAGAACGGTGCGGAACTGAAAAACAACATTAAGCAATATTGGTGGAAAGCAATGGTGCAGATGAATGAAAATATTGTGGGAATTGATTCTGCGATTTTCATGCATCCGACGATTTGGAAAGCTTCCGGTCACGTTGATGCTTTCAATGATCCTTTGATTGATAATAAAGATTCGAAAAAACGTTTCAGAGCCGATGTTTTGCTGGAAGATTACTGCGCGAAACTGGAAGAAAAAGCACAGAAAGAAATTGAAAAAGCCGCGAAAAGATTCGGTGATGCCTTCGATAAGAATGAATTTGAATCCACGAACGGACGCGTTTTAGAATACAGGGAAAAACAGAAAACCATCCTATCCAGAATGGCGAAATCTTTGGAAAATGAAGATTTGGCGGATGTAAAAGCTTTAATCGAAGAGCTGGAAATCGCTGATCCTGACACCGGTTCTAAAAACTGGACCGATGTTCGTCAGTTCAACTTAATGTTTGGAACGAAACTTGGCGCTTCCGCAGATTCGGCAACCGATTTATATCTTAGACCGGAAACTGCACAGGGGATTTTCGTGAACTTCCTGAATGTGCAGAAAACTTCCCGCCACAAATTACCATTCGGGATTGCCCAAATCGGGAAAGCTTTTAGAAATGAGATTGTTGCGAGACAATTTATCTTCAGAATGCGCGAGTTCGAGCAAATGGAAATGCAGTTTTTCGTTCCTCCTGGAACAGAACTTAGCTTTTATGAAGAATGGAAACAAAAACGGTTGAACTGGCATTTGGCTTTAGGTTTAGGTGCTGAAAATTATAAATTCCACGATCACGAAAAACTGGCGCATTACGCCAATGCAGCTGCAGATATCGAATTTAAATTCCCATTCGGATTCAAGGAACTGGAAGGAATCCACTCCAGAACTGATTTCGATTTGAAAGCGCACGAAAAATTCTCCGGCAGAAAACTTCAGTATTTTGATTCGGAAAGAAACGAAAATTATATTCCTTATGTGGTAGAAACTTCCGTTGGATTAGACCGACTTTTCCTCGCTATTTTCTCCAATTCACTGAAAGAGGAAGTTCTGGAAGACGGTTCAGAAAGAACAGTTCTTGCACTTCCACCAGCTTTGGCTCCGGTAAAAGCGGCGATTTTACCTTTAATGAAAAAAGACGGTTTAGGCGAATACGGGGAGAAAATCTTCAACGATCTGAAATTTGATTTCAACGTGATTTATGAAGATAAAGACAGCATCGGGAAACGTTACAGACGTCAGGATGCGATTGGAACGCCTTTCTGTATCACCATCGATCACGATTCTTTGGTGGATAACACCGTTACTTTAAGAGACCGCGACACGATGAAACAGGAAAGAGTTCCGGTAGCCGATTTGCGCAGAATCATCGACGAGAAAACGAATTTCAGAAACCTGCTTTCCAAGATTTAATCGTACTAAAAATATCAAACTGAAGTTCCGAATTACTTCGGAACTTTTTTTGTTTTTTAATCTTAAATTTGTGATTAAAGATTTATAAATGTTTTTGAAAATTCTAAAAGGAATCCTCGTATTTTTTGCTCTGGTCATCGCACTTACGTATTCTTTCGGCTACGATTATCTCTTCAATGGAATCCGCCAGACCTATCTCCGGGGAGAATCGGGTTCTACGATTGATGACGGCAAATATTTTCCGTCGCATACCATCGCGAAAGGAAATACTGTTTTGTGGGAAAAAGACTCTCTTTACAATAAAAAAGCGTTGCCTAAAAGTCTGCTTCAGGATCTTAAAAATTCAAATACTGCATCATTTTTAATCATTAAAAATGGAAAACTTCTTCACGAACAATATTGGGACGGCTACAGCGCAACCTCAAAAACCAATTCTTTTTCCATGGCGAAAGCCGTCACTGTACTGCTGTTGGGCAAAGCAATTGAAGAAAAAAAAATCAGCAGTTTACATCAGCGTTATTCAGATTTTTTTGAAAATTACAAAAATGTAGAATTCGGAAATAGACTCACCGTAGGAGATTTAGCCAAAATGGAAGCCGGATTAAATTGGAACGAAAACTACAAAAATCCATTTCTGCAAAATGCAAAAGCTTATTATGGAAAATCGCTGGAAGAAGCCGTTTTGCTCCGAGGTTTTAAAGAAAATCCGGGAACAAAATTCGAATACCAAAGTGGAGCAACTCAGCTTCTCGGCTTTGCAATAAGAAAATCCCTAAACCAAACCATCGCCCAATACGCCTCCGAAAAACTTTGGAAACCTCTCGGAATGGAGCATAATGCTGAATGGAGTACTGATGAATTGGGGATGGAAAAGACATTTTGCTGTATTCATTCTACCTCACGGGATTTTGCGAAACTCGGACAGTTGTTCTTGAATGACGGAAAATTCGGCGGTCAGCAAATCATCAGTTCAGAATTTTTAAACGAGATGAAAACGCCCACGAAACTTTCGAAAGAAGCTTATGGAATGGGACTTTGGATCAATAATGATACCGCCATCAAACATTATTATTTCTGGGGATTATACGGACAGTACATCATTATCATTCCTGAGAAGAATATGATAATTGTGAGAACCGGCACTTATAAAGACCAGCCAAAAGACGCAAAAGGAAGACCGGTACAGGCAGCGTTTTTGGCAAATGAGGTTGCAAATCATTATTAATACAATAAATCAGAATACATAGTATTCAAATATAAATTCCGTAAATTTGAAGCATTCTAAATAAGTTATGTTCGATTTACAAAATATCCGCAGCCAGTTCCCGATTCTGAATCAGCAGGTTAACGGGAAACCTTTGGTTTACCTCGATAATGCCGCAACTTCGCAGAAACCAATCAGTGTTTTAGATTCCTGGCAAAAATATTATACAGAAATCAACGCGAATGTTCACCGCGGAATTCACACTTTAAGCCAACTGGCGACCGAGGAAATGGAGCTTTCTAGGAGAAAAGTCCAAAAATTCATCAATGCAAAAAACGATTTCGAAGTTATTTTTACGAAAGGAACTACGGAAGGACTTAACCTCATCGCCTACTCGCTCACGAACCTGATTAAAGAAAACGACGAGATTATTATTTCTTATCTCGAACATCACTCGAATATTGTTCCGTGGCAAATGCTTTGCGAAAGAACCGGCGCAAAACTAAAAGTAATTCCGATGGATGAAAACGGAATTCTGCAACTCGATTTCTTAGATGAAAACCTCAGCGAAAAAACAAAAATAGTTTCTGTTAATCAGGTTTCCAACGCATTGGGAATTGTAAATCCCATTGAAGAGATTATTGCAAAAACCCGCGCAAATTCTGACGCTATCATCGTAATCGATGGAGCGCAATCTGCACCGCATTTCAAAATTAATGTTCAGAAAATGGATTGCGATTTTTTCGTTTTTTCAGGACACAAAATGTATGCACCGATGGGAACCGGAATTCTGTACGGAAAAGAAGAAGTTCTGAATAAAATTCAGCCTTTCCACGGCGGTGGCGAGATGATCGCAACTTGCTCTTTCGAGAAAACCACCTACGCAGATTTGCCTTTCAAATTTGAAGCAGGTACACCAAATGTTGGTGGAAACATTGCATTGGGAGCCGCTATTGATTTCATAGAAAATATTGGTCAGGAACATTTACAAAACCACGAAAATGCTTTGCTGGATTACGCTCAAAAGCAATTGCTGCAAATAGAAGGTTTAAAAATCTATGGTGAAAAGGCCCACAGAACCGGCGTTGTATCTTTCAATCTCGAAGGAATTGGAATTTCTTCAGATGTCGGAATGATTCTCGACAAGTTGGGAATTGCGGTGAGAACCGGCCATCATTGTACGCAACCGATTATGAATTTCTTCAATATCGCAGGAACCGTTCGAGCAAGTTTTGCAGTCTACAACACATTTGAAGAGATTGATATTCTTTTCGAAGGGGTGAAAAAAGCGCAAAAAATGCTGGGTTAAATCTTAGCTTTCCAAGATTTGTTTTGCCGCTTCTTTTGTTTTTACTTTTTCAATAACGCGAACGCAAATTCCGTTTTCGTCGAAGATAAAAGTGGTACGAACAATTCCCATGAATTCTCTGCCCATGAATTTTTTGAGTTGCCAAACTCCGAATTTTTCGATGATTTCTCGGTTTTCATCAGCAAGTAGAGGATATTGGAAGCCAAATTTTTCATGAAACTTTTTCTGACTTTTCACAGGATCTGCAGAAACTCCTAATAATTGAAAGCCTTCTTTTTTAAGTTTTGAGAAATGATTATTTAGATCGCAGGCTTCAGCTGTACAACCGGGTGTATTGGCTTTTGGATAAAAGAAAATCACAAGTTTTTTTCCTAATAAATCTTGGGAATTTACTGTTTCACCATCTTGATTTACACTTACAAATTCGGGCAATTGATCACCAACTTTCAACATAATGTTTAATTTTGTTCAAATTTAAAGCTAAAATGACAAAAAAGCAAAGAGCAGAAACCGTGTTGACGGAACTCGAAAAATTATATCCGGAAGTTCCGATTCCTCTGGATCATAGCGATCCTTACACGCTTTTGGTCGCGGTAGCTCTTTCGGCCCAAACGACTGATAAAAAGGTAAACCAAATTACCCCAAAATTATTCGAAGTTGCAGGTGATCCCTTTAGAATGAAGGATTTAGAAGTTGATGAAATTAAATATTTAATCAAAGAAATCGGGCTCGCAAATACCAAGGCCAAAAACTTAAAAAAAATGGCAGAACTACTGGTAGAAAGGCATAACGGCCAGGTTCCACAAACTTTTGAAGAATTGGAAGCACTTCCGGGAGTTGGTCACAAAACCGCGTCGGTGGTAATGAGCCAAGCTTTCGGCGAACCTGCTTTTCCGGTTGATACGCACATTCACCGATTGATGATTCAATGGCAACTAACTTCAGGAAAAAACGTTGTAGAAACAGAAAAAGATGCAAAAAAACTCTTCCCGAAAGAAAGTTGGAACAAACTTCATCTACAAATTATTTTCTACGGCCGCGAATATTCTCCCGCGAGAGGCAATAAAGAAAAAGATTTCTTAACGAGAATGCTTTTTGAAAAATAAATTCTGAGTTTATTTTAAAAGCCCTTCAACTTTGTTCACCAGCTCCTCGATTTCAAAAGATTTGGTGAGAAAATCGTTCACATCGATTGCTTTGCTAATTTTATCCGCATCGGGATGCGCAGACATCATCATGATTTTGATGTGCTGAGTTTGTGGATTTTCTTTAATTTTTTTAGTTAAAATTTTCCCGTCAAAACCCGACATCAGCAAATCGGTGATAATAAGTTTTGGATGATTTTTTTCAATCATTTTATTAAAATCCAAAGGATTCGTACAAGATTCCGCATCGAAACCTTCGGCAATTAAAATGCTTTCGAGCAACGTGCAGATATCCTTATTATCATCCACCACCAAAATTTCCATATACTTCTTCGTGTTTTTTAAAGTTGGCTATCAAAATAAATTTTCTGATATTGAAAAAGCAAAATTAATTATTTTTATTAATGTTATTTATTAAATAATGAAAATTTTTCATCAAATTTAATATTCATAAATTATTATTTTTAAATAAAATTCAAAATTCCGTCACCTTTGATTATTTATGACAATTAAATAAAAAATCCGCTGATGATTTCAGGGGATTTTGTTCAAATATTTACGTAATTTATTATTGTCTTTTCGCCCAATTTTCCATTTTCCGATCCAAAACATCGAGCGGAAGACAACCTTGATTTAAAACTTCATCATGAAATTTGGCCAAACTAAACTTGGCACCCAATTCTTTTTGATATTTATCCCGAAGTTCCCGAATTCGAAGCGCTCCGATTTTATAACCCAATGCTTGTCCCGGCAAAGCCATATATCGTTCAATTTCCGCTGTTGCAGCGGCTTCATCATACGAAATATTACTCAAGAAATACTTAATTGCCTCTTCACGATTCATCGTTCCGGTGTGCAAACCGGTATCAACAACCAAACGAACCGCTCTCAACATTTGGTCACTCAGATAACCCATTTTTTGATAAGGATCGGTGTACAAACCAAATTCGGGACCCAAAGTTTCACAATAATGCGCCCATCCTTCACCATACGCACCGAACCAACCAAACCTCATAAATTTCGGCAGTGCAGTGTTTTCCTGTTGAAGCGAAACCTGATAATGATGGCCAGGAATTGCCTCGTGAAGGAAAAGCGATTCCATTCCGGAAGTCACATTAAACTTCGAAGGATCCGGCAAAGGAATATAGAAAATTCCCGGTTTTTTACCATCAGATGTTCCCGGAAAATATTCAGCACTTGCCGTTGCTTCTCGGAATTTTTCGGTTTGGCGAATCTCAAATTTGGTTTTTGGAGTAACGCCGAACATGGTTTTCAATTTCGGGGTAATTTTTGTCAAAATCCCATTGAAAGCATTGATTACTTCTTTTTCGGTTTTATACGGCATTGCTTTAGGATCGGCTTTTACGAAAGTGATAAACTCTTCCAATGTTCCAGAGAAACCAACTTGTTGCTTCACTTTTTCCATTTCCGCACGAAGCATTGCCACCTGTTCCAATCCAATTTTATTGATTTCTTCCGGAGTTTTGTCGGTAGTGGTGTGGCTTTTCACATAAAATGCATAAATCTCATTTCCTTTCGGCAACGCATTAATCCCATCACTTTTTCTTGCTTTTGGCAAATATTCTTTCGCTAAGAAATTGCCCATTTTTATATATGCAGGAATAATTTTTTGAAGAATGAGGTTTTTATAATCCGCAATTAATTTTTCTTTTTGTGCTTCAGAAAAGCTTTTTGGGAAGTTTTTTACGGGACCATAGAAAATATTTTTCTCCAAATCCGGACTTACGATTTCTTCCGCGGTCATCTGAGGAATCATCTTAACGACCAATTTTTGAGGCAAAACATAATTATTTTTAATTCCTTCACGGAAATTTTCAATCGCGGCATCCATCCATTTCGGGAATTTTTCAGCTCTGCTCAACCAATCCTGATAATCTTTTTCGGTTTTGAAAGGCTGAAATCCACTACCACTTCCCAAAAGCGGAAATTGCAAAGGAAGCCCGTCGAATTGAGTAAAAGGAATATATTCCGGGTGATAAGCGTAGTTTTCTATTTTATCTTTTAAGGTATAATCGAGGACATCATAAACAGTTTTATCCTCGTCATTCAAATTTTTATAATCCACTTTTTTCAGCTGCTCCTGCACGGAATTGAAAAAGGAAATTTCGCCAGAAATGAAATCTCTATCAATGGTAATCGGTAATTGGTCATTGTAACGGTAATCACCTTGTGCAGTGGCTTCCAAAGGATGAAGTTTCAAATATTGCTCATAATAGTTCGCAGCAATAGAATCCAAATCCGCTGGTGTAACTTTGGTAAGAGGCGAATCAGTTTTTTTGCAAGAAACTAAAGAAACAATAATTCCTACGCCACAAAGTGCTTTATAAAAGATATTCTTCATTCTGATGATTTATTTTTGGAAACGCTAAATTAATAGTTTTAATATTATCACTTCATTTTTATTGAGAAATCGATTTAAAAAATTTTCATTCTTCTTTAAAATCGTTTAAAAACAACAAATAAAACGCTAAAACTTGCATTAATTCTAAAAAAAGAACAAAAAATTTTGCACAACGAATCAATTTTTTATCTTTGTTGAAGCAGATTCACAATCAATTAATTAACATTTTTTTTCTTACCGAAATGAAAGGGATTTTAAAAATCTATCACCCTGAAGAAACCCTTAAATACCACATCAAAAGTACTTACTCTAAAGCGGTTTACAGCAATCAAAAGCATTTTCTGGAAGTTGAAATCATCACCGACGATTCTTTGGATCACGTGGATGACGACTCTCTACAATATCGTTTTCCGCAACTTTCGATGAATGTTTACGAATTTCCCCTCGAAGATGATCAAGTAGAAGGAAAAACTTTTGAGATTGACGATTCCGACGATGAAACCTTCACGGAAGTAAACCTTTTCGACGATGAAGACGCATTTCTTTACCAAAATGAATTGTCTTTTACCCAAAACGAAAATAGAGATTTGGAGCTATTATGGAAAGGGGAAATCACCGATTTTTATACCGGTTCCGACGAAACAATTCCTTTTAAATTGAAATGCAATTTCAGGCAAGACGAGATTGAAGTAGACGAGTAATTCCCGTTTTTTTCTTAGCTTTTTTTGTTAAAACCGTTTTTTTCTCAAGTAGAAAAAGCAGGTTATTTGAACACATTAATCATTTAAAAATGATTAACAGAAAGGTTTTTCAACAATATTAACCTAATTTTATCGTTCAGTTTTTAATTATAAATTTATATTAAATGTTTTTACAAGCAGCAGCACAAGCCGTAACGCCGGAAACGCAGGAGCAAGTTTTCTCTTTCTGGAAAATCATTTTCCACGGAAACCTTTTCGCTAATATCGTAATGTGCACCGTAATTGCATTAGGTGTTTTCTCGCTTTATATTTTTCTCGAAAGGTTATTTTACATCAACCGAATGTTGAAAATAAACGACACGAATTTAATGAATAACATTGCGGATTTGCTGAATCAGGGCCGTGTAGATGCAGCGATTGATTATTGCGAAAGACAAAATACTCCAGAAGCCAGAATCCTGGAAAAAGGAATTACAAGAATCGGAAGACCGATTTCTGACATCGTAAGCGCAATGGAAAGTCAAGCACAAATAGAAATTTCCAAATTAGAAAAAAACCTGAATCTTTTAGCTTCTGTACCAAGTCTAGCTCCAATGTTGGGACTTTTGGGAACGGTGATCGGATTGATTATGGCGTTTTTTAGCATGTCGAATGCTGAAGGTTCTTTCTCGCCGAAAACACTTTCTGAAGGAATTTATACCGCTCTCGGACAAACCGCAATGGGTCTCGCAGTGGCAATTCCTTCCAATTTTTTCTATAATTTACTCCTCACAAGAATCGATAAATTTGTTCTGAAAGTACAACACCTTTCTACCGACTTTTTAGACATCATCAACAAACCATCATAAATCATGAAACTTAAACGCAGAAATAAAGCAAACCCCGAGTTCAGTCTTGCTGCAATGGTGGATGTGATTTTGTTGCTCCTCATCTTTTTCATGGTGACTTCCGCAGCGGCGAACCAAAGTGCGATTGATGTAGAACTTCCGAAAGGCGAACTTGAAAATCCGAGCATTCCAAACCAGGTGACGGTAAGCATTAAAGAAGATGGCTCTTATTTTGTAGATGATGTTGCTGTAAAAAAAGAAGCTTTGGAATCGGTAATCGTCGAAAAATTAAAAAATACTCAAAAGCCTTCGTTTACCATTAGAGCCGACAAAAATTCGTTTCATAAAGACGTAGTTTTTGCGATGGAAATTGCAGAAAAGCACAAATTCAGCATCGCGATTGCCACTACGAAAGAAGATTAAGCCTTACAAAATGAACCAATACAGCATCAATAAAAAGGAAGAAAATAAAGACAAGATCAAAAGCGGAATTATCACCGCGATTATCTGGTCCGCTCTCCTGCTGTTTGTTTCTCTTTATAAATTTACCACCACGATTCCCGAAAAAAACGAGGTCGTTACCAGCATGCTCATCAATTTCGGTGACAACAGAAACGGAAATGGAATAGAAGAACCCGCCGAACAAAAAGGAAGTTTGGCCGCAACAAGCGATCCAACAACCTTAGAAACATCTGCGGAAGCGCAATCTGAAACTAAAATTACAGAACCTTCGAACGCTGTTGAAATCACTAAAAAAGAGTCTGCGAAAGAAAAAGTAATAACAGGAACAAGTGCTATAAACACGGTAAAAAATTCTGAGAAATCAGAGAAAAATACGAAATCAACCGTTGCTTCTTCATCAAAATCTTCGACAAAATCTTCGACAAAAGCATCAAGTTCTAAATCCACAACTTCCAATTCGAAAACCGGCTCAGGCGACGGAAAAGGAACCTCTGCAATTGGAAATTTAATTAAAGGACGTGGTACAAAAGCCGGCTCACAAGGCACCGGAACCGGCATAGGAAACCAAGGAGATCCTTTGGGCGGTGATGGTGATGGCGATAGCAAAATTGGGATCGACAGAAAATTAGTTGGCTACATTCCCGGAACGATGGGACGTGGCGGCGCACAACCATCGCATAATTGCTCAGCCAGCGGAAGCATCACGGTTTCTTACACCGTTGATAAGGCAGGAAACGTAATTTCCGCGAGAAGATCGGGAGGAATTTCCGATCCTTGCGTTGCTTCAACATCGGTTTCTTGGGTTAAAAAATATGTAAAAGCCGAAAAAGCTTCGACCTCATCTACCGGAACTTATAAAATTACTTTCTAAAAATTTTACCTGAATTTCATAAAAAACTTTACGAAAATAATTTCCCAAAACCAAAAACTTTTGTGAATTTTGTGGAATGACAAATCATGAATATCAAGAAGCTGTAGAGTGGCTTTTTGTGCAAGCTCCGAACTACCAAATCGATGGTAAAAAAGCGTATAAACCAGGGCTTCAAAACATCACCAAGCTTTGTGCTTTTTTCGGAAATCCCCAAGAAAAAATCAAAATGATTCATATCGGTGGAACCAACGGAAAAGGTTCTACTAGCAATATGCTCGCTTCCGTTTTGCAGGAATCCGGCTATAAAATAGGTTTATACAATTCGCCACATTTAATTGATTTTACGGAAAGAATCAAGGTGAATGGTAAAAACTGCGATAAAGAATTTGTCTATCATTTCATCCAAAAACTCAAAAATCTTCCTTCAGATATCCGGCCTTCTTTTTTCGAATTTACGACGATTATGGCTTTCGAATATTTTGCCCAGCAAGAAGTAGATTTCGCCATTATCGAAGTCGGTTTAGGCGGAAGATTAGATTCCACCAACATCATCAATCCGTTGGTATCAGCAATTACCAATGTTGCTTTGGATCATCAAAATATTTTGGGAAACACTGTGGAAGAAATCGCTACTGAAAAAGCAGGAATCATCAAAGAAAATACTCCGGTGATTTCAGGCGATGAAAATGATGCAGTAAAAATAATTATTGCAAATAAAGCCAAAGAAAAAAATGCCGAGTTCATCGATTCGACAACAATTAATTCGAATTTTGAATCTGATTTAAAGGGAAATTATCAAAAGAAAAACATCAAAGTAGTTTTGGCATTAATTCATGAATTAAAAAACCTCGGAGTTCAAATTTTTGAGAAAAATATCCAAGCCGGACTTTTAAATGTTCAAAAAAACACCAATTTTTTAGGTAGATGGTACGAATTTTCAAAAAATCCATTGACGATTTGTGATACAGGTCACAATCAAGCGGGTTTGGAAGAGGTTTTTGCGCAACTCAATACTTTACCCGAACACAAACATATTATCCTGGGATTTGTAAATGATAAAAAATTAGATGAAGTTCTACGGATTTTGCCCCAAAATTCTACTTATTATTTTGCCAAACCATACGTCAATCGTGGCCGTCACCCCAAAGATTATGAAAATTTACTGAAAAAATCGAAAATTTCTTATAAAATTTTTGACGAAGTTCAGCAAGCATATCTCTCTGCAAAACAGAATATTAAAAATGGAGAAATGATTTTTATCGGCGGAAGCAACTTCGTTGTGGGAGAATTTTTGGAAAAAAATTTGCAGAAATAAAAAAACGTTGTATATTTGCAACACCAAAAACAAGGGTTCTTAGCTCAGTTGGTTCAGAGCATCTGGTTTACACCCAGAGGGTCGGGGGTTCGAATCCCTCAGGACCCACACTTGTATAAGCTTCACAGAAATGTGAGGCTTTTTTTGTGCTATAAACTTAGTGTTTATAGGGGCTGGTGGGAATAGCCAAATTCTTTAAAATATACTGACTCTCCTGTTAATCTTAAAAAAGTATGCCTTTTTAGGTTACCCTCCAGGTTACCCAAAAATTTCTCAGGTTACCCATTAAAACCCCTATTAAATCAACATTTCTATGAAAATCTCAATACTATTCCTTTTAAGAAGGAACAAGATCAATGCGCAAGGGGTTTGCCCTATTGAATGTAGAATTACTTTGGACAAACAAAGAAAACCTTTTGCTACAGGATTATTTATAAATCCTGATAATTGGAATGCAGCTAAACAAAAAGCATTTCCATCCAATACACCTAATTCCCAAATCAATACCCAACTAAGCCTGATTAAACAAGAGATTAATCAGGCTTTTTTATTCCTGCAGGTACAAGGCAGGGAATTTAATGCAGAAGATATTTACATGCATTATAAAGGTGAAAACATTAAAGATGATAAATCTATAATGGAAATATTCAATCTGCATATTGCAAAGCAGGAAAAGCTGATTGGCATCTCTACTACAAAAGGATCTGTAGCTAAATTCTATCAGACCAAAACTCATGTGAAAAATTATATCTTCTGGAAATTTAAGAAACATGATTACTTGTTAAATAAAATGAAAATGTCATTTATCACAGAATTTGAATACTATCTAAAAGCAGAAAAACAGTTTGAGCAGAACACCATCCATAAAACCCTTCAAAGGCTAAAACAGATGGTTAAATTAGCTGTAGGATTAGATTTTCTTGCAAAAGATCCTTTCCTACTCCATAAGAACAAAAGACCTAAAAAACAGGTGGTTTTCTTAAGTGAGGAAGAACTTGCAAAGATTGACCAGCATGAGTTTGCATCCCAGAGACTTCAACAGGTAGCAGATATGTTTATTTTCTGTTGTTATACTGGTCTGGCATTTTTGGAAATGTCTACTCTGGAAAGGAAACACATAATCATTGGCTCTGATAAAAAGAAATGGATCAGTATTACGAGGCAAAAGACCAATAAGAAATATGAAATCCCTCTCCTAAAGAAAGCGGAGTATATTTTGCAGAAATATGAAGGCGGAGAAAAACTCTTACCAAGAATTTCCAATCAAC
The DNA here is from genome assembly GCF_000735695.2 of Kaistella haifensis DSM 19056. Classification (GTDB taxonomy): domain Bacteria; phylum Bacteroidota; class Bacteroidia; order Flavobacteriales; family Weeksellaceae; genus Kaistella; species Kaistella haifensis. Next base: position 69,813 of record NZ_JASZ02000002.1, read on the forward strand.
GTTTTAACTCCTATCTAAAGGAGATTGCTGAGATTGTAGGGATTCAGAAAAACCTGACCCATCACATAGCCAGAAAAACTTTTGCATCAACCATACTGCTGTATAATGATGTTCCCATGGAAATTGTATCTGAGCTTTTAGGACATTCTGAAATGAGCATTACGCAGAATCATTATGCCAAGGTGGTCAAAGCAAAGCTATCTGAAAGCATGAGTAAAGTGGAGAAATTATTAAAATAATTCCATATATGGCATATAGCAGACAGCAGTATTGAAGTATCTTTTAAAAAATTTAATACTGCTTGTTATGCCTGATGATACAACACAAGGGAATATTAGTGATTTATTTATTGGTTTTCCGATAGATTATTTCAAAATTCTGCCTGATGACTTAAATGATAAATATTTTGGAGGTCTTACTAGTGAGGAGAGCGAGGAAGTAAATGAAAGTTACCGTTCCAGAGTTTCAACAGTTGAAATACAACCTGACCCAGAAAGCGGCAGGGTTTATGACGCACTATCTGAACATCTAAACCTGCAAACCAAAGATACTACTGTTATCAATATTGGAGTAGGACAAGGAAAGACTTATACTATTCTGAAAACTGTTCAGAAATACTTTACTGAGCACCCGGACACTTATATAATAGTTGCAGTTCCTTATGTAAGTCTTGTATCGCAGTATGTTGAAGAATTAATAGCAAATGGGATTCCTGAAAATCAAATTTACAGGTATGAATGGCTAAACCCAAAAGAATTTCCAAAAAGCACTTTAGATTATCAGTTAAGGAGAAGGGTGCATGTTGTGACAGCAAACTGTCTGTTGGGAAATGCAGGTGAGAATGCTGCTATAAACTCTCGTATAAAGAGAAAATATCTAAAAGAATTCCCTAAAGCTCTTAATCCACAAATAATAAAATATGATGGCAGGCCAAATCCAACCGAGGAGGAAATGGAAGAACTCTTTTTAAATCTAACAAATTCACAAATCAATGAGTTAAATGGTAATGACGATTTACCTGTAAATCCAGACAAAATTTATGACTCTACTAAGCTTACATCAGAAAGTCTAGGTAAAAAGAAAGTAATTTTCATTTTTGATGAGTTGCACGATGCAGTTCATAACTTCACTGCCGAAAACATACTTCATCTTTATTTATGGAAGGATGTGCTCCATAAAATATTCGTTCTAAGCGAAACTTATAATGATCCATCACTGATTGTAATAAATAAGTTATCAGAAATGACTGATGAAAAAATAAAAATAATTGAGGCTACTAGGAAGCAGATTGAATCAAAGTTGAGTGACTTACATATTCACTTTGACAACTCTTTTTCTTTCAAAGAAAATGAAAAATTAAAATCAATTATTCAGGATGCAATAAGTCAACGAAAATCAATAGATATTTTGTGTTATTCAAAGAAACTAGCAGAGAACATATATGCTGGAGAAGTTGGTGCTCTGCTTAGAAATTACTCTCCAAACAATGTGAAATTATGCGTTTCAGAGCTTATTCAAAATCAGAGAACTACTGTGGATGAGCCAAAAAACAGGTATGATTCAACTAAAATAAATATTGGAACTAATTTCAAGACAGGTATAAACATAACCAAAGAAAACCACTGCTTTGTGATTGTTATGCCTCCCTATTCTTCAAAGATGGCATTTGAAAATCTGTACGGCATCTTTTCTGGCGGTTATATAGATTTAATTCAGGCAGTAGCTCGTCAAAGAATTCCAGGGGAAATTCACATTATTACAATGTATCCAGATTATATGACATTTAGAAATGGAAGACCTGCAAGTATGACTTCAACTCAATACAATGCATTTAGAGAAAGTTATAACGAAATTAGAAAAATCACACCCGAAACCTATAAATTGTTGACAGAAATTGACCGTGATGATTTAACTGATGAGATGATTGTTAAATACGCACCAGTGAATTTTCAGACTAAAATTATCTCTGATGCAGTAAAAGAATATTTACAGTATATAGGTACTCCAATCATGTATACAGGAGCCAATGGAACGTTAATAAAGGAAAATTTCAGGTTGAATTTGGGCAAGCTACAACTTCAAAAGAATAAATTTTTATATGGTGACATTGCTGCGAACTTAACCATAAATGCATTTATGAATCAGTTCATCAACTGTAAACTCGTATCAGTAAACTTCCAGAAGACCGATTTTACAGATGATAATTTTCCATCTGTAATTGACGATTTATTTTCTGATTATGTTACTGAAGAAGTGCCTTCATTTAAAAAATTATACAATCATATTAAAAACAAGCTGTCCACTCACGTTGTAACCTACAATGGAAAGAGTGTAAAGCCAAGCAATTATAAGTTCTCCAAAAAATTACTTCTGGAGATTTTTAGGAAATATTACCCGGAATCAAAAATTGATAATAGTGAAAGGGTTTCTCCCCATCATGTTATACACGCCTTAATGAATTCTAACGATGAATCTCTACTAGAAATAAAGGATAAAGTAAAAGAAGTATTCAAGCATTTTAATTCTCTAATTGTAGGAAATGAAAGATCTAAATATTTACCAACTAAAATTGAAACTATTGGAGATCTAAATAGTGTACAGCTTTACAATGACCTTTCAGAAAGCTTACCTGTTTTAAAAGACACAAAATTTTTTAGTGCCCTGCCTGATGAAAACCAAAATATAGAAGCAACAAAATTTTTAAAAAATCTATTCACTAAATCATTTGGTGATTTGGATAAGTCAGACGAATATACATTTTCTGAAGTAAAACTAAAAAAAATTATTAACCATCACTACCCATCCGACTTTTTTTGAAAAACCTAATATAGAATAAAAAAAATAGTAGGATATAAAATAGAGCCACCCCTTCGGGGTGGTTTTCTCGTATAACCCCAAAAACAAATTTTATGAACCTAAGAAAATCAGAAAGAAAACAGGCCAGAATAAAAATGGCGCTGCAAGGTCCTTCAGGATCTGGAAAGACAATGAGTTCTCTGCTAATGGCTAAAGGGCTATCAGGTGGAGATTTATCTAAAGTAGCCATCATTGACACAGAAAATGGCAGTGCAGATTTGTATGCCCATTTAGGAGAGTACAATGTAATCTCTCTTACACCACCTTTTACACCAGAAAACTACATTAAGGCTTTAGATATCTGCGAAAATGCTGGTATGGAAGTGATCATTGTTGACTCTATTTCACATGAATGGGATGAGCTGTTAGATTTCCACTCTAAATTAGCAGGTAACAGCTTTACCAACTGGGCTAAAGTTACCCCAAGGCAAAAGGCTTTTGTTGATAGAATTCTACATTGTAAGAGCCATGTGATTGCCACCATGAGAACCAAACAGGATTATGTCCTGAATCAGAAAGATGGTAAGATGATACCAGAGAAGGTTGGTCTTAAGTCTGTACAGAGAGATGGTATGGACTATGAGTTCACATTGGTTTTTGATGTGGATATCAAGCATTTTGCTACTGCATCAAAGGACAGAACTGGTCTCTTTATGGGTAAGCCTGAATTCGTAATCAGTGAGAAAACTGGTAGAGAGATTTTAGACTGGTGTTTGGAGGGAAAACCTATTGACTCTCCTAGAACTAAGGATGGTATTCCAAGGATCAGTGCGGAGGAAGCTTTTAGAGACACTCCAGATGAAAAATTGGAAAGACAGTTTACTACAAATCTTAATGTATCAGAGAAGGTAGTGTATGAATCAATTCAGGCCTGCAGAACCATTCAGGAATTACTTTCAATTTATAAGCAGTTTCCAGAGTATCAGGAAAGCCTGAGACTGGATTATGAGGCTAAAAAGTCTCTCTTAATAAATAATAACCCTAATACACATTTACAGAATGGAAGATCAAAAATTCAGTAATATTAATACTTTATCAGAGTCAGAAATCTCTGAAATCCAATCTTTCCCAAGGTTAAGATCAGTGCGGGACATTTTTCTGGAGGATAAAGTTGATGACTCTATCATCACTTCTATTAGAGATGATAATGATCCGGAAAAAGCCGTAATTACTAAAGATATGATACCTTTTTCATTTACTAGAGAGAAGGAAATTGAACCCATCAACTCTAATAAAGTATCATCATCAAAAGACAGCCCTTTTATCATCGCTAATACAGTAGATGTGACTTTACCTCATCTGCAGAATGAATGCATAATTCCAGTATTCAGTAAGGACAATGAAAAGACCATAGCACATCAGGAATTTATTGAAACAGTGATGAATGCTATTAGTAAAGAATTTCCTTATCAGAGTATTTCAATGCCTGAAATTAGAGTTTCTCATCAGATCAAAGGCAGGACACCAGATGCAATCCATTTGAATGTGAAGGATTTACTTGAACACCAGAAAACCATCTATTATGAGAGAATGGCATTTCTGATCAAGATTCCGGGAATACACAGAAACGTGAGGCTTTTTTTTTTCAAAAAGTTCTTTTTGTTAAAAGCCTTCATTCCGAAAATTTTTACTAATTTTATTTTAAAACACAAAATCATGTTAGTGAAAATTTATGGGAGCGCCATCCATGGAGTTTCTGCACAAACCATTACCATTGAGGTCAATGTTGATACTTCCGGAGTTGGTTACCATTTGGTAGGGCTTCCCGATAATGCAATCAAAGAAAGCAGTTACCGAATTTCCGCAGCATTAAAAAATGTTGGGTATAAAATTCCTGGTAAAAAAATTACCATCAATATGGCTCCTGCCGATTTGCGAAAAGAAGGTTCTGCTTATGACCTCAGTATAGCGCTAGGAATTCTCGCCGCTTCAGGACAAATCACCGCAGAAAATATTGGTGAATACATCATCATGGGAGAACTCTCGCTCGACGGTGGATTGCTTCCCATAAAAGGAGTATTACCGATTGCTATTAAAGCTCGCGAAGAAGGTTTTAAAGGAATTATTCTTCCTAAACAAAATATTCGTGAAGCCGCAATTGTCGATCAACTCGAAGTGTACGGCATCGAAAACATCAAAGAAGTCATCGATTTTTTCAATGAAGGAATTCCATTAGAGAGAACAACCATTGACACTAGAAAAGAGTTTCAGGAAAAGATTAATTTCTTTTCCACAGATTTTTCAGAAGTAAAAGGCCAAGAAACCGCAAAAAGAGCGATGGAAGTAGCTGCAGCCGGCGGACACAACATTATTTTGATTGGCCCACCCGGAAGCGGAAAAACCATGCTTGCGAAAAGAGTTCCAAGTATTCTTCCACCTTTAACTTTAAAAGAAGCTTTAGAAACCACCAAAATTCATTCAGTCGCCGGAAAAATAGGAACAGAAACTTCGTTGATGACCGTTCGCCCTTTCCGTAGTCCGCACCACACCATTTCGGACGTCGCACTCGTTGGCGGCGGAAGCTATCCTCAACCCGGAGAAATTTCTCTAGCTCATAATGGCGTTTTATTTTTGGATGAAATGCCGGAATTTAAAAGAACCGTTCTGGAAGTAATGCGACAGCCGCTGGAAGATCGGGAAGTAACGATTTCAAGAGCAAAATTCACCGTAAATTATCCTGCGAGTTTCATGTTAGTTGCAAGCATGAATCCGAGTCCGAGCGGTTATTTCCCGGATGATCCCAACAATACTTCTTCGCAATTTGAAATGCAACGATATATGAATAAACTTTCAGGGCCACTTTTGGATCGAATCGACATTCATATTGAGGTACAAAAGGTAGAATTTGATCAACTTACCGACAAACGCAAAGGTGAAAAAAGCGAAGAAATAAGGGCGAGAGTTCTGAAGGCAAGGGAGATTCAATCTAAAAGATATCAGGATTCCGAGATTCATTACAACGCACAAATGGGTCCTAAAGAAATAGAAAAATACTGCGAATTGGATGATGCTTCCCAAAGTTTAATAAAAACAGCCATGGAAAAACTCAATCTTTCGGCAAGAGCTTATGACAGAATACTGAAGGTTGCCCGAACCATCGCCGATCTGGAACTTCAGGAACGCCTCAACGCTGCCCATATTTCCGAAGCCATCCAATATCGTAGTCTGGATAGGGAATTTTGGAATGTATAAAGAAAATTAATTCGTCACGAACGGCTTAATCAACTTTTTGTTTTTCTCTTTATTTTCAAAACCAAAATTATAAGAAAAACCTACGCCCAAGGTTTGTTTCATCTGCAATTTCTGCAACTGATCGTGGTCGTATAGCAAATCCAAACTCACTACTGTTGAAATAAATTTATTGAACCGGATATTCAGCGTACCATTATAAGCAATATCCACTCTCTCGGGATGGAAAATGTAATTACTAAAGAAATTAATTTGATTGACAAGGTTAATGTCTTTATAGATTTTCAAACGGTACAAAACATTCACCAAAGCACCAAGCTCAGATCTCACATTTTGTCCGTCTTTTTCCAAACCATATTTCCCTGCCTTTTGTAGCAAAGGATCTGTAACAAAGGTAAATTTACCATTCACCGGACGGAAAATTACCTGGAAATTTTCATTAGGATTGTACGAAATACCCAAACCGGCATTCAAATATCCCGGCGACATGAACCTTGAAATACGGTCTTTAAATTCGGGATCAGGAGTGTCGGTATAATTAAAACCCGGCGAAAACTGCGAAAGAAACTGAAAACCAGTTGAAAGATAAAAGTCTTTTCCGATATCGTATCCGTAGTTAGTCATAAGATTAATGTAATCTTCTGTTTTTCGCGACGCTTCACCTTGCGAAGCAACAAAACCATAACCGAGTTGCAAGGTATTATCCAAGAAATGCTTGTTATTTTTATAACTTAAATTATAATTAATCTTTCCGATGATTCCTATATTATTATTCCCTCCGGAATTCCAGTTGGAAAACGAAGATTGATTGAAAACCAAATTATTGGTTCCGTAATAAAACCATTTAATTGGGCCTTGCAATTTTAGCATATTATAAGGAGTAATAGGCAATTCCTGAGTGAGATTCGACATCACCACTTTATCGCGAATCACGATGGTATCCTTAAAATGCCTGTCGAAATTGATGAGTTTCGGATTCGACAAACTATCCAAATCCAATGCAACCGAATCCCATCTTCTTTGAGAAATAGAATCGATTTCTTTAAGAATTTCTCTGTCTCGCTGCGCGAAAACTACAGCCGTAAAAAACAATAGAATAAAGGCAATAAACTTTCTCATAGCCTACAAATTTAAGCCAAACTAATAATTATATAAAATTCAGAAGCAATCTTTTGTTACTTTTTGACTGATTTTTATTGATTTTAATGAAAACTTTAGCCATATTTACTTAATTATTAAATTGGCTACAATTTTGACAAAAAGAAATCGATGTTAAAAGAATCTCTAAATTACAAAGCGGTAATATACGCCATCATCATGGTTTCAGCGATGTGGTTTGGATTTTTGCTGCAAAATTTTGACCTTATCGAAGGTTGCAATGGCGCTATTATTCCACTCACTCCTTCCGGGTTGAAAGGGATTTTTTTCTCGCCTTTTCTTCATGGCGGAATTGATCATATTTTCGGAAATTCTGTGCCGATTTTCGTTCTTATATTTTTGTTATTTCAATTTTATCCATCTATTGCAAAAAAGATTTTCGTTACCGGATGGTTCGTGTCCGCACTTTTGGTTTGGATGCTTCCACCGATTGATATCTTAACCGGCGAATACTCCCACGTTTGTATCATCGGAGCCAGCGGAATTGTATATGTTTTAGCATTTTTCTTGTTTTTCAGCGGTGTTTTCCGGTGGAATATGAAACTTTTGACCGTTTCGCTGATTGTAGCATTATATTACGGAAGTTTAGTTTGGGGCGTAATGCCGGAAGAACTTTTCTCAACCCTTCCGGAACCGAGCAGAATTTCCTGGCAATCGCATCTTTCAGGTGCTGTAGTAGGAGTGATACTAGCTTTTGTTTTTAGGAAAACCGGTGAAAAAACCAAGAAATTCATTTGGCAATTTCCCAATTATTATAGCGAAAAAGACGATAAACTTTGGCAAGCCTACAAAGAAAATCATCCGGAGGATTTTATGGAACTTCCCTACCTGAAAAAGGAGGATCCTTGGGATCACTTAGATGAAATCAGAAAAAACGGATAATTTTCAATAAATTTGAAAAAAATACGAAATGTTTTCCGAAGAAACACTCTACTCCATCGCGCTTCGGCACTGCCCACTTATCGGAGATTTAATCTTTCGAAAACTTGTAAATGAGGCAGGTTCCGCAAAGGATGTTTGGCAACTCACCAAAACCGGACTAGAAAACATCTATGGAATCGGACAAAAAATTTCAAAGGAAATAGGCAATCCCGAACATTTAAAATTCGCTGAAAAAGAGTTGAAATTTTGCGAGAACAATCAAATAGAAATCAACCTGCGCCACCTCGGAGATCTCCCTAAACTACTGGATGAATGCGACGACGCTCCGGCAATTCTTTACCAAAAAGGAAATTTCGATCCTTCCCTAAGACCCATCAGTTTGGTAGGAACCAGAAATATTACAACATACGGCAGAAATTTTGTTCATGATTTTTTAGAAAATAACAGGAACAAAAATATACTGACAATTAGCGGACTCGCTCTAGGTGTTGACACGGAAGTTCACGAATCTTCTTTGAAAAACAACATTCCGACCATTGCGGTATTAGCTCATGGTTTCCACACACTTTATCCTTCAAAAAACAGAAAACTTTCGGAAAAAATCCTTGAAGAAAACGGCGTTCTTTTCACAGAATTCAACAGTTCGCAAAAACCCGATCGTGAGAATTTCATCCAGAGAAATCGCATCATTGCTGGATTATCTCCCGCCACGATTGTAGTAGAAACGGCATTCGGCGGCGGATCCATCAGCACTGCGACATTTGCCAATAATTACAACCGTGAAGTTTATGCCCTTCCCGGAAGAATTTCCGATAAATTTAGCCAGGGCTGCAATCAATTAATTCTTCAAAACAAAGCAGCAACAATTTCAACCATTTCTTCACTATCCGAACAACTTGGATTTCAGAGCGATCATTTAAAAATAGGTGAGTTATTCCCGACTTCAGAAATCAGAACGCTCTTAACTGAAAACCAGTTGGCAATTTGGAAAATTTTAGATAAAAACACTCCTTTTTCACTAGATGAAATATCGGAGAAACTCGAAATTCCGAGCTATAAAATTTTGCCCGATTTGCTTCAAATGGAAATTGCAGGATACATCAAAGCACTTTCGGGAAGACAATATCTGGCACTTTAATTTTTCATGATTTTTAAAAATTTATTAATATTTGCATAACATTCAATTATCAATATTGTAAATACCAAAATTATCAATTTAATAAAAATAAACTGCAAATTCATTAATATTTCAACAACATATAAAATTTTTCTTGCAAGTTTTGAAAAAAAAATTAAATTTGTTGACAATAATATTCAACCTTTATGGAACACTATAATGTAGAGCAAAAAATTCAGGAGTTTGTCGCTAAAATAGAGGCAAAAAACCCTAATGAACCAGAATTCCTTCAAGCAGTGAAAGAAGTTGCAGTTACGGTAATTCCTTTTATTGCAAACCGCAAAGAGTACACGGGAATGAAGCTTTTGGAAAGAATGGCCGAACCCGAAAGAACCATTATTTTTAGAGTTCCTTGGGTAGATGATAAAGGAGAAATCCAAGTAAACCGAGGTTTCAGAATTCAGATGAATTCAGCAATTGGACCTTATAAAGGTGGAATACGATTTCATCCAACGGTAAACCTTTCTGTTCTTAAATTCCTAGCGTTCGAGCAAACTTTCAAAAACTCTCTTACTACTTTGCCAATGGGCGGTGGAAAAGGAGGTTCGGATTTCGACCCTCAAGGAAAATCCGATATGGAAGTGATGCGTTTTTGCCAGGCTTTCATGACGGAAATGTGCAAACATATCGGTCCTGAAACGGATGTTCCTGCAGGTGACATCGGAGTGGGAGCAAGAGAAATTGGGTATTTATTCGGTCAGTACAAAAAAATTAGAAACGAATTTACCGGAGTTCTTACCGGAAAAGGATTGGCTTATGGTGGTTCATTGATCCGTCCGGAAGCAACCGGCTACGGTGTAGTATATTTTGCTGAGCAAATGCTAAAAACAATTGGACAAGATTTCAAAGGGAAAACAGTTACTGTTTCTGGTTTTGGAAATGTTGCATGGGGCGTTATTAAAAAAGTTGAAGAATTAGGCGGTAAAGCGGTTACCATTTCTGGCCCTGATGGTTATATTTATGATAAAGACGGAATCACCGGTGAAAAAATTGATTATTTATTAGAGCTTAGAGCTTCCGGAAACAACCGCGCTGAAGATTATGTGAAGAAATTCCCAACCGCGGAATTCCACGCTGGGAAACGTCCTTGGGAAGTAAAATGTGACGTAGCAATTCCTGCTGCAACACAAAACGAACTTCATTTGGATGATGCTAAAAATCTTGTAGCAAACGGTGTAATCTGCGTAACAGAAGCTGCGAATATGCCTTCAACTTTGGATGCTATCAATTATTTCTTAGATAATAAAGTACTTTTCTCTCCAGGAAAAGCTTCCAACGCGGGTGGTGTAGCAACTTCAGGTTTAGAAATGACGCAAAACTCAATACGTTTAAACTGGTCCTCTGAAGAAGTGGATGCTAGATTGAAAGAAATCATGATCGGAATTCACAAAGCTTGTAGAGATTACGGTAAAGAAGAAGACGGCTACGTAAACTATGTGAAAGGTGCAAACATCGCAGGTTTCGTAAAAGTTGCCGAAGCAATGTTGGCTCAAGGAGTAGTATAAAACAAAAAAAGTCTGAGGAAATTTCCCAGACTTTTTTATTGATATTCCTGTCCCGGGATAATGGGTAAAAAGTAAAATGAAAGGATAAAAAGCATTGGTTTTCAATGCTTTTTATTTTTGTATACCGCACAAAAAATTCTGCAAAATTGCAGGATTCTTTTTCATTTTTACTCTTTAGGTTTTTTTACTTTTTCTCCTCGGTCTTTGTAACCGGAAGTTCCTGTTTCAGTTCAGCAGTAGTTTCAGTTTTCAGAGCTGCGGTTTCTTCTTTTTTCGCTTCTACAGACTCTTTCTTAAAAGTTGGCGCCTGTGCAGCAACTTCCGCATTTTCTGCTGCTTTTACTTCTGTTTTTACCGCTTTGTCTGTTTTTGCTTTATTAGCAACTTCCGTACTTTGTGCATTTGCTAAACTTACTCCTGCTGCTAAAAAAACAACAGCGAACAACGACTTTTTCATAATACTTTCTATTTTTTTGGTTAGTAATGATTTTAAAATGCCGTTTTCGCGAGGGAATTATATGAATCTCCGAAGTTTAACTGAATTTATAAGAGTTTATGATTTATTTAGATTCACTTCTTCTACAGATTTTTCTGGATTTTTTCAACAAATTCAAATGCTGCAGGGCAAATGACCGTGTTCTTGATGGTAAGGTGATTAATTTGATAAATCTTTTTGCGATCGGTATGTGGAAATTCTCGACATGCCTTCGGGCGAACTTCGTAAATGGAACAAGTGTTATCGGAATTAAGAAACCAACAAGGTAAATTTTGCAAAACTTTGTCGTTGTCTTCATCTGTTCTTAAAAATTTCTGCTCAAAGTCTGCTGATTTCATACGAAGGTGTTTGGCTATTCGCTCAATATCTTTTTCTGTAAAGAGCGGTCCGGTTGTTTTGCAACAATTGGCGCATTGCAAACAATCAATCTTGCTGAAAACCTCATCGTGAGTATCTTGAACAATATAATCGAGATTTTTTGGCGGGCGTTTTTTCAGAGTTTCAAGAAATTTTTTGTGTTCCTTTTGTTTTAAAACGGCCTGGTTTTTATAAAATTCAAGATTCATGATGCAAAAATAGGTTTAATTTGGAAAACAAATATTCGATTAATTCCGACCTGCGGCCGCGATAGTAGCGGTTACCCCACAAGGAGGCGGCGGAACGAAGTGGAGCCGCCGACTGAGGAGTAGTAGCGGATAGCGCGAATTGTCCGCCCAAATATTTAATGACCAAAATCATAGGAATCTCTTCCTTAAATTCCTTAAATTTGATGGATGAAAAAGCTGGAAACAAGAGCAGATATTGAGCTGCTTGTGAATCGTTTTTATGAGAAAGTTGCTGATGATGAGAACATTGGCTTCTTTTTCAATGATGTAGCAAAAGTGAGTTGGGATAGGCATTTACCGAAGATGTACTCGTTTTGGGAAACGTTGCTTTTTGGGCAGATTTCTTATAAAGGAAACCCGATGGCGATGCATTTTCCAATTAATGAAAAAGTGGCGATTGAAAAGCATCATTTTGAGCACTGGATCAAACTGTGGACAGAAACTGTGGAGGAAAATTTCACCGGCGAAATGGCGGAAACCGCAATTTACAAAGCCACGAATATCGCCAATTTGATGAGTCATAAAATGCAAATAGCGAGAAGATAGTTAGGCGATTTCCTTTCCATTCAGAAAACCGCCCGATTTATTCTAAGGTACGATTACCGTAAAAATATATGCTGCTAAATTGACGAGAAGTACTGTTCCGTATAGGTGATTGGTTTTCCCGCGACTGAGGGAAAGCATCACTGTAAATACGGATAATGCGAGCAAAATAATTGATTTCATATCCAACCCCAAAACGAACGGTATATCAAACATTATACAAACCACGGAAACGGCAGGAATTGTTAACCCTACACTGGCCAATGCAGATCCTAAGCCCAAATTGATAGACGATTGAATTTGGTTGTTTCGCGCAGCTCGAATTGCCGCCAAACCTTCAGGCAATAATACAACGGAAGCAATAATTACGCCCACCAAAGCTCTCGGCGCACCTATATTTTCTACAAAATCTTCGATAACCGGAGAGAGTCCTTTTGCCATAAAAATGACCACCGCAAGACAAACAATCAGCAAAACCAAACTGGCAATTGTTTTTGCATTACTCGGTGGTGCTGCTTCATGCGCTGTATGATCATCTGGTGCTGCTACGATAAAGTAGTTTCGGTGACGTACCGTTTGTAACATTAGGAAAGATCCATAAATAACCAAACAAGCCAAGGAGACAAAAATTAATTGAGTATTATTGTAAATTGGCCCCCGTGCACTGGAGGTAAAATTGGGTAAAATCAGTGTAAGAACGAGAATCGCAACCAAACTCACCAAATAAGTGGTGGCTGAACTTCGCATGAAAAACTGCTCTTTGTATTTCCAGCTTCCGATCCAGATACAAATCCCCAAAATTCCGTTTAGAATAAGCATTACTGCGGCGAAAACGGTGTCGCGAGCGTAAGTCATAGCACCTTCACCACCGGAAAGCATGAATGAGATAATCAAACCCACCTCCAAAATGGTGATGCAAATTGCGAGAATGATAGTTCCGTAGGGTTCTCCCACTTTGTGAGCCACTATTTCTGCGTGATGAACAGCTGCTAAAACTGTTGCAAATAACAAAAGGGCACCGGTAATATTTGCGAAAATAGTGTCAGTAAGAAATCCTGCAAGATAAAATACCGACGCTAAAACCGGGAAAACGACTGTCCAGTTTAAAATATTTTTTACTTTCATCAATTTTCGATTTTCACAATTATACAAAAAATCTATTGAAAATCAAAATTATTTGGATAGTTCTTATCGAAAAATCACTCTCCATAGATAAAAATCCTGAAAATCGGTGATCATGTGGAAAACCAATCCCAATGCGATAATCTTATAATTTCCTTTCAGTAAAACAAATCCAAGAAAATAAAGCACAACCATTGGATAAGAGTGCAAAAGGTGAAAACCTACACTGCTCCTATTCGGATCGAAAATTGGATCAGCAAAAAGATGATCCAAATCGACCAACATCGTCGCGAGCATCAGCAAATAAGCTTTTTTCCAATTATTTTTAAAGAAAATTTTCGCAACCAACAACGGAAATACAAAATGGAGAAAATAATGAACAATTTCTCGAATGTAGAAATGGTTTTCCATCAAATTTTTCCTTTTAAATAGTTTTGCCTAAGATCCTCATCTAATTTCTCAATCGCATAACGAAGGGATGTTCGAGGCATATTCCGGTAATTTTCATTAAGAAAATTCAATAATTCCGCCTCATTTTTATCGCCCATTACCCGCAACAACCAGCCATTCGCTTTGTGCATCAAATCGTGGGAATGTCGCAGGTTTTTCAACACCAATTCTTTCATTAAATCAAATTGACCTTGCTTTACATGATGCATCGTTGCGACAACAGCCATCCTTTTGCTCCACAAATTATCTTCCTCCGAAAGTGCTTTTAGTAAGCTGTTGTCATTATTTTCAAAACAATAGCGCCCTAAAATTTTGTAGCAGGAATTATCTACCAAATCCCAATTGTTTATGTGTTTTTTATGGTTTAAATAAAATTCAACGATCTGAGATTTTTCTGCTGCAGATTTCGATTTTTCGAATTTAAAAACCAACATCAAAAGCGCGCAATGCCTATGTTCATGGATTTCAGAAACTAGAAGTTCACTCAATTCTTCTAAGAAAATGCTTGCAAAATATTCCTTCGCTACTTTTCGTTGCTCCGGAACTGTAACTCCGATAAACTGGTCGCCTTCCGCATATTCGCCTTTCCCCGCTTTGAAAAATCTTGGAAAAAACGCTGCTTTTTCGGGCAGCGCTAACATTTCCAAAGCTTCTTTTACCGCATCTGATTGGTTGCCCATCATTTTTTAAAATTAAAAATTATTCGCCTGTTTCCTCATCATCATGATATTCAAAAAGGAAATCGTTGTAAGGAAATCTTGAAATATGAATTTTCAAAACCTCATCGTAAATAATTTTTTTCATCTCCGAGAAATTTTCTTTGGTCAAAGCCGAGATAAATACCGTTGGATATTTCGATTTCGACATCCAGGTTTTTTTCCATTCTTCCAGGGAAATATTTTTTCGGGTTTCTGGGGTTAAATCATCTTCATCCTTTTTTTCATAACTAAAATCATCAATTTTATTGAAAACCATCACCATCGGTTTTTGATGCGCATTGATTTCCATTAAAATCTGATTAACAGAATTGATATGATCCTCAAAACTTTCATGGGAAATATCAACGACGTGAATCAACAAATCGGCTTCACGAACCTCATCCAAAGTAGATTTGAAACTTTCAACAAGTTGAGTAGGAAGTTTACGGATAAAACCAACAGTATCGGTCAAAAGGAACGGCAAATTCCCAATCACCACCTTTCGTACGGTAGTATCGAGGGTTGCAAAAAGTTTGTTCTCCGCAAAAACCTCGGATTTGGAAATAGCGTTCATTAAAGTCGATTTTCCAACGTTGGTATAGCCCACAAGTGCTGCTCTCACCACCTTTCCGCGATTTTGTCTTTGCGTAGACATTTGCTTGTCGATGGTTTTCAGTTTTTCTTTTAATAATGAAATTCTGTCGCGGATGATACGTCGGTCAGTTTCAATTTCGGTTTCACCCGGACCTCTCATCCCGATTCCCCCTTTTTGTCTTTCGAGGTGAGTCCACATTCTGGTCAACCTTGGCAATAGATACTGATACTGAGCCAGTTCCACCTGTGTTCTCGCGTAAGAAGTTTGTGCTCTCTGGGCAAAAATATCGAGAATAAGGTTGGTTCTATCAAGGATTTTAACTTCGATTTCTTTTTCAAGATTTTTAAGTTGCGAAGGCGAGAGTTCGTCATCAAAAATAATGGTGTTAATGTCATTTTCCTTTACATAATCTCTAATTTCCTGTGCTTTTCCGCTTCCGATGAATGTTTTGGAATCCGGCTGCGTAAGCTTTTGGGTAAATCTTTTCACCACGGTAGCTCCTGCAGTTAAAGCAAGAAACTCCAATTCATCCATATATTCTACAACTTTATCTTCGTCTTGGTTTTGGGTAATTACCCCGACAAGGACGGCTTTCTCGTACAAATGTTCTTTATTATCTAGCATATATTTTGTCTATAATCTAATGTTCACAAAATTAGTTTTTTTCTTTGTTATAAATGAGTTTTAGGATGATCAAAATCATCGTAGCTACCACCGAAATACTGTTGGTAACAATCATCGAAATATGATCTTTACCTATTCCAAACCACAACCATAAACCGCTGCTCAAAACTCCAATAATACAAGTAATTAAGGAAATTTCTTCTGCAGATTTTTCTTTCAAAATTTTAATAATTTGAGGAACAAAAAGCGCCGAAGATAAACCACCGGCGATAAAACCAATAATTTCAATATCCATAATTTTTCTTTTTTTTAAAGCTATTAAAGCATATTCCATTTTTATGCCGTGGTTTTCTTTAAATTTGAATTCAGTTTAGCTAAAAATGACACAGGATTACATTTCATTTAAAGGAAAAATCATTCAACACGGCGAAATAAATGCAGCTTTTGTTGAATTTCCATTTTCCACGGAAGAACTTTTCGGGAAAAAAGGACAGGTTAAAATTAAAGCAATTTTCGACGGTCACGTAGAATATCGCGGTAGTTTAGCCAAAATGAAAAGCGATTGTCATAGACTCGGACTTACCCAACAAATCAGGAATAAACTCAGGAAATCCTTTGGAGATGAAGTTTCCGCAAAACTATGGGAAGATAATGAAGAACGCATTGTAGAAATTCCGGATGATGTAAAAATCGTTTTTAATGACAATCTACAAGCCAAGGAACTTTTTGACAAAATGAGCTATACCCACCGAAAAGAGTACATCCGATGGATTGTGGAAGCGAAAAAACCCGAAACACGAGAAAACAGAAAAGTGAAAATGATCGAAATGATTCTCGCCGGAAAAAAGGAATATAATGAAGAAAATCAATCATTTAGAAACTGAAAGATTAACGACGCGTCCGATTTCTTCGGATGATGCAGAATTTATTCTGGAACTTTATAATTCTCCGAAATTCATTGAGTTTATCGGAGACAGAAATATTAAAAACACGGAAGATGCAGCCAATTACATCATCCAAAAATTTCTGCCACAATACGAAAAGCTTGGATTCGGAAATTATTTGATTACCCGAAAAAGCGACGGAAAAAAGATCGGTTCCGTGGGAATTTTCGAAAGAGAAGGATTAGATGTTCATGATATAGGGTTTTCATTTCTCCCGGAATTTGAAGGACGTGGTTATGGTTTTGAATCTGCTTCAAAGCTTTTAGAAACTGTAATTCAAGAATTTAACTTAAAGAAAATTTCCGCAATTACGACAAAAACAAATTTTTCGTCTCAAAAACTTATTGAAAAATTAGGTTTGAAGTACAAAAAAATAGTAACGCTTCCCGGCGATGATGTTGAATTGCTTTATTATGAAATCTCAATTGAGGCTATTTAAACATTAAAAAACGCACTTTTAGGTGCGTTTTAATTTTTTAAGGATTCCACTTTTTGGCGCTCGCTTCGCTCGCGCTACCTAGTAATTCGGTTTCCAATCTACCACCGCTTTGATGAAGGCTTCGGCGTTTTCTAAAGGAATATTTGGTAAAATTCCGTGACCAAGATTCACGATATATCGATCTTTTCCGAATCGATTAATCATTTCGTTCACCATTTTCTTGATGGTTTCGGGTGTAGAATGTAATCTTGTAGGATCGAAATTTCCTTGTAAAGTCATCGAATGATTCGTAAGAACTCTAGCAAATTCAGGTTTGATGGTCCAATCGACACCCAATGCAGAAGCTTTAGACATCGTCATTTCTTCTAACGCGAACCAACAACCTTTCCCGAAAACAACAACATGAGTAAGCGGACTCAAGGCCTCAACAATTTGGTTGATGTATCTCCACGAAAATACTTCGTAATCATCCGGAGAGAGCATTCCGCCCCAAGAATCGAAAATCTGAACAGCAGAAACACCTTTTTCAACTTTTCTTTTTAAGTAAGCGATTGTGGTATCGGTAATTTTTTGAAGTAAAAGATGGGCCGCTTCCGGATTTTGAAAACAAAAAGTTTTGGCAATTTCAAATGCTTTAGAACCTTTACCTTCTACACAATAGCACAAAATTGTCCATGGAGAACCGGCAAAACCAATTAATGGAATCTCACGATCCAATTTCTGAAGGGTAAGTTCAATCGCATCGAAAACATATCCCAGAGTATCATTTACATCAGGAACTGGAATATTTTGCACTTGTTCCAAAGTTCGGATAGGTTCATCGAGCCATGGCCCTACATTTTCTTTCATCTTAAAATCCAATCCCATCGCTTGCGGAACTACCAAAATATCTGAAAAAAGAATGGCTGCATCTAGTGGATATCTGCGGATCGGCATCATGGTAATTTCCGCTGCAAGTTCCGGAGTTTGGCATCTTGTGAAAAAATCGTACTGATCACGAAGTGCACGGAATTCCGGCAAAAATCTTCCGGCTTGTCTCATCATCCAAACCGGCGGTCTTTCTACGATTTCGCCTCGTAATGCCTTTAGGTAAAGGTCGTTTTTAATCATAACTTATTATTTTGTTCTGCCTCCACTTCTGGGCTATAGTGGGAAGAAATTAAATTCAACAAATCATCAACATTGCTCTCAGAGCTTGTTATGACTGTATTTTTGGTAATTTTTTTTATCTCTTTTGTCGTAGTTTCTCCGATAGAAAATAGCTGAAAATCTTCTAAAGAATTAAACTTTGCAAAACTACGCACACCGCTGGGACTGAAGAAACAAACCGCATCATATTTTGCAGAAATCGTTGGATAAAGCAGTTCAGTTTCGTAAACGGGAATTTTTTTGTAGGAAATATTTTGCAGTGGTAAAGCTTTATTCAAGACGTTAAGGGCGAGATTTCCGCAGAAGTGAAGAAATTTTTCTTTCGGGCTGTTTTCAATAATAAATTCAGCGAGCTCCTTCGCGTTCTTGGTCACTTTGAAAGTTCCAAAACCAAATTTCCTAAGTTCCCTCTTCGTCATCTGTCCTACCGCGTAAATCTTATTGAAATTGCGTTCGGCAAAATTCTCATTGGGTAGAAAATGATTACTAAAAAAAGAATTAACCGCATTAACACTGGTGAAAATCAAGGATTTATCTTTCAAATCAAACGATTCAACTTCCAACTGATTTATTTTTATTACATCTACAAAATCATAAGAAAAATGACCTCCTAATTTCTTGGAAATCATCAATGGGTTGATTTTTTTTGTAAAGAGAATTTTCATGAAACAAATATTGTCAATAGCTGAAAAACCTGGTGTTTTTGGGCTATTTTAATTGATTTTTAATCTCCGCCATTAGCTCCCTTCCGCCATTATTCAATACCTTTTCGGCCAAAATCTTTCCGAAGTTTTTATGTTCATTCCACTGGAAAATTTCGTCGGTTTCGATGCTATTTTTTCCGTCCAAGGAGCATAATCTGGCCTGAAATCGCACTTCATTTTGATCATTTATTTCAGCAAAAGCCCCGATGGGAGCGGTACAACCACCTTCCAAAGTATTGAGGAAATTTCTTTCTATATCAATGCAAATTTGTGTCTTTTTATGGTTAATGTCTTTAAATATCTCTTTAATTTCCTCATCATCAGCACGTCCGCAAATCGCTACTACACCTTGTGCCGGCGCAGGAATCATCATCGGAAGTTGTTCATATTCAATATTTAATTCCATTCTTTTAATCGCCGCAAGTGAAAAAAGTGTTGCGTCGAAATCGTTTTCTTCAAGCTTTTTTAACCGAGTTTGTACGTTGCCTCGAATGTCTGAAATTGCAGTTCCCGGAAATTCTTTATACCAAAAAGCACGTCTTCTCAAACTGCTTGTCGCAATTTTCAAATCTTTCAAATCCAGGGTTTGGGATTCTTTTTTTCTTACCAAAACATCTTCTGGATAGTCTCTTTCCAAAACCGCGATAATCTCAATGTTTGTAGGCAATTCGGTAGGAATGTCTTTGAGAGAATGTACGGCAATATCCACTTCTTTATTCAATAGTGCAATATCGAGATCTCGGGTAAAAACGCCTGTAATCCCCAATGAATAAAGCGGTTGTGTGAGGTTTTTATCACCTGTGGAAACAATTGGTGTGATGTCGGTGACAAAATTTCTGTTTTGGAGATTTCTTGCCACTTCACGCGCTTGCCACAAAGCGAGCGGTGAGTTTCTGGTTCCAATTTTAATGCTTTTCATTGAATTCGTTTTTGGGCTGTTCCACCAAAATTTCGTGCATCAATTTGCTGATTTCTTCCGCTTTCAAAGGGTTATCGATGATGTACTTTGCAAATCTGTTGGTGATTTTCTGGATCAGTTTATCCGAAAGTTGCATATCATTCACATCAACATACTTGTGTTTTTTGTGAATATTGTGCATTTCATAATTCTCCATTTTTTTCAGTGCCGCTTTGAAATGATGAATATTAGGAGCTAATTTCCTTTTCTTTTCCCATTCTACAAAATCCTTCGTCATTTCTTTGATGATGCTTTCCGCTTTTGGAATTTCTTTTTGTCTTTGGATCATGGTTTCGCTGATGTGAAGCGAGAGCTGATCGACATCGACCAAACTCACATTGGTGTTTTCGGTGACATTTTTCTCTACGTTATTCGGGATCGAAAGATCGATAACCAAGGTTTCTTTTCCGTTCGGGAAATGAGTTTTATTAATGATCGGATGTTGCGCACCTGTTGCAACAATAAGAATATCGGTTTCCGCGAGTTCTTCGTGCAAATTATCGAAAGGAATTTGTGGAATATTATATTTTTCCGCAATTTTTTCTGCTTTCTCGGAAGTTCTGTTGGCAACTTTTACCCGCGGTTTATAAACGTGTTTTACGAGGTTTTCAACTGTATTTTGACCAATTTCCCCGACTCCCAAAAGCAAAATATTCTTATCGGAAATCTGCGCTTGGTTTTTTAGAATGTAATGAACCGCTGCATACGAAACGGAAGCTGCTCCATTGGAAATTCCGGTTTCATTTTTAATTCTTTTTGAAATTTGAATTGCAGAATTTATTGCTCTCTCTAGAAAAGGATTGGAATATTTCTTTTCTTTTTTGAAACGGTGATAGGCGTTCTTAATCTGCCCAATGATCTCAAAATCACCAATAATCTGGCTTTCCAAACCGGCCGCAACCCGAAAAAGATGATTCAAAGCTTCTTCGTGTTTCAGGATATTCACATATTGCATGAATTCTGTAAGACTCACTCCGATGGTTTTGCAATAAAGCTCGGCAATCAGCAGATAATTCTGCGTAGTGGTATAAATTTCGGTCCGGTTGCAGGTGGAAACCACAAAGGCATCGCCCATGTTTTGGTCATGGATTTCATTGACGAAATTTTTAACGTTTTCGTCAAAAAAAGCAAATTTTCCCCGAGTTTCGGCATCAGCTTTCTCGAAACTGACGCTGAGGACAGCGAAATTGGCGGTTTTGTGAATGTTGGTATCCTGATTCATAAAGCAACCGCAAATTTAAGATTTTAAATTGAATTGGTGAAGGTTCCAAAAAATGAACTTTATCAGTAAAATCTATGAGTTTCTGAATTTTATTTTAGGATTTTTAATTAAAAATGAAACCATTAGTTATGTACATTTTATTTCGAAAGAGTTTTGAATTTTAATAAAATTTTAACCAAATTAACTGAGAATCTAATTTTTAGAACGGTTCTAAATTTATATCTTTGTACACTTAAAAAAAATCAAGAAAAAATGGGGCTATTTGATATGTTCACGCAAGATATTGCGATTGACTTAGGCACAGCAAACACACTTATTATACATAATAACAAGATCGTTATCGATCAACCTTCTATAGTAGCAATTGAGCGTTCTAGCGGAAAACCAATCGCAGTAGGCGAAAAGGCGAAACACATGCAAGGAAAAACTCACGAAGATATCAAAACAATTAGACCCTTGAAAGATGGTGTAATTGCTGATTTTCATGCATCTGAACACATGATCAAAGAGTTTATCAAACAAATTCCCGGCATTAAAGGAAAGCTTTTTCAACCTACTTTAAAAATCGTAATTTGTATTCCTTCCGGAATTACCGAAGTAGAAAAAAGAGCGGTACGAGATTCTGCACAAAAAGTAAATGCCAAAGAAGTTCGTTTGATCTACGAACCAATGGCTGCTGCAATTGGGGTAGGAATTGATGTTCAAAAACCCGAAGGTAACATGATTATCGACATCGGTGGTGGTACTACCGAAATCGCAGTAGTAGCTCTAGGAGGAATTGTTTGCGACAAGTCCGTGAAAATTGCAGGTGATGTTTTTACCAATGATATTGCATATTACCTGAGAACGCATCACAATTTGTATATCGGTGAAAGAACTGCCGAACGAGTAAAAATCGAAGTAGGATCTGCCGTAGAAGAACTGGATGTTGATATTGAGGATATTCCGGTTCAAGGGCGTGATTTGATTACAGGTAAGCCTAAAGAAATTATGGTAAACTACAAGGAAATCGCTCGCGCATTGGACAAATCGATCATCAGAATTGAAGATGCGGTAATGGAAACCCTTTCGCTTACTCCACCTGAATTGGCTGCAGATATCTACAAAACAGGAATTTATCTTGCCGGCGGTGGTGCTTTGCTCAGAGGACTTGCAGATAGACTTCACAAGAAAACAGGCCTTCCGGTTTTTGTAGCTGAAGATCCTTTGAGAGCGGTGGTTCGCGGAACAGGTATCGCTTTGAAAAATATGGATAAATTCAACTTCCTGATTAAATAATTTTTAACTTTTTTACGACATTAACTGATGGGATTTTTGCTGCGATTATTTTCGAAGAACGGTTTGTTCGTTTTCTTCCTATTTCTGCAGCTCACCGCTTTGGTACTGATTTTCAGCAGAAACTCGATGCAACAATCGTGGATTTCGGGACAAACGGCGGCTTTCAATTCCTGGGTTTCCGGATATATCGACGAAGGAACTTCTTACCTTAAATTAAAGCAAATCAATGAGCAACTTGTTGCCCAAAACAAAGTTTTGATGGAGCAGGTCTATGGAAAAAACCCTTCCGGGATTCCCAATTTCAGAAAAGTTCATGACACCATCGGGGGTGGACAAATTTATACTTTTGTAGACGGTGAAATCGTTTTCAATAGCATCAACCGGAAAGATAATTACTTCACCATCAACCGCGGAAGACGAGATGGAGTTTTGCCACAAATGGGCGTTATGGCTCCAAAAGGAATCGCCGGAATCGTGATTAATTCTACAAATTCTTATGCGTTGGTTCAATCTGTTTTAAGCTTGAATAAAATCAAAATCAACGCTTCCTTAAAAAAATCAGGTTATTTCGGAACTTTAACATGGAAAGGCGAAGATTCCCGAATTATGCACCTCGCTGATGTGCCGAAATATGTTCCACTTCAAATTGGAGATACCGTAGTAACCGATGGTAAATCTGCGATTTTTCCACAAGGAATTATGATTGGAAAAGTTTCCGGATATGAAGTCGACAGCAAAACCGGTTTCTGGGATATTTCCGTGGAACTGAGTGAGAAAATGGGCAACCTCAGCAAAATATATGTGGTGAAAAACCTGAAAAAAGCCGAAGTTCAAAAGATACAGGATACGCTACAAGCGACTATAAATAAAGAGAAATGATAAGCAGAACCCTTTTTACCGATATCCTGATTATTGTTTTGCTGATTGCATTACAGATTTTCGTGCTGAATCGCATTACGCTTTTCGGAAAATACACTCCGGTAATGTATCCGGTTTTCGTGATGTTTTATCCGTTTTTCAGAAACCGTTTTCAGTTTTTAGCGCTCAGTTTTATCCTCGGATTAGGAATTGATGCGTTTCTCTACACTTGGGGAATCAACGCGTTCGCAACAACCATGATTGCGTATTTCCGAACTTTAATTTTCCGAACCTCAACCGATACTTCGACAGACTTTTTCTCATTTCAGTCGTTGCAATGGTCTCAATATTTGTTTTTCATTTTATCGAGTATTTTCTTGCACCAGCTTCTGGTTCAGTATATTGAGTTTTTCAAATTCAGTAGATTCTTCGAAATCTTTATGAATGTTTTGGCAACAAGCGCGATTTCTTTTATATTTATAATGATCTATGCATTGGCATTTAAAGTAAAACAAAAGGTTTAGAAATTGCCCCATTTTTAATCCGAATTAAAAGATAACGCTTTTCCTAATTTCGAATTCCACGCGAGCTTTGGAAGAAAATGTTAATCAAAACGCATGAAATCACAGTACCTTAAAATTACCTCTATACTATTCATACTTGCTTTAATTTTTATCGCAAGATTAGCTTATTTGCAACTTTTCACCGATCGATATGCGCTGAACGCTGCAAATACTTCCATTAAAACAGAATATATTATTCCACAACGGGGTGTAATCTTCGATAGAAATGGAAAAATTATGGTCGGAAACCAGCCTTCCTACGAAATTTCTTTCACCGAAGCTTTGATAAAAAGTGATTTCGATACTTTGGGATTTTGTAATATAATGAAAATCAGCAAACAAGATTTCATTAAAAGAATTAACCTCATCAAAAAAGAAAAATACTATTCTAAGCTCACTCCGATGACTTTCATGAAGAATTTGAGCAGGGAAGAAATCGCAAGAATACAAGAAATTATCTTTAAATATCCGGCGTTCAGCATCGTTTCCAGACCACAACGACAGTACGAAGTTTCAACTTCCGGAAATTTGTTGGGCTACACCAATGAGGTAAACGATCGGGAGATCAAAAAAGATTCGCTGTATTATCTTCCGGGAGATTTCATTGGGAAAACCGGTGTTGAAAAATCTTATGAAAAGGAACTTCGCGGCGAAAAAGGCATACAATACATCCAAAAAGATATTCGCCTTAGAAATGTAGGCCCTTACAAAAACGGAACTTTAGACAAAGAAGTAATCACCGGAAAAGACATTACCCTCACCATTGATTACGATTTGCAAAAATTGGCCGAAGAAATGTTAGTGAATAAACAAGGTGCAATTGTAGCAATTGATCCTAAAAATGGTGAAATTCTTGTTCTAGCAACGGGTCCGGATATTGATCCCAATTTATTCGTAGGTCCAGATAAGACCAAAAACTTGTATCGTTTGCAAATGGACACGATTTATAACAATCGTCCAACTTTTGATCGTTCTCTACAAGCGGCTTATCCGCCGGGTTCAACTTTCAAACTTCTCACGGCGGCTGCTGCGATGCAAATGGGCGTGATGGACGAAAATACCATTTTCCCTTGTGGTGGAGGATTTAACTATAAAGGATTAAGAGTAAAAGGACATGGCGGCGCTGATCCGCTGATTCCGGCAATTCAGGTGTCGAGTAACTGCTATTTTTCCTATGCTTTCATTGCAATCATGAATAAATATCCCGGAAATCCATCAAAAGGTGTGGACGAATGGAAGAAAATCATGAGCAGTTTCGGAGTGGGAGAATTTTTGAACAACGATTTGGCCGTAGGTTCGAAAGGTAGAATTCCTTCTGGAGCTTTTTATGAAAAAAGAAGTGGCAAAAAAGATTGGAGCTCTGCCTACACGATGAATGGATCTATTTTCAACGGAATGGGGCAAGGTGATGTTTTGCTTACCCCACTTCAAATGGCGAATGCAACTGCCGCAATCGTAAACAGAGGTTGGTATTATACGCCTCATATCGTGAAATCGATTGATGGAAAACCAAATCCTGATCCAAGATTTAAAGTAAAACACAAAACTCTGGTAAACCCTAAACATTTTGGGCCCATCATTAAAGGAATGGAAGCAGTAGTACTGAATGGAACAGCAAGAGGACTTAAATCCAACGACTTTACAATGCTGGCAAAAACCGGAACTGCACAAGTTCCACAAGGAAAAGACAACTCAATTTTTGTATTGGCTGCACCTGCAGATAATCCTAAAATCGTCATCGTTGCCGTAATGGAACACGCTGGATTCGGTGCAACTTGGGCTGGACCCGCAGCTGCTGTGATTGCCGAAAAATATTTAACGGGTGATTTAAAAAGAGAACATCTTTATAAAAAGCTTACTAACGCGAGTTTCATGCCGGAATACCGACGACAATGGAATGCCGAACTGAAACGAAAAGGACTTTACAAAGAACCTAACAAAGATTCTTTAAAAATCCAAAGCATTGAAGACAGTTTAAAATTTATAAAAAACGAAAATCTCCGTTCAAAACTTGTCTTTAAGAGAGACTCGCTACGGCTGAAACTTAAAACACAAAATCCTAAAAAATGAAGTGGACAGAAGGCATAGACAAAACCAGTATCTTTCTTTATCTCGCTATTTCTTTTTTTGCAGTAGCGAATATCTATAGTGTGGATGA
Organism: Kaistella haifensis DSM 19056; assembly: GCF_000735695.2. Taxonomy (GTDB): domain Bacteria; phylum Bacteroidota; class Bacteroidia; order Flavobacteriales; family Weeksellaceae; genus Kaistella; species Kaistella haifensis. The sequence continues at coordinate 95,986 of NZ_JASZ02000002.1, forward strand.
GGGTTTAGGTAAAAAACAACTTATTTTCCTCTGCATTTCTATCGTCGTGGGCTTGATTATTTTCATGATGAGAACCAAATTTTTCGAGAATTTTGCAAGCATAATCTATGTAATCGGCATTTTGCTTTTGATTGGATTATTCCCTTTTGGAACAGAAATTTTAGGACAAAAAAACTGGTACAAATTCGGCGGAGTTACCATGCAACCAGTTGAATTTGCTAAAATAGGGGTTGCATTAATGCTAGCAAATTATGTTTCCGGCCCCGATTTTAATTTGAAAAACCAGAAATCACTGCTTACAACTCTTGCTATAATCGGTATTCCCGCGATTGTTGTGCTTGCGATTCCTGATGTGGGTTCACTATTGGTCTTTACGGCTTTTTTTATTGCGCTTTTCCGGGAAGGGCTTAGCGGCTGGGTCTTCGGTGTGGGCGCGATTTTAGCTGCAGTTTTCTTAGTAGCATTGGCGGTGGATCCTCTTTATGTAATTATTGGGATTAGTTTAATTTTCCTAATTATTATCTTTTTTAATTACCACAGAATTCATTGGAACGTTGTTTCTATTTCCGGTTTTATTGGATCATTTCTGCTACTCTCCGGAATAGCTTTTGCAACTCCAAAAATTTTAGAAAAAATGCCAAAACACCAACGTGAAAGAATTGAAGTTTTGTACAAAGGTGAAAAGGCATTTCGCGACACTTCGGGCTACAATCTTTTATATTCTAAAACAGCCATTGGTTCCGGCGGTTTCTTCGGAAAAGGATACAAAGAAGGCTCAGTAACCCAAGGAAAATTCGTTCCGGAACAAGAAACCGATTATATTTTCTGCACCGTGGGCGAAGAATGGGGTTTTTTCGGAGCCACTCTGCTTGTGATTTTTTATGCCATTTTCATTGGTCGCATCTATTACCTTTCCGAGCAACAGAAATCGGCATTTAACCGCGTTTTCGGCTACTCTTTTGCTTCAATTCTTTTGATGCACTTTGCGATTAATTTAGGCATGGTAATGGGACTGTTTCCAACGGTTGGGATTCCTTTACCTTACTTTAGTTACGGGGGAAGTTCTTTGTTAGCATTCTCCATTATGACTTTTATTTTCTTCAAATTAAACTACGCCGATCGCAATAGTTTGGTGTAATTAAACCAATAATTATTTTAAAGTTACCATTCATTATTAAAGAAGATATTTCTAAAGTTTAGTTAACATTTTTAAACATCAATAACAAGTAAATTTCATTAATTAAATCTAATTAAAAAGTTTCAGTTACCTGAAAACAAAAAAAGCTGCCTTATCGAGCAGCTTTTTATTGAATCAATTATTTACTTTTTGTATTTATTCTTAGTTATTTGCTAAATTGTTGAAAGAATCTATAGAGATTACTCTCTTCGCAAATCTGTATCTGGGTCCCCAATAAGAATCATTCAGTGATGAAATCATCACACCTCTGGAAGTAGCAGCGTGGATAAATTTCACATCTCCTTCTGGTGAAACTTCTTCTACAATTCCGACATGTGAGATTCTCCCTCTGCCTTGGTGAGAAAAGAAAACCAAATCTCCTTTTTGAAGTTGATCTTTCTCGATTTTTTCACCTTCTTGAGCTTGAGATGCTGCTACTCTTGGCAAATTCATTCCAGTTACTGATCCGAAAACCGAAAGAACGAATGCGGAGCAATCAATTCCATTTCTGGTCATTCCACCGTAACGGTACGGAGTTCCCAAATAGGTTTGAGCTTCGGCTAAAAGATCATCAATTTTTTTGGTGAATTTTACAGTTTTAGCAATTTCTTCGTTTCTTAAAGTAGCTTCTAACGCCTTTGTAGCGACAAGATTCTCATCTTTAAAATTACTAAGTAATTGTGCTTTAGCAGTTTCTAATTTTTTATTATCGATTGATGCAAGTTTGGCATCTGATTTGTATGTATTGAGGTGTGTTGCTGGTGATGAAACAACGTAGTTGCTAACACAAGACTGCATTGAAAATGTAGCAGTAATAGCAACAAGATAAATCAGAACTCTTTTCTTCATATATATTTGATTATCTGTGTTAAAGATGAAATATTTCGTTTTAAAAGCAAAGCAAAATTAAGTATTCAAGTTCGAAGGAGGGTGAAATCACCCTTTCTCAAAACTTACTTTAACACTTTTTAACAATTCTTTTGCTTATGTTAAAGCAAAAATCGCCACAATCCCTTTATTTAAGAGATTGTGGTTTTGTTTTTTATTAAGATTTGTTAACATTTATATGCGTCATCTATTCAAATTATTACTGCACTCTATAATTGAGAAACCTAAAACAAAAAACCCTGAAAAATATTTCAGGGCTCTTAATAATGATTTTTGAACAAATATTATCGTATAAATAATAATTCACGGTATTTGGTCATTGGCCAAAGTTCGTCATCAACGACCATTTCCAAAGCATCGGAAGCTTCACGGATTTTATCGAATAGCGGTTTCACATCATTGCAAAATGCTTCTGCAACTTTCTGTGAATTTGGGGCTTTTTTCGCTGTTGCGATGGCTTCTAACAATTTATCAGCTTCCACTTTCATCACGGAAACATAACCTGAAATTTCAGAGATCATGTTCATCTGTTCTTTTGCAAGGGTTTTAAATTCTTTGTCTCCGAATATTTCTTTTAGACCTTTCACATTTTCGATGAGTCTGTTTTGGTAATTAAGCGCACAAGGAATAATATGGTTTCTGGCAATATCTGCTAAAACAGTAGCTTCGATAGAGATCACGGTAGAATATTTTTCTAATTTAATTTCATTTCTCGCTTCAAGTTCGCGGTGAGTATAAATTCCTAGTTCTTCGTACAGTGCAACAAATTTTTTGTCTAATTCTTTTTTCAGAGCTTCCGGAGTAGTCTTTAAATTGTTCAATCCTCTTTTTTCAGCTTCTTTCGCCCAATCTTCAGAATATCCATCACCTTCAAACATAATCTTCTTAGAATCTTTGATGTACTCTCTTAGAATATTAAAGATGGCTTCGTCTTTTTTCAAGCCTTTTGTTTCTATCAATTCATCTACTTCTTTTTTGAAGTTTTGCAATTGCTTCGCAACGATAGCATTCATCACCGTCATTACTTCCGCGCAATTGGCAGATGATCCAACTGCTCTAATCTCGAATTTGTTTCCTGTGAAAGCGAATGGTGAAGTTCTGTTTCTATCGGTATTATCCAATAAAATTTCAGGAATTTTACCTACAACGTTTAATTTAAGTTCGGTTTTCTCTTCAGGAGATAATTTTCCGTCCGTTACTTTTTCCAATTCTTCCAAAACATTGAAAAGCTGACTTCCAATAAATGCAGAAATAATCGCTGGTGGTGCTTCGTTGGCTCCAAGGCGGTGATCGTTGCTTGCAGAAGCAATACTTACTCTTAAAAGATCTGCATAATCGTGAACAGCTTTCAAAGTATTTACAAAAAAGGTAAGAAACTGAAGGTTCTTTTTAGGATTTTTACCAGGGCTTAGCAAATTTTCGCCGGTATCGGTTGCTAAACTCCAGTTGTTGTGTTTTCCGCTTCCGTTCACGCCTGCAAAAGGTTTTTCGTGGAACAAAATATGGAAATGGTGTTTGTGCGCAACTCTCGCCATAATATCCATTAATAATGAATTATGATCTACGGCAACGTTGGCTTCTTCAAACATCGGAGCCAACTCGAATTGGTTGGGTGCCACCTCATTATGTCGAGTGGTCACCGGAATTCCCAATTTCATACACTCAATTTCCAATTCTTTCATAAAGTTCATTACTCTTGTCGGAATTGATCCAAAGTAATGATCATCAAGTTGCTGCCCTTTCGCAGGAGAATGTCCAAGAAGAGTTTTCCCGGTGATCACCAAATCCGGACGAGATTGATACAATGCAGAATCTACCAAAAAGTATTCTTGTTCCCAACCTAAAGTAGGAATTACTTTGGTAACATTTTTATCAAAATAAGATTTGCAAACATCGGTTGCAGCTTCATCTACCGCATGCAAAGCTCTTAAAAGAGGTGCTTTATAATCTAGAGTTTCCCCTGTATAAGAAATAAAAATAGAGGGAATACACAAAGTAGTTCCAACGATAAAAGCCGGCGATGTAGGATCCCACGCGGTATAACCTCTCGCTTCGAAGGTATTTCGAATTCCACCATTCGGAAATGAAGACGCATCTGGCTCTTGCTGAATAAGCATTCCGCCGGAAAATCTTTCAATTGCGCGATCGCTTTCGAAAGGTGTGAAGAATGAATCGTGTTTCTCCGCAGTAGAACCTGTCAACGGTTGAAACCAGTGCGTATAGTGAGTTACACCTTTGCTCAACGCCCAATCTTTCATTGCTACAGCAATTTGATCTGCAACATCTCTTTGGATTTTGGTTCCTCTTTTTATCGCATTTTGGATGGATGTAAACGCTTCTTTGGTTAAGTATTCTCTCATTGTTTCTTCCGAGAAAACATTTTGGCAGAACAATTCCGAAAGTTTTGCCGGTACTGTAACCGCATTGTCTTTTCTATAGTCTTTGAAAGACAACATTTCTAAAGCTTTAAATCTTAATGATGACATATTTTAGTGTATTTTTGATGGGGCTAAATTACAAAAAAATAAAAAACAAACACGCAAACCCTTTAAATTTTTGGGGTCGAGTATAATTATATCAATTTATATAGGAATTACATTAACAAAGATTCATTTTTAATTAATAGCATCAATAATTAGAGAATATAGAAATTTGAGAGATATGTGTTATATTTGCCAAAAGATACACCTATGGTAAATTCACGAGCAAGAGAAACTACAGAAGCAATTGAGCGACTATACGTTTCGATGCGACACTTATTCTATCGCGGTTTTTTCAAACCTTCCGGAATCTCCGGCGAAAGTCTTCGGTCTCTATTAATGACCATCAACCCTGAAATTTACGGAACAATGGGCGTTCCCAATAAAATTGAACTTGACGGGCTATTGTATGTACTCGATCGTCTTCCGGAGGGAATCGAAGAATGTTCATTCATTCACCTTACGTCCGACGAAGGATTCGAAAAAGGCAGCTTCGAGGTTATTGTTCCTAAGAAAAGACGCAGAAACTGCTACCGTATCGATAAGCATCAAATGAATATCGAAGTACTTTTAGGACGATCTGAAATCTACGATATTCTTACCCACCTTACCTTCTTATATATAGAAGCAGATAAAATTAAGAACCTCGCTTTCATTTCCGATGAAAACGACAAACCTACGCGCGCCTGGAAAATCATCGAAGAAGTAGCCACAGGCGAGAAAAAATTCAGCAGAAAAGAAAAAGAAGTTGCTTTAATTCATCTTTCCTCCTTATTGGGAAGAACTTTCGATGAAACCTTGAATGCTTATAATAATTTCGGTGATGATAAAAATCCGGACAGACTTTTCAAAATTATTTATCATCTTGGAAACGAAAGTTTCAATGACAATAAAAAGATCAGAGAGCGAGAAGTGCATTTCTCTGCAATTCTCCGCGAAAGGGTTGGGCATCATTTCTTTGGTGAAAAATGGGCCAATAAAGTAAAAGAAGTTCTGGCAGAAAACAATCTGCAGATGAGACCTTTGCACATTATCTCCGCCAATATGCACTCGGTAAAGAATATGCTTTACGCCAATGATGCATTAGGGAAAAAGTCGACGAAAGATGTCGATTTTAAACTTTATGAAGAAATTTCCAACAAAAAATCGCTTCAGGAAAAAGTTCTTGAGCATTCACAGAAAGCGGGTTTAATTTACATTGATGACCAAAGTGGAAGCAACATCGATGTACAGATTATCGATTTATCCAAAACCGACCTTAAAAACACGCCTTTCGCAGGAATCAAATTCGGCGGAGACGATGTAATAATGGTTTTCGATTATGCTTTCGGGGAACAAGCTTTCGAAGTGATGGACGAGCTTCTTCGCCCGTACGACTACAATGGCGAAATCTACACCATGAAGGTAAAATCCATCTCGATCATGGGTAAGGCCGGAATTTTAAAAGGAGGAAAAGGAGATATCATGATCCCAACCTCTCACGTTTTCGAAGGAACTGCTGATAATTACCCGTTTGAAAATGCGTTGAAACTTTCAGATTTCGAAGATGATGAACTCCAAGCATTCGAAGGAGGAATGATAACGGTACTCGGAACTTCACTTCAGAACAAAGACATTCTGCGCTATTTCATGGATACTTCCTGGAAAGCCATTGGTTTGGAAATGGAAGGAGCGCATTACCAAAAAGCAATACAGGTTGCTTCCAAAATCCGCCACCACATTTCGGAAGATTTATTTGTAATGTATGCTTATTACGCTTCCGATAATCCTTTGGAAACAGGTTCTACCCTATCTTCCGGAGGCTTGGGATTAACAGGAGTGAAACCAACTTATTTAATTACTTTAAGAATTTTAGAGAAAATTTTATCAAGCGGCAAAACCGAAACCAAGAAATAAGACCTTGCTAAAATCATACAACCCTTTCATCCAACCTCGCGATGAAAGGGTTTTTTATTAAAATTTCTTATCTTTCCCATTCAAAAAATTATTTCAATATGAAAATGCGGTACTTTTTCGTTTTTACTTTTTTCTTTGCACTTTTTTCAGCTCAGCAAAACCCTTATTATCACCAATATGCAAAATATAAAATGGATATTGATGTCAATGCGCAAAATTTCACTTACCAAGGAAAACAAACTTTAACTTACACCAATAATTCGCCTGACGAATTGAAAGTTGTGTACTTTCATTTGTATTGGAATGCGTTCAAAGCTGGCTCTATGATGGATCAAAGAGTTCAAAATCAAGGAAAAAACGGAGATTCCAGATTGCAGATCAACGGAATTTCAAGATTGGCTTCTATACCGAAAGAGGAAGAAGGCGCACAAAACATTCATTTCATTAAACAAAACGGAAAAGACTTGAAATTTGAAGTTCAGGAAACCATCATGAAGGTGGAACTGAACACGCCTTTAAAACCCAATTCTTCTACCACTTTCACCATGGAATGGGACGCCAATATCCCTCAGCAAATCCGCCGTTCCGGAAGAAACAATCGAGAAGGAATCGATATGACAATGACGCAGTGGTACCCGAAAATTGCAGAATACGACTATGATGGTTGGGCAACTTTTGATTATGTTGGTCGCGAATTTCATGCTCCATTTTCGGATTACGAAGTGAATATTAAAATTGATAAAGAATACGTAATCGGAGCCGGAGGAAACCTGGAAAACCCAATGGAAGTTAAAGGTTATGATGCGAATTCAACCGTTAAAACAGATGATAAAAACAAAGCAACATGGAAATGGACTGCTAAAAACATCCTCGATTTCGCTTGGGCTGCAGACAGAGATTACACTGTGGAAAACTTTACTGTTCTCGATGGACCGAAAGTTTTTTATGTTTACCAAAAATCTGAAAAAACAAAACTATGGGAAGAATCTAAACCTTATATCACCAAATTTTTCCAACTGATGAATGCAGCTTTCGGAAGATATACTTACCCGACTTACGCTTTCATACAAGGCGGAGACGGCGGAATGGAATACGGAATGTGCACGATGATGTTGGGCAATGCAACTTCACTGGAAGGCTTGGTTGGATTGATGGTTCACGAAGGTGGTCACTCTTGGAATCAGCAAATTTTGGCTTATAACGAAAGCGTGCGACCTTGGATGGACGAAGGTTTCACAAGTTATTACGAAAGCTATGTAATGCACCAACTTTTCCCGCCGGCAAAACCAGTCGCAAACCCATTTGTAGGAAGTTTAAATTCCTACCGAAACTTCGTGAAAAGAGGGATTGAAGAACCGGCAGTTTGGTTGGGAGATCACCATGATAATGGCACTGCATATTCCTTTGCATCTTATGTGAAAGGCGAACTTTTCTTGGTGCAATTGGGTTACATCATGGGAGAGCAAAATTTATCGTTGGTAATGAAAGAATTCTATAATCAATGGAAATTGAAACATCCTACCGATAGGGATTTCATGCATATTGCGCAGAAAATTTCCGAAATGAATTTGAAATGGTTCCATCATTATTGGATTAATACCACCAAAACGATCGATTATAGCGTAAAAAATGTGAAACACGAATCAAATTCGACCACAATTACCTTGGAAAACAAAGGTTCGGTTCCGATGCCAATTGATTTTTCTGTTTTAACGAAAGATAAAAAAGTGGTGAATTATCAAATTCCACTCAACATGACGCATACTTGGAAAAAGAAAGATATTTATGGGAATTTTGAAACTTTAAATTATTGGCCTTGGACACAGAAAGAATACACTTTCACGATTCCTTTCAACAAATCACAAATTTCCGCTTTGGGAATTGATTTTTCCGGGAGATTGGCTGATGTCAATATGGAAGATAACTTAATAGAAGTAAAGTAATTTCAAGCTTTAATTAAATGAATTCAATTGTAATCAACATAGGCAATACCAACATCAGATTCGGGCTTTTTGATGATGACAACTGCGATATTTCGTGGATTCTCAACACCAAATCTTATCGAACGAGTGACGAATTGCAAATGCAATTTATAATGATGTATCAAACCCATAAAATCGATGCCGAGAAAATCGACAAAGTGATTATTGGTTCGGTAGTTCCGCAATTAACTTACGATATTACAAGAGCTATTGAAAAAATTCATGGCAAAAAACCCATCATCGTTGACCGAAATACCCCTTCCGGAGTGCAACCGAAATCAAAACAAATGGGAACGGATATCTATGCAAATCTGGTTGCAGCGCATCATCTTTATCCTAAAAGAAAAAAAATTATTTTCGATTTTGGAACTGCTTTAACCGCAAGTTGTATCGACGAAAACGGCGAAACCATCGGTGTAATTATCGCTCCCGGAATTATCACTTCTTTGAATTCACTGATTCATGATACCGCTCAATTACCAGAAATTGAACTGATAAAACCAGCTAAAGTTTTAGGTTTGGATACCGTTTCTTGTATGCAAAGCGGGATGGTTTACGGATTTCTCGGGATGGTGGAAGGATTTATCACCCGGATTAATGATGAAGTAAACGAAGATTGTTTCGTAATTGCAACCGGTGGAGTTTCTCATGTTTATAAACCTTTAACTGAAAAAATTCATATAGCAGACCGGCTTCATACATTGAAAGGTTTATACTTTTTAGGAAAAGATTTGTAAAATATAAGATTTCAAAATATAAAAAACGCACCTTTTTCGGGTGCGTTTCTTTTATTATTGGGGTGAAATTATTTCTTCTTGGTTTTCACTTTATCAGCTTCATCTTTTATGAAAGGATATTTCTGTTTCATATCTTCCAAAAGCTGAGGATCAAGATCCAAAGCCGTTGATAGCGCCAATCTTCCTTCTTTTTGATTGTTAAGATGGAAATAGCAATTGCTCAATTGATAGTACAATTCTGCTCTGTTATGCATTTGAGTTGCGCTTTTCAAAACTTTTATTGCATCTTCGAAATCGCCGATCAACATGAGCACTTTAGAATAAGCGTACCAATTGTAAAAACGCGTTGGTTCGTAATCAACAAGTTTTTTCAAGCATTCTAAACTCTCTTCAAACTTCCCGGAATCGATGAAAAGAAACGCGAGTCGCTTTTGATAATCCAAATTATTATCATTTAAAGAAACCGCTTCTTTCGCAAAATGCAATGCCTCCTTCATCCCTCCCATTTCCTCATAAATATAAGACTGTTCCATCATCGAGAGATAAAACTGAGGGTCGTCTCTCAACGATTTTTGGAAAGCATTCAGGGCTAAAACAGGTTGTTTGTTTTCCTTGTAGCACAAACCGATTTTATAGTAAGTGTAGGATTTGGTATACTCCAATTCCAGCATTTCCTGATAAACAGCAACCGCCTTCAACCATTCGCCCATGGCTTCGAAACATGCCGCTTTATTAGCATAAACTCCCACCGATTGCGGATTGACTGCCAAAAGATAATCAAATCCCTTGATGGCTTCTTCGTAGTTTTTTTTGTTGAAATAAAACTGTCCGTATTCGTACCAAGCTGTTTCTGAGAAAGCAAACTGATCGAGGTAACCATTGAGGAATTCAATCGCTTCGTCGCTTCTTTTCAGTTGGTTGTAGCAGAACATCACGTTTTCCAACGCATAATCGTCTTGTTGATCGAAACTTAAAGCCAATTTATAATGTTTCAAAGCGTTGAAAGGATCTTCAAGATTCACAAATTCATCAGCGATGAAATTGTGCAGAAAATTCTCTTCCTCATCCAGTTCCAAACCTTTTAAGCAATATTCAATTGCTCTACGCGGATTCCCAAGATTGGAGTAATATTTCGCACAACATACCATAAAATCGATACTTTCCATTGAAGATTCATTCAATTCTTGCATCAATTCTTTGGCTTGGGTATAATTCTCGAGTTCCAAGTAAACTTCAAATTGTTTGATCTTGAGTTCCAGAGAATTCGGGTGAAGTTTCAACGCATAATTGGTAGCCACTTCTGCGTAGGAGATATCGCCCATTTCTAGGTAATGAATGATGATATCCTCGTATTCTTCGGTTTCGAAGTACAATTCATCATTATTTTCTACCATTTCTTCGAACTTTCGTACCAGTTCGTTATCAAAAAAATCTTCCAATGTAATATCTCGTTGTCTTTCCGATGTTCAAAAATTTCTTCTAAACTTCGGAGAAACTTATTATTTAATTTTATTTAAAAGTAATAAAAATTTGATCTTAAACCAAACTTTTTATTTTTTCTATCATTTGATCTCCCAATTGATCGGCTTCTTCCTGAGAAAATGCTTCGGTATAAATCCGGATAATCGGTTCTGTATTGGATTTTCTTAAATGCACCCAATTCTTTTCAAAATCGATTTTCACCCCATCAACGGTAGAAATCTCTTCGTTTTGATACTCTTTTTCCATTTTAGTTAAAAGTGCATCCACATCGATATCCGGAGTCAATTCGATTTTCTTTTTCCCCATAAAATAACTTGGGTAAGTCGCTCTCAACTCGGAAACCGATTTGTTTTCTTTTGCTAAATGCGTCAAAAATAAAGCCACACCCACCAAAGAATCTCTTCCGTAATGAAGATCAGGATAAATGATTCCACCGTTTCCTTCGCCACCGATTACTGCGTTTTTCTCTTTCATTAAAGTCACTACATTCACCTCGCCTACTGCACTCGCGAAATATTCTGAATCTAAATTTCTAGCAACATCTCGCAACGCACGACTTGAGCTTAAATTAGAAATCGCTGCGCCTTTTTTGTTTTTCAAAAGATAATCTGCAACGGCTACCAAAGTGTATTCTTCACCGAAAAGTTCGCCATTTTCATCTACCAAAGCCAAACGGTCAACATCGGGATCTACAACGATTCCCAAATCTGCGTTTTCTTTCTTTACCAACTCGCAAATATCTCCCAAATGCTCTTTCAACGGTTCGGGATTGTGCGGAAATTGTCCGTTCGGTTCGCAATAAAGTTTTACCACTTCGCAGCCGAGTTCTTCCAAAAGTTGCGGAATCGCAATTCCTCCGGTTGAATTCACTGCATCAACAACGATTTTGAATTTTTTTGAACGGATGATTTCTGCATCCACCATCGGCAAATCCAGAATTTTTTTGATGTGAATGTCAAAAGCGTCATCCCGGGTTTCGTATTTTCCTAAATCATCCACTTCCGCATAATTGAAATCTTCACTTTCCGCTAAAGCCAAAACATCTGCCCCATTTTCGCCATTGATGAATTCGCCTTTTTCGTTTAATAATTTCAGCGCGTTCCATTGTTTTGGATTGTGAGAAGCGGTAAGAATAATTCCGCCATCAGCGTTTAATTCAGGAACCATCACCTCCACAGTTGGCGTGGTAGAAAGACCTAAATCAACAACATTAATTCCCAATCCTTGTAAAGTTGCAGTAACCAAAGAATTCACCATTGCACCGGAAATTCTTGCATCGCGACCAACGACAAGGGTTAAATCTTTTTTATTTTTATTGTTTTGAAGCCAGGTTCCGAAAGCGGAAGTAAATTTCACCACATCCAGAGGAGTGAGATTTTCATTGACTTTTCCACCGATTGTCCCGCGGATTCCTGAGATACTTTTTATTAAAGACATTGCCTAATTGATTTTAAATTAGAGATTTAAATTGCTGCAAAAATACGAATAAATGATTGGAGGAGCGATTTTTGTCTTGTTAAATAAATATAATCTATCCTAAATAATGATCCTATTTTTTCGAAGTTTTTCAAAACAACGACGTCTTCAAAAAAATGCTAGAACGATTTGTTTTTTTGGATTTAAAGAAGATGTCGATCACCAAAGTGAAATTGGTAGCTATCGTCGATTTCGATTTGATCTGTTTTCAAACATAATCAGAAAAAAAGCAATTAAAGTTAATGCTGGAATTGCGTTTTTATAACGGATGTTTCAGAAATCGCCAAACTTCAGCTAAAAAATCAACGAACTAAAAGAACCAGCAACAACCCGAAATTAGGAACAACCACAATCGGCATCACAGCCCGGTTTGCCCTTTTTAAACTTTTTAGAAGTAAAATTTTTTCTGATGGTTTTAAATAAAGAAAACCCGGCAAACAAAACGATTGCTGCAATTATTAAATATTGTAAAATCAAAGAATTATCCATTATTTAAAGAGCTGATAAACGATTAAAGAAGCAAAATAAGCCAAACCAGACATTCCGAAAAGCTGTACAAGCGTCCATTTCAACGATTTTGTTTCACGATAAACTACCGCTAAAGTCGATACGCATTGCATCGCAAACGCATAGAAAAACAAGATGGAAATTCCTGTGGCAAAACTGAAAACTTTCTCACCATTCGGTTTCACATCGTTGCGCATTTTATCGATTACTTTTCCTTCCGGAGCATCATCATCCAAAGAATACAACGTAGACATGGTTCCCACAAAAACCTCTCTCGCCACGAAACTGGTCAAAATTCCAACGCCCATTTTCCAGTCATAACCGAGTGGAGCAATCGCCGGTTCAATAGATTTTCCTACTTTCGCGAGATAAGAATGATCCAAATGCACATCGGTTGCTACTAATTCATCTGGTTTTTGTTTCGGCCCGAAATAACTGAAAAACCAAATCAAAATACTTACGATAAAAATGATTTTTCCGGCTCCGGTGATAAATTCCCAAACTTTTCCGAGAGTCAGTTTAAAATCGTAGCCGAAAAGCGGCATTTTATAAGTTGGCAAATCCATCACGAGGAAAGATTTTCCTTTATTTTTAATGAATTTTTTCAGAATTAAAGACGCCATCAACGAAGTGACAAACCCCAAAATATACATCGCCATCAACGCCAAAGCTTTATAACTGATTCCCGCGAAATATTCATCAGGAATAATCAATCCGATGATAATGCTGTACACCGGAAGTCGCGCAGAACACGTCATAAAAGGGGTCACCAAAATGGTAATCAAACGTTCTTTTACATTTTCGATATTTCTGGTCGACATGATTGCCGGAATCGCACAAGCCGTTCCGGAAACCAATGGTACAATACTTTTCCCGTTGAGTCCGAATGGTCTTAAAAAACGATCCATTAAAAAGATAACCCTCGCCATATAACCCGAATCTTCGAGCAGATAAAGGAAATACAACAAAATTCCGATTTGTGGAGCAAAAATCACAATCCCTCCAATTCCTGGAATGATTCCGTTGGAAATCAATGAATTAATCGGACCTTCTGGTAAATGTTCCGCTGCGAAATTGGCAAGCCAGCTCGTCGCACTATCAATCCAGTCCATCGGATACGCAGCGATAAGGAAGACCATTTGGAAAATAAAAAGCAAAATTGCTGCAAAAATTACATATCCCCAGAATTTGTGAACCAGAATTTTGTCTAATTTTTCTGTTAAAAGCTCTTTAAACTGAGGTTTTTTAGATAAAACTTTTGCAATAATTTTATCGATATTCTGATAACGTCTGATGGTTTCTTGCGTTTGTAATCTTTTCGGAACCAAGCATTTAACCTCATCATCATTCATTTGATCTTTTACCTTTTCTAGTTTTCCAAGGTAAGTATCGGAGGAAAGAAGCGTCCAGATTTTATATTGATTTTTTTCTTTGGTTTCAGTTAAAATCTTAAAAACCAAACCTTTCTGCTCCATAGGAATTTCGAAAGAAACCGTTTCAGATTTGGTGAAATGATCCTTAAAAATAGCTTCACGAAGTTCATCGATTCCTAAATTTTGTTTCGCATTGGTTTGCAAAACTTTCACGCCTAATTCTTTCGAAAGTTCATCGAGATTGATGTTAATGCCTCGTCTTTCTGCCTGATCAATCTGGTTCACCACCAATAAAACCGGAATTCCCAAATCCTGAATCTGCTGAAAAAGAAGTAAACCTCGTTTGATGCTCAATGCTTCCAAAATATAAACAACACCGGAATAATTTTGCTGTTCTTCTATTAAAAATTTAGAAAAAATAGCTTCATCTTCGGAAGTCGGATATACGCTGTACGAACCAGGCAAATCGATAACTTCTACGTTTTCGCCTTTGTAGTTGTAATTTCCGGAATGGCTGGCTACAGTGACACCGGCGTAATTTCCGGTATTTTGCTTTTTGTTACAAAGCAGATTAAAAACGGTGGATTTTCCTACATTCGGGTTTCCGACCAAAAGTATTTGTTTGTTTTGGGAAGATTTTTGCATTACACAGCTTCTACAATAATAAATGTTGCTTCTTCTTCTCGAAGAGCAATTCTGCTTTTTTCATCGCCGAATTCGATATAAAGCGGACCTTGAAAAGGTGCCTGATAAAGGATTCTGAAAACGGTTTCCGGGAGAAGTCCCATTTCGATAATTTTGTTGGGCATCTTCAGGTCCTCGTTTTCGTAACCAAGAATTTTTCCATTTTTACCTTTCGGGAAACAGCATAATTTATTAGAATTATCTCTTTTCAAGACTCAATTATTTTGCTAGCAAATATACGTTATTTAAATTAAATCTAAATAAGCGAATGCCTTAAACTGATATACTTCATAAAAAAACCCGAAAACAAAGCGTTTCCGGGTAAAAAAATAACTTAGTGTATATGAATTCTTATTTCCCTTTCTTCTTTGTTGCAGGAGGTGTTTCTGCTGCAACTTCGATGGGATTGTTGTTGGCATTATAGAAATCTTTAACCATCTTTTCTTGATCCTTTATCATTTCGCCGATGGTTTTATCCTGCCCCGGAATTTTTCTCGCCATTACGTCTGGCGTCATTTGAGAGCGAAAGGAAGAAAAAGGATCTTTTTTATAGTCTTCCATCGTCTTTTCAAATTTTTCTCGCGAAACCTCCACTATTTTTCCAGCGCCGCCAGGAGACATTTTCTCCATTTGAGTAAGTTCTTCAAAATTTTGAACTTTTTTATTTCCCTTCAATTCCCAAGAGTAATTTTTATCTGCATCTTCAACTTTTACAATAAGGCCAGGCAAGCCATAAAACTTGTAAGGTCCATCTTGAAAAGGGATATCTGCGCTAAACCAAGCTGTCCATTTTCTGCCTCCAAAATCCGCTGTTGCTTTTTGAACGTTATACTCTCCGATTTTAGTTTTTTCGTTTATAATTTTCCAATCGAATTTCGGATTGTCGTTATAAGCAAGTTGTACCGGTGTCATTCCATTTAGCATTCCTTCGGAATATTGTATTGTCATTTCCGGATATTTTTTTGTCACTTTAAATGCGAATTTTGGCATTTTCATGGATTTCGAAATATCCTTATACACACCTGTTTTTTGCATGGTTTCGATTTCTGCTTTTAGAAGTGAATCTTGTGCAATGGTTGTGAAATCCCGAAAAAGCGATTTGTCTTTGGTGATGTCCAAAACAGTCATCACTTTTTCGGTAGTTTCTGCTTCTTTCTTTGGTTTAAAGGTAAGTTCGTAGAAAAACCGGTTTGCAGTTTCCTGTGCATTACCCACAAAAAATGCGGTAAGAAGTACTAAAGATAATAATTTTTTCATTTTTCTTAATTTTAAATATTAGTTACTAAGATAATGTTTTTGTTACATTTTTTTAAGAAAATTTTATAATTTTTTATAATGAAACATTTATGCAAACATTGTAACTTTATTCCATAAAATTTTGGCTATGAACACCTTACCAAACCTCAAAGACGAGCTCAAACAAGAATACGAAACTACTGCAAAATTCATCGAAAACTTCCCGGAAGGTAAAAATGATTACGCTCCACACGAAAAAAGCATGAAACTAATGCCATTGGCAACACACGTTGTCGAGATTTTTGCTTGGCCGGAAACAATGCTGAATACCGATAAATTAGATTTTGCTGCAGGTGATTACCAACCTACCATATTATCGACAAAAAAAGAGCTTCAACAGAAATTAGAAGAAGATTACGCAAGAGGGAAGGCTGCATTGGACGCCGTTTCAGAGGAAGATTTGGATGGTAGATGGAGCATGAGTATGGGAGAGCAAGTTTTAGCTGAATGGAGTAAATATGGCGCAATTCGCCACGCTTTAGACCAAATTACTCATCACAGAGCGCAACTGGGCGTTTATTATAGATTGAATGACATTCCCCTTCCGGGAAGCTACGGACCAAGTGCCGATGAACAAGGGTTTTAGTTGTTTTTAGATAGTCGTTCCTTAACAATATAAATATTTTCTTTTTATTGTGAAAAAATATGCAGCAAAGAGGAAATTCTGCAAAGAAAAATATAGCCAACGAAGATTGGCTTTAAGAATCTCCATCATTTTCTTCATATTCCAGGCAGTTGCTGCTAGGAAGGCATTGATTTGAGGCCCCGTTTCTCCCATAAAGTAATTTTTAGCCAGCCTGAAATCAGTTTTTAAATGTCCGATGATAGGCTCTATGGCAGCTCTGGTTCTGAATTTTTTGCGCTTTGTTTGTTTCTGGTAGAGGGTGTCTTTTTTTCTCGGTGGACCTGGAATGGAGATTTTCACTCCTTTTATTTCCGATTTCCCTTTTCCGCCACGGTCGTAAACCAGTTCTTTGGGAAGGGGTTGGCCACCTGTTTCCATTTGTTCCAAAAGTGGTTCAATGGTGTGACCATCATAAGGGGTTTGTAAAAATGCTTTAATTGCGAGAATGATTTTTTTTCCTTTATTAGCGGTGGTGATCAAGCCCACTTTATTCCCGAATTCGTATTGTTTATGCGCTTTTCCTTTGGCGATGCATTGGGTAAAAGGTTTGTGCAGGCTGTAAATTTTATCGGTACCTTTTCTTTCCTGAGTGACGGCTTTGGAGTAAAGAGCGAGTAAATCTTTGTAGAATTCTTTTTGTTCAGGAGTAAAGTTGCGCTCCAGTTCGCGTACCATCCTCAGGGCAATAGTCTTTAATCGTCTTGCAGATTTTCTTGCTCCTTTGGCTCGCTTAGGATGTTTGCCATTATAGGTGTCACGAACCAATTGTTTACTGACTTTCGTGTAGCGTTGTCTTTGTTTTATGCCTTCTTTTTCGGCTATTTTGTTGCAATAATCAATTACTTTCTTGCACAATTTTGCATCGGTGGGAAAAGTGGTATTATTCTCCTGAACAGTAGTGTCTGATAAAACAAAGTTCGAGGTCTTCGTCTTTACATCGTGCATCCTTACGCTGTAGGCGAAGATTTTCTCAATTCCCTTCTCGCCAATTCTTTTTCGGAAATGAACCAAATTGCTCGGGTCACACGGAAACTCGTGTTCAAAGAAAACCCTGCCACAAAAATATTGCATGTAAGGATTCATAATCCAGGCTTTTTCTAAAGTCTCATCGCCCAAATTGTAAAGGTGTTTCAGAAGCAGACAGCCCACCATAAACCGGATCGGATGGCTTGCGTTTCCTTTCTTGGAATATAGGGAGGCGAATTCTTTTTCAAAATAATTCCAATCAACTTTTTCTGCAAGCAAAACAAGTTCGTGCGTATTATCAATAAAATCTATCAACATAGGACGGAATAATTCTGGCAGTTTCTCTGGATTTTTTCCCAACATATTTGCAAGGTTTTAAGGCTCTAAGATACAAAAGCCTGCAAGAAAACACAAGTGAAATATTGATTAAAACACTAATATTCAATATGTTAAACACATTTTAAGGAGCGACTAAATATGGACATTATCAAGATTCAGCGTGATGCTTTTTAGCGGTAAGTCAATCTGCCTACTGACGAGATATAAGTGAAAAACATCTGCAGGAAGTCCTAAACTTGCATCGCTAGATCGTTGGTAAGCTGAAATTACCAACTTCCCGCAATCGAGCTGAAACTGAATAAGCGACAAACATGGTTGCTGGTTGCTTTCAGTATCGTTTTTGCCTAAAAATAAAACATAGTTTTTGCTGTTGCGCTTTTCCTTATTTATTTTCTTAATAAGATCGGGCAATTGCTCAAAATAAGTCGGGTACGAATTGACCAGGATAGGGCCACAATAATCCCACCAGCTGATTCCTTTTTCGCGGTATCTTTCCGTAAGCCTTTCGCCACTTTGGAAGAGTTCAAGTTCTGTTTTCAGCTTGTTCCTGGCAATTCCGTGGCTTTCGAAGATCTCCAATAGATCACCCGGTTTTAGTTTCAATTGCTCATCTAAAAGGTAGGTAATTCCGCCTTTTTTGTTTTCTTGAACCTTCCCCTTTTCGAGGATTTTTTCTAAAAGTAAATGGTATTTATTCATTGTTTTTATATATCATTATATCGTTGTATCTGCTATTCTTATTCAGCTGTGTACCCTTTACAATGGTTGTAGCACCTTCGAATGGGTTTCGGCAATAGCCGTTCAGTTCCATCCACTCACATAGTTCGATGATTTGACTTTTATTGCTGGTGAAATAAAAGTAAGACGTGTCCTCAATGCATTTAAGGACGTTCAGATAGTCGGCTAGCTTCCAGTAATCCTTTTTGTTGTAGGATGAAACATCAGTTGATAGATAAGGAGGGTCTAAAAGATACACCACATTAGCTGTATTGCGGTATTCTGCAAATAGGTCGCGGTAATCCTTTTTAACCCTGTGTACACCCTCCAGATAACCGTCCGCTTTATAATCCGATTGCCGTACATTGTTGTAAAGCGTTTGTTTCTCCAGTTCCTGAAGGTTGGTCGCGTAATTCATACTGAAAAGGATTGAACTCGATAACGTGATATAATCCACAAAACCCGGCTCCTGTTTTACCCTTTCAATGACCTGATCGCGGTAAGCGCCGGTTACCCTTTGCTAATCGCCTACATCCTTTAAAATCTCCCTGAAATCTTGCAGAACAGCGTTAGTTCTGTCAGTATTCTCAAGGCGGTAAGAATACCCGTCGAAATCATTATACACTACATTAGCATCCGGGTAATGCTGTTTTACGGTGTGGCTAAGGAAGCCGGAACCACCAAACAGATCCACATAGGTTGCTGTAGCTGAAAAACCATTTAAAGCCTCTTTAAACTCTTTTTGAAACTTTCTCTTTTGCCCCTGAAAAGGCAGGGGTGCCTGTACATAATTGTACGTCATAACTATAAATTTTAGTGTTAATTTTATATCTTTGCACCTCTCACAACCACACATAAAAAAACCAGCTAAAGAAGACTTTGCGTCCTCCGTAGCTGGTTTCAGTGTGTTTTAAAGGTTGTGAGAGATTTTTAAAAGCGGAGGGCGTTTTTATTTCCTGCCTCCTTGGAAATTACACTTCCAAAATAGATTTCACACAATGATCCTTATCTATTTTATTTAGAATAAAAACCAAAATCTTTCCTGTTTTAGACAAAGTTTCGTCCCTCTCATTTTTTCCTAATACACTTGAAATTGTTTCTTCGAAATTTCCAAATTTATATCCCTCTTCTTTTTTTAAAGTGGCATTAAATAAGGTTCTAAACTCTCTGTTTCCCAATTTATCTAATGTTACAGCAGAACTTCTAAAATATCCTTTTGCATTATCCTTTGCTGTAAAAGCAACACATATATAATTAATCATCGTAAGTGGTAGATAAAGTATATATGCTATAACAAATAGTATCATCTTAATCAAAGAATTTTATTGCATCATTAAGTTGGATGTGAGATCTTAACAGTTTAATTGGTGAGGGTGCATTTTCATCTGTAAGTAAACCAAAAAAGTAATCAAAACTTGGTTTCTTTAAATATTTGATATTTTCATTACTCTCAGGAAGTGCAGGATTATAATCAGGATGAAATACAGGAGACCCATCAGCATTCCTTACAGTAGTAGTATCATCATTAGTGATAAACCAGTTCTTAATTTCTATATTAAATTCTTTGCTTACATCTATATCATCTCCATCAAAAAACTGTTTGTAAGCTTCAATATAAATCCGCCCATACTTAGGCTGTATATTAAGTTCTGTTACAACCACTTTCCTTTTGATATTTGGTAATTTTGGATGATTACTGATTTGTTGTTCTAAAATGTTTTTCATAGTATTCTAAATATTAAAATTGTTATTAGTCCTCCAATTAAAGTCCAAAATATATCTATTAAATTAATTGGTTTCTGTTCAAGTATCTTTCCTACTACCTCCCAAAGAAGTGCAACCATTACTGTAATCACACCTAAACTCCAAGTTGGTAAGTAGATGTTGAAGAGTATCAAAGTAAGCTGCATTATCATTGTAAGAATAGTAAACATCGTTACAATATGAAGGAATGCTTCACCTCTTACGAAGTAGTTTAGTTTTGTCCAAAATCCTTTCATAATCCCCCTATTTCATTTATTACTAAATAGGTTAGAATAAATCCTAAAATGTAAAATGGGATGTCTACTTTTTTTAAAATGAAGAACCTGTCTCCAGCATTATTAAGTGAAATCCTTGCAAAGTGTCCAAATATTACACTTGCTAAAAGCAGTGCAAATTGAGCTACATAATATTTCTCTGTACTCTGAATATATTTCCAAATATCTCCTGTGAAAGTACCTAGAAGTGTTGCTGAAAGAAAATATCCTATTCCTGTGAAAAGAATAATACTTAACCAGTTTCTTAGTATAGCGTAGTAGCTTGCTGATTGTGGACTTGGTAGTCCTAAAAATGTTTTTGTTTTCATGTTATTTAAAATAAAAATAATTGGGATATAATAAAATTGACAGATTCCTCTTTACCTTTTTGAAAGTTTTTTCCTGTAATACCAATTTTTAAGGCTTCCGTTGATATTGTTTTGGTCATAACTGTACTTACAGAATTATCTCTAATTGTTAGAATTGTTAATTGATTTCCCCTGCGAACCATTATTGTTTTAACACTTATTTCTTTAAGAACTTGTCCAGCAACATTAACCCCACTCGTATCATTAAGTAGATACCTTATATCTGTTCCATATCCATAGATATAGGCTATATTTTGATTGGAAAGTTGTATTACAGATGATGCTAATGAAATACCCACCCATACTCCTGCAAAATGCGGATAAGGATGCACATTATTCCATTGTGTATTAAATTCTAAATAAAAATCTTGATTTGCTCCTACAAATTGTGGTGATAATAGTGCTTGAACAATACTATTATCCGTTGCATAAGGAGCATAACCAGATTTAATCACTTCAGAAGATTGGTAGTTAGCCGAGTTTCCTGAACCATAAGTTCCTGTATAAGCTACGTCATTGTAAAATTTAGACTCCCAATTTCCTGTTAAAATTGTTGACGTAATACTATTCACAACTGAAATAATTCCGGTAGTACCTGTTATATATTCAACTACACCATTTCTTAATCTTATCCTGTAATTTCCTAAAGGAAAATTTTTAAAGTTGTAATAAAAAACTAGCACTAAACCATCAGTATAAAGTTGTACTTGGGAATTTGGAATATTATCAATAACAGTAGTTCCTGCCTCATTCATAATATCAATAGAGAAATTAGTAGGATTAAAATTCAAACCAGTACCTCTTAACGTAATCCAATAATTTTTATCTTGCTTATCAACAATAGGAGGCATTATAACAGCCACACTCATTGTGTTAGTAGTCCACCCACCATTCATTTCAGTTTTCCAGTTCGTCTTTTCTGCATCAGATAATAAAGCTGGCATGTTTTTAATTAATGTTCTTCCATTTCCCCAAGCCACTTGTCCTGTACTATTCTGAATTAACATTTTATTAAATGAAGTATCAGCAGATTTATCTGGAAGATTGGTGACACTATAAAGCTGTCCATTGGTATTTAATGTCCAAGAAGAGCCTAGTGTCAACCCTGCACCTGCAACAGAAGTAAGAGAACTGTTGGCAATGTTTTTTCCTAAATCGGTTGCCTCTTTTGTGGTACCATCTTTCATCATCACCTGATTATGTATATCATAATCGTAGGTTGCAATATTTTCAGGCAAATCACCAACGCCTAACTTAGCTTTCCAGTCGTTAACGTTGGTTGGTGTTAAATTCGATGCATCTCTTTTCGCTAAATAAGTGCTGTGCGCATTTTCATCATTCAAATGAGAATTGAAAGTCGAAACTAAAACATACTTTCCAAATTGATCTGAAAGCCCATTAATTGTAGTCATCGGTATTGTCTCGTCTTTATGCCAGAAAGACGACCATGATGCATGAAACTGTTCCTGTGTTGGGAAATCGCCGGTCTCGAACCAGCTGTATATTGTGTTTATTGGTGTTGCCATTGTTATTGGAAATTAGGTTCTATAAAGTTTACGATTCTCGATGGTTGAATGTTATTATGGGCTGCACCACCACCTATAGTAGATGTTGCCTTATTGTTTACCTCGTTGCGGTTGCCTTGTTTGGATACGCCGTTAGAATTTCCTGTACCCACTCTCTCGGTGCCTGGGTAAAATACATAGTCATGACTGTGATTTGGCATTTGTTTTTCCGCGAAAATCAATACATTCTTTCCAACCTTCCGGAATTTCTATTGCTGGTTTTCGAAACGGGAAAACAATTCCGCCGTTAATAATAGGCGCGGTTTTAATCTTTAAAAGATTAATTTCTGCTAAAAGAGCATTAAACATTTGCATTGTCACTCCATTATTCACTTTAGCTTGAATTTCTTTCAATGTTTCCAAACGAACAAAATCAGCCCAGTTATAAGTCGTAAGTGCATTTCCAAATTTCACTGTTCTTTTTTCGATCAAAACCTTTTCTGTTTGGTTTTGGAAGGTTTTTTTTATTTCTTCAAGATTGATATAAACGGTGTCAGAAACTAACCCACCCTCAAAATGGTAGAGTTTCCCTTCGATTGCCACTATTCCAGGTTCCACGGTAGAACCAATAAGGCTACAGCCTTTCAGAATCGTCAGGTTGCCTGCTAAATCACCCAATACTTCAAATATTTCGTAAGCCTCTTCGATGAGATGCATGAGATCATTGGTTAGTGGAACCCCGTCGGTTTGTAAGAATTTAAAATTATACTTCATGGTTACTTAATTACTATTAAATATCGTTTTGATTGCAAAGCGTAAAAATCAATTTCCGCTTTTAACTGATGCATGTTGAAAGGCTCGTTTGGTATTTCCACAATGAAATCGTAATCACTATTTAGTTCGCTTTCATTTCGCAGATAAATTGGATTTTCATCGCCGTACAACCATTGTGTTTTACTTTTAAATTGATCATCTTCAGCCTCTGTGTATATGTACACTCCAAAATAGCTGATAGAGTTCACTATTCTAATTCTTCGTTGCTGATTATCAAAAGCATCATTTAGCCTTTTTTGCATTGAAAACTTTTGAAAATTGTGATCCATTTTAATCAGGTTCTGTTTTCTCATTTTCAGAAATTCTACGTACATCGTTTCGAGCGGTGCAATCAGAACAAATGAAAATCCTGCTAAAAAAACACTTCTTAAAAAAGTTGGCAGCCAAAGCAAAACCAGTCTTTTAAAATCAATATTAAAAGGATCGGTTTGATTATGTATCATTCTTCCGCTATTTTAATGATGTATTGAATTCCACTCCAATCTTCAATTTTAAAGTGTCCGGATTTGGGGATTTTTGAAATTTGAATCGGCTGGAACAAACCATAACCGTCAGCATCGCCGCCTGTTGGAACGATCCATTTGCTTTCCACTTGTAACTTTTGCAAATCGATAACACCATTCACATTCAATATTATTTCCTCTAATTTTTGCACAGACAATTCACCATTGAATGGCAGGTTTTTCATAAACTTCTTAATTGCTTCCTGCACCGGGAATACATTTCCAAGTAAAATAGACTGACCATTTGGAAGCAAAATAAGTGGATCATAGCACACTTTAAACTGCGGAAACAAAATGTCTGGCTTATAATTAATGATTTGTAAAACATCACCAGAAGGCTGTATTTCTTCTATAAATTTGGTAAATGCAATTCCTACATTGTCAGAAACTGGTACGATTTCCTCACCTGCTTCAGTAGCTATTTTTATTAAAATCAAAGCCCGGTTATTAACGATATTTCTACCGACCGCTGCGTATTTCACGACTTTAGAATTCTCAACCTGTTCGTCTGTGGCAATGATCCACGAATCCGTTTCTACATCATAATAATCCGGTCTAAAGCCGTCATTTTCATTAATCAAATCGAAACCGTATTGAAACCTTAAAGATTCCGTTCTGTACCATTTTAGCGACGAAACTTTTTGATTTCGTATTTTATCTTCAATCTCCTGAAGATGCAAATTCGTTGCTTCCTGAAAGTTCCAAATCGCAAAAGCCACGGTTTCAAAAACCTGCCTCCAAATAGAAGTTTTAGAAGTAGTGGTAAGCGTTGCCAGATTGGGGTTTGCATCTTTCAAACCCAACATTTCTGCGATAATTTCAAATAGTGATTTGTTCATTTTAACTGGTTATAAATCCATTACTTTCTGCGTTCCCTGCGGTGATTTGCATAAATCCGATCCCTCGTTTCTGCTGGCTTACTAAATCGTTATCGGCACGAGTAAGGGCGGTTGCTGGCATTATCTTTTTTGAGGTGTAATAGTTCAAAATATCAGTATCATTTTTCAAAGTACCAGGAATAATTAAAATACTTCCGGCACTTAATAGATCACTTACTGCCAATCCATTTGCCGCTGCAATTGCAAAGCAATTCTCCACGCTTCCAGTGTGCTGGATGGCGATGTCTAAGAGAGATTGGTTATGTAGGACTGTAATTTCCATTAGTTGATTTTTCCGTTCAATTGTTTATATTTCTTCAGCTCATCGGTGAGCGCGTCAATACGTTCTTCGAGTTCCCGAATTGTTTGTTCGGCTTCATTAAATTTTTTGATTGCATGTTCCAACCTGGTCCCCAAATCATCCACTAGCGATTTGTAATAATTAAGAAGTTTTTCCGCGTTTTCAATCTGCGAAGTTTCGGCATCGGCTTGAGCCTTTTTGCGTCCAAAGAACCACCCACCAAAACCAGTAGCTAAAGTTGCCAGAAGAACACCGAGGTTTTCGATAAAAATTTTATCCATTTTATATTAATTATATTCAGCATCAATGCTTAATTCTAAATCCGCAGTTATTACAAGCGTATGGACTTTCATTCCATCCCTAATAAATTCCTGTCTGATTGCACGGGCATACTCATCTGGGCTTTCTCTTTCAACATAATTCTTGCTTGCCACACCAATTGTTGGGTTTTGTTTATATTGGCCTTTCTCTGCCATCAGTAGGTGTTTCTGGTGTTGATAAGTTGATTCACCTACAACAAAATCCCCATCGCTTATTTGTAGATCATTATTTTTGTCTAAAAGAAAATCATTCATCATGTTAGGTCATTTTACCGGTTTGAGTGGTTGCGGTTCCGGTGGTTGTTACAACTCCAGCTTTAATAAATTTTTTAATTGCGGCCGCCATCTTCTGGGCAATTCTTGTTCGGGAATCTTCCGCGCTTTCTTTTTCTTCAGATTCGGTTTCCCATATTTCCATGAGCTCCGCAATGAAAGACTCTTCCGCTATATCTAAACTCATTTTAAAAGTTGTTTAAAATCATTTTTAATATCATCAAATTCGGTCTTTAATATCAAGCTGATCGTCGGACCATTGTTGGTTGTATAACCTTTTTCTAATACCGTAAAAAGCCTTTCCATTAATGAGAGCAGATTCTGATTGTTGGCCTCGAGTAATATTTTTTCAGAGACTTCTACTTTTGCAGTTGGTGTTACCCAGATAAATTTTTCCGTTTCATCTTGGGCGATGATCATCCAGTCGTCATCATCTTCTATTCTTATTGCCAAAACATAACTGCCAATCTTTGGCACTTGCAGAAAGCTTTCCTTTCCGGTAAGAACCGGTCGAAGGCGGACATCTAAATACTCCTGATCATCTTCATCGATAAGCACACAGGTCGCGTTTTGCTCATTAACAGATTTCACCACGGCAATGTTGGAGGTTGCAGGTCCGAATTTTTTAGCAAAATCTTCGAGTCCTTTTCTAATTTGTTCCTCTGTCGCCATTTATCTATTCATTATAAAACCAAGTTGCACTGTTTGCCGACCACCACTCATTCCAAATTCACCCTGCACGGACTGAATGAAATAATCTCCCGTCTTTTCCGGGTACATACCGCCGTGCAGCTCGATAACCATTCCCTTGTTAGCATAAGGCGCAAGAAATAACTGAATATCGCCTTCATAGCCTTTGTAATCTTCCTGGGTCTGTAACCTGTTTACAATTTCCTTGAGAAAATTTACCGGGATATCGGCCTTTATTTTTATATCTTTTTCATTGTCATATTTTGTTAAATCAGATTTTGTCCGCTTCACTTCACCTTTTGCGTTTTTTTCCCGGACTACTATCTTTAGATTCTTCTCGACTTTCCTTTTCTGGAAATCATCATCTCTCACCGTATTCCATCCAATTTTTACTCTTATTCTTTTCTGAACTTTCCCGAAGACAGTTCCTACGAAAAGCTCATTAAAATTGAAATACACAGCCAGACTCACTTCTTTTTTCAGATATTCCAAAACCTGTATCCCGGTAGCATTCTTGAACCGAACATTTTTTAAAGGAATTTCCGGTATTTCATTAGAAAGTTTAATGTCTGTTCCTGCTGTCAAATCTTTTAATAGCTGTTTAACAGTGACATTTGCATAAGTTTTATTGAAAATAATATTATGCAATTGAGAGGCGTACCCCTCGCATTCCAGTTCAACGGGAATTCCCATTTTTACCCGGCGGATAAATCCTGAAAAACGCCTTTCGTTTTTGTTATTGTAACCCAAAAGAACTTCTACTTTGTCGCCTTCTTTAAACTGATAAATTTTGCGACCTTCCAAATCCAATGTTTTATCTGGATTCTCATTTATCATGTGTGTCCGGCGCGGTAAGGTGATGGTGCAGGTATCAACAAAATTTCCAACATCTGTTTTCCAAGTCACCTTATTGGGCTTTATGTTTTTGTAATCGCCAATTGTGATACTGCTGGTTAAATAAAAAGCCATTATTAAAACTCTAAATCTGTTATAAAATCACTTTTACAAGTCATGGTGAAGGGTCTTATCCAGTGGTTTTGTCCTTGGACTTCCGGGAATTCCAAGTCCGTAACAATAATTCTACAGCTTTCATCAAGGAATATTTCCGGATATCCGCCGTGAAGAGTTTTTTCTAAAGTGCTTTCTTTGAAATCAACCAAAGCGCGGATTTTGTCTTCTGGTACCGTTCTGTTTTTTCCAATCAGGAAACCTCGGATTGTGAATTTATAATCATCAATATTGATGATCTCATTCACGGTTCCTTTGCGCTCAACAACAGGAGTAGAAACTACAGTTGTGGCAAGATTTACAGAAATGGTACAGGCATCAATTGAAATATGAATCCCCTCAAGAGTTCCAGCATTCAGTTTGCCGCCCCTTAGTGTTATAGGAAACCAGATATCCTGACCATAAGCGCCTATTTTATTGAAACTAATATTCTTGGAAGAATAATGAATAGTGCCTCTAGGATGTGGGTTTTTGGTAATACCAGGAATCTCAACTTCTTGAGTGAAATTCTTTTTATTACCATCTCTATCCACATAGTAAGAACCGCGGCCAAAGTATTCTTTGTACAGGTCATAAAGATTAAAGACGTTTGCTGAGTTTGCCATGTTATCCGTTTTGTGCGCCGTTGTATAGAACTCTACCCATCATTTCCATTAACAATTTTTCAAGCTCGTCTCTACTTTCATTATTATTTAAAGTGGTGAATTGAATCGTTTCAAAGAATTTCCCAAGCGTGATATTAATTACGCGCGGTCCTCCGCCAGAAATTGTATCACCAGCTTTTTTGGAAGACTCTTTATTTTTCTTACTTTTTGCTTCAGTATCACTGATAATCCCTTTATCCTTAAATCTTGTTAAGTCTGCCTGATAACTTGGTGCTGCTGGATCATCTTTATTTACGATGGTTTTCGTAGCTTGCACAGTAAGATTATTGTCATCTGTTACAATGTCGCGAACCCATTTATAAGCGGCTTCTAAACCATCGAGGATAGGGCTTAATACTTTTTCCCAAATCCAAACTAAGGCGTCACCGAGCCACGTAATTATAGGTTTAATGATACTTTCTAAGGTCCAGCCAATAAGCCGGAAAATATCTTTTATGATTAAACTTTTCCCAAGCCATTCCAAAATGCCGCCGACAATTTTCCCTAGTTGAGCAGACACTGTTTTTGAATAATCCCAAATGGTTCCGAAAATTCCAGAAACAATATTCAGGTAATCCATCCAACCGCCTGTGCTTTTTGACAAACCAGTGATATAAGCTATAGCGGTTCCCAATCCTTTAGAAATAAGGTCGATGTACGGCGTGATTTTTAAAATTGCAGGTGCAACAAAATTTAAAGCCTTTGTGCCAAGATCAAGGAATTGAATAATAATAGGGCTCATTGCATCACCAATATCTGTAAGCGTATTTGCTGCTTTATCCTTCATTGCTTCCCACCGTCCGCCCTTCGTTGCATTTTGAGCTTCTAATGCGCCGGCATAAAGACCACCTTTGCTCCTTGCCATTGCTAATGACTTGGCCAGTAAATCATAAGTAACATCCATTTCCTTAACTTCATCCATTGATTTTCCTGTAGCTTTGGAGAGCAGAGAATAAATATTGATTCCAGCATAGCCAAATTGCC
This sequence comes from Kaistella haifensis DSM 19056, assembly GCF_000735695.2. Classification (GTDB taxonomy): domain Bacteria; phylum Bacteroidota; class Bacteroidia; order Flavobacteriales; family Weeksellaceae; genus Kaistella; species Kaistella haifensis. Next base: position 124,937 of record NZ_JASZ02000002.1, read on the forward strand.
TAATATCCATAGCGGAAGCTTTTCCAAGCGACTTAATTTGCTGCATGTTAATTGACATACGCTGCAATTCATCATTTCCTCCACCGGTTGCTGCTATAGCATTGGCAAGGTTCATCACATCTTCTCTGGCATTTTTAGCATTGCCGTCAACTGATATTAAAGCCCGGTTAGCTTTTAGAAGTGAGGCGGTATCGTAAGAAGAATTTTGTGCATCCTGCCGGATATTCTTATAAGCGACATTTGCATCCTTTTTTCCGATAAAAGTGGAAAGTCCTACGAGATCTTTCTCTTTTTGCAAACTCCCGGAAATAGCGCTCCCAATTCCTTCTTTAACTGCTCCTAAAAAAGCAGTTGCAGCCTGTAAGCCAACATTACCGATCATGGAACCTAAAGCGACTCCACCAACGCCAATCCCACCAGAACTAGACCCAGAACCACCAATATTACCTTGATGAGTTCCGGCTTGCCTTTGTAAACTTGCTAATTCACGCCTTGCAGATGCAATTTGGGTGGTAATAGTAGAGGTTCGAATTGTATTTTCAACTTCACGAATTCTGCTTTGTAACTGATCATAGCTTTGGCCAAGAATACGGTTACGCTGGTTCATTTTATCCGCGTGCTGAGCCATTCGGCCGAATGTTGATTGAGAAGTTGCGCCAAGTTTCCCTAGGCCGCCGCTCATCTGATCACGCATTCGTACTACAAACTCAACAATATTACTCACAACTCTTTTTTACCTTGATTTTTCCAAATTTCTAAAGCGATGCCTGTTCTGAAGAAAAATTTCTCCTCACCCCAGAGTCTCATCGCATCTGCGCCGAATTTCATAGCTCCGAAAACTATTAAGAACTCAATTCCGCCTTCCTGCTTTTCAAAGGCATATTTGCCAGCTTGACTAAGCGCGAAAAAATTCGCCTTTCTTACCTTCTAAAATGTTATTGATTTGCAGGAAAACCGCAATAAAGAGGTCTTCATCTTCGATCAGTTGATAATCGCCTTCCAGCCAAAGCTGTTCGATGATCATAGCAACCGCTTTGGACATTCCGTTGACTCCGATTGCGGTTAGGTAATCGCCAAGGTCTTCAGCGGTTGGAGGTCTGAGAACTGCTAGGAAATCATCTACTTTTAAATAGATCAGTTCCCGGTTTGCGTTTTCCTCTTTCCATTCATCCAGCTTCTTTTGGGTGAATCTTTTCACAAATGCTGATAAATCCTTAACCACCGGTGATTTGTCGTTTTTTGCTTTTTCAGCTTCCTTTGCCTGTCTTTTGGCGAATACGTTTTTTAAGTCTTCTGTTTGTGACATTCTGATATTTTATTTTTGATTAATGAATTAACTGTTGGCTCATCGCTAAGAATGGCAACGTTGTTTCGCGGTTCTTTGCGCCTTGCTCCATTCCAACACCTGTCTCAGTAAACTGCACACCGCGGACGATGTAGGTCTTGCGCTTATCCGTAATTCTTCTTTTGAAAGAGATACTGATAATAATAAGCTCGTGCGGTACCTCTGTGATATCATCATAGCCTCCATCCTGCGCCGCTTTATCAATTGCATCGGCTTCGAATCCTAAAAGTTTGATATTACCTTCATACTTGATGTTGGAGGTCATAATATCAATCGGTTGATCACCTGCACCCATCAGATGTTCTGCATCTTTTGTTTTTTTACTTTCAAAACCGCGCAAACCTTTTATAGTTCGGTTGAGAACTTTTACTTCAAAATGTGACCAGGCACATTCTTTTGTAGTGATATTTACGTTTGACATTTTTTAAATCGTTTTTGTTAATCCTAGGTTGATGATGATCCATGTCAGATATCCAAGAGGTTGGATTTTCACCTGCATTTCCAAAGTGTTGGTATTAATAAGGTCCTGATCTAAGGAAATGATACAGTCTACGCCGCTGATCTGGTCTCCCATCTGTGCCAGTAGCTGCGTTTTAACGGTTTGCTCCATATACGTCGCATCAGCATCGTTGATTTTACCGTCCGGTGTAATTCTCACATCTGTTTCCACAAATGGAGCTGTAGTAGCGGTGGAGATTCTTTGCGCTTTGTCGATTAAGCGACCGTAAACTAAGATTCTGAAATCGTCATCAGAACACATGTTATCCCGGCCGAAAAAGAAACCTGAAATTCCTTCCCGGATATGCAACACCATAAATCCAGCACTTGCGAACGCATCCAGTTCTGTAGGTGTGTATTCTTCAATCGGACGGTCTCCGATATAAGCTGAATTAATACTCAAAGCGCCTTTTTCACCGCTTCCGATTTTAATGTGAGCTTCATATTTAACCGCCCTTGCTAATGCTAAAGGAACGGCCGGTCTGCCATCAGATAAAACATTTCCCAACACAACTCCAGCGTAACCGTTGGATGCAGTATTTGGATTGTAAGTGTTCGCGACATCCGTATTCGCAACTCTACCGGAAATTAAAAACCTTACCGGACGATTGATACTTTGTTGATATTCCGCCAACGCTTTTGAAGCGATGACAGCGGCTGAAACATCAGTGTCGAGAAATTCTTCTCCAGCATCATAAGCTAATGCCGGGTCTCTCATAATTCCAACCAGATTTACACGCCCTTGAGAAACAGTCAGCAATTTTTTCGCACCGTTGTTATTGGTACTGGTCACAGCTTGCGCCATCGTCATTGTGTCTTCGGTTCCTAGAACCCAAAGTTCCTGCGAGCCGCCAAGTTCCGTGTAGAACTCATTGAGAATTCCAAAGATGAAAGGTTCTGCAGCTTCGGTATAACCTTTCTTAACCGCATCGTCTAAGCCATAGACTGTATTTACTTTGCCAATTAATCCAGCGGTTTTCGCTGTAGCTACGATTCCTGCAACACCGTCAGTTATGTTGACTTGGCGTAGCAAATTGCCGTTGGTAACATTGGTAATTACTTTCGGCGTTCCAGTTTCTTGAGCCATAATTATTGAGCTAAGTTATTTTTGTATTCAGTTAAAGCAGTTTTTAAAGTTGCTGCCTTTTGGTCTTCGCATTTGATGTCGAAAAACTTGATGAAAGTTTTCAGAACAGGATATTCCGCTGCATCAATATCAAGGTTTTTAAGTTCCTCAGTTTTTGCAATAATTTCCTCTTCAGTAGGACCAACTGGTTCAACCGGAACAGTTGCAATTTTTTCCGCCTGATCTCTTGTGTAAGATTCAATTGTTTGATCTTGCAGGTTATTTTCCTGAGCAAAACTGATGGCGTGACCTGAGGTGTGAAAAACTCTTCCATCACTTGTAATGTGGCATTCGTTACTTCTGGAATGGCGCTCAAAATAGTCTTGAGCTAAATCTGTATGTTTCATTTTAATTGATTTTTAATAAGTGTTTAAACATTGATTAAATCAGGCGTTTCCAACGGAGTACACCGATTATTAAAAACAAAGAGAGGATTCCCATAAAGATTCTTCCGAACCAAATTTGAGTTTTCTGCCAGAACGTTAAAGGCTTTTCCACTTCAACAGGCACTTTGATGTAAATAGGTGTTTGCTCGTGCTCCTTGGTGTGGGTTTCCTCCCATTGTTTATGTAATTCCTGTGCTTTCGCTTCACAATCACAGTTTAATTTATTGCCGTCTAATGTGGTTTTGGGAACTTTCAGACTTTTACCAGGCTTTGAGGCTGCTTTGGTTTCCTGAGTTTCCCGTAGTACCGGTTTCCCGTTCACACAGTCTACAAAAGCCGTGTAGAATGAGCTGTCTTTTTCCACTTTAAAGATTGTATCTCTTACAGTTTTAACAGTCTCCTTCGTTTTCGTGATGATCACCGGTTCCTGCGGTTTCCTGCTTTTGCAGGAAACCACCATCACCAGCGAATAAAAAATCAGAACTATGAAAAAAAAATTGCGTTTCATTTTAAAAATTTATTTGTTTCAGCCAAGTTTTGACATCAAAGCTTGGACAGGCTTTGTTCACTTTTGGAAAATCCCGATGGCCAGTAATTATGGCAGTGGGAAATTTTAATTTCAGCTCTTTTAAAAGCTTTATTTGTGATGCTTTTTGCGCATCGGTTCTGTTATCCAGAGGTTTGTTTTTAGCATCTACACCGCCGATATAGGCGATATGAATACTGGGTGTGTTGTAACCGGCAACACCATTGGAGATTTGCTCAATCGGAAAAGTGTTCACTATTTCGCCATTGGCCTTAATCATAAAATGATATCCGGGATTCTTCCAGCCTTTCACCCGCTTCCAATAATCTTTAATTGAATCAATGGTTGTGTTTTGCGGTGTGGCTGTGCAATGCAGCACTAAATATTTGATAGCTCGCATAAGTGTTTTTAAGAAAAAAAGCCTACCTAATCAGATAGGCTTTTTATATTTATTTTGTGATTATTGTTAAGCGCCTTGAACGATTGAGATAACTCCTTTCCAGTCAGCTCTCTTACATCTTGCACCCATTTTCAGTAATGTTGAGTAAACGTCACCGTAATACAGTGGGTTCCCTTTGTCATCAAACAAATGAGTGTCTCCCATTGCCTTGGTAACAGATTGCTTTTGCCATAACAGACAGCCTAAATTGTCAGTTGCTGCAAGAGCGGTTCCCGGTGCAATGGCTGCACCTTCACTGGTAAATGCCAATACTGAACTTCTTTCCAAAATTTTGAATCCTGCGAACTCACCAACAATACCCTTTGAAAGGTCAGCGGCGTTTTGGAATGCAGCCATTTGGTTAGCTGATAATGAATCCAAAAATTGCTGATACATGTAAGATTCAAGCATTGCATATCTCTCAGACTTTGGAACATTATCTTTGTTCATGATCGCCTGAGCTTTTTGAAGCTCTTTGTAGCTCAATGCCTTTCTGGTTCCAGTTTGGCCATCTTCACCATTTACAGCCTCGGCTGCACCTGTAGTTGGGATTTTTCTGTTTGCTGGTAAATTATCAGCTGTAACACCGCCGCCAACTGCTGGTTTAAATGCTCTTACCCAGTTGTAAACTACTTCATCACCTACAGCTTCAATTAATGTATTGACATGATCGCCAAGTACAGAATCTGTTTTTTGGTAAGAAAGTTCCAGCTGGTCAGCCAGTGGCAAATGAGAAGGATCGGTAGTCCAAACATCAAGCGCATACACCAATGCTGTATCGGCTCTTTGCACCGCTGTTGCCGGATACACTGATCTGTTTTTTACCGTTCCGGGCTTTGCCCCGGCTTGTGGAATATAAACAACTGAACCACCTTTTACGAATTGAGATTCGTCAACACATAGTGCTAAATGGGGATTTTCTTTCCATAGTTTTTCAACTACGTATTGCGCCCACAGTTCTTGTGGTACTTTTGGATTTTGTGCCATATTTTTTAGTCTTGTTTTAGGTTAGGATACTTCTCATCTCTCAGTTTTTCATAGAGATCAGGAAACTCTTTCTTTACGGTTTCCAGTTCACCGGAACTGTACAGATCATCAAAGGTTTTACCTTCGTATTTGCCAGCTTCTTTTTGCTCTGTAACCAATACCTGCGCTGGTAATGTATCGATCAAATCTTTCAGTCCGGACGGATTTTCGGCATAGTCTTTCTCAAGCTTTGCAGCCAATTCGTTGGTCAGTTTTTTAGAGGTTTTTCCACCGGCAATAAGGTCTTGAACCTCCTTTGTTAAGGTTTCGGCCTTTACCGTTTTCAGTTCCTCATCTTTTGCATCCAAAAGATCTTTGTACTCGTCGGCTTTGTCAGCTTTAGCAACTAGGTTGTTAATAGCTGTTACGACGGCAGATTCGTCGCCGTCCTTTAGATTCAGTGCGGTAAGAATTACGGCAGCTTCTAGTGTGTTTTTCATATTTTTTAAAGTGAAATTTTCGAGATCGGATAAGTTGAGCTCGTTGTTATCTTTATCATAAAGATTAGCAAGAGCGTTGTAGTTTCCGGGAATATCCACCAGTGATATTTCACGCGAAAACCATTTTGTTACGGTAGGTTTTGTTTGTCCGGGTAACTTTAGATTTTTAGCATCTGAAGCTTCCAAAACGACAATCTTTCCAACAGAGGCAGCGTTTAGAAAACCACCTTCTATCTGGTCAACTATTGATTGACCTTCCGGATGTGATAGATTAACAACCGGCTTTGCAAAAACTTTATCGCCATCGATACGGAAATCATCCCAACGAACGACAACACCTTTGTCACGGTTGTGCATGTGGAAGCCTATTGGATTCTTTTTGACTTCATCGATTTGAAATCCTGCCGTAAGACATCGGTAACCATAAACATTCACGGAATCATCAGTGATGCAAAATTCTTTGTCTATTTTTTTGAAAGTGTCGCTCATTTATTTTGAAAAAGGTTTAAAAAATTTGCTTTCAACTTGATACTTTAATTCGTGCTTATGAATGTTTGGAAATCCAAGAACATCCACACCTAGCCAGAAAGAAATTATTATCGTTTTCATATTTGTCTGGCAAACTTCCAAAAACCTCTAACCGTTTGAAAATTAGTGCGCAAGGATTGCACAACTATTTCACTTTGAGGCTGTTTCACTTCATTTTTGTACCGAGAAATACTATTTATGGCAATAAGCAAGTCGGAACAAAGGGAACACGCACGCCTTTTATATGTGAATGAAAAAATCACATTAAAAGAAGTGGCAGAGCGTGTGAAAGTCACTGAGAAAACAGTGGGTAAGTGGTGCAAAGAAGATAACTGGGACGGTCTCAGAAAGAGCCTTTTAAACACCCGGGAAAATCAATTGATACACTTTTATAATCAATTGGAAGCTATCAATCTTGATATCGCCTTTCGACCTGAAATTCTGGATAATAAGGGAAAGCCGATTCAGCGACCACAAAAAAACATTCCTACATCTGCTGAAGCGGATACATTGAGTAAAATAACTTCTAATATACAACGATTGGAGGTGGAAATCGGATTAGGTGAAATCGTACATACTGGCAAAAAGATGATCACCTTCATCCAGCAGATCAATCTACCGGATGCAAAGCTTTTTAAAAACTATTTCGATGAGTACATAAATAACCGGGTGAAAAATGGCTAATCGCAAAAAAACCGATAAAGAGTGGTTACAGGAGTGGAAAGAATTTGGAGACAATATCGACAACGCCACACCCATTGACCTCGCAGAGTTATCTACCGAAAAACTAAAACGCATTAAGCGACTGGAAGAGAATGATGAGGAATGGTTTAAGTATTATTTCCCAAATTTCTATACCTCAGAACCTGCACCGTTTCACTTAGCATCTACCAAAAAAGTAATGCGGAATTCTGAGTATTACTTGGTGAGAAGTTGGGCGCGTGAACTTTCAAAGTCCGGGCGTACAATGATGGAGGTTTTGAAATTAATCCTTACCGGCAAGAAAAAAAATACGCTTCTGGTTTCAAACTCCTGGGATAATGCCAATAGGCTTTTAATGCCTTACAAAACAATCCTTGAGAGAAACAATAGAATCATTAATGACTACGGCCAACAGAAAAGAATTGGAAGTTGGGAAGAGGGAGAATTCACCACCCGAAAAGGTTGTGCTTTTCGCGCCGTTGGGGCTGGGCAATCGCCGAGGGGTACGCGTAACGATTCCATTCGTCCGGATATTATTTTAATTGATGATATCGACACTGATGACGATTGCCGAAACTCTGAAATTATTGATAAGCGTGTAAAATGGATCGATGAAGCTTTGATTCCAACGCGGTCTATTTCTAACGGTTTACTGATTATCGCCTGCGGAAATATCATTGCAGATTATTGTTGTATAACCGAAATGGGTAATAAGGCAGATAGCTGGGAAATTGTAAATATCCGGGACGAAAACAATAAATCCACTTGGCCAGAAAAAAACACGGAGGAACTGATTGATATTGCACTCAGAACCACAAGTTACGAGTCTATCCAAAAGGAATATTATAATAATCCAATGGACGGCGGAAAAGTCTTTAAAAACTTGACCGACAAAACGCCTTTTATGTTGAAGCACTGCGATTATGTGGTGATTTATGCCGATCCAGCAACCAGCAATTCTGAAAGTAAAAAATCATCATCCAAAGCGGTCGGAATTGTCGCCAATAAGATGAGGGAATATAATATTCACAAGGCATGGGTAGACCAGATGACAAACTCGAAATTCATTGATTATCTCTTCGAAGCTTACATGATTTGTAAGAAAGCAGGTGTTGAAGTTATTTACATCTACATCGAAAATAATACGCTGCAAAATCCTTTTTATGAGCAGGTTCTATTGCCGCTGATTTATGCAAAATCACAGGAGCTGAACATCATACTCCCAATTCGACCTGACGAGCGCAAAAAGCCAGATAAATGGTCAAGGATTGAAGGGAAGTTAGAGCCGTTGGTAAGATTGGAGCATCTGACTTTTAACGAGCGTGAAAAAGATAATCCGCACATGATGAGATTAAAAGCACAATTCAAAAATGCCAATTCCAAAGCAAAGCTTCTGGATGGTCCCGATATGATCGAGGGTGCTGTTTCAATCATCGACGATAAGAGAGCCAGCGAAGCACTTGGCTCTGTAGAATCAGTGCAACGTCAACCTAGCCGTCATAGACTTTAAACATATTTAAAATGAGTTTAATAACACCAAAAGACCTCGACACTGAACTGTACGCAGAGGTCATTAACCAAATCACACGATATCAGGAACCGGTAGAAAATGAAGACCCGGAAACTGTTCCCGTTGCTGAAATCAATCAGGAAGTACAGGATCATATCGATGATGCTGAAGCATTCATCAAAACTTTCCTTTTTAAATATGATCTGGATAAACTTTTCGGAACTGAAGATTCGGATCCAGCAGTAAAAGACCATGCTCTGAAAAAATGCGTAAAGGTAACGACGTCTTGGTTCCTGATTCGGAAAGCAAATCCGAACGTTAATCTGTCAAGATTCGAAGCTGATTTTATGTTTTGGATCGGAACAGAGGAAGAGCCGGGATGGATTTACGGAATCCGGGACGGGAAACTAAATCCGGGTTGGCCTTATCCGGCTGACGATCCTGACACCCCGGAAGATGAAAGTGGAAGCGATGTCTATTGGACATCTACAACTAAACGAACAAACAGATTTTAAAATGACAGAAGATTTAAAACCGCGCCCGCAAAAGCAAACCGCTCAACCGACATACATAATCCAGGATATTAACCTTGTTTCGCCAGATCGTAGCAGGAAGGATGTTCAGTCGCTTAAAAACTCCGTTGTCATTGCTGAATCAGTTCATTACCCGAACAGAGTACTGCTGTATGATCTGTATCATGATGTTGTTTCTATGGACGGCTTTCTTGGGGGAATTATTGATAAAAGAATCAATTCAGTTCTCAATAAAAAATTAATTTTTAAGGACAAAGAAGGCAACGAGAACAAAGTGGTGACCAAACTCATGCGCAGCAAGTCTGGAAGATCTTTGATAAAGAAAATACTGGAATCCATTTTCTGGGGTATTTCGGGTGTTGAATTTAAGATCGGAGAAAAGTTTTGTTTTGACGAAATCGAACGAAAGCACATCAAGCCGGAAAAGGGTTTGATTGTTAAAAACCAATACAGCATTTCCAAAGATGAAGGCTTTAAAATTGACGAGCTGCCATTTGTTTGGGTGATCGGTGATAAAAAGGATCTCGGCTTATTGTTGGGCTGTTCACTGTACGCAATTTACAAACGAGGAAACTTTGGTGATTGGGCGCAATATGTAGAAATTTTCGGCCAACCGGTTCGAATTATGGAATATGATGCCTATGACACACAAACCAAAGAGGAGCTTAAAAAGATTCTCAATGAGTCCGGAAACTCATTAGCAATGATGATTCCAAAGCAGGCAACTTTCCAGATGTTGGACGGCAAAGCCAGTAATGGTGACGGACAATTACAAGGTGGTTTTAAAGCTGCCTGTAATGAAGAAATGGCTATTAAAATCCTTGGAAACACGGAAACCACATCCGCGAGCAAATCTTCCGGATATGCGCAATCTAAAGAGCATGGTGAACAACAAGACGAGATTATCGCCTCTGACTTAATCATGGTTGAGAATGAGCTGAATTCTGAATATTTCCTTAATATTCTGAAATCTTACGGTTTTGATGTTGAAGGCGGTGAATTTGAGTATGAGTTAGAATTAAATCTAGCCAAACTGAAACTCAAAATGGAGATTGATTTTAAAGTTGCAGAAAAGGTACCGGTGGAAGATGATTATTGGTATAGTACCTATGGCATCCCAAAACCAAAGAATTACGACGCTTTGAAAAAGAAAATGGAGGAAAGTAAACTGCCGGTTATTGATGACGGTACCAAGACAGAAAAAAAAGGTACCAAGATCAATGATGCCACTTCGAAAAAGGAAGGAGATCTCGCGGATTTTAGCAACCCTACAATTCTAGACCAGTTTTTCAAAAAGATGGCCGATTTTTTCGACCACGCCCGACGGTAATCGGGCGGTTAAATAATCTGTACGCCACACACTGTGAAGATTGTGGTGGACATTTACCGGATCTTGCAGACCAAGACAATAATTGGGATGAAATTTATCAGATTATTGCTGAACAGCTGAACGATCCAAACATTCTAATTAATGCTGATCTGCACCTGAAAACGGCACAAAGTTTAATGAAAGCGGTAAACTCAGGACTTGAAGGTATTGGAAGTTCTGAAGACGATCAGCGGATTCTAATTGAGAAATTGAAGCAAAACATCTATGCGTTTTCGGCGGCGAAATCTCTCACTCAAATGCAATATTACCGTGATGCAATGATTGAAGATGGCAAGATAATAAGTGGATCGGCATTCGTTAAAAAGATAGCAGATACAGGAGAAATTTTCAATAGGAAATTTTTGGAAACCGAATCCGAAAATGCACATTATAGTGCGATAATGGCGGATAAATGGGATAGGTTTGCGGAAGAGGATTGGTTGCAATATTCTACGGTTGGTGATAGTCGTGTAAGACCATCGCACGCGGTTCTTGATAAATACACCGCTCCGAAATCACATTTCTTCTGGAAAACAAATTATCCGCCAAATGGCTGGAGCTGTAGATGCATGGTGGTTCCGGGAAAATCAAATTATCAAAATAAATTGACGGACCAGGAGGCAGACATACAGTTAAAAGAAGAAAACAAAGATTCGCCGTTTTACAATAATGTTGGAATATCGAAAGTGATATTTAAAGAAAACCATCCGTATTTTATCAATTCAAAAGGAAAGGAGCAAAATCTGAGCTGGCAACAGTATGGATTGCCCAATCTTGAAAAAATAAAAACTTTTGAAGGCTACTCCGAAACATGGATGAATGCAAAAGGTGTGATCACTGAAGTAGATTTTACCGCGGGCGACCCTAAGAAGATTGACAAACTAAGAAAAGGCATTTTAATAGACCGATGAGTCCAGAAGAATTTGACAAAGTTTTGCAACGTAAATCAGCCGAGCTGAAGACATACACTGAAGTAAAGTTTCCTGCAAAAGCCGGAAAGATTGCTTTGCGTTTTGTGAACGGGAATTTTCGGGCGCAAGGCTTTCAAGGTGCATCTTTCAAAAAGTGGAAATCTACCAAGCGTGGTGGTACCATTCTCGTGAAAACGGGAAAATTGAGGGCTGCAACCTATTTCACAACACAGGTAGGTCAAGCAACAATTCAGAACCACATGCCATACGCAAAAGCGCACAATGAAGGATTCAGTGGTGATGTGACTGTAAAGGCTCACACTAGAAATAGGTACGGAAAAACAAAGATCGGCACCGGTAAATATACCAAAAGCGGAAATGAAAGGCAGAAAACTGTTACCATGAAAACGGGTCAAAGTTCTGTAAAATCTCACACCAGAAAGGTGAATATTGCACAACGCCAATTTGCTCCAACCGCTGCCAATCCAAGTCCTGTTTTAAATAATGCCATCTCCAGAGAAGTATTACGGGATATCAACGAAATAATCAAAAAATAATGGATTACTTTTTTTCACAAATATTAATTGATCTTCAGAAAAGGATTTCCAAAGAAGTTCCCGCAATTCAGTACATTGATCAGGACCTTGGCCAATTAGGGCAAGTTGGTGAAAATGGCCGTCCGGCGTTAGCCTATCCAGCGGTTTTAATTGATTTCCCGAACTCTGATTATTCAGAACTTTCCAGTTCTGCACAGTTGGGAATGGTACCAATCACTTTTCAGCTCGTGTTTGACAACTACAGCGCGACTTGGCACAAAGCTCCACTAAGAGACAGAATGAAAGGTTTAGAATATTTGGAGATTGAACAGAAACTCCACAATGCGCTGAACGGATGGAGTGAGGATTATTTCACCAACCTGACCAGAACCAACGTGAAAAGCCAGAATAACAATGATATCGGGTTACGCGTCCGCCAACTGACTTATACGACATCTTACGAGGATTACAGCACAAATCAGGAGGAAACCAAAGAAGTGGTTTTTAAATTTAATGGTGGATTAAAACCTAATTAAAAAGCGTTAACTGTTCGGTATTTGGTTTAGGAACGGGCGTTCCCTTGATATTCATCCATTGTCTGTAGGAAATGAAAATGTGATGCTTTGGGAAATGAATGCGTAAAATATCTGTATCCGGGACATCAGAATGCTTATACTGTTGATAGACAGAAATAATGTACTGTAAGCGTTTAATGTAATTATTTCTGTTGTAAGCCATTCTGTACAAAAATAAATAGCCTTGACATACGAGTCAAGGCTATTTTACTTTACCGAATTTTAGCTTTTATTTCTTCTGGAATGAGATTTAAAAATCTTTCCAGGTTTCTTAATTTATCATCAAAATCATTAATAAATTCCTCCAAATTATCCCAATTCTGAAAACCAGAGAACTCACAAAATTTACCTGTAACGGTATCAAAAAAAGCAAATGAAATTATCTCTTCGTCTAAATAGATTTGTCCTGTTAAGTCAATAAATCTAATCATAATTTACCATTGAGAATCTGAACGGTCAGACATATTTACTATTCTCCAGCTTTTAGGTGTAGGCTCCAGATTGTACCACACTTTTGCTTCTTTATTTTTGTAGCTTTTAATGGCGGTGGTTTTTTCCGCTGGTTGCACTTCTTTGGTCCAGAAAGCGAAAAGGCTTTCACTGTCACCTTTAGCAGATGAGAATACGTAATTTCCATTAATCACCTTGTAAACCACACTAACTCCTATTTTGCAAGGATTACCAAGTTTACAATCTTTCACTTCAGCTTCAGAAGTTTTTTCCGGTACCAATACGTAAGTGTAGTTTAAACCTTCCTTATAACTGTCAACCAATTTATAATCTGGATAGATGTTTTTGGTGAAGGTTTGCGCAAATGTTTCATCACCGCTGTTGGCCTTCTGTAGTAATTCTACATTTTGACCGAATACAAGTCCGGAAATAAAAAGGAAAATAAGAAATAGTTTTTTCATTTTTTTAATGATAAGATTAACATATAAATTATTCCTGCAAAATGTAAAAATAATTACTGATGAAAGTTTCTGTTTTATTGCCGTTTATTTCAATTTGCTCATCAAATTGATGCTTATCAAGGCGGGCAACAAATTTATTCCGTGAATTGTAAAGACTGTATGAATTAGCATCCTGATAAACTGACAGGAATGCAGTGTTTTTGTCAGCTACTGAACTGGCTTCTAACAGACCAGTTAAAAATAAATTAAAAGCAATTTCTGTTTGGTGGTTTTGCTTGCTTTTAGCATCAGCAACTATATATTTACACCTCTCAATATTAGCTATTAGGTCTTCATTTTTTAATCCTAACTTCTCGTTATATAGTTCGATTAGGTTATTATATGACACAGCTTTAAAAAGCGTCTTTTCTTGTCCAAAAAATATCCCGGAAATAAACAGAAAAAAAAGTAATAGTGTTTTCATTACATATATATCTGGTGACTTTTTAAAGAAGTGAAAAACAACTTCATCCTATCCAAAATGGCTAAATACTTCTCTTGTTCTTCCAACGGAAGCGAAACAAATGTATCATAATCATTGTAGTTTTCAGGATTAGCGATTTCCATATAGTAAGATATTGTAGAAATTTGATGCTTATCTCTCTTGGTGGTAAGCAATCTCATAATTTCCCTTAGGCTTCCTTTAAATAATCTTTCGTCTTCTGTGTAAATAACCCAATGTTCTCCGTTATTCACAAATCCTAAGATACTGATGCCTTCAAAATCAAAAGGATATTTTATTCTTCTGCCAATAGGAATTTGATTGAAGATTGATTTAGTAATCTTCTGATTTCCAAGTTTCGCAACTGAAACTGTAACAGTTTGCGCTTCTGAAAAGTATTTTTTGAAATCCATATAATTTACTGTTTTTTAAGTGCCGCGACAGGAACATTTACTTTTTTTAGTTCACCAGCTGCACTGTCAAAGTAAAATAAGACTGCAATTTTTTTATCACTTTGAGTCTCAATTCTGCCAACGGTAAATGTATAACTCTCTGAACTTTTAAGTGACACAACATCACCTTCTTTAATTTCTTCCATATTTCTGATTTTATTAATTTTTTCAAATTTAACAATTTTAATTAACAAATTTTTAAAAGATTTTTAACCTCTTTTTTAAACACCTTTAAAAACTGATTATCGCCAGACTGTTCCTCGTCTTTTTTTGTGGCGGTGAAGGTATGCCAGATGTGAACCGGTTCAGTAATTAGAAATTCTTCTACAGCTTCGTGATGAATCGGATAGGCTTTAATTTCATAGCCTTTGCTTTGCAGGAACTGAAAAATTTCAGTTTGTGGTATTGTGAGTTGTACTTCCATTTTAATAAAATCGGGTGGTTTTTCGGTCAGTTTAATCATTTTTCTTTTTTAATTTTTTCAGCAAGTTCCCGGTGCATCTTTTCCCTGGTTAATGCATCGACCGCTTTTTGTGGGAGAAAGTCTTTTTTAGGCTGCACCAGTGTTTCAAATTTTTCCTGAAGCTCTTTGGGTAATTCATTGAAGTACTTGCCGACTTTCGCCTCCGTTCGCGGTTCCTGTTTCTTTTTCAACAGTTTTTCCCGGGTTGCAGCTTTCACATCTAAATATTTGTTGCTCCAGTCCATAATCTCGAAAGTATCGCATTTGTACACTTTCCCAAATTCGCCCTGCCTTGCCATTTTGAACATGAGAATAATATCTTCCAGTGCATCAGTTTTAAATTTTTCGTACAGGTCGCCAGCAAGGATGTCAATTTGATAGTCATAAAGCTCTTTGCCGGTTACTTCCAGAAAGAATTCTATAATCCGAGATATTTGATCTACAACCGGTCGTTTCCTGCCAAGTGTCATAACCAGCGGACTTTCTTCGATTACTTTTGCAACGCTTATTTTCTGCTCTATTTTAGCGAGCATATTAAAAGCCTGTTTAGTCTCCGTAAATGTCTGTAAGGTCATCAGTACGGTTTGCGCTGGATCTTGTTTTATTAAGTTTTGCGAAGTATTTTGCATATTGCTTCGGGTTTGCTTTGATTGACAAAATATAATTAAGGTACTTATCTGTATTGCCGGGCCGGAAAAGTGTTGTTGGGCAAAGGTGTTGGTTCATCACCTCGTTATTCTTCCAGTCGAGCGTTTTAACCTGTACAATTTCCTTTAATTCCTGTACGGTGTAACCATCTTTCAGCCTTGCCGATATGGGCGCTATATTGCTTTTAATCGGCTTAAATCTTTTGCCTGCCAAATCGTTGAGCATTGTTAAGATTTCTATTTCGTGGGTGGCGATTTCTTCATTCATTATTCCATATTTTCGTGAATTATATAAGAGAAATAACAGATAATTATTGCTGTTATCATTATTTGCATCCAAATAAAACTAAGAGTCCAAATAAATACTAGGAAAGAAAGAATTCTGACTAACGTTAAATTTTAATATTGATAATCAGTATTTTGTGATTTCAATATCTCTGTCAGTCAATCCAAATTTAGTGATTTGTTTTTGAATTCTTTTGGCTGCAGCAATTTTTCTTTTCTCGTCAAGGAACAGATATAGTGAAGGTGGTTGGTAGCTTTGCCCTTTCACAAGCATGTTCCAGATGATGACGGCAAGTTTGCGGGCCAGTGCAGAGACAGCAGTTGCTCTTCCTTTCTTGTAGTTCAACCTTTTGAAAAAGTCTGCGAGCCAGCCTTCTTTGAGATTACCGATGGCATTGGCAGTGTTTCGAAAGGCAATTTTGAGCCTTGAACTTCCTTTCGGGATGTGGTTGGACAGCACCTTGCCTCCGCTTATCTTGTTGTTTGGCGCAAGCCTAAGCCAGGCCGTGAACTGTTTAGCAGTGGGGAATTTCCTAATACCGTCTAATCCGATTTCAGCAATAAGGGTCATAATCAATCCCTCACTTACCCCTTCAATAGCCATCAGATCTACACCTTCGAAGTATTGGTAAGCAATTAAATTCATATCCGTTTGGCTTACCGCATTTTTGTTTTTTCGCTTGTGCTTTTTTTTTTCAATGGTATGCTGTTTCTTATGGTCGTCTTTATCGATGAGTTCTTTCAGCAGTTGATCAATTTGTAAATCTGTCTCTGTGATTTGCTGTTGAAGGTGTTTATAGGAGTTCCACTCCTGTTGCAAAGCAAAAAGATAATCTTTACGACCGTTAAATTGCAGGGCTTTTGCAATTTCTTCCTCTGATTTCCGGCAATTATAATGACGGAGTTTTGCCAAGTCCTCACCTTGATGCTCACCCTTTAAAAAAGCCTCAATAATCGATGATCCGGTAAGGCCAACTACATCCCTTACCACGACTTCTAACCGCATATTCATCAACCGAAGGTATTTTTGAATTCTCCTGACGCATGATGCGGATTGCTTCAGCAGATTCTGCCGGTGTCTGGAATAGGTCCGTACAGTATCCGTGTCCGAATCTGGCAAAAAACTGGCACTCAAAAGCCCGAGAGAATGCAGTTTCTGTATCCACTGACAATCTTTAATGTCGGTCTTTTTTCCTTTGATGTTTTTGGTTTGTCTGCCATTCACCAAAATCACCTCAAAACCCTGGCCCACCAAAGTGGAAAATAGGTTTTGCCAGTAAGTTCCGGTGGATTCCATTGCAATGGAGGTAACACCTTTTGAGTGTAGCCAGTTACACATCTCGAGCTGATCTTGGCTGTACACCCCAAATTCTTTTACATCCTCGGCATTTTGCCCTACAGCTGCCCAGTGGCTGCGGCTGCCAATGTCTATTCCACACGCATTGGGATGTACCACTTCGAGTGAAATCTGCTTCTTAATTTCCATGTCTTAATTTTTTAAATTAAACCAATAAAAACTCCAAGGATTGCACTTTGCTAAATTTGAAATTATTCTGATCGGGATATCTGCTTTTGGCGGACTCACCATTAAAAACTAACACCGTCTGAAGTATTACTACCAAAGACTTTTGTGCAATCTTACCTGAATTGCAGACGGGTTTTTTAAACACCATTGCTTAAACCGGTCTTTTCAAGGAGCAGGTACTAAGGTAAGAAATAATGGATTTGGAATATTGAATTTTTCACGCCGACTCCTCCTCGTTAGCGGCTAAAAACAACTTCGTTTTCGAGTAGGGGAATTGCAGGTAACGGTTTGCAGCTTGGCGAAGTGGCGGAAATCGAAGCACAAATGTTGAGTTTTGCACAAAAGTTCAATCGAAGAACTGAACTTGAATTTAGCAATGAACCCGCCATTTTGCCAAACTGCTGTTGAACTAAACCTCCGGTAGCTTTTCCCATTCGCCGTTTTAGTAACTTTGTTTTTATTAACCCTTAAAAAACATATAAAATGGCTACAAAAAAAAATCTCCGGAGGATTTAAGGACCAACAAATTTCTCAATCGTGCCTCGAGCGAAGTTAATGGTTTTGCCGAACTTCTGCAACGCTTCGAAAGAAATATTTCCATCCTGGGCAGAAGCAAACGTACCTTCGACAATTATTCCCGTCACGTTGCAGCCTTGGCGCTTCATTTCGGTAAAGTCCCTACCGAATTAGACCCGGAAGACATCAAAGATTACCTTTTTGAACTTCAAAAGCGATCAAAAACCCCTTCTCAGTCGTACTTTAAACATACCGTTTACGGACTGCGGTTTTTGCTGAAAACCGAAGGCTTGCCTTACAGCTACCTCCATCTTCCCGCGATTCCAAAAGTGAAAAAACTTCCCACTATTTTAAGCCGTGAAGAAATCTGGCGAATGCTTCAAAGTGCTGAACTCCTGAAACACAAACTGCTCATCGGCCTGATCTACGGTTGCGGACTGCGCTGTATGGAAGTAAGGAATATCAAGCTTCAGCATTTGGATTTTGACCGGAAGATGCTGCATATCGTTCAGGGTAAAGGCAGCAAAGACCGCTATGTTCCCCTGTCCGAACATTTAATCAGAGGCTTGAAAACCTTCATCAGTATTGAAAATCCGGATCAGTATTTATTCAATGGGAACCACAACAGGAATATTGAGGAGATTGATTTAAAAACACATCAAAACGCTTTACAGAAACCTGATTTTGACTCCCGCTACAGCCAGCGCGGTGTGCAGTGGGTAATAAAAACCATTTCTAAAAAAGCCGGCATCACCAAAGAGGTTCACACCCATACTTTGCGCCACAGCTACGCCACGCATCTGCTGGAAGAAGGCGTTCCGATCATCATGGTTCAGAAACTTCTGGGTCATGAAAGAATTGAATCGACCATGGAATATCTTCATGTCTGCCAGCTTTCGGATCAGAAGCCTCACAGTCCTTTGGATACCGTTTTCGCTTTATGCCGCAAAAATGGAATCCCGAAGTAAGGGCAGAAGTGTAGCCGACGTTCTGCGCAAAATCAATTTATCGGCTCAAAATTTTACGGGTCATCAGGAAAAAACGCTTCGGGCTTTGTCCTATTGTCGGACTTCCGCCTTGGGCGGCCATATCGATGCGTGCGACGGTTGCGGAAATCTTTCCATCAGTTACAACTCGTGTCGTAATCGGCATTGTCCGCAATGTCAAGGTCATAAAAAAGAAGAATGGATTCAGAAGCGCGAAGCGGATTTACTCCCGTGCAGCTATTATCATCTCGTTTTCACGCTTCCCGAAGAGCTGAACGGTTTGGCAATTGCAAATCCCACACTCATTTACAAAACATTGTTTGAAGCCGCCTGGGCAACTTTAAACCAATTCGGTAACACCGAAGGAATACAGCTCGGAATGATTGCGATACTTCACACGTGGGGACAGAACCTGAGCTTGCATCCGCACCTGCACTGCATTGTTCCTGGCGGCGGAATTGATCATCACGGAAAGTGGAAAAAGAAAGTACGAACCGATAAATATCTCTTCTCTGTAAAAGCGATGAGCAAAGTATTCCGGGCAAAGTTTGTGGCTTTATTGAGAACTTCGGGAGTAAAAGATTCCAATTTAATGGATAAACTCTTTACCAAGAACTGGGTCGTCTATGCAAAACGTCCTTTTGGCGGCCCGAAACAGGTCATCGAGTACTTGGGCAGGTACACCCACAAAGTCGCCATCAGCAACCACCGTATCAAAGAAGTTACCGATAAAAAAGTGCATTTTAGCTACAAAGATTACCGGAAAGGTGGCGAAAAAAAGGAGATGACCCTATCCCATGTGGAGTTTATCAGGCGCTTCAGTCTGCACATTCTGCCAAAAAGGTTTGTGCGGATCCGCCATTACGGGATTTTGAGCAGCAGCTGGAAACGTGGGAAACTTCAGGCTCTGCAATCCGATTTAAAGATCAAGATCCCGGAGGTAACACCCAAAACGCTGCTCAATAAATGCCGGTGCTGCAAGGAGGGAAACCTGGTGACCATTGCCGTTTTCGGGCAGCGCGGTCCGCCGCAGGATTTTCTTTTCGTTACCCAACCTTTGTCTGCAAAATAACCTTTGCGGGTAAGGGAAGCTGTGCCCTACCGCCAGTAAAACCCCGCAGAACCCGCTTCCAAAGGCTACCCAACGCCACAAAAAAAAGCAGTCCTTCTGAAAAACTGCTTTGCACCTCTAAATTCTAAAAACGACATCCCCATAAGAGGACCATCATACTGCTGAAAAGCCACCGGAGCTTCCGTTCAACGGGCTTTCATTTCTTGTCTTGCAGACAAAACGAAAGCTTAGTTATTGTGCGATGTTTTTTTTTAACATTGTGATTTAATTTTTATCGATTTGGCTCTGATCGCAAAAAATTCCTTGACTAAAATTTCATCATCTTGAATTAGCTCTGCAGAACCGCGAGAGATTATTGTCGTAGAAGTTGGAGATTTCCAAACTTGCCGAAAACAACCCTTTATTTCAGGAAAGTTATTGACAAAAAAAGAGATGGCAAATTCGTCATTCCAATATTGCTCTATTATAGACTCTAAAATGGCATCATATTTATGGATGATTCTATCTTGCAAAACACTATTTAGTTTTAAAGGTATGTTATGGCATAAATCAGCCAACAATCTAGCGTTATTGTCTTGACTGTGTCGAATTTCTATAAATGCATAGTATAAGGCTTTGTGCAAAATCAATCTTGTGTCAATTTGCGAGTCGTCGGTAAAAAAATCTTCATAAACCTCAAAGAAAAGGTCGAAAGCCACACTACTATTCCCATTGCAATAATTTAAAATAATCTGAACCCAATCAATATCAACCTTTTCGGAAAAATATAATTGGCAGTATTTGGAGAATAAGATATTGTCTTCAAAAGAATGCGCAACATTAATTCTATCAATATACCTTGCCAACTCGTATAAATTTCTTTCGCCTAAATAATTGGAAGGGTTATTTTTTAATTTTGAAATATCGTTTGCAATTCTATACATAATATTGGTTTAAAATATCGCACAACGTTTCGGCGCTTGGCGAAGAAGCGGTTTTCGAAGCACTAAACTGTCCGCCAGCACTGAACTTGATACGAAGCACAAAGCTTCATTTAAGCACTGAACCCGCTTTTTTGCCAAACGCCTGTTGTACCACCAGTTATTTTTCTTTCGTCCTTGTCAGCCACGGTGTTATTGTTAATGAAATTAGTCCTGCGGAAATAGCTGTCACAATTACGTTTCCGTATTGTTTATAGTCAAGTCCGCTTAAAAGTCTTACTGCAATAATTGTCAAAGTTAGTCCTGCTAAAATTGTCCAATATTTCAAATTTATATTTTCTTTTTCAGTCTTGTTTGTCGGCAGTTTGTAAATGGCAAAAACAATTACAAGTCCACCAAGTAAAGTTGAACCGTGTTGTAATATTTTCAGCATTGGAATTTGTCTGCCTAAAAAGTCCACCGAGTTTTGTAATGCTGGAATTGTTTGAACGAAATAGCCGTGGTCGTGAGTAAAGCTGTCCCAAAATATGTGAGAAGCTGCACCGATTAGAATTGAAATTGTCACTACTAACCAATTTCTTTTGAAGTGTCCATTCCAGTCAAACTGTCTAAATGCCGAAAATCTTGATTTTAAAATTGTCGGCAAGTTGTCGAATAAACTGTCTCGAACAATGTTGTGAAAAATGAAAGCAAGCAACAGTCCTAAAGGTAAGTCGAACCAAAAAAGTCCGTCAATTGTGTGGCTGTAATTGCTCTTAATTCTCATTCTTAAAAAGTATTCAAAGTCTGGTGTCATACTACCGATTACAAGTCCAGTCAACGAGAACCATTGTCGAGGCAAAAATGTCAACGGTAAAACTATTGCTGGGTGTGAAAATGTAAATGGCATTTCTTTTTGTCTGTTCGTTTATTTGTTTCAGGGTCGTCTTTTATAATTGGTGGTAACGTTTCGGGGCTTGGCGATGGCGGGCAAACCGAAGCCGAAACTTTCAACTAAAATACAAATTTTAATCGAAGCACAAAACGTGAACTGATAAATTTCCGCCCGCTATTGCCAAACCCTTGTGTGTGCCCAGCATGGGCATCTTTCTCTTACGAAAGTAGGAAATTAATCTAGAGGGTGCAAGTCCCTTATGGGCGAGGGTAACGCCTTGAACCATTAGTAAGTCGCAAGGGTGGTAACCGTGAGGTTACATCTGAAGGAAGCGAGACTACAAAACTCGGTACTGACGAACAGGAACCGTATAAGAGGCATTTATGCATGGGTAAGCAAGCACATCATTGTAACGCCCTAAGATTACAAAAGTGCATAAATGTAGATACGGCAGGAATTGAGTGAAAGAAGATGCCATTACCTGGGGAGATCTTCGTAGCCACGAGTTGGTAAAACGAAGAAGTCAGCAGAAGTCATAGTACTTAGGAGCAACGAGCCGATGAATAAATCGGAGGACTCACAACCCGAGGAAGGACTGAACGTATTTTGGTTCTTAATTCACAATGGAATTCCCGTTAAACGGAATAGCCTTGGGAAAGCGGAACAGGTTAAAGTAAAAGAACAAGAATGATTGAAAGAGTATTACATCCTCGTAACATGCAACGAGCCTTACAGCAAGTAATTGCGAATAAAGGCAGTGCTGGCGTGGACGGAATGAACGTGCAAGAACTATCTGATTATCTTCGGAAAGAGAAAACACGACTTTATTCTTCCATAAAAGAGAGGTGTTATCTTCCCCAACCCATTCTTGGAGCAGAAATTCCTAAAGGAAATGGTAAAACCCGACTTTTAGGAATACCAACAGTAACCGATAGAGTGTTACAACAAGCGGTATCACAAGTTCTGATGCCACACTATGAGAATGAATTTAGTGTTCACAGTTATGGATTCAGACCTAATAAAAACGCCCGCCAAGCAGTTGGTAAAGCGTTGGAGCATATCCATGAAGGTTATCCATTTATTGTAGACATTGATCTAAAGACCTTCTTTGATGAAGTAGACCACTGCATCCTTCTGAACTTACTTTATCGAAAGGTAAAATGCCCAATAACCATGCGCTTAATCCGCAAATGGTTACGAGCCCCAATTCTAATCAATGGTCAATTACACAAACGAAGAAAGGGAGTTCCGCAAGGTTCTCCTTTAAGTCCGTTATTGTCGAATATCCTGCTCAATGAGTTGGATAAAGAATTGACAAAACGTAAACTTCGATTTATACGCTACGCAGATGATTTTAGTATTTATACCCAGTATAAAAGCCATGCAACTGCAACGTTAAAAGCCATAGAAAAGTACTTGAAAACGAAACTTAAACTCACTATTAATGGTGAGAAAAGTGGCGTTAGAAAGCCAGTACAATTTGAACTACTGGGATTCGGATTCGAATCTACTTATAAGAAAGGGGACAAGGGCAAATACCAATTGGTAGTAGGCAAGAAAGCGTGGACACAATTGAAAGAGCGACTAAAATCCCTCACCCGCAAAACCGCTCCGATAAGTTTTGATGAGCGCATCCAAAAGATTAACGAAGTTCAGCGTGGATGGTTAAACTATTTTCGAGGAACAAGTATCAAGGGAAAACTCCTCAACTTTGACGGATGGCTGAGAAACCGACTGCGGTATTGCATTTGGCATGATTGGAAGAAGCCCGAACGGAAGAGAAAAAAACCTCATTCGATTAGGAATCGAACAAAGCCTTGCGTATGCATATAGTCGAACTCGGAAAGGAGGATGGGCAGTGGCACAAAGTCCTATTTTAGGAACAACAATCACTATTTCAAGGCTAAAGAAGCGTGGTTACATCGCCATGTTAGAACTTCATCTATCACTTAACCCATCAAGATACGAACCGCCGTATACGAGACCCGTACGTACGGTGGTGTGAGAGGCGTACTCCGTTCGATTATGAGCGGAGCCGTCTACTCGATTGAACTAAACCTCCGGTAGCTTTTCCCATTCGCCGTTTTAGTAACTTTGTTTTTATTAACCTTTTAAAAACTCATGAAATGGCTACAAAAAAAAATCTCCGGAGGATTTAAGGACAAACAAATTCCTGAATCGTGCCTCGAGCGAAATTAAAGGTTTTGCCGAACTTCTGCAACGCTTTGAAAGAAATATTTCCATCCTGGGCAGAAGCAAGCGTACCTTCGACAATTATTCCAGGCACGTTGCAGCCTTGGCGCTTCATTTCGGTAAAGTCCCTACCGAATTAGACCCGGAAGACATCAAAGATTACCTTTTTGAACTTCAAAAGCGATCAAAAACCCCTTCTCAGTCGTACTTTAAACATACCGTTTACGGACTGCGGTTTTTGCTGAAAACCGAAGGCTTGCCTTACAGCTACCTCCATCTTCCCGCGATTCCAAAAGTGAAAAAACTTCCCACTATTTTAAGCCGTGAAGAAATCTGGCGAAAGCTTCAGTCCTTCCGAAAAAACTGCTTTGCACCTCTAAATTCTAAAAACGACATCCCCATAAGAGGACCATCATACCGCTGAAAAGCCACCGGAGCTTCCGTTCAACGGGCTTTCATCTCGTGTCCTGCGGACAAGACGAAAGCTTAGTTATTATCGGCAGTGGTTTTTTATTTAAATTCTATCGGATTATTCCTTTTTTTCATATTCGTTTTAACTCTATCTACACTTTCAGGTGCAACAGTAAATCCTGACATTGACATTTCATTAATAATATTTTCATTGATATTATTTACTGCTTTAAAATATTCTTCTTTACTAATTTTTTTATGTTGAGTAAAATAGCTATCTTTTAGTATTGTATTTTCAAATAAAATACCCTTCTTAATGCTAATTAAATCAAACGAGTAGTTGTTTTTTGTATCAGAAACTTTTACAATCAATCCTGGAAGATTATTAAATTTATATGGTCCATCATAAATTGGAATTTCTGTTGTATACCAAGCAATCCAAGTTCTTCCGCCATAATTAGTAATTGCTTTTTGACAATTAAAATCACCAATTTTACTTTTTTCACTTAATAATTTCCAATTGAAATTAGATAGCTCAGTGTAATTAAATTTATATTTTAAAAGACTTTCATAATAATTAATTGTATTATCTTCTTTTACAATTACATACTTAAAACGAGTGTTTGGAACTTTTGAAAAATTTAATTCTAAATTTTTATTAATTTTCATACTGTTTACTATAGAATCCCTCTTTAAAAAAATATCACTTGTAAAATAAGATTTACCTCCTTCAACCAATAATGTAAAATCCTCTTTTTTTCTACTGTTGATGTCCGTAGAATCAGACAAATATTCTAATCTATAACCTAATTGATAATTTTTATCAATTTGAATCTGGCTATATGCACTCATGGAGACTAATAAAAAAAAAGTCAATAATATATAATTTTTCATAGTATATAATTAAAATAAAAAGAGCATTACTTGTTAGTAATGCCCACTTTTTAGGTCGTTTCTTTAGTTTGGACAAGCAATATCATATGCGTCCCAAGCATTCATAATTATTTCCAATGTAGATCCACCACAAGCCCAACCTGTAGTGCCACAATCATAAGAAACTCTAACACAACTCCAATCAGCACTTGCTGTTTTTTTCTTAATAATTTTTGTTTCAATTTTTTTTGGTGCAGTAGTTGTAACTTTCTTAACAACTTTTCCCGTTGAAGCACTTACTAAAGTTATGCCTCCTAAAGCGACTGTTAAAAGTAATTTTTTCATATAAATTAAAAGTTTTATATTGAGTTGATAAATTAATAAAAAATCTTTTAAAGAACAAAATTTATTTTTATTTTTTTTCAATTTTGCATCAGATTTCGTAATTTTTATATCATTGCCGATAACGGAAAAAGTATTGGCGAAGTGCGGGCTAAATGGAACTGAAAGTTCAATTTCGACCAAACATAGCGAATGCTTTTTCAATACTGCTAACTTACAAAAAATTGCAGAATTGAAAAGCATGAGCGGATTATTTTTGTGCTTTTCAATTTCGCACTTCTCCCCGCATTTTGCCAATACAATGTGCCTGTTGCACAACCTCTTTTCAAAGATACGGTAAAAAGATTTCAGAAATAGAAAATGTGGTTATAAACGGGTTTAAAATATTGAAAATCAATTGTATATATCGTTTATTCTCCGTAAATTAGCGTATGCAAGGCAGAAAAACATTTGAACCGAAAATCTTCTACGAACTCAGCCTGGAGGGGCTCGTTCCCCAGGATGATTTCTACCGTAAAATCAGTCAGGAAGTACCCTTTAGCTTCCTCTACAAGTCAACCTCTCATTATTACGGCCGTTGCGGGCAGGACAGCATCGATCCTGTGGTCTTTTTCAAGATACTGTTAGTGGGCTACCTGAACAATTTAAACAGCGACCGCGCCTTGCTGCGGTTCTGTTCAGACAGCCTCTCCATCCGCCTTTTCCTGGGCTACGACCTGGATGAGGAGCTTCCGTGGCATTCCACCATATCCAGGACGCGGGCGCTTTTCGGGGAGGAACTCTTTATGAAACTGTTCCAAAAAATCCTGAGCCTCTGCATAGAGAAAGGCATGGTGCGCGGGAAGCGCCAGGCGGTGGATTCAGCCTTCATTAAGGCCAATGCAAGCATGGACAGCCTGGTTGAAAAGGAAGTTTTGGAAGACGCTTCAGCGTTTGTGGAGGAACTGGAGGAGAACAGCGAGTACAAGGTAACTTCGGCCCGAAAGAAACTTGTAGAACAGCACCACGCCTGGAAGGAAAAAGAATACAAAGACATGCCCGGAGCCAGCAAAAACGAGGACAGGAGGGACGAGGACGGCAACCCGCTGCGTCCCAAGTTCCTCTCCAATCATACCCATTATTCTCCCACGGATCCGGATGCCAAAATCTCGGTAAAACCGGGCAAAGCGAGGCAGCTCAACTATGCCGGACAGATAGCGGTGGACGACAAACATCATGTTATCACGGGAGCCTGCGCGAGCACGGCCGGCAGCAAGGACAGTGCAATCATGCACGAGATTATGGACCGCATGCTGGAAAACCTGGAACAGCACGGCATAAGGACGGAGGAAGCATTGCTGGATGCCGGCTACAGCAGTGGCGAGAGCCTGGAGTATTGCGAAAAGAACGGCATCAATGCGTTTATCCCGAACTTCGGGCAGTACAAAGCGGAACGGGAGGGATTTGAATTTGTAAAAGGAGAAACGCAGGAGGAGGATCATTACCGCTGCACTCAAAAAGGCGGCAA
Source organism: Kaistella haifensis DSM 19056 (assembly GCF_000735695.2). GTDB lineage: Bacteria > Bacteroidota > Bacteroidia > Flavobacteriales > Weeksellaceae > Kaistella > Kaistella haifensis. The sequence continues at coordinate 151,845 of NZ_JASZ02000002.1, forward strand.
CGGAGCTGTCTTACAGTTCAAGAGAATCCTCACCGACAGCAAGGGCTACCAAAAGAAGAGCTACCGCAGCAGCGAGCGTGACTGTAAGGACTGTCCGCTGCGTGCCCAGTGCTGCGGCAGGGTAACTAAGTTCAAGAAGATAGAGGACAGTATCCACAAGCCGCTCTACGATGCGATGCACGAGAAGCTGAACAGGGACAAAAACTACACACGCTTCCTCACCAAACGCCGCAGCTCCACGGTGGAGCCGGTGCTGGGCACGCTAATCAACTACCACAGCATGAAGAGGGTCAACACGCGGGGCATGAAAAACGCCAACAAGCATGTTTTAATGGCCGCTTTGGCTTACAACCTGAAGAAGTACCTGAAGTTTATCTCCCGGAAACCAAAAAGCAATGCCCAGATTATGCACCTTCCGGAAGGGATACTCCGGCTTTTTCTAAACCGGTTCCACAGTTCGCTGATCACTTCAATTTAAGCCACCCGAAAACCTCAGCTCCTTTGCCCGACAAAAATAGAAACCTCCCTTAAATCGCTTTAAAGGAGGCCGTTTTTTATGGTTTTACTTTGGAAATTACTGAAAATGTGGAGTTGTGCAACGGTTACCCTTGTTAGGCGTTCGTTGTTTTTCCTCGTCAGTTCTTTCGTTTGTAATTCAAGAGATTTCAATATGGTAACTTCAGTTTCAAATCCAAAAAGTCTACTTATTCCAGTTTCCTTTGTTTGGATTAAAATTTTCATCTTATAGTCTTTTCCGTAAGTAGCTTTCTCTAGTTTTTCAATTGCATCTTCTATACTTTCGTGTTCAGTTTGAATTTTTACAGGAACAGGCATTCCATCGCAGTGTTCTTTTAAAAAGCCGTCAATCCCTGAATTTCGTTGAACTGGAAAGGCATTGATATTTTGAAGAATTGCAAGTTCTTTATCTGTTTTCTCAAAATATTCATTTGTTCCTTTGCTTAATAAATTGGATGAAGAAATTATCATTTCTTCTAAACGTGAATTAGCCAACTCTACTGCATCAACAGAAACATCTATTCCAATAAAATTCCTTTTTAATGATTTTGCAGAAACACAAGTAGTTCCGCTTCCGCAGAATGGGTCAAGAACTAAATCTCCTTCTTCGGTTGCAATACTTAGAATTTGATTTAATAATAAAACTGGTTTCTGAGTTGGATAACCTGTTCTTTCTTTCGCTTTTGGATTTAGATAGGGGATTTCCCAAACGTCAGAAAGTGGCACGCCTTTTTTCTCTTTTCCTAAAACTGGATTTCCATTTTCATCTCTTTTATAAACCGATTTTCCATTTTCATTTCTTTCTCTGTCTTGTAAAATTTGGTCAAGATTTGTTGTAGCTGAATAGTCGGTATAAAGTGTGTTAAATTTAAAATCTTGTGTTTTTGAATAAAAGAAAATTACTTGATGAGCATTCAAAAGCCCTTTTTTTGCATTCGACCAACGTTTGTAAGACCAAATGATTTCACTTTGAAAATTGTCACGTCCAAAAACTTTGTCCATAACAATTCTTATGTTGTGCGAGGCTGTTTTGTCGCAATGTAGAAACACGCTTCCAGTGTTTTTTAAAACTCTTTTTGATTGCTCTAAAACATTTTCTATTACCGCCAAATACTCTTCGATAGAATTATACTTGTCGTCAAATTCGTAAGTTTTCGAATTGTCTTTATTGGTCAAAGAATGTTTTCTTTGAGTAAAAAATGGTGGGTCAAAATAAATCAAGTCAACTTTATTGGCTTCAATTTCTTTGAGTTTTTCAACACAATTTCCGTGAATTATTTTATTAATTTCCATCTTGAGGTGTTCTTTCGTTAGCAATTTCAGTTAAGATAGCTTTTAGGTCAACTCCAGAATATGCTTTTAAAAAATCCCAAGCTTCATCTCCTCCATAATATTCTCCGTCAACACCAGCATAAAGTGTTTTCAATGTCTGTTGAATTCTTATTGCCTGTGTTCTTTGTGGATAAAAGAACATAATCCGAATAGGTTTATAGCCGTGATTTTTAATGACTTGAACTCTAGTATGTTCTTTTGTGATGTGGTCTCCATCAGTTGTCGCATCTTTCCATTTAACTTCAATAGCATCATTGTCATTTAAAAAATCAACTTCAAAAGTTTTAGGTCTTTGACCGATGGTGTTTTCTACTTTTGTCTTTATACCTTCTGGAAATTTATAATTTAGGCATAAAGTCGCAGATGCTTCAAGAAAAGAACCTGCGTATTTATATAAAAAACGTCCCGTATTTTGATAACTGTCTATAAGTTGCCCTTGTTCTAATGAAATTCCCAATACACGATAAATAAGATAGTGAGCATTGTCATCAGCTTTCATTTCTTCTGTTCTCGCTTCAATTTTACCTTTCAAGTTTGCTGAATAAACCTCTGCTAAATTCTTTATGCTTTGTATTAATTCTTCCATTTTAAATTTGTCTATATAATTGGTTGCAAGGTACAAAATTTTGGTTGGTTTCGGTTCTAGTGCGGTCTGGTACAATGACGCCTAACACCCAAATATACGCAGATTTTTGAAAGTACCAAGTATTTTTTAAAATAAATTAAATATATCGAGTAATGTATTGTTAAATAATGAATTATATGTAAATTTGTATTGCGTATTATGAATTGTTTTACCATAATTCCGCCTAATTTATTGAGTTTTTAAGAAATTTTAACATATACAAAAAACGAAGTATTATGATTGATTTTAATTACTAAAATATCATAGAACCTAGCTGAAGTTTCTAGTAGTAAATAACTGTGAGAATTTAGTTTTTTGCCTAAGTGCGAAAATTTCTGGAAAGTATACCTGCTTTCGTAACGGAAAGGGATGCATCTTTTAAATTGCGAAACTAAAAAGACCGCTTCCGAAAAAGCAGTCTTCAAAGAGCAATATTTTCTTGTGAAATTAAGGCATTTTTTATTTAATTTTAATGCTCATCCCAAACATGAAATTAGTTCCCGCTTGTGAGAAATACACCGGTCCTTCATACACGTAGCCGTTGTTTACATATTTCTTGTTGAAAATATTATTGAGCAGGAATTTGAAATCGATTTCCGTTTTTTGGATTTTCAATGTATATTTTGCATTAAAGTCGGTTAGCCAATAATCTTTTAATTGATTATCAGCAGTTTCTAAATTATCCAAATATTGTTTTCCCACATATTGCGCAGTAACACCAAGATTGAAATTTTTGAATGGCGAGTAAATCACATTTCCGTTCGCAATGATGTTAGGAGAAAAAGAGATATCAGAATCTTTCAAAACAACATCCGCACCATTTTGAAGCGAGTTGATTTCCTTAATCTTATTCTGACTCAAAGATAAATTAGCTCCTAATTGAATTTTATCAGAAAGTCTGCTTTGGGCAGAAAGTTCAATTCCTAATCTATAACTTTTATCTACATTCTGACGAATGAATTCACCAACATTGTTGATTCTACCTGACAAAACCAACTGATTTTGGTAATCCATATAATACGCATTAGCCGTCAACACAACCTTTCCAAATTGCTGTTCCCAACCTGCCTCAAAATCGTGTAAGGTTTCTTCTTTTGTGCTAGGATTTGCAAAGAGGTCATCTCTATTTGGTTCGCGATGTGCATTGGCATACGAAACGAATACTTTTCCGTTTTCAATATTGAAATTGACACCAACTTTCGGGTTGAAAAAAGTCCATTTTCTGTATAGATCTGCACCTTCACCATCGCCCTGTTGGACAATTTTTGTATCATAATTAATGTTTCTTAGTTGCAAATCGCCAAAAAATTCAAATTGGTTTAATTTATAAATTGCTTTGGCAAATCCAGAAACTTCGTTCTTCACCGAATTATTTCGGTAGTATTCGTGTTCATCAATTTGTGGTAGAAAAACGCCGGTTACATTACCAAAATGTCTTCCGTAATACTGATTGGCAACTGCTCCGAAATTCAAATCAAGATTACCTAATTTCCCGTATAATGTTGAAACTACTCCATAAAAATCATTATCCAGCCATTTTTTTCGGATAAAATCGGTAATCTCTACCGGAGAACCTCCTACAATCTGTACTGGTAAATTATAATTTGAATAATGAGTAGCATCTACATCAGTTTCGTCAACTCTTTTATAGTTTTCGTAATATCCTTTTCCTCTGGTGTAGTGAAGTGTTGTTTCTAAATTCCATTTATCATTGAATCTTTGTTCCCATAAAAGTTGATAATGATTTTGTCTGTAGTTGTCGGTTTCATTATCGTAGAACTTGTCTTCACCTGTGAACAAATCGGTGTACATTCCCGAATAATTAAATCTAGGATTAGTTTCCCAAGTTGCTTTATCGATTCCGTTCCAGGCTTGGTATGTTTTTTCTTTGCCTCCAAACGCCATCAAACGGATTGTGGTTTTATTTTCTTCAAAAAGTGCAGTGAAATTATAGGAATTCAAATCTGAAAATGCACGATCGATATAGCCATCCGAATGGATTTTGGTGTAGCGCCCCAATAGAGACAGTCGGTCTTTCCAGAATTTTCCCGAACCGATTTCGGCGGAGTATTTATAGGTGTTAAACGAACCGTAGCTGTTGTCGGATTTCACATAAAACTTCTCCTCCGGATTTTTAGAAATCACGTTGACACTCGCTCCAAAGGCTGAAACTCCATTTGTGGAAGTTCCCACCCCGCGCTGAATAACAATTTGCGAAGCAGAACTTGTTAAATCCGGAACATTCACGAAAAAAGTTCCTTGGGATTCCGAATCATTGTACGGAATGCCATTCATCATTACATTGATGCCATTTCCACCTACACCACGAATTCTGAAACCAGTGTATCCAACGCCGTTTCCGGCATCAGAAGTGGAAATTACCGAAGTTTGGTTTTTCAGCAAGATTGGTAAATCCTGACCAAGGTTTTTGTTCCCTAAATCTTTTTCTACAATAATGATTTCTTTGGAAACAGGAAGTCTTTTTGTGAAATTCACACTTTCGATTTCGTGAATTTTCAAAGTGTCTTGCGTCGATTGTGCAAGGTAAAAAGGACCAGCAAAAAGTCCTAAAAAAATAATTCCTTTCATTCTTTTAATTTTAGAGATTAATTGAATAAAAGGGGGAGATTAAGTCATGTAACAATTTGTTCGATGTAACAGCGTTGCAATCATTGGCAAACTGCTATATTCTCACATTGCTACATTTGCAACGCGTCCCTAAACAGCATTACCTGTTCCAGGTTCATTGGGTGTAATCTCAGCCTTTTACAGCACCCCTTTAGTTTCGTCAGCGAAAATACAATATTTTTAATTAATATGCATTATTATTGACATCAATGTAAAAATAATTTTTTCCGTCTTTAGTTACTTCGAATAATCGTGCGAATTTCCAGCTGAAATTCCGTTTGATATCATTGTATTCAAAAGGGATGATGACCTTATTGTTCACATCGATCACCCCGAATTTATTATTCTTGGATGCAACAATCATTGGGTTTTTCAAATCGTCGCCCTCCAAAATGTGCAGGTAATTGTATTGCGGATAAATTGTGAACTGCCGATAGTCCCCGGGGTTTTCAAACTTTGAATCTTCGATAATCCCGTAAGAATTGTTGAGAATGTAGGCATGAAAAAGTTGGGTAACATAAGGCAAACTGCATTTTCCCAAATCGCTGTTTTTGTATAGGTAAACCCGCTTTCCGCTTCTATCAATCCGGAAATCCAAGTTGTTGATCCGCACCGATGCATATTTGTTGGAGCCGTATTTTCGGACTTTTTCGTTCGGAGAATTCAGCAAGTTGCAGTCTTCGGTAAAAAAGCCGACATTGCTGTATTGATGGGCAATAATGACTTTTCCTTTTTGATTGATAAAGCCGTATTTTCCATTGTTTTTTTGAGGAATCAATGCGGGAATTGAGTCATTAATTTTAACAAGATCCGGATTGGTTTTCACCACAACTGTTTTTTGATGAAGATTTTTTTTCTGGGCAAAAACCAGCACAACGAAACAACAAAAAAAGAGGCTAAACAGATATTTCATGAAAATCTTTTTGCAAACTTAAAGCCAAAAATAAGCATTTAAATATTTCTGTAAACGGAAAAAACCACTGCGATTCCCAAAAGAACGAGGATTGCTTGCGGATTGAAGAATAACTTTCGGGTTTTGGGAAAATAATTGCGAAGCGGTTTGGTATTCAATACAATTGCTAAAATAACGTATGGTGTTACAGTGACGAACAGTGCATTATATTCAAATGCTTTTTTGATATTCAAGTGCAATAATTCATGAATCGCCCTTTGGGAACCACATCCGGGACAGAGATATCCTGTGAAATAATATATCGGACACTTCCAAAAATAGCTGCTGTTCTGAGGATTAAAGCTGTAAAAAACAACTCCCAAACCAATGAAAATCAGAGCAAATACTGCTAATGTTAAGTGTTTCTTCATCATGATGAAAGATAAGGCGCCCGACTGGTTTTGATTCGCAGAATCCCTTGTTTCCAAAAATTTTAATTAAAATTTTTCTAAAAATAATAAAAAAATAGATGAAAAGCATCATATTTATATTAAATCTAAATGATTTTAGTCATCATTAAATGTAAAAATTCGTATTTTTGAACTTCTTAATTTTAAACAAAAAATATACGAATATGACTTTTGACATTGATATGATCAGAAAAGTGTATGAGCGTTACCCAGAAAGAGTTGCGAAAGCACGTGAAGTAGTGGGTAAACCTCTTACATTATCAGAAAAAATTCTTTACACTCACCTTTGGGAAGGGAATCCAACCCAAAGTTATGAAAGAGGAAACTCCTACGTAGATTTCGCTCCGGACAGAGTGGCAATGCAGGATGCAACGGCTCAAATGGCACTTTTGCAGTTTATGCAGGCCGGAAAAAAGAAAGTTGCAGTTCCTTCTACAGCACACGCGGATCACCTTATTCAAGCTAGAGTAGGTGCCGAAGCGGATTTGCAAGAAGGTATCAACAAAAACTCTGAAGTATTCAATTTCTTAAGCTCTGTTTGTGATAAATACGGAATCGGTTTCTGGAAACCGGGAGCGGGGATTATTCACCAAGTAGTTCTAGAAAACTATGCTTTTCCAGGTGGAATGATGATTGGAACCGACTCTCATACCGTAAACGCGGGTGGTTTAGGAATGGTTGCCATAGGTGTTGGTGGTGCAGATGCAGTTGACGTGATGGCTGGAATGGCTTGGGAACTTAAAATGCCTAAATTAATCGGGATAAAATTGACTGGTAAACTCAACGGATGGACTTCTGCAAAAGATGTTATCTTAAAAGTTGCCGGAATTTTAACCGTAAAAGGTGGTACAGGTTGCATCGTAGAATATTTCGGTGAAGGTGCTGAAAACCTTTCTGCTACTGGTAAAGGTACCATCTGTAATATGGGTGCTGAAATAGGTGCTACAACTTCTACTTTCGGTTATGACGATTCGATGAGAAGATATTTAGCAGCAACCGGAAGGCAAGATGTCGTAGATGCAGCGGATAAAATTGCAGAACACTTAACAGGAGATGCAGAAGTTTATGCAAATCCTGAACAATATTTTGACCAAGTAATTGAAATCAACCTTTCTGAACTGACACCACATTTGAACGGACCTTTTACTCCGGATTTGGCGACGCCTGTTGCAGAATTCAGAGCAAAAGCCGAAGCAAACGGATGGCCACTTGATGTAGAATGGGCTTTGATCGGTTCCTGTACCAACTCGTCTTACGAAGATCTTTCCAGAGCAGCTTCTATCGTTGAAGATGCTGTTGCTAAAGGTGTTAAACCAAAAGCAATCTTAGGAATCAACCCTGGTTCGGAGCAAGTGAAATTCACTGCTGAAAGGGATGGTTTCCTGGATTCTTTCAGAAAATTCGAATCTGCGAGAATCTTTACCAATGCTTGCGGTCCATGTATCGGACAGTGGGATAGAGAAGGCGCTGAGAAAGGCGAGAAAAACTCCATAATTCATTCATTCAACAGAAACTTTGCAAAAAGAGCTGATGGTAACCCAAATACCCACGCTTTCGTAGCTTCCCCTGAAATGGTTGCAGCTGTTGCAATTTCGGGTAGATTAGATTTTAACCCAATCACAGATACTTTAACTAACCAAAACGGAGAGCAAATCAAATTGGACGAGCCAAAAGGTTCGGAACTTCCTGCAAAAGGTTTTGCAGTGGACGACAACGGTTATCAGGCTCCATCTGAAGACGGTTCTAATGTGCAGGTAATTGTTTCACCTACTTCCGACAGACTTCAATTGTTGAAACCTTTCGAACCTTGGGATGGAAAAAACATTACGGGTGCTAAAGTATTAATTAAAGCTTTCGGAAAATGTACTACCGACCATATTTCTATGGCAGGTCCTTGGTTGAAATACCGTGGTCACTTGGATAATATTTCCAACAATATGTTGATCGGCGCTGTAAATGCTTTCAACATGGAAACCAATAAAGTTAAAAATCAGTTAACTGGAGAATATGGCGAAGTTCCTGCTGTTGCAAGAGCGTACAAAGCAGCCGGAGTTCCTTCAATTGTTGTGGGCGACGAAAATTACGGCGAAGGTTCTTCAAGAGAGCACGCTGCAATGGAACCAAGACATCTGGGCGTGAAAGCCGTTTTGGTAAAATCCTTCGCACGTATCCACGAGACAAATTTGAAAAAACAGGGAATGCTTGGTTTGACTTTCGCTGACAAAGCAGATTACGATAAAATTCAGGAGGATGATACCGTAAACTTTCTTGATTTAGATCAGTTTACTCCGGGAAAACCTTTGACTTTAGAGTTTGTTCATGCTGATGGAAGCAAAGATACTGTTGTTGCAAATCATACATACAATGAGCAGCAAATCGGTTGGTTTAAAGCAGGTTCTGCTTTGAATCTTATAGCTGAAGAAGCGAAAAATTCTTAACACTTTTTAAAAATTTAAATATTGAAACCGTTCAGAAATGAGCGGTTTTCTTTTGCAAGTGTAACAAGTATCATGTTTTCTCTACTAAATATTTAACCTATTTTTGCCCACCTAAATTGTAAACATGAAGAAAAGTTTATTTGTACTTTCACTCGCAGCATCAGTTTTCACTCTTGCACAGCAGAAACCCAAAACCGAAAAAGAAACCCAAATTGAAGGTGTAACGATAACCGCGACCAAAAAAGCGGTGGAACAGAAAGCCGACCGTACCATTTTTGATTTTTCGGAACAGCCAACGCTGAACTCCGGAACTTTAATGGAAGGTGTAAAAAAACTTCCGGGATTGGTGGTAACCGACATTGCCGGAATGATGTATCAGGGAAAACTGTTAGCGGTTTTTATGGATGGACGTCCGCTAAATATTTCAAGTAACGAACTTCAGGGATTTTTAGATGGAATGCCTGCAAACGCGGTTGAGAGAATTGAAATCATTACACAACCCGGCGCAGAATTTCCTGCAACATCGGGAGGTGCAATTCTGAATATCATCACTTCAAAATCTGCAAAAAATTATTTATCTGCAACGTATTCAGGGAATTATAGTTTTACCAATTACGATAAATACAGAAGCAGAACCAACAATTCTTTAAGTTTAAATGCGAAAAATAAATTTTTCGGATGGCAGCTGAATGTAGGACAAAACTACCGCGAAAATATGATGTTGGGAAATTTGGATGATCTTTCCTCCACTTACACAGACGGTATCAGAAGAGGGTATTTTGCCAAAGCAGCCATGACTTTTGACCTTGGACTTGACCGAATTTTATTGAACTACGATATTTTTCACAACAACAACGATAATTACACTTTAGGAAAAGGAACTTATTTTGGAAATCCTTACACTCGCGAAGATGATGCTGCAACTTTAAACTGGCGCAACGAAGCTGTTGTAACTTATCAGAAAAGATTTGCCGACAAAGCAAAGAAGTTGGATTTCAAATATAATTACAGTAACTCTAAGTCTGATTTTTCTCAGTTCAGCAGAAATTTCAACACCAACACGCTTGAAAATGAATCGGATATGAATGTTTCTACCTTTAAAGTAGATTATTCTCAGGCGGTGAAAATTTTAGATGAGGGGAAAATCAGCATTGGTGGTTTATATGAAATGCAGAAGTTTGATACCCAAAGTTTCGGTTTTACCAACCTCGATTATCAAAGACAAACTGCTTCAAGTTACGTAGAATTGCAGGCCAAACTGAAAAAGTTTGATTTCACGTTGGGAACAAGAGCTGAAGATTATGATATTTCTGGAATTACAAGCTACAAAGACTCGCTCAATGTTGTTCATACCGATAATTTAACGCCTTTCAAAAAATTTAAGCTGTTCCCGAACGCAAGTATTCAGTACAGCTTTATGCCGAGGATTTATTTGGCTTTGAATTACAACAAGAAAATTAATTTGCCTAGTATTTCAGCACTGAATCCGAATAACACCACCTATCAGAACGGTAATTCCACCACTGCCGGAAATCCCAATCTTCAGCCAACAATTTTTGATAATTATGAAATCAAAATTTCAGCGTTTGATTATGCCTTTATCGGTTACAATGTAAACGTGGCTAAAAATCAGGTCATGCAGATTATGACGAGAGAAACGGAAACCGATCCGGACACAGGAAAAACCAACGATTATATACTGAACAGACAGATGAATATTTCGGAAATGACAATTCAGAACTTTAATTTGGGTTTACCGATTCCGCTGATGATTTTCAGTAAACCGCTAAGCGAAATCATGAAGTTTAACTTTAATCCGGATAAAATCAACTTTATTTATTTGTACGCGGCTTATCAGAAACACATTATCCCGGATTTGAAAACCAAAGGATTTTTGATGTTCAACATCAATTCCCAGTTTATACTGCCGAAAGATGTAAAATTGGCCATCAATTATTTCGTTCTTCCTGCCAAAGGAAACTACTATTATTACGAAGCCGTAAAACCTGTCGGAAATAACGTGGACATTACGGTTTCAAAAAAATTCATGAAGGACAGGCTGAATGTTTCAGTGTTTGCGAATGATATTTTCAACGGACAACAAATGGCTTTCCGTTCGGTTTTCAGACAGCCTTATCCTGTTCTTTCGAACAAAATGGATTCACGAAATTTCGGATTCTCCGTAAACTATAAAATTCCTACAAAAAACAAACTTGCTAAAGAGGCACCCAACATGCTGAACCAGGATAAAAAAGAAGACAATGGCGGCATTATGAATTCAGGACAGTAATTTTAGAATTATTTTATAATGAAAAGTTTAAAAGTTGGAGAAATTTCTCCAACTTTTTTTCATTCTGTTCAATTTTTAAACATAATGATCAACCTTCACACGCTTTCCAAACCGCATCATTCTGCGGAACGGGCGCCGTGATTTCTAAATTTTCTTTCGTTACGGGATGCGTGAATTCTAACTTTCTTGCGTGAAGATGTATTCCGCCATCGGGATTGGATCGGGCTGCACCATATTTTAAATCGCCCTTTATCGCAGCGCCAATTTTAGAAAGTTGCGCACGAATTTGGTGATGTCTTCCGGTTTCTAAATCGATTTCGAGTAGTTGGAAATTATCAAGAACTTTGATGATTTGGTAATTAAGAATCGACTCTTTTGCGTTATCAGTTGGTTTGATGAAAACTGTCGCTTTGTTGGTTTTCTCGTTTTTTTGTAAATAATGAACCAGCCTTTGGCTTTGCGGAATCGTGGTTTTCTGTACAACGGCCCAATACGTTTTCTTGATTTCTCGATTTTTCACCATTTGCGTAAGTCTCGTCAAAGCTTTAGACGTTTTCGCATAAATCACCAATCCGGAAGTAGGTCGGTCGATACGGTGAACGAGTCCGAGGAAAACATTTCCGGGTTTTTGGTCTCTTTTTTTTATGAAATCTTTGATCAAATCGAGCAGCGAAGCATCGCCAGTTTTGTCGCCTTGAACAAGTTGTCCGGCTTTTTTATTAATGATAAGCAGGTGATTGTCTTCAAAAACAATTTGTTGATCGATAGAATTGGCAGATTCGCGCATGGATGATTTTTCGGGTTCTAAAATTACAACAAAAAAAGAGAATTGAAATTCTCTCCCCTTTGTATGTTTTACTTCAAGTATTTCTCTAAAAATTTTCTTTGAGAATCGAACGCAATATCGTCCAGATTGATTTGTTCTTTATGAAGCCAAACAGCTTCGGAAATTTCCGAAATTTCCAGATTCACTTCGAATTTTTCTGATATATGGTATTCGTAAAATAAATCTAAAGTGTTGTAAATGATGTTTTTATATTCGTAAATATTCGGCAATGAGGCCAAGTATTTCAATTGAGAAATATCAACATTAAGCTTCATTTCTTCAAAAAGTTCTCGAACACAAGTTTCCTCAGCACTTTCTTTTGGATCCACAAAGCCACCGGCTAAATCGAGTTTTCCTTTTTTGGGTTCTTGGTTTCTGCGTGTGAACAGGATTTCATCACCATTTTTTACCAAAACGGCAACTGCACCTGCAACATTATGAAAAAGAATAAAGTCGCATTCCGAACAGTTCCATTTTTTTTCGCCATCCCATTTCAGGCTTTGTTGCCCACATTTCGGACAAAATTTGAGATCCTTCATTTATGATTTATTTCTAGGATGATAATTAAGAATCACGTCCCGAAGTTCTTCGTTTTTCAGATGCGTATAGATTTCGGTTGTTGTAATACTTGAGTGTCCCAACATTTCCTGAATGTATCGCAAATCGGCACCATTTTGCAAAAGATGGGTGGCAAATGAATGCCGGAAAGTGTGCGGAGAGATTTTCTTGTTGATGCCTGCTTTTTCGGTGAGTTCTTTGATGATAATGAAAACAATTACCCGCGACATCGCGGATCCACGGCTGTTGAGGAAGAGGATATCGTCACATTTTTTATTGATTTTATATTTCGATCGAACTTCGCGGATATAATCTTTGATTAATGTTGAGGTGTAAGTTGCCAACGGAACAAAACGCGATTTGTCGCCTTTTCCATCCACTTTTAGGTAAGATTCTTTGAAGTTGATATTCGAAATTTTAAGGTCAATTAATTCGGAAACACGCAGACCGCAACCGTACAAAACCTCGATCATGCATTGATTTCTTTTCCCTAAATCCGTCGATAAATCAATGGCTTTAATAATTCTGTTGACGTCTTCGAAACTTAAAGTATCCGGAAGATAAAGACCAAGTTTCGGGCCTTCGATCAGCGTTGCAGGATTGTCGGTTCGCACCTCATCGTCCACAAGATATTTAAAAAAAGCTTTGATTGAGGAAATCCATCTTGCCTGTGATCTCTCACTGAATTTAAGCTTTGAACGTTGAAAAATATACTCCTGAATATGGTCGTAAGTAATTTCCAGTGGCCCCGTATTTTCGAGTTCTAGTTCGCAGTAATCGCGGAGTTTTTTGATATCTCGAAGGTAGGCGTCAAGTGTGTTTTCAGAGAAATTTCTTTCAAACCTCAGGAAATTTTCAAAATCTTTAATTTTTTCATCCCAAGTCATTGTGTTATGGTGTTTAGTTTTTTATAAATTTTCTTTCGGAATTTTTACAATTTCAATTCCATGGTTTTTCAAGAAGTTGATTCCGTCATTATCGGAATAATTATCTGTAAAAACAACTCTATTGATACCAGCTTGCAGAATCAATTTGCTACACTCCTTGCATGGAGACAAGGTTAGGTATAGCGTGGAGTCCTTTGCAGATTGTGTGGAACCTGCGAGTTTCAGGATAGCATTCGCTTCCGCGTGAAGGACAAACCAATGCGTTTTTCCGGCTCCGTCTTCGCAGCAGTTGTCGAAGCTAGATGGTGTTCCATTATACCCATCGGAGATAATCATTCGGTCTTTTACAATTAATGCGCCTACCTTTTTTCTTTCGCAATAGGAGAGTTTCGCCCATTCCATAGCCATTTTCAGGTAAGCCTTATCGAATTTCGTTGGTTCCAAAAATTGTTTATTTCTAAATTTATTATTAATGCGGTTTATTTAAAAGAAGGTTTTCTTTTTTCCAAAAACGCAGCCACTCCTTCTTTTTTATCTTCCATTTCGAAGAGCTCTCCGAAAGATTTTATTTCGGTCTCAAAGCCTTTGTCGGTATAAGCTAGATTCACTGCAGCAATCGCTTTTGCAATTCCCAATGGCGAATTTTGTGAAATCAATGTGGCCAATTCTTTTGTTTTTGATAAAAGATCTTCCAAACTAAAAACCTCGTTTACCAATCCGATTTCTTTCGCTCTTTGCGCAGGAATCATCTTTGCAGAAAGGATTAATTCGTTAGCAAAACCTTTCCCGACCAGCTTTGGTAGTCTTTGTGTGCCACCGTAACCGGGAATCAACCCTAAAGTAACTTCTGGTAATCCCAACTTTGCATTTTCCGAGGCGTATCGGATGTGGCAAGCCATAGCCAACTCTAATCCTCCACCTAATGCAAATCCGTTCACCGCCGCTATTACTGGTTTGCTGAGATTTTCAATTTTATCAAAAAGAATCGATTGTCCTTTTCTTGCTAATTCTTCAGCAGCTGCAGTTCCGAAATCCGAAAATTCCTTAATGTCGGCACCCGCTACGAAAGATTTCTCGCCACTTCCAGTCAGGATGATTGCTCGAATATTTTTATCTGCTTCTAATTCAGAAAATGCATCGCTTAATTCCTGAATTGTTTGTGAATTAAGGGCATTTAAACTTTGCGGTCGATTGATGATAACGGTTGCTATCTTTCCTTCCGCTTCTACGATGATATTTTGGTAATTCATACTGACAAATGATTATTTCTTACTGTGCAAATTAGCAAATTTTTATCTAGGAATAAAAAATGAATACGCACGATTCTTATTTTTAATGAATTTTTAAATAAATTATTCAGGTGATTTAGAATGGTTCATCATATTCATATCAATATTCACTTGCAATCCCATCGCGATTTTCATTCCGAGTTCAATATTCGCTCTGAAAAAATGGCAAAGTTGTCGATTGATAATTTCTTCTTTTTTTGGACCACTAATTCCTTTCATCGATCCAATAATATTAGAAACCAGATTTTCGCGATCCTGAGGATTCATTGCTTTGGTGTACAATAAACCCGGTTGGGTGTAGTGATCGTCATCGTTTTCGTTCCTGTTGAAATTAGCTACAGTGGTATTGTCTAAATCATATTCGAAGTTTTTATAAGCGGAATCGGGTTTGATTTCATCGAAACTGTTCGGGTAATAATTTGGTGCATCTTTATAGCCGCTCGAATCTGCCATATATCCGTCTCGTTGGTAATTGTTGACAGCAAACGGACAACGGTTTACTTCCAATTGATGGGAATTTACCCCAACTCTATAGCGATGCGCATCACGATAAGAGAACAATCTTCCTTGCAACATTCGATCTGGTGAAAAACTAATTCCATTAATCAAATTGCTTGGTGAAAAAGTGGACTGTTCCACATGAGCAAAGTAATTATTCGGGATTTCGTTAAGTTCCATTTCGCCCACTTCAATTAATGGGAATTCGTTTTGAAACCAAACTTTCGTTACATCAAAAGGATTCCAACGGAATTCTTTGGCTTGTTCTTCGGTCATAACCTGGATGTACATGGTCCATTTTGGGAAATCGCCGTTTTCGATAGCGTTTACCAAATCTTCTTGTGCGAAATCTGGATTTTCACCTTTCATTTTCACGGCTTCATCATTGGTGAAATTTTTAATTTGTTGCTTGGTTTTGAAATGGAATTTTACCCAAACTCTTTCATTTTCGGCATTAATCATTGAAAAAGTATGCGATCCAAAACCGTGCATATGTCTGTATCCATAAGGCGTTCCGCGATCAGACATCAAAATGAGAACTTGGTGAAGCGATTCCGGATTCAAACTCCAGAAATCCCACATCATTGTAGCGCTTTTCAGATTTGTTTTCGGAACTCTTTTTTGGGTATGAATAAAATCGGGGAATTTTTTAGCATCTTTGATGAAGAAAACCGGCGTGTTATTTCCTACTAGATCCCAATTTCCATCTTCTGTGTAAAATTTTAAGGCAAAACCTCGCGGATCTCTTTCAGTATCAGCACTGCCTTTTTCGCCTCCCACGGTGGAGAATCGGGCAAAAATTTTACATTCGTTTCCTACTTTCGAAAATAATTTTGCCTTCGTATATTTAGAAATATCATGGGTAACAGTGAATTTTCCGTAAGCGCCGCTGCCTTTTGCATGAACAATTCTTTCCGGGATTCTTTCGCGTACAAAATGCGCTAAATTTTCCTGTAAAATAAAATCTTGTAGCAAAACAGGGCCTCTCGCGCCAACGGTTTGTGAATCTTCATGTTCAAAATATGGTGCTCCTGAGCTTGAGGTGAGTTTTTTAAATTCCATTTTTTCTATTTTTTAGGTTAACAAATTTATGAAATTCCGCAGAGGAATCTCTTGCTTTTTGGTTAAATTAAAGAAAACATAAGTATATTTGTAATAGATAAAATTAATCAGATGAACATTCAGCAATTAGAATATCTTATCGCAGTTGATAAATATAAACATTTCGGAAAGGCAGCACAAGCTTGCTTTATTACACAGCCCACGCTCAGTGCGATGATACAGAAGTTTGAAGACGAACTGGATGTGAAGGTTTTTGATCGAACTACGCACCCAATTCGAACCACCGATGTGGGGGTGCAAATTATCGAAGAATCCAAAAGAGTGATTGATGCTGTAAATGAACTGAAAAATAAAGCGAATCTTCTTAATAATGTTTTGGCGGGGAAATTAAACCTCGGAATTATCCCCACGATTTCTAGTTTTATTCTTCCTTCAGAAATTTTTGATTTTCTTCAAACTCACCCAAAAATTGAACTGAATGTGAAGGAAATGACTACCGATAGCATTATCAAAGCTTTAAAATCCGGGGAGTTGGATGCCGGAATTATCGCGACTCCTTACGATGCGGCTTCTGAGTTTTACCAACAGTTTCTATTTAATGAAGAATTGATGATTTACTCGTCGGAAGATTTGAGGAAAGATTCTTTTGTTGTTCCTGAAGATATCGACAGCAACAAAGTTTGGCTCCTCGAAGAAGGGAATTGCCTGCGTACGCAGTTCGAAAATATCTGCATGCTCAAAGAAAATTCGCTGAAACCAAAAAATCTGGAATTTTTGGCGTCAAATATCAATACCTTAATACAAATGGTAGATAAAGTGGGTGGAATTACTATTCTTCCAGAGTTGGCGATTCCTCAACTATCCGAAGAACAAAAATCGAAAATTTCCAGATTCCGAAAGCCGTTTCCTTTTAGAGAAATCAGCTTGATTTATTACAAACCGACTTATAAGCAGAAAATTTTGGACGAAATGACGCAATCACTTCAAAATTCGCTGAATACGAAATTTAATTATAACCAAAATCCCGAAGATTTCGTCAGCGTAAAACCTCAATAATTTTATTCATGAAATAAATTTTGCTTTTCAATAAATACTCTTTAAATTTGCAGTCGAATAAAATTTCATGAGGAAAAATTTGAACTGATTGCAACCTCCATAAAAAATGCTAAAACAGAATTTCTATTTTAGTTTCTTTTGTAATCATTTCCTATTTTCTTTATTTTTTAATTAATAAAATACAAAAGAAATGTCATACTTATTTACGTCTGAATCTGTTTCAGAAGGACATCCTGACAAAATTGCAGATCAAATTTCTGATGCGCTGATTGATAATTTTCTAGCTTACGATCCCAATTCAAAAGTTGCTTGCGAAACCTTGGTAACAACCGGACAAGTAGTTTTGGCGGGAGAAGTGAAATCGGAAGCTTATCTTGATGTGCAGGATATTGCCAGAAAAGTAATCAACGAAATTGGCTATACCAAAGGCGAATATATGTTCAATGGTGATTCTTGTGGAGTAATTTCCGCAATTCATGAGCAATCTCAGGACATCAATCAGGGGGTTGACAGAACTGATGAAAATGCTGATTTCGAAACCAAAGCCAACGGACAAGGAGCTGGTGATCAAGGAATGATGTTTGGTTATGCAACCAACGAAACCGAAAATTATATGCCTCTTGCATTGGATCTGGCGCATACTATCTTGAAAGAACTTTCGGTTTTAAGAAGAGAAAATAATGCCATTAAATATCTTCGTCCGGATGCAAAATCACAAGTTACGATTGAATATTCGGATGATCACAAACCTATCAGAATAGATTCTATCGTAGTTTCAACACAGCATGACGATTTCGGAAGTGAGGAAGCGATGCTCGCTAAAATCAAAAAAGATATCATCGAAATTCTAATTCCTAAAGTTAAAGATTTGCAGAAATTGGAAATTCAGGAACTTTTCAACGATCAGATTAAATATCACATCAACCCAACCGGAAAATTTGTTATCGGAGGTCCGCATGGAGACACTGGCTTGACAGGTAGGAAAATTATTGTAGACACTTATGGCGGTAAAGGCGCTCACGGAGGTGGGGCGTTTTCCGGAAAAGATCCGTCAAAAGTGGACAGAAGTGCGGCCTATGCGACAAGACATATTGCTAAAAACTTAGTTGCTGCAGGAGTTGCAGATGAGGTCTTGGTACAAGTTTCTTACGCGATTGGTGTGGCAGAACCGTGCGGACTTTTCATCAGTACCAACGGAACTGCGAAAGTAAACCTTACCGATGGAGAAATTGCAGAAAAACTGAAAAACATATTTGATTTGAGACCGTATGCCATCGAGCAAAACTTGAAATTAAGAAATCCTATCTATCAGGAAACTGCTTCATACGGCCACATGGGAAGAGAGTATTATGTTGGAAGTAAAACTTTTAATAAAGGAAAAAGTAACCAAAAAATTATTGACGACCTGGAATTTTTCACGTGGGAAAAACTAGACAAAGTTGACGAAATCAAAAAAGAATTCGGATTGTAATTTTTTTAAAAAATATTTAAACTGCTTTATTCAAAACGATAAAGCAGTTTTTTTTAACTTTACCGCGAAATAAATGAGTTTATGAAGAAAATTTTGGCTTTTTCAATTTTGATGGTGTTTCTTTCAACGGCTTTTGCGAAAGGTCAAATGACGATCCATAAAATGCTTCATGCCGGATATGTTTATCAAAATCAAAGCTTTGGGGAAATTGGTGGAAGATTACTTTTTTTGAATAATGATGATGTAATTTATCGTATGGGTGCTGCTGCAATGATGGGTTCTGTAAACAAAGAATTTGCAATTTTGCCCAAAGTGCAAGGTGATATCTTGATTAATTTTGAAAGAAATGTGGATATTTATCATTCCTATTATTTCTTGGCCGGAACTGAAGTTACCACCAAATATGCCGCTCCAAAAATAGGAGTCTCCATGTTTGGACTTATCGATCTTACCGGAGGATACGCTTTTCCTATCGATAAATCGGGGATTAATCGCAAAGAATTGAAAGGTTTCAATTTTAATTTTACCCTCAATTTACCGCTTGTAATGTTGAATGATTTACTGAAATAATGAGTTTCTACTAAAATTATCGAATTTTCTAACAAAGGATTAACTTTTTTACTAATTTTACACCCTATAAAAAATAATTGCTATCGATTAAAGCTGTACTTCTTGAAATAGACCGATCATTAAGATGACCTAATTATAAATTGGGATTTTAAATTCGAGTGAAAAAAGAAGAAAATTATGTACACAAACACAGATAGTTGGTTAATCGAACAATATAAGTCGGGAAACGAAAATGCCCTCGCAACCCTCATCGAGAGGCATCAAAAAGATCTTTTCTCATTCATTTTTTATAAATTAATGGATGACGATCTAGCGAATGATATTTTTCAAGATACTTTCATGAAGATTATTGTTACGCTGAAAGAAGGTCGCTACAACGAAGAAGGTAAATTTATGCTCTGGGCCAAAAGAATTGCCCATAATCTCATCATCGATCATTTCCGTTTGAAATCGAAGCACTCCAAAGTTTCGGAAACTACTTACGATAACGAGGAATTTTCTATATTCGACCTTATTGCAGGAAAAGAAGAAAATGTAGAAGAAAAATTGGTGAGCCAGCAAATCCAAAATGATTTAATGAAAATGCTCGTTTGTCTCCCGGAAAACCAGCAAGAAGTCATCAAGTTGAGATTTTTCGATGGTTTAAGTTTCAAAGAAATCGCAGAACAAACCAATACCAGTATTAATACAACCCTTGGAAGAGTGCGTTATGCTCTTATCAACTTAAGAAAAATAATGGACGAAAATAAGATTATTTTAACGCGATAATAATAATTTAAATAAACTTTCGTTTTTAAGAAAAAAACCTTTCGCCTATGAAAAAAAATGACACTTTAAACGAAAAACTTTTGAAACCCCAAAAAAAAACAATTGATTTTCTATTAAGTTATTCCAGAAGCATTTCCGTTTTAAAAACCAAAAGTAAAAACCAAATTGTTTCGAAGAACTAATCTTAAATTACTTAAATTTGTGCTGTATGAAAATTCAGCACATTTTTTTTGATCTCGATAACACCCTTTGGGATCACCGACGAAACGCCTATCTTACCCTGAAAGACATTTTCAATAGACAAAAAGTAAGCGAAAAATACAATCTAAATTTTGAAGATTTCCACCGAGAGTATTTCACTATTAATGAAAGACTGTGGGAGCAAATTCGCGACGGTGAAATTGATAAAGATTACCTTAGAAAACATCGCTTTTATGATTCATTCCTGTTTTTTGGAATTGATGATCTCGAGCTCGCTCAGCTTTTTGAAGATAATTTTCTTGATGAAATTCTCAATTACAATGACCTGGTGGAAGGAGCATTCGATTTGTTGGAATATCTTTCCGAGAAGAAATATAAACTTCATATCCTTTCCAATGGTTTTAAAGAGGTAACTTACCGAAAATGTGAACTTTCAGGGATTAAAAATTATTTTGAAACGATTACGAGTGCTGATGAAATTAATGTTCGCAAGCCGCATCGCGAAGTTTACGAATATGCATTGAACAAAGCCGGTGCGAAAAAAGAAGAAAGCATGATGATTGGCGACGATTGGATCGCGGATGTCGAAGGTGGAAAATCTTTCGGATTGCAAGTGGTTTTCTTCGATGTTTTCAATGACAATTACCAAGCAGAAGGCGTGGAAGTCATTAAAAAATTAGCTGAACTTAAAAACTTATTATAAAACAAAAACCCTTTCAGAATCAATGTTCGAAAGGGTTTTTTATTCGTGAAATTTGAGCAATTCGTATATAAATTACATGCCCAAATTTGCTCTTACTCTTTTCAGAGTTTCTGCGGCAATTTTTCTGGTTTTTTCGGCACCTTCTTGTAGTTTTTGTTCCAGCTCCGGAAGATTGTTCATGTAGTAACTGAAAAGTTCTCTTTCCTTAGCGTATTTGGTGAGAATTAAGCTTAAAAGTTCATTTTTAGCATGTCCGTACCCGAAATTTCCAGCGAGGTATTTTTGTCTTAAAACTTCAGTTTGTTCTGCAGTTGCAATGAGTTCATACAAAGCGAAAACTTTATCGGTTACCGGGTCTTTCGGCTCTTCCAAAGATTTGGAGTCGGTTTCTATTCCCATTACCTGTTTTTTCAGCTCTTTTTCCGGAAGAAAAATATTGATGATATTTCCTCTCGATTTGCTCATTTTATTTCCATCGGTTCCGGGAACGTATTTGGTGTCTTCTTGTAACTCCGCTTGCGGCAACACGAAAACATCTCCCATTTGATGGTTAAATCTTGCGCCCATATCTCGTGCCATTTCCAGGTGTTGTAGCTGGTCTTTCCCGACAGGAACAACTTCCGCATCGTAAAGCAAAATATCTGCAGCCATCAAAACCGGATAGGTGAAAAGTCCGGCATTCACGTCATCTAAACGATCGGCTTTATCTTTAAAAGAATGCGCCAAAGTAAGTCTTTGATACGGGAAAAAGCATGCAAGATACCAAGAAAGTTCGCACACTTCCGGGATGTCGCTTTGTCTGTAGAAAAAAGTCTTTTCCGTATCCAGACCACATGCAAGCCACGCAGCCGCAATTTCGTATGTATTTTTCTTCAGTTCAGCAGCATTTTTTATCTGGGTTAAAGAATGCATGTTGGCGATGAAGAGAAAAGATTCGTTTTCAGATTGTTTGGAGAGTTCGATTGCGGGAATAATTGCGCCCAAAAGATTTCCCAAATGCGGCGTTCCTGTTGCTTGTATTCCGGTAAGTATTCTTGACATATTGTGTATTTCTATGTTGAAATTTCTGTTGTAATGCTCTTGATTAAAAAACTCAGCAAAAATAGGGAAATAAAAAACTCCAGACAATTGGCTGAAGTTTCAAATATGATTAAATGTTTTCTTAAAGTTCAAATCCGTCCGGAAACGCTTTCTTCCTGAAAATCAGCAATAAAATTCCGCCGACGGTAATTGCAGAATCTGCAACATTAAAGATGTATTTGAAAAACTCAATATGCTTGCCGCCAATTAAGGGCCAGCTTTCAGGAACCCACCAGTCCACGAGCGGGAAATGCAACATATCGACTACACAGCCTTTCATAAAATGCGAATAACCTTCACCAAACGGTACCACTTTCGAAATTCCGCCATAATCGATCCAGCGGTTTACGCTTTCGTCGAAAACAGTTCCGCTGTCGAAGATCATTCCGTAAAACATTCCGTCGATCAGGTTTCCGATAGCGCCGGCAAAAATCATCGCCATTGGGATGATGAGGTAGTTGGAAGCGCCTTCTTTCAACCATTTTCTGAAAAGATAAACCATTCCGCCGATTAAGAATATTCTTACAATGACCAGGAAATATTTACCAATTAATCCACCGAAATGAAAACCGTAAGCCATTCCCGGATTTTCTACAAAGGTGAGTTTGAAACCAGGTAAAATATCGACACTCTCGCCGAGCTGAAAAGTTGTCTTTATATAGAATTTTGAGATCTGATCGATTAAAAGGATGATGAAGGTAATTAATGCTATTTTCTTCATTACAGATCTTTCTTTGGTTTGTCTTTAAAATTTCTAGCAGGTTTCGACTCTTTTCTCGGGGCAACTTTTACGTCTTGACTTGGAGAGGTTTTTGTGTTTCTGGTGTGAAATTTTTCGAAATGGATTCCCATTTCCTTAAGTGTGCTTTTTAGGGCATTGAGCTCCATTTGGTTTTTTGGATGAACGACTAATGATTCCATTTTTTAGTTTTTATAACATATAAAATGTACAAGGTACCATGTTCTTTGAAAAACAGGGTGCCTTGCACAATTTAGGGGATACAATGTACAATATTATCTTTGTAAATTCTTTGCCTCAATACTTAAGGTTGCATGCGGAACCGCTCTCAATCGTTCTTTCCCGATGAGTTTTCCGGTTACTCTGCAGATTCCGTACGTTTTGTTTTCAATACGGATGAGTGCATTTTTCAAATCGCGCACAAATTTCTCCTGCCTTCCGGCCAAAATTGCATTTTGCTCCTTGCTCAGGGTTTCTGCACCTTCTTCAAATGCTTTGAAGGTTGGGGAAGTATCATCCGTTCCATTATTTTGGTCATTGATGAAACTTTCTCTAATCAGCATTAAATCTTTTTCTGCTTTTTCTATTTTTTGCTGAATAAGTTCTTTAAACTCTTTCAGATCACTATCGCTGTAACGTTGTCTTTCTTCTGCCATGTTTTTTTGTTTGAAATCGTTTGTGTTTTTTGGGAGGACGAAGAATTTCGGATTCTTCATTAATTCTCTGCTAACATCAAACTTTGTTTACCAATAATTTAAATTTCACGTCGTCAATTTCAATTTCATCAAAATTTGAAAGTGAATTTACAATTTCTATTTTATCTGACAATACTTCTTCCGAAATATATGCACGATTGTTAATAAGTTCTTTTTCGAAAGGCGAGTTAGCTTCTAATTCAATTGAAATTCTGTCTGTTAGCTCAAAATCTTTATCTTTTCGGATGTTCTGAACTCTATTGATGAATTCTCTCGCGATTCCTTCCGCTTTCAAGTCATCGGTTATTGTCAAATCCAATGCCACAGTCATTTTCCCTTCGTTGGCAACAGTCCATCCCGGAATATCTTTAGTGAAGATTTCTACATCATCTGTGGTAATTTCGTACCCTTGAATGGTCATTTTTCCGTCTTTTTCCAAATCAGCAATTTCTGCGGAGGTCAAATTAGTAATTGCCGCGCCCACGGTTTTCATGTCCTTTCCGAGTCTTGAACCTAATGTTTTGAAATTCGGTTTGATTTGTTTCACAATCAAGTGCGAAGCTTCATCAGCATTGATGAGAACCAATTCTTTTACGTTTACTTCTTGTTTAATGAGTTCCGGAACTGCTACAATCTGAGCTTCCGTTTTCGGATCCAAAACAGGAATCATTACTTTTTGCAAAGGTTGACGGACTTTGATATTTTCTTTCTTTCTTAAAGAGAAAACCATCGAAGTAATTTGTTGCGCCAAATGTGTTTTTTCTACCAAATCCTGATCGATCAAACTTTCATCAGCAACCGGGAAATTCGTTAAATGCACAGATTCAGCTTCATCTTTTCCGGTAATTTTGTTCAAATCTTGGAAGAGTTGATCCATGAAAAACGGTGCAATCGGTGCCGAAATTTTAGCAATCGTTTCCAGACAAGTGTACAAGGTTTGATATGCCGAAATTTTGTCTTCGGTATAATCTCCTTTCCAGAAACGTCTTCTGCAAAGTCTTACATACCAGTTACTTAAGTTGTCATTAACGAAATTGTTGATCGCTCTTGCAACTTTTGTTGGTTCGTAATCATTGTAAAATTCGGTAACATCTTTTACCAAAAGATTTAGTTCAGAAAGAATCCATCGGTCGATTTCCGGACGGTTTTCAATATCTTTTTCGGAATAATTAAATTCGTCAACATTCGCATAAAGCGCGAAGAACGAGTATGTATTGTACAAGGTTCCGAAGAATTTTCTGCGGACTTCATCAATTCCTTCTACATCAAATTTCAAATTTTCCCAAGGATTTGCATTCGAAATCATATACCAACGCGTTGCATCGGGACCATATTTTTTTAGCGTTTCGAAAGGATCTACCGCGTTTCCAAGACGTTTAGACATTTTCTGTCCGTTTTTGTCCAACACCAAACCATTCGACATCACATTTTTGTAAGCAACTGAATCGAAAACAGAAGTTCCAATCGCGTGAAGCGTGTAGAACCAACCTCTTGTTTGGTCAACTCCTTCCGCAATAAAATCGGCAGGAAATGCTTTTTTGTTGTCGATAAGTTCTTTATTTTCAAATGGATAATGCAATTGTGCGTAAGGCATCGAACCGGAGTCGAACCAAACGTCGATCAAGTCGGATTCGCGTTTCATCGGTTTTCCGGAATCTGAAACCAAAATAATTTCATCCACAATGTTTTTATGCAAATCAATTTTCGCATAGTTTTCCTCCGACATGTTACCGGTTTCAAAACCTTCGAAAGGGTTCGTTTTCATCAAACCTGCCTCGATCGATTTTTGGATTTCGTTCATCAGTTCTTCCACCGAACCGATGATGATTTCTTCTTTCAAATCCTCGCTACGCCAAATCGGAAGAGGGATTCCCCAATATCTGGATCGCGAAAGATTCCAATCATTTACATTTTCGAGCCAGTTGGCAAATCTACCTTCTCCTGTGGATTTAGGTTTCCAGTTGATGGTTTCATTGAGTTCTACCAAACGGTTTTTCACCGCGGTCATTTTCACAAACCAAGAATCCAAAGGATAATACAAAACAGGTTTATCGGTTCTCCAGCAATGCGGGTAGCTGTGAACATATTTTTCGACTTTAAAGGCCTTGTTCTCCGTTTTTAAAAGGATCGCAAGTTCCACATCCCAAGATTTTTCCGGAGCGGTTCCTGCGTTGTAATATTCGTTTTTAATATATTTTCCGGCAAATAATTCCGGTGTGTTTCCACCTTTAATAAATTTTCCTTGCAAATCCACCAAAGGAACGAGATTATCGTTTTCGTCTTTGGTAAGCATTGGTGAAATTCCGTTTTCTTTTGCAACACGGGCATCGTCTGCACCAAAAGTTGGCGCGATATGTACAATTCCGGTTCCGTCTTCAGTCGTAACGAAATCTCCAATGATTACTCTGAAAGCATTTTTTTCCCTTCGGTCAAGATACGCTTCGCTTGATTCAGGATTTTCTGCCGGCAAAAACCAAGGAATCAGTTGCTCATATTCGGTTCCGGCAAGATCTTCGCCGGTGAATTCGGCTAAGATTTGATATGGAATAACTTTGGATTCTGCTGTGTAATTTTGGAAATCTTCATCGGTTCCTACTGCGTATTTTTTTCCAAAATTCTTCTCCAAAAGAACTTTCGCAAGAATGATGTTAATGGGCTCGAAAGTATATTGATTAAAGGTTTTCACCAAAACATATTCAATATCCCGTCCAACTGCTAAAGCGGTGTTGGAAGGTAAAGTCCAAGGAGTTGTCGTCCATGCTAAAATGTGAATTGGACCTTGGTTTTTGTTATTCGGTTCTTGATTTTCTTTGTCAAATTCAGCCCAATGATTAACACCACCACAAGTAGCACCTGCGATTTCATCCGTGTTTATCTTGGATCCAGGATTCGAAATTTTAGATCGTAGCGCATCACTCAATTTTTTTACTTTAAACTGGGCAACAACAGTGGTGTCGGAAACATCACGATAGGTTCCCGGTTGGTTGAGTTCATGGGAGCTCAAACCTGTTCCTGCAGCAGGAGAGTACGGCTGTATGGTGTAACCTTTGTACAGTAATTTTTTGTCGTAAAGTTGCTTCAAAAGCCACCAAACGGTTTCCATATATTTCGGTTCATAGGTAATATAAGGATCTTCGAGATCTACCCAATAACCGATTTTTTCAGTCAAATCGTTCCAAACATCGGTGTAGCGCATCACCGCGTTTCTACAAGCCTGATTGTATTCTTCGACCGAAATTTTCTTCCCGATGTCTTCTTTGGTGATGCCCAATTCTTTCTCAACGCCCAATTCTATTGGTAAACCGTGAGTATCCCAACCAGCTTTTCGAAAAACTTGTTTTCCGTTTTGGGTTTGGTATCGGCAGAAAATATCTTTCAGCGCTCTTGCCATCACGTGGTGAATTCCCGGCATTCCGTTTGCGGAAGGTGGTCCTTCGTAGAACACATATTCCGGTTTTCCGGCGCGGGTTTCTACTGATTTCTTAAAGGTTTCGTGAGTATTCCAAAATTTTGAAACTTCATCAGCAATCGCCGTGAGGTCTAGATTTTTATATTCGGTAAACTTATTCATTTTCAGTCAGTTCTATAAGGATGATCTTGGTTTCATTAAGTTTGCGAATATAATAAATTTTAGTTAATTTTAAGCGTATTTATTTCCTAAATATCGGGGCGTGGGTATGGAAATTAGTATTATGGTTCCAGTTGGGATATCGTTTTCATATAAATCAATATATTGAAGTTTATATCCTTCGTTGTTAAAATAATTTTTAAGCATTTCTGCTGCTATTTCTGTGCCTAGCGATTTGGTTTTGTTTTTAATGATCGATTTTCTTTTTCCGGCCTCCTCTCTTCCTATTCCGTTATCGGAAATAGAGATTTCAACAGCTTGATCTTTTACCGATACATTAACCGAAATTTTTTTGTCATCCACGGTCGCCACGCCATGTATAATAGCGTTTTCAATGAAAGGCTGCAGTACCATTGGTGGCAATTTTACAATGTCCACATCGATTTCCGGCGCGATATTAATGGAGAACTGAATGTGATTGTGAAATCGCAAGTTTTCGATATCAACGTAGAGCTGCAATGTTTGAAGTTCCTGCGAAAGCGTAAACTCTTTTTCTTTAGATGCTAAAAGAATGGTTCTGATAATTTTTGAAAATTTGGTCAAGTAATCCACCGCGTTTTGCGTGTCGTTTTCCAGGATATAATATTTTATTGAATTTAAAGCATTGAAAATAAAATGCGGATTCATCTGGCTTTGAAGTACAGAGAGTTTCAAGTCTGAAATTTCCTGCAGATACTTTATTTTCTCATTGTCGATGATGAGTCTTTTTTCGTTATCTCTGTTTATTTCGTCTTTCAGCATTTCATTTTTTTGTAATTGTGCGATGAAATTCTGCTGAAAAGCTACTTTGTCCTGGTAATTCATCCTTTGTTTGTGTCCCAATGCGAAAGAGAAAGCCATATTTTCGATTAAAAGTCCAAGGAAAAATATAAAATCGCCCATTTTTCTGCTTAAGTCAATGCCAGGAAGCTGCCTCACCGTTTTGTCCCCTATTACGGAACAAGCAAATAAGATCAGACCGTCAAAAACGATATAATATTTGAGATCATTGTGGACTTTCGAAAGGATGTAAAAAGAAATCACCGTTTGGATGGTCACTAGATAAATGAAAACATTTTTAAAGGAATTGAAAAACCCATCATAACCTAGGAAATAATGTAGGAAAAGACTAAGAAACGCTATGAAAATTATTACAAAAACCGGCAGAACAATAATCCTGTACCAATTTATGCTAATCTTTTTGATGTTAAGAAATTCTGTAAATAAGAAAAAATAAATACAGTTGAAAATAATGGTAAAGAAATCTTTGGTAAAATGGTCCAGGTTCAGCGTTTCCGAAATCGACTTTGCGAAACCGCTTTCTGCCATAGGCATATAGGCAACAAATGAAAAAAAAGTGTAAGCGCTGTATAAAAGGTAGGCGCGATCCCTGTTCTGAAAAAACATGACGAGATGAAATACAGAAAGCAGCAATATCCCACCTAATACCACATACAATATACTGTTGTAGGCGTCGCGCTCTACAATCGAACTTAGGGAATCATACATGGCGCGGATGATTTTTTCCAAAAATAGGTATTTAAATCATAATTGTGATAATAAATACAGTTTTTTATGAATGAAACTGCTTATTTTTTGTTGAAAATTGTTGCATATTGATTATAAATAAAGAAAATCATTTTGAATTTACGTGCTAAAAATGAGCGTTAAAATTTTCATTAAAAAAAAACTTCTACTTTTGCAAAAATTTTCTTGATGTCAAAAAATCTAGTCATTGTAGAGTCTCCTGCAAAAGCGAAAACCATTCAAAAGTATTTAGGGAAAGATTTTGAAGTGAAATCCAGTTTCGGGCATATCCGAGATTTACCTAAAAAAGGAATGGGAATCAACTTAGCTACGTTCACCCCCGAATATGAAGTTTCTCCTGATAAAAAGAAATTGGTTGCCGAACTGAAAGCAGCAGTAAAAAAAACCGACATGGTTTGGCTAGCTTCCGATGAAGATCGCGAAGGTGAAGCAATTGCGTGGCATCTTGCTCAAGAATTAAAATTAAAAGATGAAAATACGAAAAGAATCGTTTTTCATGAAATTACCAAAAATGCTATTTTAAAAGCAGTTGAAAATCCACGAAAAATTGACCAAAATTTAGTGGATGCGCAACAAGCGAGAAGAATTTTGGATCGGGTTGTTGGGTTTGAAATGTCGCCTGTTCTTTGGAAAAAAGTAAAACCAGGACTTTCTGCCGGTCGAGTACAATCTGTCGCAGTGCGTTTGGTGGTGGAACGAGAACTGGAAATAAGAGCCTTTGAGCCCAAATCGAGTTTTAAGGTAGAGGGTGTTTTCTTAAATGAAAATCAGCAGGAAATTGCCGCAAAACTGAAAAAAGATTTTGCTAAAGAAAAGGACGCGGAAGATTTTCTTCTTCAATCCCAAAACACAGAATTCCAAGTTCTGAATGTAGAAACAAAACCAGGAACGCGTTCTGCATCAGCGCCTTTCACAACATCTACTTTGCAACAGGAAGCGAGTAATCGCCTTGGATATGGAGTGACCACCACGATGAGAGTTGCGCAAAGATTGTACGAAGAAGGGTACATTACCTATATGAGAACCGATTCCGTGAACCTTTCTCAAGATGCGATCAACGCGGCGAAATCCTATATCGTTTCGGAATTTGGTGATGAATATTCGAATCCGCGAAATTTCACCACAAAATCAGCATCTGCACAAGAAGCGCACGAGGCGATTCGTCCGACCGATTTTTCGGTGAAAAAAATTGGCGATGAACAACTTAATAAATTATATCAATTAATTTATAAGAGGACATTGGCTAGCCAAATGGCGAATGCCAAAATTGAAAAAACCGTTATCGAAATTGGAAATCCGAAACTTCCCCAACATTTCGAAGCGCAAGGTGAAGTCATAGTTTTCGATGGTTTCCTTAAAGTGTACGGAATTACCAAAACTGAAGATGACGACGAAGAAAACAACGAAAAGCTTTTGCCGAAAGTGAAAATCGGTGAAGTTTTAAATTATAAAAAAATAGAAGCCACAGAAAAATTTACCAAACCTTCCGCTCGATATACCGAAGCAGGATTGGTGAAAAAACTCGAAGAATTGGGAATCGGAAGACCTTCAACTTATGCGCCTACCATTCAGACGATTCAGAACCGTGAGTATGTGGATAAAAGAGAAATTCAGCCGCAGGAAAGAGAGATTATGAAGATTTCTTTGGGTAAATCCGGTGTGAAAAAACAAGTGATTACCGAAAAATTTGGTGGCGACAAGAATAAATTTGTTCCCACTGACATCGGCGAAGTAGTGAATGAATTTTTAACGCAAAATTTTGCAGAAATTTTAGACTATGGTTTTACCGCTAAAGTAGAACAGGATTTTGATGATATCGCGAACGGATCTGAGAAATGGAAAGACGTTTTACAGAATTTCTACAAAGATTTCCACCCGAAAATTGAAGATGTTGAAGAACACGCGGAAAGAGCTAATGGAGAAAGAATTTTAGGAGTAGATCCGAAAACCGGCAAAAACGTAATCACCAGAATTGGAAGGTTCGGTCCGATGGTACAAATTGGCGAACAAGACGATGAAGAAAAACCAATTTTCGCAAGTTTGATGGCCTCGCAAAATATCGCTACAATTACTCTGGAAGAGGCTTTGGAATTGTTCAAGGTTCCGTTTGATTTAAAAGAGTATGATGGGCTCCCGGTTTCTGTGGGAGTTGGTAGGTTCGGGCCGTATGTGAAATGGGGAGATACGTTCATCAGCATACCTCGAGGTGAAGAACCACTTTCGATTACTCAGGAAAGAGCAGAAGAAATTATTAACGAGAAAAAAATCGCGGATGCGCCAATCGCTACTTACAAAGGCGAGCCGGTAACCAAAGGAACCGGAAGATTTGGGCCGTTTATTAAATATCAGTCTCTTTTCATCAATGTTCCGAAGCGTTATGATTTCGATAATCTTTCTCAAAATGACATCAACGAACTGATCGAGGCGAAGCTAGAAAAAGAAGCCAATCGCTACATTCAGCAGTGGGAAAATGAAAAAATTTCTATTGAAAACGGAAGATGGGGACCTTTCATCAAATTCGGGAAAGCGATGTTTAAAATTCCGAAAAACAAGAAAGATGAAAAATATACCACTGAAGAATTGGCAGAAGTTTCTTTGGATGAGGTAAAAAAATGGATTACCGCCCAGGATAAAAATGCTTTCAAAGAAAAGCCGAAAAAAGCCGCTCCCAAAAAAGCAACTCCCAAGAAAGCTGCAGCCAA
This sequence comes from Kaistella haifensis DSM 19056, assembly GCF_000735695.2. Lineage (GTDB taxonomy): Bacteria > Bacteroidota > Bacteroidia > Flavobacteriales > Weeksellaceae > Kaistella > Kaistella haifensis. The sequence goes on from NZ_JASZ02000002.1 coordinate 183,296, forward strand.
AAAACCGGTCGCGAAGAAGAAATAATTAGCGTTTTATTGTAAATATCTTAAACTTGTCATTTTATTAATGACAAGTTTTTTTTATTTTGAATAAAAATGTCATAATTCGCTGTATTTCTGATGTTAAGAGATTGTAAATGTTATAAAATTCGGTGTTTTCAATAGTTTGCCGTGCTTGAGTTAAAATTTTTAATCAAACTTTTGATTTTGTAGTTTTTTAATAAATCGCCTTTGTAGCTGGTATTTGGCTTAAAGACATCATGGTTTCTACCATTGAAAATATTTTAATAAAAATGTTAATTTATTTGAATATCAGTAAATTATGATTTTTTACGCTACTTTTTATTATTTTTGCAGCGCACAAATGATCCTCCAAACACAAATGATTTAGAAGAATTTATCACACAAACGATGTTAAAAAATTTACAGTATTAACCTTGTAAATTTATTTAACGAATGATAAAAATTAATGTCTTAGTATTGTGTTGTTTGGCAGGCTTGGCGTATTCGCAAACTCAGAACTATTCTAAAGCTCCAAACAGTTATATCTACGACTTAGAACTCGCCAAATCCCAGAATTATGGGGGAATAGAGATTCCGGTTAAAAAGGCCTATGAAATGTGGGCGAATTATGAGTATTTGAAAACCAACGGATCGGCAACTCCGATTCCTCAAGGAAGTCAAACTGCATCGTTGTACTGGGAAGATGTTCCCCGACTAATCGAAAACGTAACTATTGTGCCTGGAGAAAATTCTTCTTCTTCTAAAATTAAAGTGGAAGTGAACAAGGCTAAAGGAAAAGGTAATGCTGTAGTTGCTTTCAAAGTGGATGGTACCATTTACTGGAGTTGGCATATTTGGGTAACCGATAACCCTGAAAATGGAATTGCATACTCTCAAGGAACTGAAACTGATATTGATGGAAATCCGATAACCGTTCAGTATATGGATAGAAATTTGGGAGCAGTAAGTGGTAGTTTTCTTGAAAATGATTGGCAAAAATCCGGAGGATTAATGTATGAATGGGGCCGCAAAGATCCGTTTCCGCCATTGGTTTACAAAGACAATAGTTTCTATGAAATCTCCGGCGAAGTTGGGGTTTTGAAGCATATACAGATTGATCAGATCAATACAATTCCTGTTCAGGTAAGACCTTATAATCAAATAGAGAAAAATATTCAGTATGCGGTAAATAATCCCCTAAATTATATCATTAATACTGAAGCTACCGGAAATTGGTTTTCAAGTAGCAGATATAAAATTGCGGGAGGAACTTACGATTATGTCACATGGGATTTATGGTCGGATAATGCAAAGGGGAAATATAGCCATGCAAACAGTTCGAATACAGCGGTTAGAATGGACAGCCGATCTTATGAATTAAAATCCGAAATGGATCCTTGTCCGAACGGATGGCGTATCCCTTCTTATTATGGGCGCGAAGCGTCGGTGAATAACTTGGTATTTTTCGGAAACAAAGACTGGAATAATGACGATATTAATCCCACAAAAAGCCAGCTTTTCCCGGACGCTATCAATCCGAATTTAAATGGAATTAAAGTATATCCTGGTTTGGGAATGGATTTTACCAACGCACAATCCGGAAACCGAAATTTAGGACTTCTGAGTATTTCAGGTGCTTATGTTTTTTATCCCAACTCGGTTTCTCCGAACGCACCAGTGGGAGTCAATTTTCAGGATACAACAGCCAATGGAGGTTTGTGGAGTGCAACATTCGGGTACGATGGAGCGCGGATTTTTTCAATGATTTCAGATCCGGTTACAACGCAGACTTCAGTGGGACTCCATGCGATCTATAACCATCAAACCAATCCTACCAAAGCAGGAAATGCAGTGAAATGTATGAGAGATCCGAATATGAGCAAAATCGGAGATTTCGCAACACAATATTTTATCAACCAGAAAGAAGATTTCCAAACCGGTTTAAACAATCCTAATTCTTACGTTCTGGTAAACCAAAGTAATCTGCAAATTCCTGTGAGTAAAGCGTTTTCGGTGTACAACCAAATTCTTACCGATCATGAAATGCCTGATTACAACAATTTGGTGGCTAAAGTGAACTGGAGCACCAATGCTCAATTGGTTACCGGGATTTCTTTAATTAAAAACACTATCGACGCAAGAAATTCGGTGATTAATATTCAATTGAATTCAAACGAATCCGGCAACGCAGTAATTTCCCTTCATAACGGAAGCAAGGAGGATCCTGTTCTATGGAGTTGGCATATTTGGGTACCAATAAGTGATCCTACAATTAATACTGTTACTTACATTACAGAGGATCCGGTAGCGGTAGCATATAATTTTGTAAATCCTACTACCAGTAAACTTCCTCCATTAAAAACCGTTTTTATGGATCGAAATTTAGGTGCGGAAAGCAATAATTTAAACTCTGGTTTAGCCAATGGTTTACATTATCAATGGGGAAGAAAAGATCCGTTGCCAAACTTCTTGGGAACAAACAAACAAAATATTTATCTTGATAGTGGAGTTTCCCAAAAAACGATCAATGGGACAAATTACGAAGCTAATTATACAGTGAACTACGATATTTACAGCTCCAATAATTCTATTTATCATAAAAAAATAAGAGCGCATATTAAATATTCCGTAGAAAATCCACTTTCTTTCATGTATCATAATGTTTTGGGAATGCTTTATGATGGTGGAAATCACGCCGCGAATGATTTAACAAAAATCAATGATTGGGTTTCTGATGACAGAGCCGATGCCGAAAATCGTTGGGGACACGGAACGGAAAAATCACCCTTCGATCCTTGTCCCGAAGGTTGGCGAGTTCCCGATGTTTCACTTACCAATTTGTACTCAGGTTCTAAAGGAAATTCACCCTGGTACAACGGTTCTCATACTGATGCTTATGGAAAACCTGGTGTAATTCAAGATCAATGGCATGATGTGAATACGTATTACGGAGGGACAACTGACAGTAGCAACGGATGGAAATTTGAAACTTCTTCTTTCCAAATTGGAAATTTCCCTAAAGACGGAATCCGCGGAGAATTGGGATCCAATAAAATCTCTATGGAAAGATCCGGTGTGTGGACCGCTTCGTTAGCAGATATGAACACAGGTTTTGCGCTGGCAATGGAATTTAAGGGAAGCAAGATGCAAACTGCAACCGGTGCTTATCCGCAAGCCGCAATGAGTGTGAGATGCGCTAAAGACGAAAAAAGACTTCTGGGAGCTCCAGTGGTTAGGGATTCAGGAACATTGGATACCGGATACGACAATATTCCAAAGCCGAAAACCGCAGATTTACAAACTTATCCGAGTCCTTTTAAAGACGAGTTTTACATCAATAGTCCGAATGCTGAACAATTTGAAATTTACGACATCAGCGGAAAACTTGTTCAAAGCGGCAAGGTGAATTCCGGAAAAGTTTCCGCACCGAAACTGCAAAAAGGTTTCTATCTCGTAAAAATCATCATGGAAAATGGTGAAGCGGTAACCAAGAAAATCATCAAAGAATAAGTTATTTCGAACTTTACCTCATAGCACAATCTTTTGGTTGTGCTTTTTTTGTTACTTTTGTTTCATTTTCATTTAATACAAATTATTTTCTCAGATATGAACATCGAAGATCTCATGATTCCGCCCAAAGAATTCAAAACCGAAAAATGGCAACTCGGCAATATCATTTCGCAAGAAATCAAAGAAAATGGAATTGTGCTTATTTTTTGTTCAGATTATCGAGGTGTAAAAAACGGAAACGCTGAAATCCAAGATTTTGTAACCATTAGAAAAGAACTGTACCGGCTTTCAAAACTCGATTTTGAGGTTCCGATTTGCGATTTAGGCGACCTTATTTCTGGGCGTTCGCATCAGGATACTCACTATATTTTGCAGGAATTGCTTTCGATATGTCATTACAAAAATGCCATTCCCGTAATCATCGGTGGAAGCAACGATCTTTCTTTTTCGCTTTTTTCAGCTTTAAATTTTCATCAGAAAAATATTAATTATACACAAATTTCGAATATTATTTCTTTGATCAATGAAGGCGAATATATTTCGGATCTGAATTTCTTGTCAAGGATTTTAAGTTCTAAAAATTTCAGCATTAAAAATTATCACCATCTCGGCTATCAAAAGCATTTGAATGAATTGGATTCGGTGAAACTGATGAAAGAAGTGGAGTTTGAAATCATTAGACTTGCCGAAATGATGAATTCAACCGAGAAAACAGAACCATTTTTCCGTCGTGCAGATTTGGTGACTGTAAATTGTGATGCCGTGGAAAGTATGGGCGATGGTTTTTCGATAAATCCACAAATAAATGGCTTGAATAAAAGGGAAATTTGCGCTTACATGAAAGAAATTGGGTTGAGCGAAAACCTGAAATCAGTCGGGATTTTTAATTTCAATGTGTATTCTCATGAGTTTTTGAATCACCAACTTTTGGCACAAATGATTTGGCATTTAATAGAAGGAATTAATATCCAGAAATCGCACCCGAAAGAGCGTCAGTTCGAAACATTTTGGGTAATGATTGACGATGGCGAATATGCCTTTCAACGCGATAGTTTCAGCGGATTATGGTATTTTGGAGAAGATGAAAATCCACAAAATCTAATCCCTTGTTCAAGGTTAGAATATGAAGAAGCAAAGCGCGGCCGACTGGACAGGCGTTTTATGAAAAGTTGAATAGATGAGATTAGGTTAAAAAATTGAAAATCAGATTGTTTCGTTGATGGATAAACAACTACCCAAATTCTTATTAAATCCGTATTTTTTGATGATTATCACGATCATCTTGAAGGTTCCTGTTTTCTTTGCAAAACATATTCAAGAAGATTCTTTCATTACTTGGCGCGTTGCGAGAAATTTGCTTGATTATGGAGTGATTGGTTTCAATGGTGAAGAACGGATTTCGGCCTCTACAACGCATTTGTACGTTCTGATTTCAGCAATTTTTCAATTGGCGTTTGACGATTTTTTCATTTATCCGCTTTTAATATTTAGTTGTATTTTATTCTTCATCGGATCGTGGTGGTTGGCGAAGATTCTTTTTAGAAAAAACAAACCGAATCGCGTTTTATTCGTGGTTTTCTTAAATATGGTTCCTCCCGCCATCACCGCTTCTTGTTTGGGAATGGAATACGGAATTCTGTTTTTTTTGTACAATGCTTTGCTCTATTTTGGCCTTTACAAAAGGAAAAATTGGGCATTTATTCTCTTCCCGATTTTACTGCTTTGGACCAGAATTGACGCGGTGATTTTCCTTGGCGTGATCTTCATCGCGGATTTTATCATCAGAAAGAAAATCAATTTTGCATTCATTTTGGGCGGATTTTTAGGAATGGTCACCGTGGTTGCTTTCAATTGGATGTATTTTGGCGAGTTGGTGAACCACACGATTACCGCAAAAAAAATCGCATATAAAAATTTAGCACAAAACAATAGCATTGAGTTTTTGCTTTATCAATGGGCATATTACGGCGGTTTAATCAAGAAATATTCGCTTTTTACGTTGCTGTTTTTTCTCGGATTTTTGGTTTTTCTGGGATTTGTTCTCCGGAAAATCATTCAGGATCAAAGCCGAATTTCTCCTAAAACCAAAATTATTTTGATTGCAGTAATCGCTTTTGCATTGTTGAAAATTACCGTTTTTGCTTTTATGAAAGCGTATTTCGATTGGTATTATTGGTTGCCAAGAGTTTTCCTTTTTGCCGGAGTGATCTATTTCTTGTTGAGCTATTTATCGCTTCCGAAACATGTTTTGGCGCCTTCTCTTTTCATTTTAATGATTGGATTTTACGTTTTTCAATTGCTGCAATCATTCACAATCGGTTATATGGAAGATTCGCAAAGAATGAAGATCGTGCGCGAAATTGGTCGAAGCAATGCGCCTTTAGAACAATCTATTTTCCTCGAACCTGCAGGAATTATTCCATTCTTTACTGGACTGTATACTTATGATGAAGTTGGTTTGGTGAATGAAAAAATTACTGATGAAATGCTGAAGGATGAAAAATTTTGGTGGATGAATTCTGTCAGAGATTTCCAGCCGGATTATATTTTGACTGTAAAATATCAACCTGGTGATGGGAAAAGTTACTACGCAATGAAACCGGAAGATCAATCCTATTTTGAAAGCCGATATCAACTGGTGCGAAAATATCCGATTGCGGAAATCCATCGAAATGCACCCGAAATTTTGAAAATGATATACGAAATTAGGCCGATTGGGAAAGATTATTATCTCTACAAAAAAGTACTTTCAGATGATTAAAATTTCGGTGATTGTTCCGGTTTATAATGTTGAAAATTACCTAAAGAAATGTTTGAATTCTTTGGTTAATCAAACTTTGCAGGAAATCGAAATTTTAATGGTAAATGACGGAAGTACCGATCACTCTCAGGAAATTATTGATGAATTTCAAACAGATTTTCCTTTAAAAATTAAAGCCTTTAAAAAAGAAAATGGCGGATTGAGTGATGCCAGAAATTTCGGAATTGCTCAAGCAAAAGGTGAATATTTCGGATTTGTAGATAGCGATGATGAGGTTTCGCCGAAGATGTTTGAGGAAATGTACCATTTGGCAAAAAAACATGAAGCCGAAATGGTGATTTGTAATCTTCAAAAAGTAAATGAAGATGGAAAACTAATCCGTAAGTTGCCTCAAATCCCGAATATGCCTGAAAAAATCATACTTCAGGAAAATTTTTCGGTATTTTCGGATTTAAGTTATTTTGCGTGTAATAAGATTTTCAAAGCAGAATTATTCAATCAAAAAAGGTTTAAAAAAGGAGTTCATTTTGAAGACATTCAACTGATTCCACAACTTTTGCTGAATTGCAAAGTGATTGCTCACACCGAAAATTACCATTACCAATATCTGGAAAGAAGTGAATCGATCTCGAAAACCCACACCGAGAAAGGGTTAGACATCCTTCACGCTGTAGAAGATGTGGAAATTGCTTTCGAAAAATCGCAGTATGCAGGTGAGAAAAATGGGCTTAAAAATTTTCAGATTTTAGAAGGGATCTACACGTATTTGGCTTATTTGGCTTTTGTGAAAAATGATGAGGTCTACCTGGAGCTTTCCTTAGCGCTGAAAAAATTTAGAACTGAAAAGCAAATTTCTTTAACAGAATTATTGTGTTATAAGCGTTTCGGAAAGAATTATCTGCTATATTTGCCGGTGAAGAAAAAGATTTTTTACCTTTTATATTTCTTTGGGCAAGAGCGTTTGATCAGGAAATTATTATAAAAACACAAAACCCATAAATGCCGATACTACATCCAATTTTTACAATGATTTTCTTGTTTCTGGTGGTGGCGAGTTATTGGGAGATTTTCAGGTTAGAAAAAAAACAAATTATTTTCACGTGGATTGCCGGCATTTTGGTCGTCGTGGCGGTTGGTTTCCGAATCAATGTCGGTGCGGATTATCCGGTTTATAAAGCCCTCTTTTCGGGATTTGCTATCTATACCGATTATGGCGACGTTCTGGATAAGGCACTCTTCCGTCCCAATACGGAAGAAATCGAATGGATTTTCGTGCTCATTAACAAAATTATCTTCGATTTTGGGATGCCTTTTTACATTGTAACTTTTGTGATGGCGCTCATTACGGTAACTTTAAAGTTCACAGCGATTTATAAAAATTCGGCTTTTCCTACACTTTCATTGCTATTCTATTTTATGCCGATTATGTTTTTCGAAGATGCGGGGCAAATGCGGCAAGGTCTGGGAATTGCGGTGTGTGTGGCTTCTTTTAAATTTATTAAAGAGCGCAATTTACCGATGTTTTTGCTGTGTATGTATATCGCTTTGGGCTTTCATAAAACTTCGATCGTGTTTTTGCCGGCTTATTGGCTTGTGAAAATTCCAATGAACAGCAAAAGAATTTTTTGGGTTCTTATTGTCGCTTTATTGACCTCTCCTTTAGAGCTTTATCGCTTGGGAGGCGAGTTTTTCGGATCATTAACTCCGCAAGATATTTCCGGAGCATACACCGGTTATTTGGACGATAGATATTACGGAACGCAGGTGGAAACTGGGTTGAATGATTTGGTGAAATTACTATTTATTGTAATTTTAATTAAATATGACAAAGAAGGTTGCGAAGAGGTTTGGTGGTACGAGTATATGAGGAATTTGGCTGTTTTTGGACTGGCTTTGTTTTATTTTTTCAGGTCTAATGAAATATTTGCGGTTCGGCTTCCGGGCGCGTACATGTTTTTTCTCACGATGTTTTGCCTGAGTAATTTGGTGTATGCAGTAAAAGACCGAACTCGGCAGATTTTATATTTAGGTTTTATGGCTTATTTTATTGCGATGTTTTTCTATTTTGGCAGTGGCAATGGTCATCGTGGAGGATTTACCTCAGAAAGATATCAAAATGCTTTATGGTAAAACAATGAATGAAATTAAAGAATTATTAGCTCAATTAGGAATTCCACTTTTTTATGCGAAGTTGGTATTGGGAATTTTGTTTTCTTTTTTGATTACGTTTTTGTCGATTCCGACCATCGTGAAGATTTCTAAAAGAAAAAACCTCATGGACGAACCCGGTACGCGCAGTTCTCACCTTCGAAAAATACCGAATTTGGGAGGAATTGCCATGTTTTATTCGCTTTCGGTTTGTGCTTCTATTTTTGCCTTCGAGCTTTTCGAACTTTATAAGTTCCTTTTTGCTTCATTGGTTATTCTTCTCTATGTTGGGGTGATGGATGATATTGTCATTATGCGGGCTTACAAAAAATTGCTTGCGCAAATCGTGGTAACTTCCATGATGGTGATCGGCTCGGATGTGAGAATTAGGAGCTTTTTTGGACTTTTTGGCGTGTATGAACTCAACTATTATTTCAGTGTTTTGTTCAGTATTTTTACTTTTATTGTACTTATCAATGCCTTTAATTTAATTGATGGAATTGATGGTTTGGCAGCGGGTTATTCCCTGATTTGTAGTGCGTTGTTTGGTATCAGTTATTTCCGTTTGGGAGCATACAATTATCCTTTGGTGGTGCTTTCGGGCGTGATTATCGGAACGGTGATCGGATTTTTGTACTATAATCTATCAAATTACCGGAAACATAAGATTTTCATGGGCGATACGGGCTCGATGATTCTTGGATTTTTGCTGGCTTTCACCGCGATTTGTTTCATCGATATTTTCATCGACAAAGAATTGCCGGAGGTGCCTAGATATTATCTTCAGTCTGCTCCTGCGATTGCTATGGCAATTCTTATTTTGCCTATCATTGATACATTAAATGTCTTTATCATAAGAATTGTCAAAGGGAAATCGCCTTTTCAGGCAGATAAAAACCATATTCATCATTCATTGCTGGAATTGGGTTTAACGCATAGAAGATCAACATTTTACATTATTGTGTATTACTTGTTTATTGTTTCCGTCGCCTATTTTTTCCGGCACATTAATGTGAATTTACTTTTGCTTTTGGTATTAATTTTAGGATTTATTGGTGCCTATTTACCTAAATTGATCATGCTAATTAAAGAAAAGAAGTAACGAATTATTTGTTATTTTTGTAATCAACTTAAAAAAATGAAGAAAATTTATAAAAATCTGCTGTTTCTCACGATTCCTTTTTTGCTAAGTTCTTGCATCAGCACAAAAGACGTAAGATATTTGCAACCCAACGAAAGTCTGGTGATCAATGAAGAAGGCCTCGTTCCTTATAATATTCCGGTATATCGGGTTACCAAAAACGATATGCTGAACCTCAATATCGTAACCACTCCTAAAGGTGATGCAGCGCAGTTTTATTCAACTTTAAATGCTCCTCAAGGTTCAGCAGCGGGTACAACTGCGGGAAATACGGGATCAGGCAACGGACAAGGTGGTAATTCGAATTTCTATTTTAATGGATTGAAAGTAGATTCTAACGGAGATATCAACATCATGGGAATCGGTTTTATCAAAGCTGAAGGCAGAACGATTGAGGAAATTACTCAGGAAATTCAAACAAAAGTTAATGAAAATTTTGTCGAAGGAAAATCCGAAGTTCGCCTCAATACCGATGGAATTACCTATTATATCCTTGGAGATGTGGAAACTACGGAGTTGAGCGGCGAAAAGAAAGCGCATAAAAACACCCTTACCATAACCGAAGCACTTGCTATGAATGGTGGCCTCAATAGAACTGTGGATCGGACTAATGTGGTGATTCATAGAAAGTTACCGGAGGGAATTAAAATTGCAAAAATTGACCTTACCAGAGAAGATGTGATGAATTCTCCCTATTATTGGGTTCAAAATGGTGATGAAATCTTCCTCAATACCCGATCCAAAAACTTAAACGGTTTAGGAAAAGATCCAATCCAAACACTTACCACAGGAGTTTCGGTAATTACAACCGCGCTGTCTATTTATTTAATTTTATCAAGATTATAGCATGATACCAGGAAAAGAATCTCCCAGCAAATCTGGTCCCGGTACTACCGAAAAAATAGGATCTTTTGCTTTTTTCGACTTCGAGCATTTTCTTAGAAGAGTCCTCAGAAATTGGTATTGGTTTGCATTGATGGCCGTTTTGGGATATGCAATTTCATGGGTGTACAGCAAGTATTATGCGCAGCGAATTTACGCTTCAAACCTTTCATTAAGTATTTCCAATAACACCGCGAGCTATTTCACTCCGAACCAATCCATTAATTTCATTTGGGGACAAAATGGCAATCAGGATGGAATTTATCTTAAAAAAATGTTGCTTTCCCGTTCGCACAACGAATACCTGGTGAAGCAACTCGATTTGTATATCAATTACGCTACGAAAGGCCTAATCAAACAGACTTATCTGGATAAATACGATTCTCCGGTTTTTTTAGAAATTGATAAAAACCATCTTCAGCAGGTCAATTATCCGATTACTTTAATCCCGAAAGGTGGAAACCGGTACGAAGTCGTTTTGCCGGAGGAAAATCAGCAATCGACCAGTTTGTATTCCTTTGCTACGGAAGGATTTTCTAATATTTCGCCCTATTCGCGACCAGCAAATAAAGTAATTTCGGTAGGAGAATGGTATAATTCGCCCAACTTGAAATTTAAACTGTTGAAAAATCCACAACCGACGCCGATTGTTTTAGAGAACATTATTCTTACACTTTCTACGGTTAATCAAACGGTGAATAACTTGGTTTCTACCATTGCAGTGGATTTCGATAAAGAAATTAATACCATTATGATCATCACCAAAAGTGGTTATAATCTGAACGGAACTGTAAATTTTCTGAATACTTCGGTGGGTGAACTACAGAAAAAGAGACTTGTTGATAGAAATACCGTCGATAAAAACACAGAATTTTACCTAGCTGATAATCTCGAAAAAATCAGAAAAAAATTAGATTCGAGTGCTGCTGTTCTCAATAATTTGAAAATTTCCGAAGGTCTATACGATATTAAAGATCGGGATGAAAAAGCGCTGCAAAGAATCAAAGAATTAGATGCTAAAAAAGCAGAATTGATGACCAGAATCAACTCCCTGAATTCAATCCGAAACTCTTTGTCATCGCAAAATATCGAGCGAATGATCAGCATGAACGCTGCAGGAATCGAGGACGGAGTTTTCAGCGCGACGATGTCGGAGCTGAAAGCACTTTATCTCAAAAGAAGAGAAATGGCGCTCATCTATACTCCAAATTCGGAACCGATGCGGGAAATCAATCGTTTGATCAACGAAGCTCGAGGAAACTCCAATGGTTCTATCAATAATTATTACAAAAATTACCTAAACGAGCTTTCCAAAATTGATCGTATGATTGCTGAGGAAACCGGTGATTTGGTAAGTTTTCCTGAAAAAGAAAGAAAATATCTCGATGCCGAACGCGGGTATAATATGATTGAGGCGACCTACAACAGCTTGCTTAGTAAGCAGAACGAAACCCAAATTCGTGTTGCAACCAATAAATCGGATATTACGGTAATCGATCCGGCGAAAAATCTTGGTCAAGGGCCAATCGCTCCTGATGTTCAAAAAACGCAATATTCGATCATCGGTGGATTGTTGCTTTTGCCGCTACTGATTTTGGGTATTTCAGAAGCGCTAGACAGCAGAATTCGAAATGTTAAAGAATTACTTCAAGCAACCAAAATTCCTTTGCTCGGCGTTATTGGGAAAAATTCACATGAAAATAATTTAACGGTTCTCGAGCAGCCAAGATCTTCGATCTCTGAAGCATTCCGGGGAATTCGAGCTAATTTGCGATTTTTGCATAAGGAAGACAACAAATCAAAAGTTATCCTCCTTACTTCTTCCGTTGGTGGTGAAGGAAAAACTTATATTTCCATTAATATTGCTTCTGTTTTAGGTTTGAGCGGGAAAAAAACCATCTTGTTGGGAATGGATCTCAGAAAGCCAAAAATTTTCGGAGATTTTAAAATTGATAATAAATTCGGGATTTCTAATTATCTCACCGGTGAAGTGGAGATGGATCAGATCATCAATCAAACTAAAATACCGAATCTTCATGTTGCGACTTCCGGCCCCATTCCACCCAATCCGTCAGAACTTTTGATGAGCGAGCGAAATATTAATTTCATTGAGGAGCTGAAAAAGCATTACGACTTTATTGTCATCGATTCGCCACCTGTAGGTTTGGTTGCTGATCCTTTCGAACTGATGAAGCATGCGGACGCCAGCATTTATGTGGTAAGACACGAATATACCGAAAAATACATGTTGAAAATGATCACCGAGAAATACCATAACCACGAAGTGAAGAATCTTGGATTAATTTATAATGATTTCCAGTTCAACCAAGGTTATGGCTACGGTTATGGCTACGGCTACGGTTATGGTTACGGTTATTTTGAGGAGGATAAAAATTATCAGGAACCAACCTTAATTAAAATCAGAAATGCAGTACGAAAGATTTTCGGAAGAGCATAACTTGGTAACCCTCCAGAGTGAGGGTTTTTATTTAAAAAAATCATAAAATCATTTATTTATCGTTTTTAGAATTAAAAATTATGCTTTTTTGAGGGTATTTAACTAAAAATTAAGAATTTCCTTAAAGCAAAAATGTTTTATATTTGCAAAATTATTTATGAAAATTGATGCTCAGTCATTCATGCAGAAAAAGATTATCTATTGCCTTTTCGCTTTAATTTTCATGTCGGTTTCTTACAAGGGACAGCGGCATGAAAGAGGGGTGCAATTGGGGATGAGTAATTTGGTGGGAGATATTGGTAGAACCAATTATATCCTGCAGAAACCTCTCGGTAACACCGGTGATTATCGAATTCCGTTTTACGGCGGAATATTATACCGGATGAATTTTAATCCTTACCAAACCGTAAGGTTGAATCTCGGCTATAGCCATATTCAGTTTGTGGATGCAGTGGCAAAAGAGCAGTACCGAAGAGATAGAAAATTGTGGGGAACCAATTCGATTTTTCATGCAGATTTGATCTTTGAATACAATTTTTTCCCGGTAAATGATGAGCAAAAAAGCCTTCTGAGTCCTTATGTTTTCGGTGGAGTAGGCGCGATGTTGATGAATTCTACCAAACTGGTTGTTAACCATGATTTCTATCGAGATACAGGTGGAAATGTGATTGAACCGATAACCGATTTTCGTACCGTTCATACTTACGAAAATGGTAAGAAAATGACCATGGCAATTCCGTTTGGGGTGGGTTTAAAGTATAAATTCAATTACAATTGGGCGCTTTTCGGAGAAATCATGTTTAGACCAACTTTCTCCGATTCAGTGGATTATAGCGTGATTGATGATAAAGATGTAAAAGTAACTTATAATAAAGATATAACCGTACCCGGAGGAACCAAATCGATTTTGCAAGAAAGCCCTTATTTGCAGGAAGCAGAACAGAGAGTTGCGGAATTCCTAAAAAAGCGGCAAATCGGAAATATCAATTCGAAAGATTGGGTAAACTCAGTTACACTGGGACTTTCTTATTCATTCGGAAGACCACCTTGTTATTGTGAACAGTAAAATGCAGTCGTTTAAAGATAAAATAAATCAGGAAAAACTCCCGAAACATGTAGCAATAATCATGGATGGGAACGGAAGGTGGGCAAAATCTCGAGGAGAAAAGCGCACTTTCGGCCACAAACACGCCATTAAAGCGGTGCGTGATGTGGTGCATGCTTGTAATGAGATTAATATTCCCTACCTTACCCTCTACACCTTTTCTTCAGAAAATTGGAACAGACCGGAGGAGGAAGTCGGCACATTGATGAGCCTGATTTCCGAAACATTATTGTTGGAAGCGGAAGAGATATTCACCAAAGGATTAAGAATGCATGTAATCGGCGATATCAATAAATTACCACCTTTGGTACAGGAACAAATGATGCATTTGGTTGATATCACCAAAAACAATACAAGAGGAAACCTTATTTTGGCATTAAGCTACGGCTCGCAACAAGAAATTCTGAATGCTGTAAAACAAATCAGCACTAAAGTAAAAAACGGCGAGTTGAAAGAAGAGGAAATTACCGAGCAGGTTTTTGAAAATCATTTATATACAAAGGATTTTCCGCCAGTAGATTTATTGGTGCGAACCAGCGGAGAAGTGCGGATAAGTAACTTCTTGCTATGGCAAATTGCCTACGCAGAGTTGCAGTTTTTGGATACATTGTGGCCTGATTTCGGAAAAGAAGATTTCTTCGAATGCATCTACAATTATCAAAACAAAGAAAGAAGATTCGGTAAAACAAGCGAGCAGCTTGACGAACATTTATAAAAAGAAAAGTTAGCAAGATAAAAAAATGAAGTTTAAACTATTACCCATCATCATGTTTGTGGCTTCGGCACATTTCTATGGTCAAATCACTCCCGAGCAGCAGACACAGGATAATAATCCGGTATACGCTCAAAACGAAGCAGGAACCTACATCTTAAAAGATATTGTAGTAGATGGCGTAAAAAAATATACCCCAGCGCAAATCCTTCGGTTTACAGGCCTTAATAAAAATGAAAGCGTAGAAATACCTGGGCAGAAAATAAGCAATGCCATCAAAAAACTTTGGGAAACTCAATCTTTCTCTGAAGTGGAGGTTTATGTTCAGAGTATTGAAGGGGAGCAGGTTGTGTTGAGATTTAACTTGCAAGATCTTAAAGATTTAGGTGAAGTAAAATTCACCGGAAAAGGAATTGGTAAATCTAAAAGTGAAAAACTCGCTAAAGATAATGGCCTGAAACCGGGAACCAAAATTACCCAAAACTTGGTTTCTACTTTGAAAACCAATATCCCGAAAGAATACATCAAAAAAGGTTTCGCAGATGCCAAAGTGACTATTCAGGATAAAGTAAATGCAAAAGATCCGGAATTGGTGGACTGGACCATCAACGTTGAAAAAGGTAAAAAGGTGAAAATCAGCCATATCGAGTTTGAAGGAAACCAAAATGTTTCCGACAATAAACTGCGCAAAAAGGGTTTCAAAGACACGAAGCAGAAAAGATTCGGTATTCAGGGTATTTTGAAGCCATCCAAATTTATCCAAGAAAAATACGAGGAAGACAAAGGCAACCTTATCAATTATTACCGTTCTTTAGGTTTTAGAGATGCGAAAATCGTATCCGATTCTGTCTGGAGAAATTCTAAAAACCAATATGAAATCAATGTAAAACTTAACGAAGGTAAAAAATATTATATCGGCGACATTAATTTCCTTGGGAATACAGCATTTTCAACCGATTATCTTCAGAAGGTTTTAGGATATAAAACCGGAGATATTTACGATGCGGTTGGATTCAACAAAAAAGTGGGCGAAGATGGAGGAAAAGAAGACGATTCCGACATCAAGTCGATTTATATGAACAATGGTTACTTGTTCTCCAACGTTACTCCGATTGAAAAATCAGTAGTGGGCGATTCCATCAATTTGGAAATCCGAATCAACGAAGGTGAAAAAGCAACTTGGAACCGAGTAACTTGGAGCGGAAATACCACCACTCATGACCACGTGATTTTGCGTTCTTTAAGAACAAAACCGGGAAGTCTATTCGCAAAAAGCGACATCAAGAGAACATATTTTGATTTAGCAGGAATGCAGTTTTTCGATCCTCAGCAAATCGGACAAAATATTTCCCCGAATCCCCAAGATAACACGGTAGATATTCATTGGACTTTGGTAGAGAAAGGTTCCTCACAAGTGCAACTACAAGCTGGTTACGGTGGAGGTTCTTTCATCGGAACTCTGGGACTTACTTTCAATAATTTCTCTTTGAAAAATTTCTTGAAATTTAAAGATTTCAAACCAGTTCCTCAAGGGGACGGACAAACATTATCTATACAGGCACAAGCCGGACAGTATTTCCAGAATTATGGGATATCATTCACCGAGCCATGGTTGTTCGGAACAAGACCAACCGCTCTTTCAGTTGGCGTAAACCAATCATTGGTAAGATATACCGATCAATATGGTGAAGCTCAAAAACTAAATATTTTCTCAGCAAGTGTTGGTTTAAATAGATTATTAAGATGGCCGGATGATTATTTCTCGCTTTATACCGGAATTCAGTATCAAAGCTATGATTTCAGTAATTATCCGTTCCAATTTGGAAATACGACAGAATATAATGGCTCTGCGAAAAACTTTAGTTTCAACGTGGGATTAAGCAGAAATTCTGCTGGTTTGGATCCGATTTTCCCAACCCAAGGTTCCAATTTGGAAGCTTCTGTGAAGTTTACGCCGCCTTACTCGCTTTTCAGCGATAAGGATTATACCAACATGAGTGCTATTGAAAAATACAAATGGTTGGAGTTTTATAAAGTTAAATTAAAAGCGGACGTCTATAATACGGTTGTAGGAAAATTGGTTCTTAGAAGTACTGCCGAAATGGGTTTCCTAAATGGATACAACAAAGAATTAGGAGCACCACCTTTTGAGAGGTTCTACGTTGGTGGAACCGGACTTTTGGGCGGAAGATACGACGGCCGTGAATTGGTACCACTTAGAGGTTACGAAAACTCCTCGTCAACCGGTGGCGAAATTGATGATGTTACGCCTTATGGTGGAGCTACAATTTATAACCGATTTGCTATGGAACTTAGATATCCAATCTCGATGAACCAAACTGCGAAAATTTATGCACTTTCTTTCTTGGAAGGAGGGAATGCTTGGAATTCTTTCGGAACTTATAATCCATTCCAGTTGAAACGTTCTGCCGGTGTCGGAATCAGAGTGTACATGGGAGCTTTCGGATTAATTGGTTTTGATTTTGCTTATGGATTCGATAAAACAATTTTAGGAACCGAACCAGCCGGTTGGAAAACACACTTCCTAATGAATCAATCTTTATAAAAAGTATAAAAATGAAACAGATTAAATTATTCCTTGCACTTTTCATCTTGCTCTCGGGCTTTATCAATGCTCAGAAAATTGGAGTCGTGGATACAAACTATATCCTCAGCAAACTTCCCCAATATAAAGATGCGGAAAGCCGCCTAAATGAGCAAATCAATGGTTGGCAAACGGAAATCCAGACTTTGCAAACAGAACTTGATAAGAAAAAAGCACTTCTGGAAAACGAACGTGTACTTTTAATCGGTGATCAATTGAAGCAAAGACAAAAAGAAGTGGATGATCTCGACAAGAAGATCAAAGGTATGGTGAATAACCGCTTTGGTTCGATGGGAGAACTCAACAATGCAAGAGCAAATCTTACCAAGCCTTTTCAGGATCAAATTTGGAATGCTATTAAGACCGTTTTAGAGAAAAATAGTTTAGGCATCATTCTTGATAAAAGTAATAATATCAGTGTTATTTTTCTTGAAAAAAGATATGACTATACAGATAAAGTATTAGATTTGTTGTTGAAAAATTCAGGCAAAAAAACAACTGAACAACCAACCAAATCAGGCAGTAACGTAAGAGATCAAAGACCAAGCAAAGGAGTGCAAAAATTAGATGCTCCAGCTGAAACATGACGTAAAACAAATTAAAAATTTAAAACAACAATAAATTATTCTATCCCAATTATGAAAAAATTAAGCGTATTATTTGCAGCAGTAATGATGTTCGTAACCGTAGGAACGGTAAGTGCACAAAAAGTTGCATCTATGGATTATGAAGCAGTTTTATCTGCAATGCCAGAAACTAAAAAAATGACCACAGATCTAGATACTTTCAGCAAAACTAAAGGTGACGAACTGAACAAACAAGCGGAAGCTTTCCAAAAAGAAGTTCAACAATACCAAGCTGAAGGAGCAAAATTAACCGAAGCTCAGAGAAATGCGAAAGAAGCTGAATTGCAGAAAAAACAACAAAACTTGCAACAACTTCAGCAAACTGCTCAAAAAGATCTTGCTACAAGAAGAGACACTGCGGTAAAACCAATCATTGAAAAATTGAACAACGCAGTAGAAAAAGTAGCTAAAGCAAACGGTTTCGATTTTATCATAGATTCTACCGCCTTAATCTACAAAGCAGGTCCGGATGCAACTCCATTAGTTAAAAAAGAATTAGGACTTTAAAATCCTTTTCATATAACCAAAACCATCCTCTAATTCGGGATGGTTTTTTTAATTTTGTAAAATGCAAAAAGAACTTTCATCCATAGAAAAAGTACGCTTCAGCGACTGTGATCCAATCGGGCATCTCAACAATGTCAAATACCTGGAGTATATGTTGAATGCAAGGGAAGATCACGTAGAAAACGGTTACGGTTTTACCTACGAAGAATATACCAAAAGAACCGGTTGTACTTGGGTAACCGTACAAAACGAAATCGCTTACCTGAAAGAAGTACGATACAACGCAAAAGTGATGATCACCAGCAAAACAATTGATTTGGGAGACCGCCTTTCGAAAGTGGAAATCCTAATGAAAAGCGAAGATGGAAAAACTATTCATAGCGTCCTTTGGCTTACGGTGATTTATTTCAATATGAAAACCCGTTCATCAGAATCGCATCCGGAAGATACCAAAGAACTCTTCCAGAATTTTTTGGTAAATTTAGAGGAAAAAGATTTCCAAACCAGAGCCGCAAACCTTAGAAAACAAAACAAAGAAGCATCAAAATGATAAAAAAAATACTCGTCATCGGTGGAAATGGACAGTTAGGAAATTGTTTCAGAAAGTTGGCGCCAGATTTTGAAAAAGAATTTGAATTTAATTTTACAGATTCCTCAACGATTGATATTACTAATGAAGATCAGGTTTCTGAATTCATTAATGATTATAAACCCGATTTTTGCATCAATGCTTCGGCTTACACCGCAGTTGATTTGGCAGAATCTGAACCCGAAAAAGCTTATGCTGTCAATGCCGAAGGTGTTGCCAATTTAGCGCAAGCTTGTAAGGAAAATAATGCTGTTCTAATCCATATTTCCACCGATTATGTTTTCGATGGGGAAAGTAATATTTCATATTCTGAAGATAATTTTACCAATCCACAAGGCGTTTACGGAGCTTCGAAATTGAAAGGGGAAGAACTCGCACTCGATATTCATCCAAAAACGATTGTGATTCGAACTTCTTGGTTGTATTCGGAGTTTAATAAAAACTTCGTGAAAACCATGCTCAATTTGTTCTCAACCAAAGACGAATTGGGAATCGTAGCAGATCAGTTCGGGCAACCAACCAACGCGAATGATTTGGCGGAAGCAGTGATGAAAATTATCAAAACCGAACAAAAAATCTACGGAGTTTATCATTTTTCCAATTATCCGGAAACAACTTGGTTTGGTTTTGCCGAGAAAATTGCTGAGTTTTCCGGTTCTTCAATTAAATTGAATGCGATTGCAACGGAACAATTTCCAACACCTGCAAAAAGACCTAAAAGAAGTACAATGGCTTTAGATAAAATCGAAAAAAACTTCGGAATCGACCCAAAACATTGGGAAAATTCATTGCAAGAATGTATCGAAATCCTCCAAAAATCATGAAAAAATCTGTAGCAATATTGATGATGATTTTCAGCCAAATTCTTTTGGGTCAAAACGTCATTCTCAACAAAGTGGTGAAAACCCATTCCAATTCTGACAAGGTTTTTTATAAAATTAATCCCGAATTAGGTAATTCTGAATATCTCGCAGAGCTTGAAGTTCAAGGTTTCTCGGATGATGATCCTAAAGTTTTCGGAATGATTTATAAAAAAGCAAAGGAAGTTGGAGCCAATGCATTTTCATATCAACCTTTCGAAACCATAGAAGAAGCTGGAGCCCAAAAATTCGATCCAGCGCACTATAAACTGAATTTGTACTACGTAAATCCGGAAAATTTCCCAAAGGAAAATAACGTTGTTTATTTCTTTGCTTCGCCTTACAAAACGCAAAACATTGCATTGAATAATGTAAATGTCGTTTTTGAGCCGAGAACTTTTACCAAAAAAACACTCAATATAGGAGAGGTTTTTTCGGTTTCTACCAAGAAACTTTTGGGGGCGTCTATCAAACTTTCCGGGCAAGAAAATCAGCCGGTTCAGCATTATCAGTTTTCTGCTTTTTCGGTGAATTCTTATCCTTACGGAACCGCCGGAATTAACTTGAAATCTGGTGATATCACGAGGTTGGAACGTTCTTATGCCGATTTTTTATCCGTGGTTTACCAAGAGTTTAAATAGCTGCTGTATTTTAATTAAAAATCTCAATTTTAGTATCTTTGCAAAATGATAAAAGTAGATGTTTTAGCAATAGGAGCGCATCCTGATGATGTAGAATTGGGTTGTGGAGGAACTTTGGCTAAGCTGATTTCTGAAGGAAAAAAGGTAGCTATCGTTGATCTTACCCAAGGTGAACTCGGAACTCGTGGAACCAATTTTACCCGTGCGGAAGAAGCAGCCGAAGCTGCAAAAATTTTAGAGATTTCCGCGCGTGAAAACCTGAAAATGAAAGACGGTTTCATCCAAAATTCTGAAGAATACCAGATGAAAATCGTGACGATGATTCGTAAATACCAACCGGAAATTGTTCTTTCCAATGCGATCGATGATCGTCATCCGGATCATGCTAAAGCTTCCAAATTGGTCTCCGATGCTTGTTTTCTTTCTGGTTTGGTGAAAATTGAAACCGTTTTGGAAGGCAAAAATCAACAACCATGGCGACCGAAACATATTTTCAACTATATTCAATGGAAAAACATTACGCCGGATTTTGTGATTGATATTACAGATTTTATGCAGAAAAAGATTGATGCTTGTTTGGCATACAAAACACAGTTTTACGATCCAAATTCCACGGAACCAATGACTCCCATTGCAACGAAGGATTTTTTGGAAAGTCTTACTTACCGCGCGCAGGATTTGGGCAGATTGTCCGGAGTTGACTTTGCGGAAGGATTCACGACAGAAAAATTAATCGCTCTGAAAAATTTCGACGGAATAATTTTGTAATTTCTGGAAAAGCTTTATATTTGCAACCTCAAACGGTGATTGTAGCTCAGTTGGTTAGAGCGCCGGATTGTGGTTCCGGAGGTCGGGGGTTCGAGACCCCTCATTCACCCACTTTAAAACGCATTGATTTTCAATGCGTTTTTTTTATTATCAATGATATTTTTATCGTCATTACAAAAAAAGCATCCCGTAAAGGATGCTTTTTGATTTATTTAAATTTCTTCGTCAGAATCAATCGTGAAGGATTTGCTTTTGAAATCTTTATCGTGTCTTTCAGAGATCACGTCTTCGCCCTTTTGGCTGATGATAAAGTCTGTAGATTCTTTAAACATTTCTTCGAAACTCTTGAAATCCTCTTTGTACAGATAAATTTTATGTTTTTCGAAAGTCGCTTCCCCGTTTTCTCCAAAGTTTTTCTTGCTCTCGGTGATCGTAAGATAGTAATCTCCTGCTTTTGTCTCGCGCACATCAAAGAAATATGTTCTTCTTCCTGCTTTTAACACCTTAGTGAAAATTTCGTTTTCGTGGCGTTCCTTGTAATCACTCATTTGTATATATTTTTTGAAATCTTAGTATAACAAATATAAAAGATTTCTTTTAAATGCAAAATAAAATTTTAATTTTTTGCTATAAAATTGTAATATCAATAACGATTCTGCAATTTATGCAGAGATTTCGTTTTCTATTTCGGTGAGATTCAGTATTTTATCTGCGCGTTTTGCGCTGCTCTCCCGATGGGTAATGATAATCGAGCTGCTTTTCTGGATTTCGTTTTCGATATTTTGAAGGATATTTTCCTCGGTTTCGGTATCTAAAGCTGATAACGAATCATCAAAAATAAGAATCTTCGGCTCTTTTATCAGGGCTCTAGCGATACAAATTCTTTGTTTTTGCCCGCCGGAAAGCATGACTCCTCGTTCTCCAACTAAGGTTTTGTATTGGTCTTTAAATTCAATAATATTTTTATGAACATCCGCTTTTTTTGCAAATTCTTCAACCAGTTTTAGATTAGGTTTGTCAATCGCAAATCCAATGTTGTTTTCGATGGTATCTGAGAAAAGGAAACTTTCTTGCGGTATGTATCCAATGTGTTTTCGGTAATTTTCCAAGTTGTGATCCTTAAGGTTTATCCCGTCAATAAGGATTTCTCCCTCGGTAGGATCGATTAATCGGCAAAGTAAAAGTGCAATCGTGGATTTTCCGCTTCCGGTTTTTCCCATAATTGCGAGAGATTTGCCAGCTTCTATTTTGAAACTTAAATTATCCAACGCTTTTATTCCGGTATTCGGATATACATAAGAAACGTTGCGAAACTCGATTTCACCGTAAATTGGATAATTTTCGTGATTGGTATTGATGATATCGGTTTTCATATCCAAAAACTCATTAATTCTCGCCATTGAAGCTTCCGCACGTTGATTCACCGAGGTTACCCAACCTACCATGGAAAATGGCCAAATTAAAATGTTAATGTAAAGAAAGAAATCCGCGATTTTCCCTACAGAAAGCTCATTGTTCAAATATTTTTGACCACCAATAAAAAGAATCACCACATTGAGCAAACCGATTACAAACACGATAATCGTGAAGAAATAGGCTTCTGTTTTAGCAAGATCCAGAGCTTTGTCCTGATAATCTCTTACTTTAATTCCATAGTTTTTCTCAATATATTTTTCTTTCGCAAAAAATTTCACCACCCGAATTCCCGAAAAACTGTCTTGCACAAAGGTCGAAATGGCAGATTGGCTTTTCTGCATAATTTTCGATTTGTGATTGATAATCGAGCTTACTTTATAGATCACAAAAGAAAGTATCGGGAGAGGAATCAGCGACCAAAGCGTCATCGAAACATCGGTTTTCAGCATGTAAATACTGGTGATAATCAATAGAATTAAAAGATTCACCACGTACATAACGCCGGGTCCCAAATACATTCTTACCGCAACCACATCTTCACTTAACCGGTTCATCAGGTCGCCGATCGTAGTTTTCTTGAAATCGGTGAGCGACAATTCTTGGTAGTGATTATAAATTTTATTTTTCAGTTCATACTCAATTCTTCTGGAAGCTACGATGATGGTTTGGCGCATCATAAACGTGAAAAATCCGGTAAGCAAAGAGGACACAACGATAATTGCTACATAAAACAAAACCTGTTTGTTGAAACCTAAATGGGTCGTTTTCGAAATTTCATCAACTGATTTTCCTACAAACTGAACTTTGTAAATGCTGAAAAAATTACTGGCTATAATGAAAATAAATCCCCAAAACAAGAGTATCTTGTGTTTCCAGAAATAGGGGTTCAAGGTTTTTAGTGCATTCATAATGGGCTTTCTACATTACTTTTTCGGAACAAATAAGTTCGGATACAAAAGTAATAAAATGTAAATGGATTCTTTGTATTTTATTAATCAGAATACAAATTGGCTCGAAAGAGTTTGCAAAAAAATGCTATCTTTGCACTCATATAAAGCTCTTTGAAATGTTAGGAAGAAGACAAATTCGTGAAAAAGTTGTAGAATCGGTATATTCTTATTCTCAAAATCCTATAAAATTTGATGTTGTTGAGAAAAATATGTTTTCCGAAATCGAGAAAATATATCATCTCTATATTTACCAACTCAATTTTTTGGTTGCATTGAAACATTTAGCCGAAAAACAAATTGAAATTGGGAAAAACAAATACATCAAAACAGATGATAACATTAATCCTAATCAAAAATTTATCAATAATCAGGTTCTGAACAAAATAGAAGAAAACAACGAAAGACTTTCTTTTACTTCAAAACATCAGGAATTGAAATGGGAACTCCATGATGATTTATTGGTAAAAACTTTCCAAAGGATGACTGCCGGGAAAAGATATCAGGATTTTATGAAAGAAGAAAGCTATTCTTTCGAAGAAGATCAAAAATTTATCGGAAAATTATTCCTACGTTATATCGCTGAAAATGAAGATTTTCATGAGCATTTGGAAGAAAAAGAGATGAGCTGGGCGGATGATTTTCACATCGCTAATTCGATGATCCAGAAAACCATTGGTTTCTTCAAAGAAGATGAGCCAAGTCATACTTTGATCAAAATGATTAAAGATGAAGCGGACAGCGAATTCGCTCAGAAATTACTCAGACAAACCCTAATCCACTTCGAAGAATCCGAAAAGAAACTGAAAGATAAACTTGAAAATTGGGATATTGAAAGAGTTTCCTTAATGGATAAAATTATCTTGATTATTGCCATCACCGAGCTCGATTATTTCCCCCTTACTCCGGCCCGAGTAGTGATCAATGAATATATCGAAATATCCAAAGTTTTTTCAACTGATCGGTCCAACATCTTCATCAATGGAATTTTAGATAAATACACCAAAGAATTGAACAGAAATTAATAAAATTTATTTATGAAAAAATTAGTAAGAATATTACCTCTGGTAGCTGTTTTAAGCCTTGCTTCCTGCAAAAAAGATCAAAAAGCAGATCAATTAATCACTGAAGATCAAACTGCTGCACCTGCACCAGTGGCACCAACTCAGGAAGAATTAGTGAAAGAAGCGCAGGCAAAACCTTTAACAACTGTTGCGCTTTCGGAATCTGATTTCGATTTCGGAAATATTAAAAAAGGAGAACATGTAGAACATGTGTATGAAGTAACCAATACCGGTACCAATCCTTTGATCATTTCTCAGGTGAAACCTGCTTGTGGCTGCACCATTCCGGATTATACCAAAGATCCAATTTTACCAGGCCAAAAAGGAAAAATCACATTGAAATTCGATTCTACTAATTTTGATGGACTGGTTAATAAGCAGGCTGAAGTATACGCCAATGTAGAAAAAGCACCAATCATGTTGACTTTTTCAGCGAATATCCAACCATAATTTTATAAGTAAATAACGATGATTACAATATTTTTACAGGCAGCTTCTCCGGAAGGATCGATGATGCCAACCATGATCATGATGGGACTAATGTTCGTTGGATTTTATTTTCTAATGATTCGTCCGCAAATGAAAAAAGCTAAACAAGAAAAGAGTTTTCAGGAAACTTTAAAGGTGGGCAGCAGAGTAGTAACCACCTCCGGAATGCACGGTAGAATCGCCCAAATCCAAGAAGATGGAGTGGTGATCGAAACGCTTTCAGGGAAATTGAAGTTTGAGAAAGCTGCAATTTCAAGAGAATTTACACAACAGCGTTTTCCGGACTCAGCACCGGATGACAAAAAATAATTCTTAGAAGTACAATAGAAAAGCAACCTGAAAATGGTTGCTTTTTTTTGTTTAAAATTTTAATTTAGCTAAAAATCAAAATCAAAAGACTCGCCACGAAAATCCTAAAAATAGTTACCAAAGGATAAACCTGCGCATAACTTTGAATAGGAATATCGGAGTCTAAATAATTGGTACTGAATGATAAAGCTGCCGGATCGGTATAGCTTCCACTCATAATTCCTGCGAGTTGCAAGTAATTGATTTTCATAAAAAAATGTCCGATAATCACCATAAAAATTAGCGGGATAAAAGTAATCGCAGAGCCAAAAAGAAGCCAGTTCCATCCGTTATATTGTATAAAATTTTCGTAGAAACCTTCTCCTGCGTGGATTCCTACAGCCGCAAAGAATAAACAAATTCCGAAATCTTTCATGAAATAAATCGCTCCGTTATTGATATAGGAATGAATGAAAGAAATTCCGCCGTATCTCGAAATCAAAAGTGCAACGATGAGTGGTCCTGCAGCAAATCCCAGTTTTATAGGAACCGGTAAACTAGGGATAGCAATTGGAATAGAGCCCAGAATAATGCCCAAAAGTAAACCTCCGAAAAGGGAAAGAAAATCGGGTTCAAGCAGTTTTTTTTCAGAATTCCCGATGATTTTTTCCACTTCTTCGATCGCTTCCAATGTGCCAATTACCCTTAATTTATCTCCATAAAAGAGCTCCAAAGAAGGTCGTGGCAAAATTTCCCGACCTGCTCGGAAAACGCGTGTTACTTTCAGATCATAGGTGTTGTATAGATCGAGCTGAGATAGTTTTTTATGAATGGCTGAAGGTCTGGTGACAAAAATATTTTTCTGCTGAATGTAAGAATCAGATTCAATAAATAAATCGGTTGATGGGCGGCCAATTTTTGCAATAAATTCATCCAGATCGTCTTCTAAGCCAACAATCATCAATACATCTCTGTCTTGAACCTTGGTATCCAAAGTTGGCGATAGTACCGCTTCGCTGCCGCTGTGTTTTAGCCGAGAAACTACAATATCACGACCGAATTCTTTGATTATTTGATGCAAAGTTTTTCCAAAATATTCAGGATTTGTCACCCGCAATTTTTTATGAATTAACGGTAATTCTTGGTTGATTTTTGATTTCCTGAACTTCTTCATTTCTTCATTATTATCAATTTTTAATAATAATTTAGAAAGAATAATTGCACTGATAATCCCGAAAACGCCTAATGGATATGTAATGGCATAGCCAATTGCCGGATCATCGAAATTACGGTCGGGGAAGGTGTTTTTGATTTCTTCAATTGTATTTTTAGCAGCTCCTAAACCCGGAGTGTTCGTTACGGAACCGCTCATAATTCCAACTAAATTTTCGATTTTCAAATCTGTAAATTTGTAAAGAATGATGGTAATGATTCCGGCGAAAATTACCGCAGAAACAGCCAGAAGATTAAATTTCAAACCTTCGTTTCGAAAAGAAGAGAAAAATGAAGGACCAACTTGTAAACCAATTCCATACACGAAAATAATCAAACCGAAATCCCGAATGAAATCTAAAATTCCGGGTTGTATTCTGTAGCCGAAATGTCCCATCAATAAACCGGTAAACATCACGGCTGAAACTCCGAAAGTAATCTTGCCTAGCTTTAATCGTCCAAAGAAAATTCCTGCACCAATTGCCAGCATGATCGCAACAATGGATTGGGTAACATTCGGATTTTCAATGGGAAGGAGGAGCGTTTTTAACCAGTCGAACATAGCAACCTATTTTTATACAAAATTATCACTAAATTTCCCGATAAACAGGACTATTGAAGTGAAGTTTGTCACAATTTAAAATTATTTAATATCATGGGATTCTGCTTTTAAAAGATGAAATCCGATTCCGCAATTTAAGCAGTTTTTTTTCTCGCAAAAAGTCTTGTAATGATAGAGTATCGCTTGGCTTTCCAAGGCGTTTTCAATCTTCATATTAAGATTTTTCCAACCATCAATTACCGTGTTTTTTTCTGAGGGAATTTTTTGGTAAAATTCAAGAATTTCATCAGTTATTCCTTCGTGGAAATGCTTGTGATAGGTGTATTTTAAAGGCAAAACAGCATTAAGCAAAATAATGTTTTTGAAATCTTCTGTCAAAAATTTTTCACCTGAAACGGAAGATGTTTTCCCGAAATTGAAACGTGTATTCCAATATTCACTGGCTTTTACGGGCTGAAAAACATCGTCGATTTCTTTTTTGCTTTTTGCGGAAATCAGTTTCGAGAACAAATTCTGATTGAGATGGTAGAGTGATGCGAGTTGTGAAAGACGAATGGTAGGAAAATTCGGAGGCCGCAATCTAGAAAATTTCGGAAAACTCCGAAGATCGGAAAGTGCATATTTCGATTTCAGAAAATCGAATTCGCGTTTCCAGATTTTGATTTGTTCGTCTTCCGCATTTTCCAACCAGCCGCACATTCCGAAAAAAAAAGCTTCCAATTGGAGCGGGTTTTGTCGAATTTTGTTGATAACCGAAAAGTCGATATTTTCTGCCATTTGGCGGAAAATTGGTGCGTTCACTTTCAAACCGAAAGCGTACGCCAAATTTTGAAAAAGAACGGCTTCGTAATTGTTCTTATTTATTTTCAACGCTTCTTCTATTTCGGTAGATTTTTCATCAAGTTTTTTCAGAAGAGTTTCTTCCGCAAAATAAAAGGGAATTTTTTCGGGTGAAATAAGCGCTTCACACGGAATAAATTGATTTTCTTTTAGCAAAGCTTCATATTTCCACAGCAGTTTTTCGTCGATATAATCCTTCAAAACCAAAGTGTGAATATTTTTTTGATGAAGTTCCTCTACTTCTACATCGTGAATGTAAACTGCATGCAAAATCAGGTTTTCGAATTCGGGATTTCCAGAATGTTGGTGAAAAATATAATCGGAAGATTTTACATGAAGTTCAATATTTCCGGCCAGAACCAGATCTTTGGTTTTAATTCTTCCACACAAAAAATCTGGTCCGGAATTGAAATTCCAAGTTCCGAAATCAAGAATTTCAACCGGATTTCCTTCCACATCTTTGAAATCAAAATTTTTGAAAATCTTGAAATTCCAAAGATATTGAAGGAGTTTTTCGTTCATGATTAACGGCTGAGTCGGATTAAATTTTTTTAAAACTTATGCATCCTGTAAATTTTTAAATCGATAAAGTGTTTCTTCGTACATCTTCTCGTAAATTGGCAAAATATTCTTTATATCAAATTTAATGGCTTGTTTTTTTGCATTAATTTTCATCTTTGCAAGAAGCTTTTCATCGCTCAGAAGCTTTATCGTATAATTACTCATTGCTTCTACATTTCCTATTTCGGCCAAGTAACCGGTTTCTCCCTGAATATTGACTTCTGGGATTCCGCCAGCGTTTGAACTGATGACCGGAGTGTTTGCAGCCATTGCTTCCAAAGCGGCTAAACCAAAACTTTCTTGCTCGGAGGGTAGTAAAAAAACATCAGAAAGCTGTAGGATTTTATACAAATCATTCACTTTTCCTAAAAGCCTAATTTTACCAATTAAATCTGGATTTTCTTCCAAAAACTGATTGATCTTTTCCATATCTGGACCTTCTCCGATAATCACTAATTTGGAATTTAATTTTTTATTGACATTTTTAAAAATCTGCAAAACATCTTCAACTCGCTTCACCGGACGAAGATTGGAAACGTGAATGAGGATTTTTTCGTCATCATTTGCAAATTGTTTTCTTTCGCAATTTTTGCATTCATCAAATTCCGAATTATCAATAAAATTATTGATCACTTGTATTTCCTTTTTTATATTGAAAAATTGTAGGGTGTCTTTTTTTAAGCTTTCAGAAACGGAAGTAATCGTATCGGATTGATTGATAGAGAATTCCACCGCGTGTTTGTAGCTCGGATGTTGTCCTACCAAAGTGATATCGGTTCCGTGGAGTGTGGTGACCAGCGGGATGTCTTTACCTTCAACTTTAAGCATTTGTTTTGCAGTAAAAGCCGCGTAGGCATACGGAATGGCATAATGAGCATGCAGAATATCGAGTTTGTATAAATTTACAACTCGGTAAATCATCGATGATAGTGCAATATCATACGGTTGATACTGGAAAAGCGGATAAGTCTGCACATTTACTTTATGAAAAAAAATATTTGGATTGGTAATATCGAGCCGAGCCGGAAGTGCCGAGCTGATGAAATGTACTTCGTAACCTTTGTTGGCAAGCGACATGCCCAGTTCAGTGGCTACAATTCCACTACCGCCGTAGGTCGGATAGCACAAAATTCCTATTTTCATGTTCTTTTAATTTTACTTATTAAGTTGATGTGTTGATGAAAGATTCAGGTCTATTCCTGCGCCGGGTTTTAGCTGATTGTTCACCAAAACCGGCAATCTGCCAGAAATTGGAGATTTTCCATTTAAGGATTTTGCTGTTGCTTTCATCGAATCATCATTGTTTTCGTATGCTACTACAACGGTAGAAATTTTGGTAATATCAAGGTCTTTCAAAGCATATGCAGAACCAAAAACATTGAGAATAATTTTTTGATTTTTACTTAATTCTGCCAAGATTTTCTTGCTGTTTTCTGAAATTTTATATGGTTTATAAGCGGTTGAATTGTCTTTGTGTAATCCAACGATGATCTTAGAATTTGCAGGAATGGTCGCAATTTCTGAAGCTTTTTTCACAATAACCGTCGTATTTAAATTTAATTGATTGGTGAAAGTTTCAAATGGAGCTTCTTCCAGAGGAACGTAATAATAAGTTTCTTTGCAATTCAGCGGAAGTAGTTTTTGCTCATCTTTAACTAAGGTTAAAGCGTTGCTATAAAGTTTTTCTACTAATTCTTGATGAGATTTATTATTGAGATCTTCGTTGATGTTTTCTGGATTTCGTGGTTGGTAATTATTTAAACCAAGAAAATATTTGGTCAAAAGAATCTTTTTTACACTTTCTTCCACACGGTTCTGTGATATTTCTTTGTTATCAATTGCCAATTGAATTAGGCGTTTTCCTTCCTTCACTCCATCGGAAAAAAGCATGATGTCGTTTCCGGCTTTAAAGGCAAGAGCGTCCAATTCTCCGGGTTTGTAGCGTTTTGCAACAGCGCCCATATTCAGAGCATCCGTAATGATCAAACCTTTGTAGCCTAATTTTTCTTTTAAAAGTCCGGTGACGATGTTTTTGGAAACCGAAGCAGGAACTCCTTTTTCTTTTTCTAAAGCAGGGACGTATAAATGAGCAACCATTACGCCACCAATTCCTTTATCCATCAATGCTTTGAATGGCGCTAGCTCTACAGAATTCAGTCTGTTGAGATCATGAGAAACCACCGGCAAATCGAGGTGAGAATCAGTATTGGTGTCGCCATGACCCGGGAAATGTTTAATCGCTGCTAAAATTTTATTATCCTGTAATCCGTTGGAATAGGCCAATGCTGAATTTACAACATTTTCCACTTCGGACCCGAAACTTCTGTTTCCGATAATTGGATTTTCCGGATTGGTATTTACATCGACAACCGGGGCGAAATCCCAGTTAATTCCCATTCTTTTGCAATCTTCCGCAATTTTTGCGGCCATTTCTTTAATTAAATTTTTATCTTGAATGGCACCTAAAGTCATCGCCCACGGAAATTTATGTGCCGTTGCAATTCTTTGGAAAAGTCCCCATTCTGCATCCATGCCGATCATTAAAGGAACTTTGGATGTTTTCTGAAATTCATTAACAAGATTAATTTCTCTCGCAGCATCGTCTTGCATTAAAATTAAGCCTCCGATTTTCTCGTTGGTTACGATATTTCTCACATTGTTGATGTAATCTTCACCTCGGTTGGTGTATAAGGCGACGATGAACAGTTGTCCCAGTTTTTCGTCTTGTGAAAGGGAATTATAGGTTTTGTCTACCCATTCGTTAGCTTTTTTCAGGTCTTCTTTGCTGAGATTTTTCGGTTGGTACTGAGCAGTGATTTTTAAAGAAAAAACCAAAATAATGAGGCAGGTGATTTTACTATTTATATTTTTCATTATCCAAACTATGATGTACAACAAAAATACAATTTTTAAAACTTAATTTTTTAAATTTAATGGCATACATCTTGAGATATTTTCAACAATTAAAAATTTATATAAAATGAAAAAGTATTTTACAATATTGCTTTTGGCAATTTTCGGATTTGTAGCGGTAAGCTGCGACGATAATAGAAACGACAACGTAGTGGGCGACGGCGACACTTATTCAGTAATGAAAGATGTTACCGGCACTTTGAGCAGTGGGAATAATTATACACTTTCACAGGGGATCAATATTGCAAGTTCCGATGTAGTATTGGTTTACCGAGATATCAATTCAAATACTTCTTCTTCAGCAGTATGGCAACTTCTTCCAAAAACAGAATATTTGAGTGGCGGAAGAGAATTGGATTACAACTTCCTTTTCGATGCTGCTAATGTGGAAATATACACCGAAGCCAACTTCGATCAAGCTACTTTTACAACTGCGGAAGCAAATCAGTATCTGAACAACCAACGATTCCGAATTGTTTTGGTACCGGCTTCTGCTGGCAAAAACACCAATGTTAACTATAGCGATTACCAAAGTGTAATTAAGTATTACAATATTCCGGACAGAAAATAAGTTTTTTGTTTTGAATTAAAGTAACGAAGCCATCTTTCCCGGGTGGTTTTTTTTATGATTTATACCGTGAATTTGCAAAAATGTGAGTCGAAAATTTCGAGTTTCTTTAGAATTCCTTACATTTAAAACTGGATTTAAAATTAATAAATTATGAGCGTTCATATCGCAGCGAATAAAGGAGAAATTGCTAAAACTGTACTGCAACCGGGCGATCCTTTGCGAGCAAAATATATTGCCGATAACTTCATGGAAGAAGTAAAATTGGTTAGTCAAACCAGAAATATTTTTTATTATACCGGACTTTATAAAGGTAAAGAAATTTCGGTAGGAGCGAGCGGCATGGGAATTCCGAGTATTGGGATTTATTCTTTTGAGTTATACACGGAATATGAAGTGGATACCATTATTAGAATCGGAACTTGTGGTGCTTACAATACAGATTTGAAACTTTTTGATTTGCTAAATGTAGAAAATTCTGCGAGTGAATCTACCTATGCTAAATTCGCTTGGGGAATTGAAGAAGAACTGATCAAAAGCCAAGGGAATGTCTTCGACAACATTAACCAAACGGCAGAAAAATTATCACTGAAGATTCAACCAACCAATATTCACACGAGCGATATTTTTTACAGAAAAGACGAAGATCTTCCTGCAATTGCAACCAAATACAACTGTTCTGCTGTAGAAATGGAAGCTTTTGCTTTGTTTGCCAACGCACAATATTTGCGAAAAAATGCGGCGACAATTCTTACCGTTTCAGATGTAATTCCAACCCGTGAAAAAATCTCCGCAGACGAAAGAGAAAAAGCATTAAAACCAATGATCGAATTGGCTTTGGAGACAGCTTTGCAATTTTAAAATCTAAATTTAAACTTAAAAATAAAAACGCTTTGAAAACTCAAAGCGTTTTTTTATCGGGGTCTGTTTTGTCTATCAAAAGGTGACCGAAATAATCTTTTTTTACCTTTAAATAGCTTTCACTTTCTTTGGTAGCGGTTATTTGCAAAGGAATACGTTTATTTAAAATGACATTGCTGTTTTCCACAATTTTCATTTTTTCCGGATTGTTCGTGAGGAGGTTGATTTCTTTCACTTCCAATAAATTAAGGATTTCAATTGCAGCTGAAAAATCTCGGTCATCAGCAGGAAGTCCTAATTTCAAATTGGCTTCTACAGTATCGAATCCTTGTTCTTGTAAAGCATAAGCTTTCAATTTATTGATGATTCCTATATTTCTTCCTTCTTGTCTTAGATAAATGATGATTCCTCCATTTTCATGCATGAATTTCATCGCTGCATCCAACTGTTGTCCACATTCGCATTTTTTGGAATGAAAAACCTCGCCGGTAATACATTCTGAATGGAAACGAACATTGACGGGTTTAGAGAAATCGGTGTTTTCAGCAATAATTGCCATGTGCGGCATCCAGTCGCTTTCTTGTTCAGAAAATGCAATCATCCGGAAGTTCCCATATTCTGTGGGAACGTTGGCCTCCGCTTGAATTTTTAGCATGGAAAATTTTAGTTTTTAGGGGAAGTAGAAAGTGAATCTTGTGGAATATTATTATTGATCAAAGTCATACTCGTTTTGATACGAACCAAATATCGGTTAAGAACCTCGTCATCATCCTGATTTAGGTATTTCCTGAGTTTTTGAAGTTTCTTGTACGATTTTTCAAATTTTCGGTGCGAGGAATCCAATTGAGTTAAATTGTAAGATTTCATCGCGATGATGTATTCTTTAAGATGATATTTCAGATTGGAAACTTCAGCATTCACAACATCGTTTCTTAGCTTGGGAAAACTAGAAATCAAATTCGAGATTTCGGATGAATGTACGATTAAGATTTTCTTTTGGTCAAAGGAATAGGGAATAGCGTTTTCACTTAATTGCGAAGCGTTATCACCTATCGGTGAAAGATTCATCTTCTCTACTGAACAGGATGATAATAAGAATAACAATAAAACGAAACTAAGATTTAGTTTGGCCATTTTTTACATTTTGATACAAGACCGGATTAAGATTTTCATCATTATACATTTTCATTTGTCTGTAAACTTTCATCTTAATCTTACCGTTCTCAATATCAAGCAGCAATTGGTCGATAGCTTCAAAGAGATCCTTTTTTTGTTCCAACAATACATTGAGTTTTGCTGTACAATTGTTTCTATGCTCTTCACTTGCTGATTCTCTGTTGGCCTCTAGAGACATGTGATAAACTTTCAGTGCCAAAATCGAGAGGCGGTCTACAGCCCATGCAGGGGTTTCGCTATTGATTCTTGCATCATGATTGGGCGTCACATTACTGTATTTTTGTAGGAACCAAGTATCAATATATTCTACTAGATCAGTTCTTTGCTGATTGGAGGCGTCGATTCTTCTTTTTAATTTTAGCGCTTCGGTTGGGTCTATATTTTCATCACGAATGATATCTTCCAGATGCCATTGAACGGTGTCAATCCAATTCTTAGCATACAAAAGTCGTTCCAAACTATCTTGTTGGAATGGGTTATCAATTGGAGTATCGACTTGGTCTTTTTGGTGATAGTCGTAAATCGATTGATTGAAGATTTCCCAAGCGCTATTCGAAAAACTCATAAACCTCAGAAATTAGTTCGTGGCATTTGTGTTATTCTTTGGCTCTTCAGATGGTTTTTTGTCATCTTCTTTTACTGCATCTTTAAATTCTTTGATGCCGGAACCTAAACCTTTCATCATTTCTGGGATTTTTTTTCCACCAAAAAGAATAAGTACAATTACTGCAACGATTAATAAATGCTGCCAAGAAAGTGCCAATATAGTAAGTGCTTCCATTTTTAAATTTTGTGCAAAGTTAATTTATATTTTTTAATTCACCCAACCCAAAGGATCTACTGGATTGGTACCGTTCCAAATTTGAAAGTCTAAGGTATAGGTCCCGTCAAAATCGGTTGCAACGCTACCGATAGGAGTTCCTGCTGATATTTGCTGATTGGCGCTTACCATTGTGTTTGCAAGGTTGGCGTAGATGGTAAAATAATCACCATGTTTCACGAAAACCATTTTAGTTCCATCACCAGAAGCTACCACACGAGACACAGTTCCAGGTGCGATACATTTTGCAACCGTTCCTTTAGCAACCGCGATCTTAATTCCGTTGTTTTCTTCAATAATATTTTTAAATACCGGATGTGGCTGTCGTCCGAATCGGTGGGTAATCGTTCCGTAAGCCGGCATTCCCATTTTTCCGCGATTAGCTGCGAAGTTGTTTCCTACCGCACTCGAAACTCCGTAGTTGGTCATTGCTTTGGTTTCAGCAGCTTTCTTGTCGGCTTCGGTTTTTTTGGTGAGCGATGCTTCTGCGGCTTTTGCGTTTGCGGCTTTTTCTGCAGCGGCTTTTGCGTTTGCAGCAGCTATTTCGGCCTCTTTTGCAGCAGCTAATCTTCTGGTTTCGGCTTTTTCAGCTTCAGCAGCTCTTTTGGAATCTTCGTTTTTCTTGGCGTCTGCAGCTGCAGCAATTTTAGATCTTTCTGCTTCTTCTGCCGCTTTTCTGTCCGAGATTTCTTTCAATCTTTTGGCTTCTTCATCCGCACGCTTTTTCTCTAATGCAAGGGCTTCCAATCTTACTCTATTTTCGGCTTCTATTCTTGCTTTTTCCTTTTCGGCGGCTATTTTTGCCAATCTTACTTTTTCGGCTTCGGCTTTTTTGCGTTCCTCTTCTTTGGCTTTGGCAATTCTTATTTCCTCGGCAATAATGGAACGGATTTGTCCTTCAAGTTTCTTAGATTCTGTCTGTTTTTGCTTGAGTTCTGAGGTGAGTTGGACCTCATTTTTCTTGAATTCCTGAAGAAGGTTTTCCTTTTGTTTTCTTTCTGCTTCTATGGTCAATAGATCCTTTTGCTGATTGGTGAGTATCATTTGTTTGTCCTTAACCGATTTTTGTTTAAGGTTGATATTCTGTAGCAATTGTTTTGCAGCATCAGAAATTTCCGCCGCTTTTTTATCCTGATAATCAGAATAATCTTTTAAATATTGTACTCTTCGCAAAGCTTCACCCAGATTTTTGGATGATAAAATAAAGGTTACCTTGTTTTGTACGCCTTTGTTTTTGTATGCTTTTACAAGAACTTCCGCGTAATTTTTTCTTAAAACAGCCAATTCCCGATTCTGTCGGTTGATTTCTAACTGACGAAGATAAATATCATCTTCAATGAGGCGTTTTTCCTTTTGGGTGTTGTTATAAACTTTTTCTCGCAGCTGGATTTTTTTTTGAACTTCAGTGAGATAAGCTACTGAAAGTTTCGATTGCTGCTGAGTTTTTGCCAAATTTTGATTGATCGCTGCAATCTGTTTTTTGAGTTCAGCATTTTGCTTTTGAAGTTGTTCCTTTTTCTGGGAAAATACCATCCCGAACAAAAAAAGTCCTATTAAAAAGCTTAATTTCTTAATCATTTGATCTCTGTTTTCGTATAATTATTGGGAACGGAATACGGAGTATCCATTTTCGAACTTTCAAATTTCGTGTTTTCAAGTAGAATTTGGCTCGTTTTTGTACCTTTTATAATTATTTTAACATTTTTTGGGAATTTCGTTCCGTCAACTTCAACCCAATCGGAATAGGTGAGTTCCAGGTTATCCGCGGTTTTGATGTTCTTTAAATTCACCTTGGATAAATCAAAATCATTGGTGTAATCTAGTGATGCTGAATATTCCGAAACTTTCCCATCGTTGTTAAATTTCAGATTTTTAGATGAACTTAGGTTGTAACCCTGCATGTTTTTCGTTAAAACAAAATCTTTTTCATCTACCGGAATAAAGGTTTTCCCTGTCAATAAATTTTGTAATGAACTGTAATTGATGAAATTAACGTTCAGCAAACTATTAAGATAAGAAAAATCGGATTCAATATAGGTTTTGTTC
This sequence comes from Kaistella haifensis DSM 19056, assembly GCF_000735695.2. Taxonomy (GTDB): domain Bacteria; phylum Bacteroidota; class Bacteroidia; order Flavobacteriales; family Weeksellaceae; genus Kaistella; species Kaistella haifensis. The sequence goes on from NZ_JASZ02000002.1 coordinate 220,375, forward strand.
CATTTTTCGTAGCCTTTTATCCCTTCCGGAGTGGCAATTCCTCGACCAACGTTCAAGAAAACAGCAATCATATTCATCCAGACTTTCTGCCCGTTTTCAATATAAATCGTTGCGTCCAAAGTTGGGATAAAACTTCCCGTTTCCACATTCACTCTGGAGTTGATTTTCACCTGCTCAAACTTTGGTTTTTCAGTTATTTTACTAAAAAATGCAGCGTTTGAAGAGATGGGTGATGTTGTACTCGTAGGTTGGTTAAGAACTGTTTTAGTTTTGCAGGAAACTACAAGAAATGCACTCAGTAGGACTATGATGTGTTTTTTCATATTAAAATTTTACTTCAGAACTTTGCAATATTAACGCCAAACCACACAAATTGTTTTGTGTGGCTAGTTGTATACCGTTATTAGTGGTGGTTTAATTACTTTCGCTTTTTGATAGGAAATCGAGAACGGAATAATCTCCCAATGAAATTTCACGGGCAACTCCGAAGTATTGTGCGGAATTTCCGATCATGGAATTACTGAGATTTCCGTGGTCAATTAATGTGTTTTCTTGAATTAGCGAATTGTCAATATTTGAATTGATGATTTTCGTATTATTCCCCAATGACACGCAAGGTCCAATTTTCGAGTTGTAAATTTCTACGTTTTCGCCAATAAAGCATGGTGGAATAATCATGCAATTTTCAATTTTTGCAGAAGCAGGATAAGTGGAAAGATTCTCTTTTTCATAGTTGAGCACTTTTCCGTTGGTTTCTACCGTTGCGTTTTTGTTTCCGCAATCCATCCAATCGTCTACTTTTCCAAGCGAGAATTTCGCTCCTTTTTGGCGAAGGTTTTCCAATGCGGTAGTCAATTGATATTCACCTCCCTCTTTAATGTCATTGGTCATGATGTAATTAATCTCATCCATCAATTTTTCTGCAGAATTGAAATAATAAATTCCAATAATCGCCAAATCGGAAACAAAAGTTTTAGGTTTTTCAACAAAATCGGTGATGAATCCGTAATCATCGAGTTTTACAACGCCAAATGCGGAAGGATCTTCCACTTTTTTCACCCAAATTACACCATCTGAATTTTTATCTAAAATAAAATCAGCTTTAAATAAAGTATCGGCAAATGCAACGACAACATCGCCTTGCATGGATGCTTCTGCACATTTTATTGCATGTGCGGTTCCCAGAGGTTCGTCCTGAACATAAACACTTCCTTTTGCACCCAATTTTTCAGCAATTTCAACCAAAGATTCTTCTACTTCCGGCCCGAAATCTCCAATAATAAAGGCGATTTCATCAATTTTTTCCCCTGCCACTTTTGCGATATCTTCTACCAATCGCTGTACAATGGGTTTTCCTGCGATAGGAATCAGCGGTTTTGGAACAGTGAGGGTGTGAGGTCTTAGTCTGGAGCCTCTTCCGGCCATAGGAACTATAATTTTCATAAGATTTTTTTTAACTACTTATATTAATATTGTGTTGGTTTTATTTGGAAGTACTTCCGAATCCACCGGCTCCGCGATCTGTTTCGGTGAGCTGCTGAGCTACGTCCCAAATGGCAGTTTCGTGTTTTGCGATAACCATTTGAGCAATTCTGTCGCCATCATTGATCACAAATTCGTCGTCTGACAAATTTACTAAAATAACTCCAATTTCGCCTCGGTAATCCGCATCAATTGTTCCTGGAGAATTCAGTACGGTGATGCCGTTTTTTATGGCTAAACCGCTTCTGGGACGCACTTGCGCTTCAAAGCCTTCTGGAAGTTCAAGGAATAATCCTGTGGGAATTAGCTTTCTTTCAAGGCTTTTTAAAACAATAGATTCTTCGATGTTGGCACACAAATCCATTCCGGCGGAAAGTGCGGTTTGATACTTTGGTAACGCGTGTTTTGACCGGTTAATGATTTTTATTTTCATGAAATATTTATCTTTTAATTTTATTCAGCAGACTTTGCGGAATTAATTTTTGAGTTTTAATTAAAAGGATGGCTAAAACTAAAAAGATTAGATTCCCCAGCCAAATATTGTGTTTAAAATTTTGGTAATATAGCAGAGAAACAATGATGGTTACAGTAATAATAATAATGTTGCCGTAAACGTTATATGGGATTGGATACTTTTTCTGTCCCCATATATAAGAAACAATCATCATGACGAAATATGAGGCAATCGTTGCCCAGGCCGATGCCCAGTAACCATATTTTGGAATGAAATAAAAATTGATCGCAATGGTAACCGCAGCACCTATAAACGAGATGTAGCTGCCGACAATTGTTCTGTCGGAAAGTTTGTACCAGACTGAAAGATTAAGGTAAATTCCTAAAAACAGGCTTGCAAAAAATAAAATCGGGAGAATCTGAATTCCCTCATAATATTCAGGGTTTCTTAGATAAAATTTCGCAATCCAGTCCAGATTTACACAAAGAAACAGAATGATCATACAGTTCACTGCTATAAAAACATCCATAAGTTTTGCATAGGTTTTTCCGGCATTTTCATTTTTAGAATGGCTGAAGAAAAACGGTTCAATCCCCAAAACATACGCCTGCCTGAAAAGCACCACGAAGGTTACAATCTTTGCCACTGCACCATAAACTCCAAGCTGGTGGCGCCCGATTTCCTCGGGAAGAAGGAATTTCAGAAACTGCCGGTCCATGGTTTCATTTATAATTCCGGCTAAACCCGCAATCATGATGGGCCACGAATATTTAATCATTCTTTGCCAGAGTTCCCACGAAAAATATTTCAGTTTTGCAATGAAAATATCTTTAAACAAAAGAAGGAAAGTTACACCGCTGGCAACCAGATTGGCAACGAAAACATAGCCAATCCCGAATTCCGGATTGTATTTTAAGCCCATAATTCCCTGCGGAACACGCGGTAAAACCTGCAGAAAAAAGATCACAAGTAAAAAGTTGATAACGCCGTTTGCAATTTTTATTGAAGCATATTTTATCGGTCTTTCATTTTTTCTAAGCATTACGAAAGGCATTGCAGAGAGAGCGTCGAGAGAAAGTACAATAACTAAAATCGTGAGTAAATCAACCTGAGTTGGTGTTTTGAAGGCGACTGCAAGCTCTTTACTGAAGCTCAGCGAAAATATCAGAAACATCAACGTGGCGGTTGCGACGCTGAAGAATGCGGTGGAGATCAGTTTTTTATCGTTCTTTTCATCGAGCGCAAAACGGAAAAAAGTGGTTTCCATACCGTGAGTCAGTAATACTGCAATTACACCGGCAACCGAATAAAAATCCGCGAACGGTGCGTAAGCTTCTGGTCCAAAGGCATTGGTGATATAAGGATTTATGATAAACGGGAACAGGCGGATGATTACCGTAGTAAGTCCATAAAGCGCAGTTTGTCCCAGCAGTTTTTTATACAAAATTCAGATATTTCTGCAAATGTATCGTTTTAATTAAAATCAAAAAAATCTCACCGTAAAACTTATCTGTTTTGAAATCCGAATACTTTTTCGGAATGAAATCGCTAAATTTACAGTGAAATAAAACTGAATAAAAATAAATGAAAACGCTCATAAAAAACGCTGAAATAGTCAGCGAGAATCAAGTATTTAAAAGCGATTTGCTGATCGAAAACGATCTCATTTCTAGAATCGGAAAAAATATTTCTGAGGAAGGTGTTGATAAAATAATAGAGGCTTCCGGAAAGTATCTTTTGCCGGGAATCATTGATGATCAGGTGCATTTTCGTGAGCCAGGATTAACGCACAAAGGTGACATTGAAAGCGAATCCAGAGCTGCAATTGCAGGCGGAGTCACGAGTTTTATCGAACAGCCGAATACCGTTCCGAATGCGGTAACACAAGATCTTTTGGAAGAAAAATATCAAATTGCTTCCGAGAAATCTTTCGCTAATTATTCGTTCATGATGGGCGGAACCAACGATAATTTGGAAGAAGTTTTGAAAACAAATCCCCGAAATGTTGCCGGAATCAAGCTTTTTCTCGGTTCTTCCACCGGAAATATGCTCGTGGATAATCCTGAAACTTTAGAAAATATATTCAGCAAAACCAAAATGCTCATCGCTGTTCATTGCGAAGATGAAGCCACGATAAAAGCCAACACAGAAAAATATAAAAAAGAGTTTGGCGACGATATTCCGATGAAATATCACCATTTGATAAGAAGTGAAGAAGCTTGTTATCTTTCTTCTTCGAAAGCGGTGGAACTTGCGGAAAAAACAGGAGCGCGAATTCATGTTTTTCATGTTTCTACGGCGAAAGAAACTTCGCTTTTCCGAAACGATATTCCTTTAAAAGATAAAAAAATCACTGCAGAAGTTTGTGTTCATCATCTCACTTTTACCGATGCAGATTACGAAACGAAACGAACTTTAATTAAATGGAATCCCGCGGTAAAAACTCAAAAAGATAAAGATGGACTTTGGGAAGCGCTGCTCGATGACCGAATTGATGTAGTGGCCACCGATCACGCGCCGCATACTTGGGAAGAAAAACAAAATGTATATACGAAAGCGCCTTCCGGTGGACCTTTGGTGCAGCATTCTTTACAATTGATGTTGGAGAATTTCCAAAACGGAAAAATTTCTTTAGAAAAATTGGTGGAGAAAATGTGTCACAATCCTGCGATTCTTTTTCAAGTGGAAAAGCGTGGTTTTATTCGCGAAACTTACAAAGCCGACCTTGTTTTGGTTGATTTGAATGAAACTTATACCGTTGCAAAAGAAAATCTGCTTTATAAATGTGGTTGGAGTCCGCTGGAAGGAACAACTTTCCACTCGAAAATTACCCACACTTTTGTCAATGGAAAATTAGCTTTCGAAAACGGAAAAGTTGCCGAGCAGAAACATGGTGAAAGATTACTTTTTGATAGAAAATAGAAACTATTTTGGCGGAAATTCAGCAATATCCTTTGTTTTCAGCTTAGTAGTGGTTAAGAAATAGTTTTATTAGAAATTTATTTTTTGTTTGGGTCGTATCGGAACTGGGTCTTTTTTCTTATTATTTTATTAGTTCTTTTACTACCCAAATTGTATCGTTTTCTGTTGCTATTCGGGAAAGGTTTTCCCCTTCTTCAATTACGATGGCGTGTGTTCCATTCTTAATCAGTTTCAAATTAATTTTACTCCTTAATTCCGCAGCTTCTTCCTCTTTTTCTGACATAATTAATTTAAAGTGCTTTTCTGCGAGTTCCTTATTAGCAATGCCTACCGTTCCGCTGGAAATGATTACTGAGCGTCCAGGATTAAATTTTTTGTGATTAACAATCTTCTCTTTCTCCTCTTTGGTGCATGATGCTAATATGCATATTGAAGCAATAATCAAAACTTTTCTCATTAGCCTTTTTTATTCAAATTTACTTGTTTTTGCGAATAATCCAAATAAAAGGGACTAAAACTATAATCTTTTTCCTTAAATTTACAAAAAAACCAAAGATATGAATCTTTATACCCAACCGATGCTCAAGGAAGGAGCGTTAAAAGATAAAGTTGCAATAGTAACTGGTGGCGGAAGCGGCCTCGGAAAGGCAATGACTAAATATTTTCTTCAACTCGGAGCAAAAGTCGTCATTACTTCCAGAAATCTTGAAAAACTGCAAAATACCGCTAAAGAACTGGAAGATGAAACCGGCGGAAAAATCCTTTGCGTAGCATGTGATGTGCGCAACTGGGACGAAGTGGAAGCAATGAAAGAGGCGGCGATAAAAGAATTTGGGCAAATTGATATTCTGCTGAATAATGCTGCGGGAAATTTTATTTCTCCAACCGAAAGATTGACGCACTCGGCATTTGACTCTGTTTTGGATATTGTTTTAAAAGGTACAAAAAACTGCACTCTTTCCATCGGGAAATATTGGATCGATCAGAAAATCCCCGGAACGGTTTTAAATATTGTCACGACTTATGCATGGACTGGTTCTGCTTATGTGGTTCCTTCCGCATGTGCAAAAGCAGGAGTTTTGGCAATGACCAGAAGTTTAGCCGTAGAATGGGCAAAATATGGTATTCGTTTTAATGCAATTGCTCCTGGACCATTCCCTACAAAAGGTGCGTGGGATAGATTGTTGCCCGGAGATCTCCAAGAAAAGTTCGATATGCGCAAAAAAGTTCCGTTAAGAAGAGTCGGTGAACATCAGGAATTGGCCAACTTGGCGGCTTACCTCGTTTCCGATTATTCGGCGTATATGAATGGGGAAGTAGTTACCATTGATGGTGGCGAATGGCTTCAGGGAGCCGGCGAATTCAATATGCTCGAAGAAATTCCGCAAGAAATGTGGGATATGCTCGAATCCATGATTAAGGCGAAGAAATCAAGTTAAATTTTAAATTCTCTCAGAAATTTTCAGCAAAAAGAAGGCTATTTGCTAAAAAAATTAAATATTAAAAACCGCTGTGAATAATCTATTTACGGCGTTTTTTTTTGTGACGAGATTTAAAGTTTTCAAAAAAAGAGATTTTACTCTAATTCCTTTATTACCAATGAAATTGGTATATTTATACTTTTGGAATAAAGCATATTGAACATTCACACTGAAATTAAAACAGTAAATGAAATTCTTAATCATTCTATTTTCGATCATTCTATTTTTAAAAGATCAGCAATCAAACGTATTTATTTGTAAAGGCAAAAATAGCGAGAGATATCACCTCAAAAAATCTTGTAGAGGCCTCAGCAAGTGCTCAACCGACATCCACACAGTCACGATTGCGGAAGCAAGAGAGAAAGGGAGAACATTATGTAAATGGGAAGATTAGCAGACTGATTATTTAATGCATTTTGCCATAATTGGATAAATTTCAACCTAAACAAAAAAAAACGCCCTGAAAATCAGAGCGTTAATTATCAAAATGTAGACCCACAGGGATTCGAACCCCGACAGGCGGTACCAAAAACCGAAGTGCTACCGTTACACCATGGGTCTGTCTTTATTTTGGTGGTGCAAATCTAAAAAATATTTTCTTATCGCACAAAACTTTTTTTAAATTAATTTTAAAATATTTCAATATTTCAATTTTCGTTTGGCTTTTATAATATTTTAATTCCGTATTTTTGGACAAATAATATTTACACATGAGCAGTACTGACGATAAGAAAAAAGCACTCGCACTAGTGCTTGAAAAACTAGATAAAACCTACGGAAAAGGAACCGTAATGACTTTGGGAGATGCTTCTGTGGATACCTCCATCGAAGTGATTCCTTCCGGATCTTTGGGACTCGACCTTGCACTTGGTGTGGGCGGTTATCCAAGAGGGAGAGTAATCGAAATCTATGGACCGGAATCTTCTGGTAAAACAACTTTAACCTTGCACGCTATTGCAGAAGCCCAAAAAACGGGTGGTATCGCTGCATTCATCGATGCGGAACACGCTTTCGACAGACATTATGCTTCGAAATTGGGAATCAATTTGGATGATTTGATCATTTCCCAACCCGATAATGGGGAACAAGCTTTGGAAATCGCGGATAATTTAATCCGTTCCGGTGCTGTGGATATCGTGGTAATTGATTCTGTGGCTGCGCTTACTCCAAAAGCTGAAATCGAAGGAGAAATGGGGGATTCCAAAATGGGATTGCACGCAAGATTGATGTCTCAAGCTTTAAGAAAATTAACTGCAACCATTTCTAAAACAAAATGTACCGTAATTTTCATTAACCAATTAAGAGAAAAAATCGGGGTAATGTTCGGAAATCCGGAGACTACAACCGGTGGAAATGCACTTAAATTCTATGCGTCGGTGAGAATTGATATTAGAAAAGCAAGTGCTCCAATCAAAACCGGTGACGAAGCTGTGGGTAGCCGAGTGAAGGTGAAAATCGTGAAAAACAAAGTAGCTCCGCCTTTTAAAATGGCTGAGTTCGACATCATGTATGGTGAAGGGGTTTCGAAAGTTGGTGAAATTTTGGATATGGCCGTGGAAACCGGAGTAGTGAAGAAAAGTGGCTCTTGGTTCAGCTATGAAGAAACCAAACTCGGACAAGGTCGTGATGCCGTTCGTGATATGTTGAAAGACAATCCGGAACTTGCAGAAGAACTGGAAGCTAAGATTAAAGAAGCGCTATTGAATAAATAATAAACGCAAATTACTACAGAAGGCAGCCATCGGGTTGCTTTTTTTTATACCTGATTTTCTGAAAAAATGCCAAATTGTCATTTTCTTACGCATGGTATTTTTTTTGAAATTGTAGTTTAAATTTAAATCTAAAAAATTATGACTACAGGAAAAATTAATGTTTCGGTAGAGAATATTTTTCCGCTGATCAAGAAGTTTTTGTATAGTGATCACGAAATATTCCTGCGCGAACTAATATCCAACGCAACCGACGCTACTTTGAAATTGAAGCATTTAACCAATATCGGTGAGGCCAAAGTAGATTACGGAAACCCAAAAATTGAAGTAAAAATTGATAAAGAGAATAAGACAATTCACATTATCGATCAAGGAATCGGGATGACGGCGGAAGAAGTTGAAAAATACATCAATCAGGTCGCATTTTCAGGGGCGGAAGAATTTCTTGAAAAATATAAAGATAGCGCAAAAGATGCGGGAATTATCGGTCACTTTGGACTAGGTTTTTATTCTGCATTTATGGTCGCTGAAAAGGTGGAAATCCTCACCAAATCTTACAAAGACGAACCTGCCGTAAGATGGATTTGCGACGGAAGTCCTGAGTTTTCTCTCGAAGAAACTGCTGATAAAACCGAACGAGGAACGGAAATCATCCTTCATATTGCGGAAGATTCAACCGAGTTTTTAGAAGAAGCCAAAATCCGTGAATTGCTCTTAAAATACAACAAATTCATGCCGGTTCCTATTAAATTTGGGACCAAAACTGTAACCTTACCTTTACCGGAAAACGCAGCTGAAGATGCAAAACCCGAAACTCAGGAAGTTGATAATATCATCAACAATCCAGAGCCAGCATGGACAAAATCGCCATCCGAATTAAAAGATGAAGATTATCTGAACTTCTACCGCGAGTTGTATCCGATGCAGTTCGAGGATCCTTTGTTCCATATTCATCTGAATGTAGATTATCCGTTTAATTTGACCGGAGTTCTCTTCTTCCCAAAATTGGCAAACAATCTGAATATCGAAAAAGATAAAATCCAACTCTATCAAAACCAGGTTTTTGTAACCGATGAGGTGAAAGGAATTGTTCCCGATTTCTTGATGTTGCTTCGCGGAGTAATCGATTCGCCGGATATCCCGCTGAATGTTTCCCGGTCTTATCTTCAGGCGGATGGTGCAGTGAAGAAAATCTCTTCTTACATCACCAAAAAAGTGGCCGACAAAATGGCTTCTTTAATCAATGAAAACCGTGAAGATTTCGAGAAAAAATGGAACGACATCAAAATCGTGATTGAATACGGAATGATTTCTGAAGAGAAATTCTACGAAAAATCCGACAGGTTTGCACTGTACCCAAATGTTGATGGAAAATATTTCCTTTGGAATGAACTTCAAGATAAAATTAAAGCCAACCAAACCGACAAAAACGGCAATTTGGTAATCTTGTATGCAACCAACGAACACGATCAACACAGTTACATCCAGGCGGCTCAGAATAAAGGATATGAAGTCTTGTTGCTGGATTCACCGATCGTTCCGCATTTGATTCAAAAACTAGAATCTTCTAAAGAGAAAATCCAGTTTGCTCGCGTAGATGCCGATCACATCAATAATTTAATTAAAAAAGATGAGCCAATTATTTCTAAATTAAATGATACAGAAAAAGAGGCCTTGAAAAAAAGTATTGAAGAAGGAATTTCTGATACGAAATTTACCGTCCAACTCGAAGATTTGGAAAGTACCGATGCGCCTTTTGTGATCACTCAGCCGGAATTTATGCGAAGAATGAAGGATATGCAAGCGACCGGTGGTGGCGGAATGTTCGCGATGGGTGGTTTCCCGGAAATGTACAATTTGGTGGTGAATACCAACAGCGATTTGGCAGGAAAGATCTTAAAAACTGAAAATGATGAGGACAAAACTACGCAAATCAAACATGCGATGGATTTGGCAAAATTGTCTCAAAACCTTTTGAAAGGGAAGGAATTGACGGATTTTATCCAAAGAAGTTATCAGGATTTGAGCAAGTAAATTAAAGGTGAAATATTTTAAAACGTTGGCTGGATTTCTCTCCTTGCCAACGTTTTTTATATAAAAATCTTAGTTAAAATGGATTACAAGTTATTGATTGCTTTCAAAATCTCTAACGGTTCATCTTTCAAACCCTGAAGATGATCGGCACTATTTTCAAGGAATTGTTTGGGTTCCGAAGCGTTTTTAAAAATTTCTTCTCCTTGTGAATATGGAACGGTTTTATCGTTTTTGCTATAAATAAAAAGTTTAGGAAGTCCCTCGGTGAATTTGATGTCTTCTTTTGCGGAGTAGACGTTTTGTAACATTTGCGCAATTACATCTTTATACTGAGGAGCAAATACTGCGGCAATATCAGCAAATGAAGACATTCCGCCATCAATAATTAATCCTGAGATCTTTTCTTTATTTGCTCTTGCAAGATGAGTCGCAATTTGAGAACCGAGAGAAGCACCGTAAATGTATATTTTAGTGTTTTTAATTTCGGGTTTGTTTACTAAGAAATCAAATAATTTTTGCCCATCTTCCGCAACATTAGTGTGAGTAGGTTTTCCCGTAGATTTCCCGTAACCTCTAAGATCAACCATTACCACTTGAAATCCACTTTCTACTAATGGTTTTGTAATGTATTGATAAGTGGTTACATTTCCGGCAGCTCCATGAAAAAACAAAACTGTTTTCTTGCTATTTCCGGTTTTGGGCTTGGCGAAATAAGCCGTAATGGTGTCTTTTTCAACAGGAAATACAATATTTTCTAAGGTTGTGAATTCAAAGAGTTTCATTTCTTTGCTTGGTTGATAAAATTTATCGTCCATTTGCGCAGAAGCAAAACTTAAAATAAAAATAGAAAGTAGAGATAAAAATTTTGTAAGTTTCATAATAGTTTGTTTTAATTATGGGTCAAAGATATTATCCGTTACCATAAATTAAAAAAAACGATTACCGAATCGTAATAAAAGAAGCCTGAACCGAAAAAATAAGTTTCTAAACCATTAAATTTCCTCCAAAGGATTCCAAAATAAATTCTTGAAATCCAGAATCTTATTTCCTTGTACGTTTATGCCTTCTTTGTTTAATTTTTCAGTAAACTTCTCAAGACAACTTGCAGTGATATGCCCGGAAGAATTACAAACCCGATGCGCCGGAAAATCTTCAGCATAATTCCTCAGTGCATTTCCCACATGTCGGGAATGGTTGGGGAAACCAACTGCTTTAGCAATGGCTCCATAACTCGTAACTCGACCTTCGGGAATAAGTCGGATGATTTCAAAAACCTGTTGGGTAAACAAAGAATCTATGATTTTTAATTAAAAATTGTTGTTGGGCAACAGCAAACTTCCGTCACCATAACTCAGAAAACGGAAATCGTTTTCCAAAGCGTATTGATAAATATTTTTCCATTGATCCCCAATTAATGCAGAAACCAAAAGTAAAAGAGTAGATTGTGGTTGATGAAAATTGGTCACCAAACCTTTTACCATTTTAAAAGAATATCCCGGAGCGATAATAATCTCAGTTTCTATGGAAAGATGGTCTTGATGCGTGTTTTTAATCCATTTCAGTAGGGCATCAATCGCTTCTTCGGCACTGCAAATCGCTTCTGCTTCATAAGGCTCCCATTGATTTATTTTTAAAGCATTGTAGCTGATTTCCGGATTTTGTACAATTTTATTGCCCATCCAATAAATGCTCTCCAAAGTTCGGGTAGAAGTGGTACCGACCGTGATAATTGGTTGATGAATTTTTACCGCTAAATCTTCCAAAAAAGCGGTCGTGATATTGAGATATTCCGAATGCATCACGTGATCCTCCATCACTTCGGATTTCACGGGTTTAAAGGTTCCAGCGCCGACATGAAGCGTCGTAAACAGCGATGAAATGCCTTTTTTCTTTAAATCATCCAAAACATCTTGGGTAAAATGAAGTCCCGCGGTAGGAGCCGCAACGGAACCTTCGTTTTCGGAATAAACGGTTTGGTAGGAATCTTCATCTACTTTCTCGGCAATCCTTTTGATATAAGGCGGAAGTGGTGTAACGCCCGCTGCATCCATGATTTTTCCAAAAGGAATTTCCGATGGTGACCAGGTAAAAGTCACGAGATAAGCATCTTCCAATTTTCCGGTGATTTCGGCCGAAAGTTCAACCGGAAGTCCTTCTACTTCTATGGTTTTCGTGAGTTGTTGTTCTCGCCATTTGGATACTTTTCCGATAAAGCAAATCCATGTAACGGAATTTCGTTCGGTGAAATGTTGTTCGTAATCAATGGCTTCACCGTAAGGTTCTAAGCAGAAAACTTCAATGGTGGCGCCGTTTTCGTTATTGAAAAAGATGCGCGATTTCACCACCTTGGTGTCGTTGAAAACCAATACCGCATTTTCAGGCAAATATTCACTGATATTTCGATACGTGTTTTCGGAGATTTTATTGTTTTGATAAACCAATAATTTGGATTGATCACGTGGATTTACCGGATTGTATGCTATTTTTTCGGCAGGTAAATCGTAGGTAAAATCTTCAATTCTTAAATGTTTCGGATGCATGCTGCAAATTTCTGAAAATCTTTATTTTTTTCAATTATAAGAGCCTGTTTAAAAATTAAATTAGAAAAATTCGTATGGCGTTTATTTTATAAAATAATCTTATAAAAAACTGATTGTCAGTTGTTTATGTTGTTTATTTTCCGTAACTTGTTGGTTACTAATCAATTAAATTACAGTGAAAAATTACTCGACAAACATTTCTGACAATCAGTGGCAATTTATAAAAAAGACTTTGAACCTCAATGACAGAAAGCGAAAATATGGTTTAAGAACCATTTGGAACGCCATAATGTATTTGGTGAAAACCGGTTGCCAATGGAGGATGTTACCCAATGATTTTCCGAAATGGGAATTGGTCTATTACTATTACAGCAAATGGGCAAATGCAGAGGATTTTGATCTGCTTCTTTCGAAATTACGGGAAAAAGTCAGGTTGAAAAGAAATCAAAAAAGAGAACCGAGTTTAGGCATAATGGACAGTCAGAGTGTAAGATGGGGAAACAACCGCTCATTAAATGGTTTTGACGGGAATAAAAAAGTAAAAGGAATTAAAAGACATGTGGTGGTTGATAAAAACGGATTTTTATTAGCAATAATGGTTACTGTAGCCAATGTTCATGACAGTAAAGCTGTTGATTTTCTCATGAGAACTTTGGCATATTTCTTAAGTCCTGTGAAGATTATTCTTGCTGATGGAGGTTACAGAGGAGAAATCATAGAACAGGTGAAAAATAAGTTTGCTTATCTAATCAATGTGGTGATGAGAAATGATGAAAAGAAAACAGATTTTAAGCCCTTTTCTAAAAGATGGATTATTGAACGGACATTTTCCTGGTTTGATAACGACAGGAGATTATGCAGGAATTACGAATTACTAATGGAAAATTCTGAAAATATGGTAAAATTATCCGCTATAAAAAATTTATTGAATAAAATTTAAACAGGCTC
>NZ_JASZ02000003.1 GCF_000735695.2 Kaistella haifensis DSM 19056
GGTTAATAAAAACAAAGTTACTAAAACGGCGAATGGGAAAAGCTACCGGAGGTTTAGTTCAACAAAGTATTTGCAAAAAAAGCCCCGAATTTACTTGATGAATAGGGGCTTTCTTCGCAAATACCCAACCGTTAGCGGTCATTCTAAAACGACACACTGCGAAAATGAAACGCTGACAAAAAAATTGAAAATTAAGATAACAGATAACGATTTGACAAATTCTAAAACTTTACATTCCGAACTTGAAATTATTGACAAATCTGTTTTTAAAATCTGTGGATTTGAACTAACAAACGTAGAAACAGAAGCAGAAAGTCAAGAGTATTTTGCTCACAACTTTCAACTTGACGGACAAAATATAAAATTTCGGACGGCAAAAATTACACCGACCAAAATTGGACAATTTGTAACTATTTGGAAACGCAACGAAAAAGGAATAACCGAACCTTTTGACATTTCGGACAATTTTGAGTTTTATATAATTGCGACAAGACAAAACGAAAAATTTGGACTTTTTATATTTCCAAAAACAGTTTTGTATGAGAACAGAATTTTATCTGACAAAACGAGAGACGGAAAACGTGGAATTAGAGTTTATCCAACTTGGGACTTGACCATAAACAAACAAGCACAGAAAACACAGCTTTGGCAGACAAAGTATTTTTTAGACATTTCACCTGACAAAGAAATTGACTTAACAAAAGCAAAAAACTTACTAAGTTTAGACAAATAAAATGACGACATTGAATAACGAAAGAAAAGTACGAACCGATAAATATCTCTTCTCTGTAAAAGCGATGAGCAAAGTATTCCGGGCAAAGTTTGTGGCTTTATTGAGAACTTCGGGAGTAAAAGATTCCAATTTAATGGATAAACTCTTTACCAAAAACTGGGTCGTTTATGCCAAGCGGCCTTTTGGTGGCCCGAAACAGGTGATCGAATATTTAGTCGCTCCTTAATAAAAACCCCTTTCTAATTTATTTTTTAAAATAAAATTTGAAAATAGGATAATTTGTACCTGATAAAAAAAGAAAATAATTTTCTGTTTCAATATTTCCATCATTTTCTTCATGTTCCAAGCTGTTGCTGATAATAATGCGTTGATCTGTGGTCCCGTTTCTCTCATGAAGTATTTTTGAGCCAGCCTGAAATCGGTTTTCAAATGTCCGATGATAGGCTCTATTGCAGCTCTGGTTCTGAATTTTTTGCGCTCTGTCTGCTTTTGATAAGCCGTGTCTGTTTTTCTTGGAGTACTTGGAATTGAGATTTTTACACCTTTTATCTCCGATTTTCCTCTTCCTCCTCGGTCGTAAACGAGTTCTTTTGGAAGTTGCTGACCACTGTTTTCCATTTGTTCCAGAAGCGGTTCAATGGTGTGACCATCGTATGGAGTTTGCAAAAATGCTTTAATCCCGAGAATGATTTTCTTTCCTTTATTGGCAGTGGTGATCAAACCTACTTTATTGCCAAATTCATACTGTTCATGGGCTTTTCCTTTGGCAATACATCGGGTAAAAGGTTTGTGAATGCTGTAAATTTTGTCTTTATCTCCTCGTTTTTGGTTGACTACTTTCGTGTATAAATCCATCTGTGGTTGATAAAAACGGATTTTTATTAGCAATAATGGTTACTGTAGCCAATGTTCATGACAGTAAAGCTGTTGATTTTCTCATGAGAACTTTGGCATATTTCTTAAGTCCTGTGAAGATTATTCTTGCTGATGGAGGTTACAGAGGAGAAATCATAGAACAGGTGAAAAATAAGTTTGCTTATCTAATCAATGTGGTGATGAGAAATGATGAAAAGAAAACAGATTTTAAGCCCTTTTCTAAAAGATGGATTATTGAACGGACATTTTCCTGGTTTGATAACGACAGGAGATTATGCAGGAATTACGAATTACTAATGGAAAATTCTGAAAATATGGTAAAATTATCCGCTATAAAAAATTTATTGAATAAAATTTAAACAGGCTCTAAATCTCATAAAAAAAAGCAACCCATTTCTGAGTTGCTTTTTTTAATTGTAATCGAAGATTATTTTCTGATTCCTAATTCAGCGATAATTGCTCTGTAACGTGCAATTTCTTTTTTCTTAAGATAATCTAATAAACTTTTTCTTTTCCCTACTAATTTTACCAAAGATCTTTCGGTATTGTAATCGTGACGATTAGCTTTTAAGTGTTGAGATAAGTGATTGATTCTGTAGGTAAATAATGCAATTTGCCCTTCAGCGCTTCCTGTGTCTGCGTCAGACTTTCCGTGTTTTGCGAAGATTTCTTTCTTCTTGTCAGTTGTTAAGTACATTCCAATATTATTTTAATGATTATTATGTAACGGGTGCAAAAGTACAACATTATTTTCTTTCCTGAAAAACATTATTAATCTAATGAATTAAATTATTCAAAATAAATGTTAAAAAAACCTTAAAATTTTCATTGTCAATTAATTCAATGGCAGTATTTTTGCTGAGACAAATAACAATGAAAAAAATCTATCCGCTTCTTTTTTCTTTTCTTTTTATACTATCTGGTTTTCAATTGATTGATGCTCAAATTGGCGTTTTACAACGAGAAACCAAGAAGCAGAATATCATTTACTTTAATCCAGAAATTTTTCCGGATGTTGAGGAAATTAAAGAGCCGACCTATAACGCTTTTTATGCAGCCATTTCCGAAAAAAATAGCCCAATTAGAAATTACAAAGTATTACGCGTAGATGCCAATATTCCTTATGATTCCGTGGATGTGGATGCGATTAAAGAATATTGTAAAAATAATAATGCACAACTTGCTGTAGTTCCGAAAGTGAAATATTTCAAAGTAGGTTTCGGTAAATACGTTTTTTCCAATCAGGTGATTATCAGTATGAAATTGTACGATTCTTTAGGGAATTTCCTTACAGAAACCGATTACGATACCTACAAAAAGAATGCGAGAATTCTTGGTTCTGCTGAAAATTCCATTAAAATCGGTACTTCCGGAGCGGTAAACAGAATGGGTAAAAACCTACGGAAATCCAAAAGTTTTTTTCTTGGCAGTACAGAAAATTAATTTTTTTCTTCTTTATAAACATCATTTAATTCGGTTTTTATAAGTTTTGAGTTATTTTTGCAATTCTAGAACAAAGAATTTTGGATACACAGGAACTTATTTTTAACCCGGCAGATATTGCAGAAACGCTTAGCGAACTTCCTGTTAAAGAGCGTGTCCTGGCATTTCTGAAAGTTCCGAAACAATACAAAGCCGAAGTTTTTTCGCATCTGGATCCAGATTTTCAAGAAGAAACAATCCGCAGCATCGGCAGTGAAGAGGTTTCTGAAATCCTCAATGCGATGACTCCAGATGACAGAACTGCTTTGTTCGAAGATTTTCCGGATGAACTCATTAAGTATTCCATCAACCACCTTAATCCTCAGGAAAGAAGAATTGCCCTGAAACTTTTGGGTTATAATGCAGATTCTATCGCACGTTTGATGACGCCTTATTACATTCAAATTCGCAAAGAATGGACGGTGAAAAGATGTTTCCAACAAATTAAAAAAGTTGGTAAAAAGATGGAAACCATGAATCATCTTTATGTGGTAGATGAAAGAAATAAGTTAATTGATGATATCGCCATTGGATCCTTGCTTTTGGCAGAAGAAGATACCCTGATTTCAGAAATTACCGATAATCATTTTGTGGCGATTACCACGACCACTTCCAAGGAAGATGCGGTGCAATATTTTGAAAAATATGATAGAACCGCGCTTCCGATTGTTACCGAAGCCGGAGTTTTGGTCGGCATTGTAACGATTGATGATATTTTGGATCAAATCGAGCAACAAAATACCGAAGATATCCAAAAATTCGGAGGGATGGAAGCGCTGGATGAACCATACCGACAAACTCATTGGTTTGAAATGATCAAAAAGCGGGGTTTTTGGTTGATTTTATTATTTTTATTTCAGATGTTAACAGCTTCCGCGATGGGATTTTTCGAAGATGAAATTCAGAAAGCGGTGGTGCTCACTTTATTTGTTCCACTCATTATTTCAAGTGGCGGAAACACTGGTTCGCAAGCGGCTACATTGATTATTCGTGCGATGGCACTTCAGGAAATTACCGTGAAAGATTGGTGGTTGGTTATCAAAAAAGAAATCGTTACCGGAATGGTTCTCGGCGGACTTTTGGGAGTATTCGGATTCGTCAGAATTATGCTTTGGCAATATGCTGGTTGGTTCGATTATGGCCAATATTGGGAATTTATCGGAGTCAGTGTCGGGATTTCTTTGATGATGATTGTAATGTGGGGAACACTTTCCGGGTCGATGGTTCCTTTCGTTTTGAAGCGTTTTAAGCTTGATCCTGCAACTTCTTCGGCTCCATTTGTGGCAACTTTGGTCGATGTTACCGGATTGGTTATCTATTTTTCCGTTGCAGGTTTGCTTTTGAGTGGGAAACTTCTTTAAAAAAAATTTGCTATGAAAATCATTTCTCTGGTTCCTAGTATTACCGAAGCGCTTTTTGATTTTGGATTGAGTGAGAAAGAAGTTATTGGCCGAACGAAATTTTGTATTCAACCTAAAAATACCGTCCAAAAAGTTGAAATCATCGGTGGAACAAAAAATCTGAATATTGCTAAAATTAAAAATCTAAATCCCGATTTAATCATTGCCAATAAAGAAGAAAACGTAAAAGAGCAGATCGAAGAATTGCAGAAAGATTTCAAAGTTTTGGTGACCAATATTTCCAATTTGGAAGATAATTATTACCTTCTAAAAACGTTGGGAAATTTACTTGAAAAACAAGAAATCGCGCAGAAATTTAATTTAAAAATCTATGAAATTTTAGCTAAATTTTCTGATTTAGAAAAGAAAAAATGCGCTTATTTGATTTGGAAAAATCCTTATATGACGGTAGGTTTTGATACTTTTATTCATGATATTTTGGATAAAATAGGTTTTCAAAATATTTTTAAAAATCAAAAAAGATATCCGGAAATTTCAGTGGTAGATTTGAAAGCTGCGGATTATATTTTTCTTTCTTCGGAACCGTTTCCGTTTCAGCAAAAACATATTGATGAACTTCAAAAAGAGCTTCCCGACGCAAAAATATCATTGGTAGATGGTGAAGCGTTTTCCTGGTACGGCACCCGACTTGCGAAGTGTGAAAGTTATTTTCAAAATTTGGTTGAAAATTGCAGATAAAAAAAAGGACTTTTCGAAAGAAGAGTCCTTTTAAATTTGATTTAAATTGAATTAAATTTTAGCCATTTCAGCTTTTATTTTTTCCTGCAAACCATTGCTTGCAGCAACTAACGGAAGTCTCAAGTAATTTTTGATGATTCCTAATTCAGCCAAAACGGTTTTAATTCCGGCCGGATTTCCTTCCGCGAAGATCAATCTTGTGATTTCAACCAATTTATTGTGGATTTCGTACGCTTCGTTCACTTTTCCGTCAAAAGCTAGCTGAACCATCGTAGAAAATTCTTTGGGATAACCTTGTCCGATCACCGAAATAACGCCGTTTCCGCCTGCTAAAGTTACGGGAAGCGTATATTCATCATCACCGGAAACCAAATTGAAATTCGCAGGTTTTAATCTTAAAATATCAAAATACTGCAAGATATTTGGCGCGGCCTCTTTGATCATGATTAAATTCGGAAATTCCTCTGCTAATCTCAAAGTTGTGGATGCTTCAACATTTTGTCCGGTTCGGGAAGGAACGTTGTAAATAATGATGTTTTTTCCTGTTGAAGCCAATGCTTTATAATGTTGGTAAAGCCCTTCCTGATTAGGTTTGTTGTAATATGGCGAAACAGAAAGCACCGCATCGAAATCTGATAAATCGGTTTCTTCGATTTGTTTTTTTACTTCCATCGTGTCGTTTCCGCCGATGCCTAAAACCAAAGGAACGCGTTTGCTGTTGGCTTTTATGATATGATCGATTACCTGTTTTTTTTCTTCTGAAGAAAGTGTGGCAGCTTCCGCAGTAGTTCCCAAAACCACCAAATAATCGGTTCCGTTTTCGATGTTGAAGTTGACCAATTTGGTAAGTGAATCGAAATCAACGGATAAATCTTCATTAAAAGGTGTAACCAAAGCAACACCAACTCCTTTTAAATTACTCATTTTTATAAAATTAATATTTTCAAAATTACAAAATTTAATCTAAGAATTTTCAAAAAAAAATAGGAGTTAATATTCATATCTTTATATTTGCAATACAAGATTTTATCTCAATGAATACCAAATTTTTCGTTCTTGGTTTGGCAATTTTGTCGCTTTCTTCATGTAGAACGCCGCTGAATGTTGCTCAAATAAAACCAGAAAAAAACATTTCCATCTCCAAGGATTTACAGGAAGACCAAAATTTCAAAAATTTTATAGAACCTTATAAAAAGGAGGTTGAAGGGAAGATGAATACTAAAATTTCCCATACTTCGGTTGAGCTCAATAAAAAAGGGGACAATAGCAATTTGGGCAATTTGTTGGCAGATTTCACTTTCGAAGGAGCTGATAATTGGGCGAAAAAAAACGGAATTATAACAGGCGTAGATGCTGCCGTAATTAATATTGGAGGAATTCGTACTACGATTGGCGCGGGAGATATTCTCACCAAACATATTTATGAAGTTATGCCCTTTGAAAACGAGGTAATGATCGTGAAAATGAAAGGTTCGGACCTGAAAGGACTTTTCGAATATTATCTGAAAACCCAGAAAAATAATCCGGTTTCGCATTTGGTGATCGAAACGGATAATGGATTGATTGTTAATGAATTAATTAATGGTCAAAAAGTAGATTCCAATAAAGATTATTATATTGCAACTTCCGATTATTTAGCTTTGGGTGGCGTTAATATGGCGTTTTTCGGAAAAGGAGAAATTATTTCAACCGGAATTAAGTTGAGAGATTTGTTTCTTGAAAAATTTAAGGCAAATCCGGAAATTGTAGCTCCGAAAGATGTACGATTGAATTTTAAAAATAAAAAAGTTAAAACTGATGAATAGAAAGCAGTTTTTGAAAACAATAGGCGTCGGAACTTTATCAATGACTTTGGCTCCGAATCTTTTGCTCGCTGAAAATTTGAAATTTTTAGAAGTAAATTCTGAACATAAACTCACAATTCTTCACACCAACGATCAACACAGCCGAATTGAACCTTTCGATTCAAGTTATACGAGAAATCCCAATCAAGGCGGTTTTGCGAGAAGAGCTGCTTTGATCCAAAAAATAAGATCAGAGGAGAAAAATCTTCTTTTGCTGGATTCCGGCGATATTTTTCAAGGAACTCCGTATTTCAATTTCTTTGGTGGCGAATTGGAATTTAAGCTAATGTCGATGATGGGTTATGATGCATCCACAATGGGAAATCATGATTTTGATAACGGTTTGGATGGTTTCAAAAAAGTGTTGCCGAATGCGAAATTTCCTTTCATTTGTTCGAATTATGATTTCAAAAATACCATTCTCGATGGGCAGACGATTCCTTATAAAATTTTCAATAAAAATGGAATCAAAGTCGGTATTTTCGGTGTTGGAATAGAACTCGCAGGTTTGGTAGGAAAGAAAAGTTACGGAGAAACTGTTTGGCAAAATCCGATAGAAATTGCACAACACTATTCCGAATTTTTAAGAAATGATAAAAAATGCGATTTGGTGATCTGTCTTTCGCACATCGGCTACGATTACAAAGATGATCCAAAGAAAATTTCAGATAAAATTCTCGCTGCTCAAACCGACGGAATCGACCTTATTTTGGGTGGTCATACGCATACTTTCTTGCCGGAACCACAATCTTTTACCAATAGAAAAGGCAAAAATGTTTTGGTAAACCAAGTGGGTTGGGCAGGTTTGCTTTTAGGAAAAATCGATTTTTATTTTGATAAAAACAAAAAGGTGCAAAATATTTCATGGAATAACCAAGTTATAGATGATAGGATTTTAGTTTAATTAAATAAAAAAAGCTGGTTGCTCCTGATTATACCATAAACACATGAAAAAAATATTACCGTTTTTACTTTCTATATATGTTCTATGCATTAATGCACAGGTTATTTCGTCCAGCAAATGGAGCGATTTGTTTTCTTATAATAATGTTTTGGCGATTCGAGAAGATAATGGAAAACTCATCGCTGCTACCGAAAACGGAATTTTTTATTACACACCGGCGACGGGCGAACTCAGTAAACTTTCCAAAGCAAACGGCTTGCACGAGGTGAAAATTTCGGCATTCGATTATAATCCTGAAACTAAAATCGGTTTAGTAGGTTATGCAAATGGTTCGATGGATGTGATCACGCCGGAAGGAATTACCTATGTAGTAGATATTCCAATTTCTTCGGGCTATACTGGAAACAAGAAAATCAATCATATTTCGATTTCGGGAGATCTTGCGGTAATTTCGGTAGATTACGGAGTTTCTATTTTTAAATTAGATAAAAAAGAATTTGCAGATTCATCTTTTTTTGTCGTAAATGGTATTTACGAAGCTGCAAAAGAAGCGGTAATAAAAGGTAATCTCGTTTATGTTGTTACCGCTGCAGGATTGAAATCTCACGAAATGAATGTTACTTTTCCTATTTTTTCTACTTGGAATAGTGTGCCAACGGGTAATTTAACTCAAATTTCAGGCAATTCAATTATTGCTTATGCTAATGCAAACACAGTGAAATTTGGCGATGGAAGCTCTTTTGTAAATTTGCCAGAAAGTTTTACCGACATTCGAGATGTGGTAGTTACGGCACAAAATATCATTGTTGCAGATGCCAAGGTGGTTTCCGTGTTTAATCTATCAGGAGCTTTTGTGAAATCTTACGATGCAGGCGAATATTTGAATACTGCGTTTTATTCCGATTCGAAAATTTATGCAGCCACCAAGCTTTCCGGGATGAAAAACGAATCCGGCGATTCGCTAAAACCCGATGGACCGTATAATAATACTTCTTACAAAATTGATATCAAAGGAAGTCAGATTGTGATAGCATCAGGTAGTAAAAACGAGAATTTAGACCCAATTACTAATAGGCATTTAGGTTATTATCATTTTGATGGTGCGAAATGGAATTACCCACAATTGTTTATTAATTTTCCTGGAAATTTAAATGTTTTAGATGCTGTAATTAATCCTTCTATGCCCAATGAAGTCTTTTTTTATAACTATGCATTTGATGTAGCAGTTAAAGGCATTTATAAAATGGATGGCAATCAATTCGTGAAAAAATATGTGACAGGTAATCAGTTTTTAAATCGTGTGGGAGGATTAGCGTTTGATGAAAATAATCAACTTTTTGCTTCAGTTGCTTATAATCCTGATCAGAAACTCGGATTTTATTACTACAATCGTTCGGGAGATAATTTCCAGTTGGTGAGTGTTTTAGACGCAAAGGATGCACAAAAACCTAATGTAAAATCTGGTATACTTTACATACCTTCAAATAGAACAGGAGGAGGATTACTTGTTTATGATTACAAAAATACACCTTCCTCCACCGGTGATGATCGTTTTATTATTCTTCGTAAAAATAACAATCTTCCTACCGAAGTAGTGGTTTCGTCTAATTTAGATAAAAATGATGACTTGTGGATCGGTACTGCAAATGGTTTACGAGTAATCAGCCATCCTTCATCAATTATTTCGGAAGATAACCCACAAACAAATCCGATTATTATTGAAGAAAACGGACTTGGTGAAGAGCTGTTCCGAGATAGTAGTGTTCTTCAAATTGAAGTGGATGCTGGAAACCAAAAATGGATATCAATTGATGGTGGCGGAGTTTTTTATTTGAACTCTACTGGTGAACAAACCTTGAAACATTTCACCAAAGAAAATTCTCCACTTCCGAGTAATAGCGTAACTGATATCAAGGTTGATAATAATTCTGGTAAGGTGTATTTTGTAACATTAGATGGGGTAATGGTTTACCAAGGTGACGTGCTCGATGTTTCTGAAAATTTTGGAGATGTACTGGTATATCCAAATCCGGTGGTTTACTCGAAATATAAAGGGGATGTTAACATTCGTGGCTTAGCCGAGAAAACCAATATTAGAATTACCGATGCAGCCGGAAATTTGGTTCATCAAGCTGTTTCTAGAGGTGGATATTATGAATGGAATCTCAATAACCAGCGCGGCGTTCGTGTGGCGTCCGGAATTTATTTTGTATTGATGACAAATTCTGCTGGAACCGATACCGCTACAGCCAAAATTGCCGTGGTGAATTGATGATAAACATAAATTGTTTTATTCTTTCCTATGTAAAATATGGTGATCATGATGCTGTTCTTCACTGTTTTTCTGCAGAAACAGGCTACCAAAGTCTATTTGCAAAAGGGATTTATTCTTCTAAAAACAAGAAGAAACCTTATCTTTTTCCATTGAATTTACTCAATATTACGCTTTCAAAAACTAGCAATCATCAATCGATTTCGAATGTTTCCAAAATCGAACTTGCTCCCGGATTTTATGATTTTAATGAGGTTAAAATAAACTCAATTCTCTTTTTTGCAGCAGATTTTTTGCATCAAATTTTAAGAAATGAACACCAAAATCAAGTGGCATTTGATGAAATTAAAACCTTCAGAGATGAGTTGTCCGTAAACAATCCCGATTCTTATATTTCGCTGATTTTAAATTTCCTTAGAATTATTGGAATTGCACCTCTTTTGAGTGAAGAAAAATTTCTAAATCCAGAATCCGGAACATTTAATATGGAAATTTCGCATCCAATTTTCAGTGAAGAAATTTCTAAACTTTGGAAAAGATTTTTAACCGCCGAAAAATCCTATGAAATCAGCTTAAAAAGAGGCGAAAGAACCGCTTTCCTCGATTCGTTGATGATCTATTATCATCTTCACTTTACGGGATTTTATGTTCCGGCTTCCCTGGCGATATTGAGACAGATTTATGAATAAAAATGTCTTTAAAAAAAGCAAAAAAAGTTCCTCGAAAAAGGAACTTTTCTATTTTTATTAAACGAAAATACTATCTTTCCGCGTCGAAATGCGTAGTTTTATAAATCTGAAAGTTGAATATAAAACTTCTGTCTTTATAAGATATTCCGGTGTAATTAAAATGAGAATCTCTTGCAAAAGCAGCACGAGAAGGAACGATAATTACTCCTTGAAGGTTATAATTGCTTTCATCTGGAATATTAAAAGCCTTAAACTTTTTCAAAGCTTCCTGAAAACCTTCGATCTCGTAATAACTTCTTTGTTTTGCCAAATCAACAGTAGCATTTTCTAAAACAGATTTTTTTACATAGAAATAAGCTGGATCGACTTCTGGTACGCCCGCTCCAGAGATTGTATTTCTGAAAGTTTGCCCTGAAGCAAAAGAAACAATACCGTCGGTTTTTGTAGCAACGTAAGTTGTAGCTCTTCCCATAAAACGGATAAGATCGTAAGTTCCAATAGCATCTCCGGGCTCTGGTTGTGCGCCTTCTCGCATAATGTAAATAACACCTGAAGGCAATGTTACTGGCTCAAGATCAGCTAATTTCACATTGGTAGTATCGGTGTCGCTTAATTGCTTGATGTTTCCTTTTACGTCCAAATAGTGGGTTTCCAAAAATTTCTGTGCAGCTTGATCGTCGTAGGTATTTTGGGTCTCAATGCTTACTTCTTCCACAGTATCCTCGTTATCATCCTTTCTACAAGACACAAAAGCAATAGAAGCTAAAGCCAGAAATAAGATGGTTTTTTTCATTTTCAATATTATCATTAAATTGCTAAAATTTTTTAATCCAGCAAAAGTATAAATAAAATATGAGAATTGATAAATTTTTATGGTGCGTTCGCTTTTATAAAACCAGAAGCATCGCAGCTGAAGAAATAAAAAAGAATAGAGTAGCAATTGGCGGGCAAATCGTGAAATCATCAAAAGAGGTGAAACCCGGCGACATCATTAAAATAAGAAAAAATCAAATTGATTATCAGATAAAGGTGGTGCAAATCCCCAAAAGTAGGTTAGGAGCGAAGCCGGTTCCTTTACACATCGAAGATAGAACCGATAAACAGCAGTACGAAATCCTAAAACTACGCAAATCCGAGCAAGATTACTACAGAATTAAAGGCGAGGGTAGACCCACCAAAAAAGACCGAAGGGAAATTGATGAATACGTTTCCGGTGATGGTGATGCTTCCTTTGAGGAAGGTGATTGGGATTTATTTTTCAGTGGATTGGAGGATGATCAGGATTAAAAAAGAGCAGCGATTTCCGTTACAATTTCGTCCGGCGATTTTCCGTCGGTTATCACCTTGTGTTTTGATTGGGAATAAAAAACATTTCTTTCAAACAGATGTTTTGCAATAAATTCAGGTAGATCTTCATCAGCAATCTTAGCTACTAAAGGTCTTTTCTCTTTTTGTTTAAGAATTCTTTCAGAAAGATTTTTCACTGAAGTTTGCAAGAAAACACTCTCGGAATACTGGTTGATTATTTCCATGTTGTTGAAATAAGCAGGAGTGCCACCACCGACACTTAAAATAATGTCGTCATAGGAACTCAAAATTTCATTTAAAATTAGATTTTCCTGTTTTCGAAAGTAAATTTCGCCTCGTTTTTCGAAAATCTCGGGTATTGTCATTTCATTTTTCAAAGAAATTTGCCGATCGAGGTCAAATAATTTTAAATTAAGTTTTTTGCTCAAAACTTTGGAAATGTGGGATTTACCGCTGCCCATGTATCCTATCAGGGAAATAATCATGTTTTAATTTTGTACAAATTACCAAAAAAATTTTGAGATTTTAAAAAAAGGCCTATCTTTGCACCACTCAAAAACGGAAAATAATTATTAAAACTTGTTTTTTAATTATTGGTTTTAAAAGAGTGGCCGACTCGGTAGCTCAGCTGGTAGAGCAATACACTTTTAATGTATGGGTCCTGGGTTCGAATCCCAGCCGGGTCACTAGTGAGAAATTCCGTAACCATACGGATTTTTTTTGCCTGCGTGGTGAAATTGGTAGACACGCCATCTTGAGGGGGTGGTTTCCTAAGGATGTGCTGGTTCGAGTCCAGTCGCAGGCACCATCAGAAAATAAAAAAAATAGTAGCTTATTTTTCTTATTAAAAAAAATATTTTAATTATTAATCTTTGGTATTATTAATTAAAAGACTCGGTAGCTCAGCTGGTAGAGCAATACACTTTTAATGTATGGGTCCTGGGTTCGAATCCCAGCCGGGTCACAAATTTACCTTTCGGGGTAATTTTTTTTCATATTAATATTTTGTGATTTGGTGCTCAAAAGTCTTCTTAATTAGGAAGACTTTTGACGTTTTTAGGAAGTGCTCCTAATCCAAATGCATATTGTCGATAAGGCGGACATCTCCAACATGTACTACAATAAATGCACGGTAGCTTTTGTCTTTATAGAAGAAGTCGGTCTGTTTCAATGTAGTTTCGTCGACAATTTCGAAATATTCGAGTTTCATCCCGGGTTGATCATCAAAAATATCTTGCACGCGGCGATTAATTTCCGGAATTGTGCTGACGCGGAACCAATCATTTACTTTAACCAAAGTTTCGTAAATAATTTTGGCGGATTCTTTTTCTTTTGCGCTTAGTCGCTGGTTTCGGGAGCTCATTGCGAGTCCATTTTTTTCGCGGAAAATGGGAACTCCGTGTATTTTGATTGGGAGTTTTAGTTTGTCTGTAAGTTTTTTGATGATGGCTAATTGCTGATAATCTTTGTCGCCAAAATACGCATTGTCGGGTTTTACTTGCAGAAATAGCTCTTCTACCACAGTTCCAACGCCATTGAAATGTCCAGGACGTGATTTGCCCTCCATTTCGTTTTCCAATCCATCGAAATCGTATTCTTTACTTTCCAAAACATCAGGATAGATATCAGAAATTTCCGGAATATAAACAGCATCTACATTTCCTGATTCTTCAAGGATTTTGATGTCTTTTTTGATATTTCGAGGGTATTTTTCTAAATCTTGAGGATTGTTAAATTGGGTTGGATTTACGAAAATTGAAGAAATTACGAGGTCGTTTTCTTCTCTGGCATGTGCATAAAGTGAGAGGTGACCTTCGTGTAGCGCGCCCATAGTGGGAGCGAACCCGATTTTTTTTCCCATTTCTTTTTGTCTTTCCACAAAATCGAGGAGCGGTTTCTTAGTTTTAAAAATTTCCATAGTTTGGTATTAACTGTGTAAAAATAAAAAAATCCGATAAAAAAGATCGTTTGGAATCTATTTATTTTATGGAATAATTGAATGATTTGAAATAAAATCATTAAAATTTGTTAATTAAAAAATATTCACTCAAAATTTTGTAATTTTGCACAACAGAAAAAAATCTGTTTTATTAATAAGAAGAACGAAGAATTTATGCCGAACCAAAAGATTTTATATGTCACCACAGAAATGTTCCCTTATCAGGAAGACAGCAATATGGCGACAATGGTGAGCAAAATGGCTCTAAAAATGCACCAGGACGGAAATGATGTTAGAGTTTTTATGCCACGCTTTGGACAAATCAGCGAGCGCAAGTTCCAGCTTCATGAAGTTATTCGACTTTCAGGAATGAATATCATCATCAATGACCTCGATCAGCCGTTAATCATTAAAGTAGCGTCTCTTCCGGGCGAAAGACTTCAAGTTTATTTTATTGATAACGAAGAGTATTTCAAAAGAAAACAGTTGTATGCTGACGACGACGGAAATGCTTTTGATGATAATGATGAGCGCGCGATTTTCTTTGCGCGCGGTGTTATCGAAACCATCAAGAAACTCAATTGGGTTCCTGATGTGATTCATTTGAATGGTTGGATGGCTTCTTTCATTCCTATTTATCTAAAAACTTTCTACAAAACCGATTCTTATTTCAAAGATTCTAAAATTGTATTGTCGGTTTATAATGAAGAGGATACCCCGCTTTCCGCTTCGATAGAAGAAAAAATGAATTTTGACAATATTACCTCACTTAAAGCGTTTAAGAAACCGAGCATTCAGCAATTCGTAATTGAAAGCATGGATTTTGTAGATGTTATAGTAAAAGGTGACGAGTTTTTACAAGATGAACTCGATGAAGCTTTTAACAAAACCAAAACCCAAAAATCGGAGTATTTGGATGCGCAATCAATCGAAACTTTATACTAAATCAATTTAAATTTTAATGATAAAAAATATTAAAAAATTACTCAATATTACCGCATCTTTGGTAATGGGAAGTTTAATTTTATGGAGCTGTGAGTCTGATGCAGATCAATTGGGATCTCAATTTTTTCAGGATGGTGCACAAGGTAATCAGACTCCGTACGATGTGATTGCTTACAATGTAAATAATGGAGATTCGATAAGAGTCGATAAATCTAGACTGCAAACCGCTACTTTGGGAGCTTTCAGCGAATCTCAATTCGGAATGCAAAAATCAGCTTATGTTTCTCAGGTAAGAATGTCGTCTTATGAACCTGATTTCGGGACTAATGCAGTTTTGGATTCAGCGGTTATGGTTATAAAACCTACATATCCTACAGATTCTGTTACCACGACTACGACTGAGGATTATATTTATGCTGACGGTAATGTAGCAGCAAAAAAAGTTGTAACAACCTACCCAATCTCCAAATATGGTAAAACTAAACTGAATGGAGGGAAAACAGTTTTCAATATTAAAGTTCATGAGGTAACCGAATTTCTTGGCTCGAATGTAGATCAGGTTCGTTCTAACCGTTCCGTTGCTACTGGAGCGCTTATCGGAAGCAAAGTTTTCAATGGTGACATCAGCGGAATTAAAATTACAAAAGATAGTGATAACAGCGAACTTTATATAAGAGAGGCAAACCTTCGAATTCCAATGGATTCTACTTTCTTCCAGAATAAAATTGTTTCAAAAGGTTCGTCAGCGGAATTGGCAGATGTAGCTTCATTTATCCGTTATTTTAAAGGGTTGAAAGTTTCTGTTGATGAAAACGACGGCTATATCTTTAGTTTCGATCCAACTTCAATTGTTGTCAATCTGTATTATAAGAATGATGTTGTAGAAAATGGAACTACAACCCGCCCTCAATCTGTATTTTCACTTGATTTAGGTGCTTCAAATGCTTATTTTAATGAAATAAAATACAACAGAGCAGGAACAGCATCTGAAACCGCTTTGGCTACAATTGACCAAATTAATGGTGATCAGAAATTATTTGCACAAGGAATGGGAGGGCCAGGAATTGGAGTAAGAGTTCCTGCCACTACTGTTGCAGCCATTAAACAACTTTATAACGAAGACAAAATCGGGATTATCTCAGCGAAAATTAGACTTTATACTGATGTTCAAAGCTGGAATAATAATTACGCTAAACCTAATTATTTTGTAGTTCGACAAAGAGATTTAACTCCAGCACCGGGCGAACCGGAATATCTTGACGATTTCTTGGAAGACATGAGCGCGATGGCTTACAACTCGGTGTATAGTTTAGTGAAACCATTTGATTTAGATAAAAATCCGGCTTATTATGATATTTCAATTACGCAAACTTTTAAAAATATTATTGAAAAAGAAGCCGAAAATCACGATTTGATTCTCAATGTAGGAAGTTATACGACAGATTTTACAACCAGAAGTCTGATGGGAACAATTTATTCGAATTTAGGAGCTCAAAATTTCACCACAAGAGCTTATACACCTAATAGAGCAGTGTTTGTAGGTAGCGACCCGGCGAATGATAAACGAGCGCAGCTTCTTTTAACTTATGGAAAAAAATAATAATTAAGAACGAATAAAATAAATAGAATATGTGTGGAATCGTTGGATATACAGGTTTTCAAGATGCTTACGAAGTAGTAATCAACGGTCTTCGTAGATTAGAATACCGAGGTTATGATAGTGCAGGAATTGTTTTAGATCGAGAAAATTCCAGTTTCGAGGTTGCGAAAACAAAAGGAAAAGTAGATGATTTGGTGGCTATTTCTGAAAATCTAGCAGGAAAATCACACGTCGGAATGGGACATACCAGATGGGCAACCCATGGCGTACCAAGTGATCGAAATTCGCATCCGCACCTTTCTAATAATGGAAAAATTGCCTTAGTGCATAATGGAATTATTGAAAATTATGATACCATTAAAATTATGCTTACCGAAAAAGGCTTCACCTTTAAATCTGAAACAGATACCGAAGTTTTAGTCAATTTGGTTCAATATTTTATGGATTTGGATGCCTCTCTCGATTTTCCAACTGCGGTGAGATATGCATTAAATGAAGTATATGGAGCATATGCAATTACTGTAATGCATGATGATTACCCAGGAATATTGGTGGTTGCGAGATTAGGTTCTCCGTTAGCAATCGGTTTGGGAACTAATGAATATTTTATTGCTTCCGATGCTTCTCCATTTGTGGAGTTTACCAAAGAAGCAGTTTATCTTGAAGAAGGTCATATGGCAACTATCTCTCTTGAAAAAGGAGTGGATATAAGAACCATAAAAGATAACGAAAAAATTGTTCCACAAGTTCAAGAATTAAAGTTGAGTTTGGAACAAATTGAAAAAGGTGGATATGAACATTTTATGTTGAAAGAAATTTTCGAACAACCTAAATCAATCCACGATACATTAAGAGGAAGATTGCTTGTTGAAGAGGGAATCATTAAAATGGCGGGAATTTGGGATCATTTGGATAGAATCAATAAAGCTCAAAAAATTACCATCATTGCTTGTGGAACTTCTTGGCATGCAGGATTAATTGGAGAATATTTAATTGAAGAATTCGCGAGAATTCCAGTTGAGGTTGAATATGCTTCAGAATTTAGATACAGAAATCCAATTATTACGGAAAACGATGTAGTAATTGCAATTTCCCAATCAGGTGAAACTGCAGATACAATGGCGGCTTTAAAAATGGCCAAAGAAAAAGGAGCGTTTATCTACGGAATTTGTAATGTGGTAGATTCTTCAATTGCAAGAGTTACGGATGCAGGTTCTTATACCCATGCTGGTCCTGAAATCGGAGTGGCTTCTACAAAAGCATTTACTGCACAACTTTCGGTTCTTTCTTTAATTGCATTGAAGCTAGGTAAACACAAAGGAAACCTTAGCAATCAGGAATTCATGAGATTGATTACAGAGCTTGAAGCGATTCCGAAAAAAGTGGAAGAAGTATTGGAAAAGACTCATGAGATCACCAAAGAAATAGCGAAAGATTTTGTGAATGCTCAAAACTTCCTTTATTTAGGAAGAGGATATAATTTCCCGGCAGCATTAGAAGGAGCTTTAAAGCTTAAAGAAATTTCTTATATCCACGCGGAAGGCTATCCAGCAGCGGAAATGAAACACGGTCCAATTGCATTAATCGACGAGAATATGCCAATAGTGATCATCGCGCCAAAACAGGGGCATTATGACAAAATTGTGAGCAATGTTCAGGAAATTAAAGCAAGAAAAGGAAAAATAATCGCATTGGTAAATAAAGGAGACACTCAGGTTGCGGCAATGGCAGATTACGTGATAGAATTTCCGGAAACATCCGAATGCTTTTCTCCAATAGTGGCTTCAGTTCCTTTGCAATTATTGTCTTATTATATTGCCGTTTACAGAGGAGCAAATGTGGATCAGCCTAGAAATTTGGCAAAATCCGTTACTGTGGAGTAAAATAAATGTTAAATCTTACGAAATAATCCAAACAATTTTTCGTTTTCCAAAAAAAACAATAATTGTTTTTCCAAAAAATTATATAATTACCGCTTAATTTTTAAAAATAGCATGAAAAGAATATTTCTTTTATTATTATCCGCATCTGCTGTAATCTCTTGTTCGAAAGGAGGCACAACTGCAGGAAGACCTGGATCTAAAACCAAAGGTGAACTAGTTTCTGCAAGCAAAGGAAAATCTTTCGTTGCAGAGAGACCTTACGGGATGGTTGCAATACCTGCTGGTTCCTATGTAATGGGTTTAGCTGATCAGGATTTTACCAATACTCCGGAAAAAGCAAATCTGAAAACGGTTACTGTTTCTTCATTTTTTATGGATGAAACCGAGATTACCAATGCAGAATACAGACTTTTCGTTAATTATGTAAAAGATTCTATTGCACGTACATTGTTGGCTGAAGCAGCTGGTGATGGCGGTTCTACAGGCGACGGAAAATCAATCGGTGACTTTGCTTATGCTTCAAAAAAAGCTGGTGGCGAGAAAACAGCTTATCAAGAATTTATGGAATCCCAAGGCGGAAGACAAGGATATGATGAGTCTAAAAAATTAGACTGGTCGGTTCCATTGACTTGGAAAACTTCAGAATATCCTGATGCGCAATATGCAGAAGTTTTAGAATCAATGTATTTACCGCCAGCAGAAAGAATTAATAATGAAAGAATTCTTGATACTAGAAAATTACAATATGCTTATAGCTGGGAAGATGTGGAATCTGCTGTAAAAGATAAATCAAGAGGTGCAAATTATTTAAAGAAGGAAAGTATCGCAGTGTATCCGGATACTACTGTTTGGATCAAGGATTTCAATTATGCTTATAATGAACCCTTATACGACGGATATTTTTGGCACAGTGCTTATAAAAATTATCCGGTAGTAGGAGTTACTTGGGATCAGGCAAGAGCTTTTTGTAACTATAGATCAAAAAGAAAATCTGATTATAACGAATCTTTGAAAAAGAAAAAACAAAAACCAATGTCTTTCCGTCTTCCAACGGAAGCTGAATGGGAATATGCAGCTAGAGGAGGACTTTCTAACGCAACTTATCCATGGGGTCTACCATATTTGCTAGACGACAGAGGATGTTACCTAGCGAACTTCAAACCAAAACGTGGTAATTATATCGAAGATGAGAAGAAAGGAACCTATACTTACACGGCTCCAGTAAAACAATTTAAAAAAAATGGTTACGGGTTATACGATATGGCAGGTAACGTAGCAGAGTGGACAGAATCTCCGTACAATAATTCTACGTATGAGTTTGCATCTACCTTAAATCCTTATCTATCAAACCAAGCTTACAGAGAACCAAGAAAAACTGTAAGAGGAGGTTCATGGAAAGATATCGGATACTTATTAATGACTGGTGCTAGAGATTACGAAAGAAAAGATTCAGCAAGAAGCTACATCGGATTCCGAACTGTACAGGATATTCCTGAAGGTTCAGCTAAATACAAAAAGAGAACAAACTAAAAACAAATAATTAATTTTAACTAAAAAAAATTCAAATAACATGTTTAAAACTAAAGAAGGAATTTATAATTTCGTTTATTCTATTGGTGCTGCAATCGTAATTTTAGGTGCACTTTTCAAAATGACTCACTGGAGTTTGGGACCACTTTCTGGTAACGTAATGTTGGCTATAGGTCTAATTACTGAGGCTATTATTTTTATCATTTTTGCATTCGATCCTCCTAAAACTGAAGAATCTTATGCATGGGAAAATGTTTATCCTGAATTGCTAGATTCACACGCAACTCCAAATCCAAGACATTCAACATTGGGAGTTCAATCTGCAGAAGTAAAAGAATTGCAGGTTTCATTGTCTGATAAATTAGATCAAATGCTTGCTGATGCTAAATTAGACGCTGGTTTATTCGAAAGATTAAGAGCTGGTATTGATAATTTTTCAAATTCTGTTGATCAAATCAATAAAACGGTTGATGTTACAGGTGCTACTCAAAAGTATAATGACCAATTGACTCTAGCGGCAAGCCACTTGGAAAGCATGAACGCACTTTATGCACTACAATTAGAACACGGAAAAATGCAATCTGAATATAGTAAAAAATATGTTGAGAATATGCAGAAATCTGCTGCTCATTCAGAAAAATTCAACGAAGAATTATCAGGATTAACTTCTAACCTCAATAATCTTAATAGAGTATACGGCGGAATGCTTAGCGCGATGAAATCATAGTTTTCTAACCATTATTTATTTAAAATTTAAAATTATTAACAAAATTTACTAAAAATGGCACAGGGAAAACAGACACCTCGTCAGAAGATGATCAACTTGATGTATCTTGTTTTCATTGCAATGCTCGCAATGCAAATCGACCAGGAAATCATCCGCTCATATAAAGATACTACCGGATCTCTGGAAGAAACCAGAGTTCTTACTGAAAACAACAATTCAATCTTTAAAAGGACTTTAGAAGCAAAAGCAAAAAATTCTCCTGAAACTTTTCAGGCGCCTTTAGATAGCTACAAAGGTTTAGAAGCAAAAGCTGATGACTTAGTTTCAACTATTGAAGGAATGAAAACTTCATTAAGCAAAGAAGCTGAGTATAACAAAAGTGCAGAAATTCAAGAAAGTTTTGCAGCTCTTAACAATACTGAACCGTCTACCAGTATGTTTTTTGTTGGTGGTGATGAAACTAAACCATCAAAAGCCGCTCAAGAATTAAAAACAAAAATAGAAGCTTTCAAAGCTTATATCACCCAAACCTATGGATCTAATCCATTGATGAAAGAAGTGGTAGCAAGAACGAATAAGCAAATGATCTCTGAGTTCGCAAAACCACAGAATGGTAAAAACTGGTTGCAGTACAAGTTTTACAATCAGCCACTTATTGCGGCATTGTCTAACCTTGAAGTCATTCAGTCTTCAGCTAGAGGAATCCAAGGGGATGCATTATCAGTAATGCTTCAGGAAAAAGTAGATGCAGATATCAAGTTTGATGCTTATCAAGCTATAGTTTCTGCTCCTGCTATTGTAATTCAAGGTGAAGCTGCTCCGGCTTCTGTTGCTATTGGAAATTATTCTAGCAATGTTCCCGGATTATCTATGCCTGGATTGTCAGTACAAAACGGACAAGGAACTACTACCCTTAATACAAGCGCCTTGGGTGAGCATAAATTCGCTGGTACCATTTCATTCACCGATGTGAATGGTAAAGTGATTTCATTACCTTATGATCATACTTATAAAGTAATCGCAGGTGCTCAAGAGTTGAAAGCTCAAAAAGGAGCAATCGTAACTGCTGATAAAATGAATGTATTGTACCGAGGATTAGCCAACCCAGTTTCAGGATCAATCTTGGGAGCTGATATGTCGGGCATTTCTCTTTCTGCTGCTGGCGCATCTGTAAGTGGAAGCGGTGGTAAATGGACTGTAACACCTGGTGCGGGAAGCACGGTAACATTAACGATTTCTGGTAGAGATCCTAAAGGAGGTACAATCTCTCAGGCATTCCCTTTCAGAATTAAAAATGTTCCGCCGCCAATCGGTCAGGTACAAGGCAAAAACATCGTTTCGATGCCTGCAAGTTCTATTCCTAACCAAAGAGTAACTGCTGACATGCCAGATTTCGATTTCCCTGTAAGTTTCACTGTAAACAGTTTCATGTTTAAAGTTCCTGGTAAAGCAGCGATGCTTGTAAACGGAAACTCCATGAGCTCTGTAGCTAATCTTACTAAAGGACTTAGAAATGGCGATATTGCTTATGTATTTAACATCAAAGCGACTGCAACAGGACTTGGAAACCAACAATTGCAGAATATCGGAAACGTCATAATAAACGTACAATAATTACGTTGTAAAATCATATATAATAATTTTCCAGAAAGATGAGAAAGATACTATTTCTATTTTTAGCTTTAAGTTTTCTAGGGTTAAATGCTCAAAAAAAGAAAAAAACTGTTAGAAAGAAAAAAGCTAAAACAACCAATGTCGCTAAAGCTGATGCTGGCGCAAACATGGGAAATGTTGATTCATTGGTCAATGCGTATGCCGCACCAGCTGTTCAAGAAGTGCCTGATGAGCCAATTACTTCAATGTCTATTCTGAATGCAAAATCTCCGGAATCTTTCAGAAAATACCGCGATCTTGGTCTTGTAAAAAAAGGAGACTCTTTAGTTTCCAATAAAGTTACACCACTGAGTTACGGTTATATCGAAGATAAAGATATCTTGAAGAGTATGGTAGTTTGGGAAATTATTGATATGAATGATAAATTGAACCAACCTTTTTACCACAATGAAGATGGTTTGGTTTCTAAAAATAAATCTTTATACCAAGTGCTTTTTGATGCCATAAACGATGGTAAAATCAAAGAAGTGTATGACGATGAAATGTTTATGACCAGATTAAGCCCAGATGCAATTCAAGCCAGAATTAAAAATGCGGTTTTGAGTGACGCTGGTATCAACAAAATGAACGAAAATGGTGGTAAACTTACCGAAGAGGAGCAAAAAGAATTTACCAACGTTTACGAAACCAAAACTGAAAATGTAAAAGTTCTGAAAATTAAAGGGATGTGGTATATCGACAGAAGAGATAGCCAAATGAAGTATAGACTTTTGGGTATCGCTGCAATGGGACAAGATCCTGCGACTATGGGACAGTACGGACCAGATGGGCAACCTTTGGCTTCTAAAGACGAACTGATTGACTTGTTCTGGGTATATTACCCAGATGCAAGAGAAGTTTTAGCAAATACCATTGTTTTCAATAGTAAAAACTTGGCTTCTGACATTAGTTTTGACGATATCCTTAATGCAAGAAGATTTTCTACCGTGATTTACAAATCAAATAACGGTTTAGGAAATGGGGTGATCAAAGATTACATTCCACGTGATGCAGATGCTCAATTGGAAGAAAGCGAAAGAATCAAAGCCCAAATCCTTCAAATGGAAAATGATATGTGGAATTACTAAAATTCCATTGTAATACAACAAAAACCTGAGTATCTTTACTCAGGTTTTTTTTTAACCAAAATGTAAGTTTGTTTTAAAATGAAAAATATAGATTATATCATCGTTGGAAGTGGCTATGCAGGACTTTTTTTTGCCCATCAATTGATAAAAAATAAAAAGAGTTTTGTTCTTTTTTCTGATGAAAATAAAGGCGCATCGCAGGTGTCTGCAGGCATTGTAAATCCTGTGGTGCTCAAAAGATTTACAACCTTCTGGATGGCAAATGAACAAATAAATTTCTTAGAGCAAATCTTAGATGAAATTCAAGTTTATACCGGTAGAAACTATGGCATTAAGCAGCCTGTTCAACGTATTTTTCATGATGAAGATGAACAGAAATTATGGCGCAAAAAAGCAGAAAATGAAACGCTACAACCTTTTCTGAATACCCATTTTGATTATGCCGAAGGTGTAAATAATCCTTTTAAAACCGGGATTGTAAACCATTCTCTAAGGTTAGCAGTAAGTGATTTTTTTGAAGATTTTTTTGGCTACCTTTCCAAAGAAAACATCCTTATCTCTGAGCGGTTTGAATATGATTCGCTCAACAAAAACACCTATAAAGATTTTAGATTTAAGCACATTGTTTTCTGTGAAGGAATGGAGGTGAAGCGTAATCCTTTTTTTAATTTTATCCCTGTAGAACCAAATAAAGGACATCATTTATTGGTGAAATTGGCTCAACCATTACCGTCGAAGTTTACCATTAAAAAGAAACATTTCCTGTTTCCACTAAAAGATGGACTTTATTATTATGGCGGCACCTATGATAGAGATGGAAAAGGAGAGGTCGTAGATCCGGTAGCGGTTCGACAACTGAAAGAAGGATTGCAGGAAATTTATCAGCATCATTTCGATATAGTAGAGGTAAAAGTAGGTTTCAGACCGACAGTGAAAGACAGAAGACCTATTTTAGGAAGACATGCCACGGAAGAAAACTATTATATTTTCAACGGTCTCGGTGCAAGAGGTATTCTGAACGGAAGTTATTTTTCAGCTCAATTGTATAATTTTATAGAAAACGGAGCAGCCCTAAACGACGAGGTTTCCTTAGAACGTTTTTCATAATTAATATTTTGTTGCCATAGACGCCGTGCATTAAATACACAAAATCCTCATTAACGATAATGTGTACTGAGGATTTCTGCAAAATACTCATCAAAATTGATGGCGCTGAGACGATTAGGTTCGGATGCTGAATTTATAATCGGTTAGAAACTATTTTTTCTTAAAAACAAAGCTCTACCATATTCAAAATTCATTCTTGCAATATTTAAAACAGAAATTCCTTGTGGACATTCTATTTCGCACGCTTCAGTGTTGGAACAGTGACCAAAATGCTCAGCATCCATTTGTTTTACCATATTAAACACTCTTTCACTTCGTTCTTCTTTTCCTTGTGGAAGCAAAACCATGTGACTAATCTTTGCGGAGGTAAATAAGGCAGCACTTGCATTTTTGCACGTTGCTACACAAGCGCCGCAACCAATACATGCTGCGGAATCAAAGGCTTCCTCTGCAGTTTGATGGGTAATTGCAATGGCTGTGGCATCCGGCGCTTGACCAGTATTTACCGATACAAAACCACCGGAAGAAATAATTCTATCAAATGCCGAACGGTCAATTTTCAAATCTTTTTTAACAGGGAAGGCTAATGCACGGAATGGCTCAATAACAATGGTATCTCCATCTTTGAAAGACCTTAAGTGAAGCTGACAGGTGGTAGTATGTTCTAATGGTCCATGAGCCAAACCATTAATCATTACCCCACATTGGCCGCAAATGCCTTCCCGACAATCATGATCAAACTCAACAGGTTCGTCACCTTGCAGGATTAATTTTTCGTTCAAAGTATCCAGCATTTCTAAAAAAGACATATGAGGATTTAAGTCTTTTAAATCATAATTCACCAGTTTCCCTTCACTCTGATAATTTTTCTGTCTCCATATTTTAAGATGTAAATCCATAGGTTTTTGTGTTTTATTTGTAACTTCTTACAGTTGGCTGTATTTCTTCAAAAATCAGAGGCTCTTTAATAAGCTCAGGTTCATTGTTTTCACCTTTCCACACCCAAGCTGAAATAAATTGAAATTCATCATCATTCCTCAAAGCTTCTCCATCCGCGGTTTGAAATTCTTCACGAAAATGTGCACCGCAAGATTCATTTCGGGTTAGAGCATCATAGCACATTAATTCACCTATTTCAAAATAATCAGCAACGCGACCAGCTTTTTCAAGTTCAGCGTTCATTGCTTCGGCTTTTCCTGATACTTTTACATCCCTATAAAATTCCTGTTTTAGCTTTTTTATCTCTTTGATGGCGAATTTTAAACCTTCTTCATTCCGGGCTAAACCACAATAATCATAAAGTAATTTGCCCAAAGTTTTGTGGAAATGGTCAACAGTTTTTGTTCCATTAATGTTGATGAAATTTTCAATTTGCTGTTTAATGTGATTTTCAGCTTTCTCAAATTCTACACCATCGGTTGAGATTTTTCCGGTATGGATTTCCTGAGACAAGTAATTGGCAATGGTATATGGTGCAATAAAATAGCCGTCCACGGAAGCCTGAAGTAGAGAATTGGCTCCCAATCGATTCGCGCCGTGATCGGCAAAATTAGCTTCTCCTAAAGCAAACAATCCTGGAATGGTGGTCATTAATTCATAATCAACCCAAAGTCCACCCATAGAAAAATGTGCAGATGGCGAAATCATCATTGGCTCCTGATAGGCGTTATATCCTGTGATTTTCAGATACATATCGAATAAATTGCCATATTTCTCCTCAATTTTTTCTTTACCTTGTTCTTTAATTGCTTTAGAAAAATCAAGATATACTGCATTTTTCAACGGTCCTATGCCGAAACCTGCATCTATTCTTTCTTTTGCAGCTCGCGAGGAAATATCTCGTGGTGCGAGATTTCCGAAAGCAGGATATCGTCTTTCCAGATAATAATCTCTTTCATTTTAAGGGATTTCATTAGGAGGCCTGGTTTCATTTTCTTTTAAAGGAACCCAGATTCTACCGTCATTTCTCAAAGACTCAGACATCAAAGTTAATTTTGACTGATAATCTCCTGACTGAGGCAGTGAAGTAGGGTGCACCTGAATCCAGCTGGGTGAAGCCATTAAAGCTCCTTTTTTATGGGCTCTCCAAATGGCAGAAGCATTACAACCCATCGCTAAAGTCGATAAATAATAGATTTTTCCATAACCTCCTGTAGCCAAAACAACGGCGTGGGCGGCGTGTCTTTCGATTTCTCCAGTATCTAAATTTCTTACAATAATACCTCTCGCTTTTCCATCAATGATGACCAAATCCAGCATCTCGTGTCTCGTAAATAACTGAATGCTTTTTTTTCCGACCTGACGCATTAAAGCCTGATAAGCGCCGAGAAGCAATTGCTGTCCTGTTTGTCCTCTCGCATAAAAAGTTCGGCTTACCTGAACGCCACCAAATGAACGGTTATTCAAATATCCTCCATATTCTCTTCCAAAAGGAACACCTTGTGCAACAGCTTGGTCGATAAGGTTTAAAGAACATTCTGCCATTCGGTAAACATTGGCTTCACGGGCTCTGAAATCTCCACCTTTTAAAGTATCAACAAACATTCGGTACACACTGTCACCATCATTTTTGTAATTTTTAGCGGCATTCACTCCTCCTTGAGCCGCTACAGAATGTGCCCTTCTCGCACTGTCCTGAAAACAGAATGATTTTACATTATATCCCATCTCACCTAATGAAGCTGCAACCGAGCTCCCAGCTAATCCTGTGCCGACAACAATGATATCCAATTTTTTTCTGTTGGCGGGATTGACAAGCTTTGCGGTTTTCTTATAATTTTTCCATTTCTGTTCTAATGGTCCTTCCGGTATCTTTGAATCTAAGATCATACTGTCAAAATTTAGCGGTTAGTGAAGAATATATAAATAGGCATTAATGCAAAGCTACAACATATGATTAGTGAATACGCGATTCCAGCATTTTTAAACCATCTTACAAATTTCGGATGAAAAACACCTAAAGTTCTAACTGCACTTTGAATTCCGTGAATCAAGTGATAGCACAACGCAATCATTGAAACCACATAAATGAGCACAAACCACCATTCTTTAAAAACAGTTATGACTAAAATGTACAAATCTTTATTTCCATTATCATCCAAAGGAAGATTACCAAATTTATAGACGTACCAAAAATTCTGAAAATGAATTACAAGGAAGATTAAAATCAATGTTCCCAAAATTCCCATATTTCTGGAAGCCCATGTACTGGCTCTTTTTCTGTTGTCGGTTGTGTAATTTCCTCCTGATTTTCGATTTCTTAAAGTAATAATTAATCCATCCACGGCATGCACGATGATGCTCGTATATAAAACATACGAAACGATTTTAATAATTATATTTCCTGACAAAAAATGTGAATAGGCATTGAATTGAAGATGAGCCTGCTCCTGCGGTAAAAAGAGCTGAAGATTTCCAAGGAAATGAATCAACAGAAAGAAACTAAGGAACAACCCGGTAGCGCACATCAGTATTTTTCGTGATAACGTAGACAGCATATTGTATGTTTTATGATTAATAATACCCTAGAATCTTCATCCACAGACCACCAACGCCCATATAAATGATTAGTAAAACAATTCCTATTTCCAACCCTCTAAGCCACCATTCTTTTAAATCAACATATCCGCTTCCAAAAAATACCGGAGCGGGACCATGACCATAATGGGTTAGAACTCCATAAATTGAACCCATAAACCCTAGCATCATTGCTAAAAGCATCGGAGGAATTCCTACGGCAACTCCAACGCTCAATAAGGCCGCGTACATTGCTGCTACGTGCGCGGTAGCACTTGCGAAAATATAATGGCTAAAGAAGTAAACGAGAATAATAACTGGAAATGCAATGGTCCAGGTCATTCCACCTACTTCCATTTTAATCAGATTGCTAAACCATCCAATAAATCCTAGCTCATTAAGAGAACTGGCCATCATAACAAGCACAG
The DNA here is from genome assembly GCF_000735695.2 of Kaistella haifensis DSM 19056. Classification (GTDB taxonomy): domain Bacteria; phylum Bacteroidota; class Bacteroidia; order Flavobacteriales; family Weeksellaceae; genus Kaistella; species Kaistella haifensis. The sequence goes on from NZ_JASZ02000003.1 coordinate 28,624, forward strand.
CAAACCATACTATGGTATCCCAAGCTCCTTTCTCTCCTTTGACGTCTTCCCACGTTAAGACTGATGTGAGCAGTAATAGCGTTAAACCGATAAAAGCTGTAGTAGTGGCATCAATTGACAATGCACCACCAAAAATCCAAAGTCCCAGCAAAATAAAAAATGCCAAAAGCATGAGCCATTCATTTTTAGAAATAGGTCCCATTTCTTTTAATTTCTCTGCAGCCATTTTAGGAGCATCGGCGGTTTTCTTTAATTCAGGTGGATATAATTTATACAAGACCAGCGGCACTACAAAGAACGCTACCAATCCCGGTACAAATCCAGCAGCAGCCCAAGACATCCAAGTGATGTTGATTCCCAAGTTGGCAGCGAATTTCTGACACATAGGGTTACTTGCGGTTCCGGTCAAAAACATGGAAGATGCAATAAGATTCATGTAATAACTGTTCAACGTCAAATAAGAACCCAATTTCCTGTGTGTTTCCGGCTTATCGGGAACAGAGTCAAAGCTGATCGCCATCGATTTCATAATAGGATAGATAATTCCGCCACCTCTTGCGGTATTACTCGGAATTGCAGGAGCTAAGCATAAATCCGCTAATCCTAAACCATAGGCCAAGCCCAATGAACTTTTACCAAAAACTTTGATGAACAGGAAAGCAATTCTGTTTCCCAGTCCTGTTTTGATAAATCCTCTTGCAATAAAGAATGAAATTCCTATCAGCCAAATTACTTTATCTCCAAAACCACTTAATGCCTTGGTAATTGATTTTCCTGCATCTCCCGGAGCAACAACTTGCGTAAGTGCAGTAAAACCTATTGCCATCATGCACATCGTCCCCATTGGAGCAGCCTTTAAGATGATTCCTAGAATTGTGGCTGCAAAAATTGCAAACAGATGCCATGCATTTTCCGCTACTCCTTGCGGTGCGGGTATAAACCATATTACAAGTGCAACTGCAAAAGTAATTGCAACAGCTTTAATGTTAATTTCTTTCATAATGATTGGTTTTATTAAAATCTACTTTGAACCTGAACAATGAAAAGATTGTTGTTGTATTGACTGGTGTTTTCAATGGAATGTTTATAACGGTCGAACTGCATGCCGAGTTGAATTCTTGCACCATAGTCTTTTAAAAATTCCAATCCAAACATAGGGGTGATGGTCTGTTTGGGATTTGAATTAAGCCTAAAATTGGTATCCAAATATTCATAACGGCACGATAATTCAAGTGCGCTGAGATTCTTATGATTGATTTCGTACCGAACATGAGGCAAAAAGTAAGCACCCCGAATTTGATATTCATCTGGATTTACTGGCCGTAATTCAGGTGCTACTGCAAAATAAAGAGGATGATTTGTTCCCTGTTTTGCTTCAAGCTGCATATCAAAACTCCACTTTGGATTAAGATGAATAAGTGAACTTACGTCTAGTCCAACGGCATATATCTTTTTGCCCATTACTTCTCCCACACCACCATTGAGGCCAATATTTAAACCGTTTTCTTTCAAAAGTCCAAAAACCAACCTTGTAGAATACTGTTTTCCATTGTCATTGTCATTAATCTGATTTTTACCATTTCCATTAACTACGGAGACTGCATATTGAAAGGGAATATCCCCAAGCTGTATTTGTCCGGTTGCAGATAAACCAATCTGAAAGCTAGTCCAACCCAGTTTCCCAAATTCTGTGTACTGATTGGACCAATCAAGAGACTTATTAATATCGATAGGGTAGGTTTCTTCAAGACCAAACAATGGCCTGAATTGTCCAAACGTCAAAGCCAATTTTGGATCGAGCGTATATTTTAAATAGGCATTTTCAAGAACTCGAGATTTAGGATCATTTTTAAAATCTGCGAGATTGGCAAGGACAGCAACTTCTGTTCGCCTACTGATTTGAGCACGTACTTGAACCCTCATGTATTTGATCATGAAATTATTGTCAGTTCCGCTATTATCTAAGTGATGAAGTCCATTAACATCTACATTATCCTTCATCCCTACGAGATATCTTGCCTGGAATAATCCCTTGATTTGAAGTTTGGGATATACTACAGACTCCGCAGGCTTATGGACGGTTTGTGTAGAATCCAGAATCTGAGCTTTAGTAACGGAAAAGAACAATAAAAAATAGATTGGAAGAAACTTTCTTATTGATGAATAAGTTTTCATATTGCTATTGTAGTTCTTGGTTTTTAAATGTAACCTGCAGATAACTTTCAGTCGTTAAGATATATCAAAGGTAGTGAATTGCTCTACAAATTTTACAGGAATAGGATTAAATTTTTAAGAAAACTTACAAAAATCATAAAAATGAATGGGGAGTTTTTTATGGTATTAATTTCTCCACTATTAGTACATTTGGTAAGTGGTCTACTTTTTTGAGTTGACCTCCTTTAAAATATCGATGGAAATCTGCTGGTCCGCCACAATGCGCTTGAGACGGGCATTCTCCGCTTCAAGTTCCTTGACGCGCTGGAGTTCCGAAAGACTCATTCCTCCATACTTACTCTTCCAGTTGTAAAATGTTTGTTCGGAGATACCGTATTCCCGGCAGATCTCCGCCACTTTCTTGCCTTCCTGCTGGCTCTGGATCATCCTGATAATCTGAGGCTCCGTAAATCTTGATTTTTTCATTGCTTTTTTTCCAAAGTTAAAGTTAATACTCCAATTTTAACCTGTCTGAAAAAAGCAGCCATGTACCATTATATTCAAAAATTCTCTTTCGAAAGATGATATAATTTCAATACAGGAATCGTTTCCATCAAAATTAAAAATTCATCCAAAGTCACAATTAGTTTTAGATAACAAAGAATTGTATCAAAATTATGTCGAAACATTAAGACAAAAAGGTATTGCAGGTGAAATGAAAATCAACAAACATAATCAACTTAGAGTATGGCTCTTGGATTACATGAAATAAATAATTGAAATATAGATTTATTTGAATTTGATTTTTTAACTTTGTCCCCAATCATCAAGACGAATCAAATGATTCACCAACCGAGATTTAACATTCCACGGTGGTTTACGATGAGCTTATTAACCTTAAGATAAGAAAATTATGTTAGCCAAACTTTATCAAAAATTCTTTTGCACATTACCGCTAAGTAACACTTCCGACAAAATTTTTAAGATTTTGCATCATCCACGGTTGGATTATTGCAGGATTGATTACAAAGAATTTGCTGTTTGTGAAGTTGAAGATTTGAAAAACTTACTGGAAGTTGACAAAGTTGAAGTTCCAGCATTTCTGAGATTTACATTTACAACCAGACAATACAGACATTACTTATCAGAATTTCCTTACCAAAAACTAAAACATAATCAGTTTTATGCAGATATTATTCTCAAAAGTTATCGAACCGAATTCTTAACAGAAGCGGAAGAATCTAAATTTCTTTCCTATTATCATGTTGATAGAATTATCATCAATAAGTATAATTGGTTTCTAAAAATAGGAATCCCACAAGACATTATCACATCAAAGAACAAAGAGAACTTTTATAACAAAATAAAAGATTCGGAAGTTCAAAAGTCCATTTATTCCACACCAGCTTTAGCACAAATAAACAAACACATGAAACACGTATACACGCAAAGACAAGGTGACAAAGCCGAAATAGTAAATTATATTGAACGATTTGAAGATTACACGAATTTGGAGCTTGTGAATGCCTATAACAGCCAAAAAGCAATCTATGGGGTGCATCGTCAAGGATTGTATTTATATGCCCTTGATATAGTGTTTAAAAAGCGATTTAACAAGTCTCCAATAAGTAATGAGGAAAATATAATTTTCGGTTTAACAGGGCGAATTACATATGTAAGTGAATTAAAAACCTTTGTAAGAATTGATGAAAATTAGAGAAACAGCGATAAAAACTTTTCAAGCCTCAATATTTATTGGTTTAGAAAAGGGATACACTCAAAAAAGAATTTTTGAAGATGAGGTTTTTGAAACCGTAAGAAAATTTCAGTTGGTAAATTCGGAGGAAAGAAACATTTTTCTTAGTGCATCAATCAGTTATTGTAATATTGTTTTAAACAATCAAAATGAACCTCATTTGAAAATTGATTTTATCAATTATCCGAAATTCCCTTTAGAGGAAAGTGTTATGAAAGAAAATGTTATTTCTTTATCCAAAAAATTAATGATTACACATAATCAAAACAGAATGGTAATAGTTTTTCCAGATAAAACAATTATGCTTGAACAATCGGACGATATTGACCCAAAGACGTCAATACAATAAGAGTTTTGCTTGTATAAAAATATTAAATTTGTGAAAATTGAAATTGAGTGAATTAAAAAAATAATATAAATTCTTTATAGGAGCGTTGAACTCTGTTATTCTGTAAGAAATCGGCAAAATTTTTACAGCAAGAATAATAAGTCTCATGCACCGCCCCTCTGGGCGGGTGTTAGTAGGACTTGTTTGCTGTGGGCTTTGCCGAGCCTCTTACAACGATGTTTGAACCCACACGCTTTTTCTATTTAACAAAATCTTAAAATTATGCAATGAAAAAAATACTTTACCCACTATTACTTTTGATTTTTTCAAATTTTATCAATGCTCAAAATTTTGAAAATCCAAAAGACTGGTTTCTAGGAATTAAATCTGAAAATGCACTTTCAGGTGTTGAGTTGATACCTAACAAAGAAATCTATAAAATACAATTAGATAAATGGTTAACAACCCTAAGCTACTCTGAAAGCACAAGGCGAGAATTATGGTTGATGGGCGGAGGTAACAAATCCTCAGAACCAGATGAAGATATTTTGCTAGAAACGGATTTTGAAAATAATTCTCCGAAATTTCAAAGGATGTTCAAAAAAGCAGAAGTAAGTAGATTGAAAAATAGTAAAATGACTTTACAGATGCATTTACTGAAAACCTATAAATTTGAAAAAGACAAGGTTGAATTCAATAGATATGGTGAATTAAAAGATGTCGTGCTTTATAAAACCATTACTGATATTAATTCAGATGAATCAAAAATTAGTTTTGGAACATTAAAAAAAATGCTTTCAAATGTGTATGGAGAGCCGACTAGAAGTAAAGATGATGATTCACTTTATTATGTTTGGGGAGATTCTTCCGTGAAACTGATGTTAATTGCTCATTTGAAAGATTCTTACTTTGCTATAATATATAATGTAAAGAAATAATTTATGCTAGTATAAAATAAATTCTAATGATTGGTAGATTTGTAAAAAATTATAGTACAGCTTTGATTATTTTTATTTCAGCTCACTCTAACTTTATTCAATTATATAGAGATTTTTTTGAAGTGGGAGATTTTGAAATAATTAGGATTACTATAATTATAATTTTAGGAACTATAGCTGGAATGTTGTGGTCTTTTATTTTTGCTGTATTACTTTGGCTATCTGTGCCAATATATGAGTATTTTAAAAATGGGTTTGCAGAACCATTTTATGTTAATGATAAAAAGCATTTATTTCAAGATAAAATACCATTACTTATATTTTTTATTATAGTATTCATTTTCAATATTATAACTTTTATAGTTGCAGATGTAACGTTATTATCTATGATTGGAGAAAATTTTGATTTAATTGACTATGATTCTGAACCAATGCCATTATAGTTCTGGTTTTATTCATAGTTATATTTCAAAAAAGTTCCTCGAAAAAAATTCTTTAAGTATGAGAGCTAATGGTAAGTGACGGAGTTATACCCCTATTTCATAAAAAGGAAAAGTCTTCCTTTTTATGGGGGTGGGTTAACTAACTTTAGATTCTAATACTTTTTTTCAAAATTTTCTTGAGATGAGAGTGATTAGATATGATTTATTAGCAAATTACTTTATATAGTAAATGTTATAAATCATTAATTAATTTAATTGTAATTAGCAATATAGCTGAGTATTAACTTAAGATTATTTGTCATTAGAAAGTGAAGATAAAAAACTCAAATAAAACCACTACATAACTTTATAAAAAAATAAATGTTGCAATGAAAACCGATTTCAAATTGATATGCAATAGCATGGTGGGGAATCGGTGGGGAAAACATAAAAATCCAATAAAAAAACCCACTGAAAAACAGCAGGTTATGTTAGATTAGTGCAGAGAGGAAGGGATTCTCATCTTATGTATTTCTAAATACATTAAAATATTAATTTATCTAATATTCAGAGTATTAAAGATGTTTCTAACTTTAAGATATTTCTTGAATATCATTGTGTATCATAAAAAATGGCTGTAAATTTGGCTGTAAATATTTTTTATGATAACTATTAAAAGAAAAATAACTGTTGATGTTGAAAGAAGAAAAAAGAAGGGGGTAATCATTAATGAAAATGCACCCATATTTATTCGTTTAACTTTTTCATCTAATAGAATAAATTTGTATAGTGGACATAGAGTTGACATAAAAGACTGGGATTCTGATAAAAAAGAAGTCATTTCTGGCAGAATAAACTCTAGTGGACAAACAGCTGAAGAAATTAACATCACTATTTCAAAATATAAATCTGCTATTCAATCGTTCTTTTTAGAACATCAAATAAAAAACGAAATACCCACTATCGAAGAAACGAAAAACGCTTACGAGAAAATAAAAAATAATGGTGTAGAAATAGCGAAAGTTGAGGAACTGAAAAATGATAAACTAAAAAAAGAAACATCATTTTATAAAGTGTTTGATGAATTCACTTCCTATAATGGGAAAATCAATAATTGGACAACTGACACATATGCGAAGCTCAGCACTCTTAAATCTCATTTGGAAGCTTTTAATCCGAAACTTAAATTTGAGGATCTTACATTAGAAGGCTTAAGCAATATTCTTTCTTTTTTCACTAACAAATTAAAACTTAAGAATACTACCACAAAAAAATACATTGAAAACATTAAATGGTTCTTAAGATTTGCTGTTAAGAAAGGATATACCGAGAATAAATCATTTGAGGATTTTCAACCAAAACTTAAAATTGGAAAAAAGAAACTTATTTTTCTTACTGAATCTGAAATTTCTCAAATAAAAAATGTTGAGATACCTGAATCTAAATTATACCTAAATCGAGTTCGTGATGTACTGCTCTTTTTGTGCTACACAGGTTTGCGGCATTCTGATGTTTATAAATTGAAAAAATCAGATATTAAAAATGGAAAATTTGATGTAACTACTTTAAAAACTAATGATAGTTTAGTAATCGAACTCAATAAAACATCACAAGAAATCCTTGATAAATACAAAGATATTCCATTCAAAAATGATAAAGCTTTGCCTGTAATCTCTAATCAGAATATGAATGATTATTTGAAAGAATTAGGAGAATTGGCAGAGATTAATGAACCGATAACAGAAACTTTTTTTATTGGTAATCAAAGACATGATGACACAAAACCCAAGTATGAATTATTAAGTACACATTGTGGCAGACGTACTTTCGTATGTCTCTGTATTGCAAAAGGAATTGGTTTACAGATAATTATGAAATGGACGGGACATTCCGATTACAAATCCATGAAACCATATATTGAGGTCACAGATTCAACAAAAGCAACAGAGATGAAAAAACTAAATTTTTAAAAAATGAAGACAACAGAGCATTTAGCCCTTCTACAAAAGATAAAAACGAATTTAAATTCAATAAAAGAAGTTGATGATATTGGAAAGGAATTATTGGATGATATTATTAACTTTTGTGAAATAGATGAAAATTTGGTTTATGAAAATTTATTAAATCAGGAAAATCGCGCACTTTATCTAAAAGAATATCAAGCACTAATTCCAGAATCCAAAAATATTTTAGCGAATCATAAGTTTATTTTTGATAAATTTTTAGCAAGAAATTTATTCAACAAGCTAATACGTCCTTATCAATTTAAGTGGGATTTTGCCTATAAAGAGCTTCGTGAACCTTCAGACAAGAAGGATGAACTAAATAATAGATTAGATTCTTGGGGGTATAATAATGATAAAAATTCTGATGATATAATAAGATTGACTAAAGATTTAGACTTTGCAAAACAAGAATATGATATTTTCAAAAAAAAATTAGAAATCATTGAAGATGAAAAAAATGAAGCATTTAATGGTAATTTATATCTTCTTTCTTTTAGTTTTAAAGCATTTATAAATAAGTTAAATGTAATAGAATCCAATGTTTCACGTCTTACTGAATCGAATGATTTTTTTCAAAATGTATTTAAGAACGAGAAGGCAATACTTCTTGCTTTTTCAGTTTTCGTAAAGAATAATCTTCTTAAAGAAATTCCTTACCTTGATTTTTATAATCAAATTACACTTAGTAAAACGCTGACTTTGGAAAAAAATAAGAGTAAAGACAAATACATTGCTTATGCAATCAATAAACTCAAAGATTTTATCATTGAAAGTGAAAAAGAAATTTGGGAAAATAAATTAGTACAGTATTTTAATATTAAGGACTATGAGAAAAAGAAAACAGTAAATATAGATGATTCAAAAACTGAAGAACATAAAAAAATTGATTTTGAAATAGAACAATATTTTGAAATTTTAAAATCATAATGAATCCAAATAGTCTATATAAATTCATTTTTGTGAGAAAATAAGCTTAAATGACCTCATAAAATCTCTTGACATTTTTTATAAGTTATATTTATTTTAAAAATAGCTTTAAATAATTGAATATCAATACTTTAAATATTGATATTTTTTTGTGCCCATTTTTCTCCATTTATATTTTGTTGTCAATTTGGGGTGTTCGAACACTCAGAAAATTGTTAAACATTTAAAAAGAAAATTAAAATGAAAATCGAAAATTTATTAGAAAAACCCTTATGGCAAATGACTGGTCAAGAATTTTTAGCATTAAATGAACAAACTAAAAATACTGTTCAAAATCTAGAAAGCTCACCTATTTCTGAAAACACCTTAAATAAAAAGTATGTGTACGGAATACGTGGAATCGCAAACCTTTTGAATTGCAGCATTGCAAAAGCCAATAGAATTAAAAAGAAAGGAATTATAGATGAAGCAATAATTCAAGAAGGAAGATCCATTATGGTAGATGTAGAATTGGCTTTGAAATTAATCAAAAACAATATGTAAGATGGAACAAAAGAAAAACGCCCCGTTATTCAACGAAAATAACAAAGGCGTATTGTTTTTAAACTCAAGCAAAAATACGGAAAATATTAATATTCTCAACAGTTTAAAAGAAGATTTCAAACTTATTTCAGGCAAAAATATATTTCCCACAGATATATTCCCTTTGATTTTACAAAAGCTAATAAGAGAATTAGAGTCAACTTTGAATTTTTCTCCGGATTACACATCGGCTTCCATTTTATATGCAGTTTCGGTTTCGATTGGGAATAAAATACAACTTAAAGTGAAAAATAGTTGGCTCGAAAAATCCAATTTGTATATGGTTCTTGTAGGTAGAACAGGCGATGTGAAAAGCCATTCGGTTTCGTTTTGTCTGAATCCATTAATGAAAATCGATAAAGTAAATTTTGAAGAATATTTGCTAAAGAAAAAAGAATATGAACAATTACCAGTTGAAGAAAAATCTAAAAATACAATTCCAATTCTTCGGCAATTGCTTCTGAACGATTTTACCCCAGAAGCATTTGTAAAGGCTCATTACTTCAATTCAAGGGGAATTGGTTTGTACACCGATGAAATTGCAGGCTTTTTTAATTCCTTCAATCAGTATCGAAAAGGAAGCGAAGAAGAATCTTATTTGTCGGCTTGGAGTGGAAAACCAATCATAAAAAATAGAATTTCTGGCGAAGAAATGCGGGTAGATAATACGAAAGTTGATATTATCGGAACGATGCAAGAAGCAATTCTGTCAAGTGTTTTTCATTCCAATAAAATGAAAAATGGATTTATCGACCGGCTACTTTTTGTTTTGCCACATAAATATGTTGATAATAAATGGAACGACCGTGATTTAGATAAAAAGTATATTGAATGGTATTCAGAATTCATTGCTAAAGTCTTTATGATTGCCGAACAATCAGAAATAATACTTGAATTTGATTCCGAAGCTAAAGATTATTTGTACCAATGGCAGAATAATCAAAAAACCGATTTTGAATTTGAATATCAAAGAGGGATTTCGGTCAAGCTGCAACAATATGTTTTGAGATTTTCAATTCTTATTGAAGTGATACAGTCGATTTGTAATGATGAAAAACCGCAAACGATTTCTTTAACAACATTAAAATCAGCCATTCAATTGAGAGATTATTTTTTTGAAAATGCAGTTCGAGTTTTTGAATTGATTGACAATACTTACTATGATTCACTTACCGAAATTCAAAAAAATGTGTTTGATAAGTTATCTCCACAATTTAAAACAGGCGAAGGAATTGAAATTATTTTAAGAGAAAATCTCATGAAAGAGCGGAGCTTTAAAAAATTTCTGAAAGATGAAAAACTCTTCAAAAAAATTGCTCACGGAGTTTATGAAAAACAGGTTTTTTAAATAGGGCTATAAATTCTGCAATGCACTTTTTGCACTATTGCATTTTGGTTTTTAATAAACTGATTTTCAGTTGTTTAATTATTTTTGAAAATGCAACAAAATGTAAAAAGTGCAAATGTTATTTTCTTCAAAGTGCAGATAATGCAAAGAAAGTGCAATTGAAAACCTACTTCAATTGCCGATGAATAAAGAAAAGTGCAAAAAGTGTAAATAATGCAAACTGTAAAATCATACCGATATATTTTAGACCCAAGTTCAAAGAAATATAAATGCCCGAATTGTGGTCAATTTTCGTTGGTTATTTTCATTGATTCTGAAACAGGAGAAATCATGGAAAGTTACGGGAGATGTGACAGAGAATCGAAATGCGGATTTTTCTATCATCCTTCAAAAGATGGATTTCAAAATAATAAAACATCTATGATTGTAGAAAATTCATTTTTTGAAACCGTTCCTACTTTTCACAAAAATAACTTGGTGGAATTATCGATGAATTACGACAATAATTTATTGAAATATTTAAGATTACGATTTGGTGATTCAATAGCAAATTCTATCAAGAAAAAATATAAAATCGGAACACTTCCGGAATTTAATTATGGAACTGTTTTTTGGCAGATTGATGATAGAAATAAAGTAAGAGGCGGGAAAGTAATTCAATATTTTGAAACTGGAAAAAGAACAAAAAAAATTACATGGATGCATCAGTTTTTAATGAAGAAAAATGAAATTTCAGACTTCAATTTATCGCAATGTTTATTTGGTTTGCATTTGACGAAAGATGACAAGGCAAGTGTCATTGCTTTGGTGGAATCTGAAAAAACAGCTTGTATTATGAGTGTAATATTTCCGGAATTTTTATGGTTGTCTTGTGGTGCAAAAGGTGAGTTTAAATTGAAAAAATTAGAACCAATTAAACATCGAAAAATCATTGCATATCCTGACTGCGAAATTCAAAAAAATGGATTTACAACCTATCAAGAATGGAAGCGAAAAGCGGTCGAATTGAATGCGAAAGGATTCGATATTTATGTATCGGATTTACTTGAAAAACAAGCAAAACCCGAACAAAAAAGAGAAGGAATTGACATTGCAGATTTCTTTATGATAAACCAATGAAAAGATGAGTAAAACAGGTTTTACATCGAGATGTGCCGATAGAGCTACAATTCGTTCCGAAATTGCACCTTATCGGCATCTCGCTTTTTCTCCCGATGGTCAAAAAAGGGAAAATTGCTCTACAATTTTAAAATTAAAAAAATATGAAAAATAAAGTTTTAAGGTTCAGAGTTTCATCTCTCGAACATCAAATTATTCAGAAAAAAATTACAAAAACAGGTCTTTCTATGTCGGAATTTTTTCGAAGACTTTCCTTAGAATTAGACCTCAAAAATACGTTAACGGAAGATGAAATTGAAGGCTATAAAAACCTCTCAAAATACGCTGATAATTTCCGAAGGATTTCCAATTTATTTAAACTTGGAGATGTTACGGGAATGAAAAATGAAATGCTTGAAACTTCGAGAATAATAAAAAGTCATCTAGAAAAATTTAAGTAAAATGATAGCCATGGCAAAATCTTGCATCGGTGGTTTTTCACTTTTTAATTATGTAATTGATGACCAAAAAGGAATAGAAATATTGCGAAATAATCTTTGTGGCGAAACACCTATTGAACTTTTTCAAGAAATGAAAATTCTGCAAAATCTAAATCAAAACGCAACCAATAAACTCATTTCTATGGTTCTTTCTCCGCATGTAGCTGATGGTGAAAAATTGAGTAAAAAGCAGTTGCAGAATCTCACAAAAGAATTTTTTAAAAGAATTAGAAATTGATACCAATCAATCTCAATTTATTGCTTTTATGCACACAGAAAAACGCCATCGTCACATTCACATCCTTTTAAACAGAGTAGATGAAAAAGGTAAATTGTTGAAAGACCATCATATTGGGAAGAAAGCGCAATGGGCAGCGCACAGAGTTGCAGAAAAAAATGAATTAGTATCTGCAAAACAAATGAGAATTGATAAAATAAGAGCTTCCGAAAGTTTCGAATTTGATTCTAAGAATTTAAGGAAAGAAATGTTTCGAAAACATCTGAACGTAATGGCAACAAAGCCAAACACGATGGAAAAATACTTATCAGAAATGCTGAAAAAGGAAATAAAATTCATTCCTACAATCAATAAGCAAGGTGATTTACAAGGTTTTCGGGTGAGAGATATGGAAAGTCAAACAGAAATGAAAGCGAGCGATGTTCACCGAAATATGGGACTGAAAAAACTTTTAGATTCTGGTTTGTTTTTTCAGGATGATAATTTCAATTTGAGTAATCCAATGCACGAATTAAATCAAAAAAGCATTCAAAATTTTAAAAAAGAATTAGAAATGATTGCTCTTCAAAATAAAATATTGCTAGAATCTAAAACATCTGAAACCAAAATTGTTGATAAAATTGAAAGAAAAATAATAGAACGTAGTACATTTAGAAGATAATTATATGGCACAAAAAATAAGAACCCAAGATGTAATGGAGCTTTTTGCAGAGAAGCTTGACAAAGCAATTGAAAAATTTGATTTGAACGAGAAAATAATTACAACTGTAGATGGGAAATTGGAAGAGATTAAAAAAACATCTCTTAAAGTTGAATTTGAACCACTGAAAGAAGTAATAAAAGAAATCAGTCAAATATTTGAAAAACAAATAAATGAATTAACTCGTATTTCTGAAAAACATAACAATCAAATTAAAGATTCTGTTAAAAAAGAAGGAAAACAGCAATTGTATTTTTACGGTTCTTTAACGATTCTATTTTGTTTGTGTGTCGCTTTTTTATCATTTGGAATTAATCAATATCACGAAAAAAAGTATGCTGAAAATGAAATGAAATTCTATTCAAAAGAAGCTCATCGAAGAAATACTTATCTGAAAGAAAAAAATCTTACCGAGAAGTATGAAAAATGGCTTGAAGCTAAACAGAACCCAGAAAATGATAAAAAATAAATCTATTAAAATATGGAAAAATCAGCCAGCGCAAACCAATGGATTTTCCCACATTTTAACAGATTACAACAACAATACTTAATTGACAACCAAATATTTGAAATGCTATTGGTGTTTAAAATTTCATTCTCTGTATCCTCACAGCATTTAAAATTGCCAATAAAGCAACGCCAACATCGGCAAAAACGGCTTCCCACATTGTGGCTAATCCACCTGCTCCGAGTACTAAAACAATTGCTTTTACTGCAAATGCTAAAATGATATTTTGCCATACGATTTTCTTGGTTTGCTTACCTATGTTGATTGCCATAGGGATTTTGCTGGGCTTATCATCCTGAATAACCACATCGGCAGTTTCTATGGTGGCGTCACTTCCTAAACCGCCCATTGCAATACCTACGTCGCTCAAAGCTACTACTGGTGCGTCGTTCACGCCATCGCCTACAAAGGCTACGGTTTCATTTTGGGCTTTTATTTCTTTTACTTTATTTACTTTGTCTTCGGGTAATAAATCGCCAAAAGCATTATTAATTCCTAATTTATCTGCAACAAATTTTACTACGGTGCTTTTGTCTCCGCTCAACATTGTGGTTTTTACGCCTAATGCTTTCAGTTTGTCAATTGTAAGCTGTGCATCTTCTTTGATGCTGTCTGCAATGGTAATATATCCTGCAAATTTCCCATCGTAAGCAATGGCAATTAGGGTGTAAACAATTGTGGTCGGGTCTAAATCATAATTGATGTTGAATTTATCCATCAACTTAAAATTCCCGACCAATAATTCTTTTCCATTTACATTGGCTTTCAAACCGTGACCTGCGATTTCTTCGGTATTTTCTAACTTTATTGAGCTGTCAATTTCGCCTACGTATTGATGAATAGCTGTTGCGACCGGATGTGTACTTTGGCTTTCCAGAGCGTTGACCATTTTCAGGATTTCATCTTTATTAAATTCAGATTTTAATACCACTTCCTGAACTTTGAAAACGCCCTCGGTCATTGTACCCGTTTTGTCCATTACTACGTTTTTAATATCGGCAATGGCATCTAAAAAGTTGCTTCCTTTAAACAAAATTCCATTCTTGGAAGCGGCTCCAATTCCACCAAAATAACCTAAAGGAATACTGATGACCAAAGCACACGGACAAGAAATAACCAAGAATACCAATGCTCTGTACAGCCAAGTTTTAAACTCATAATTTTCTACAAACACCATCGGAAAAAGACAAATTGCAATCGCTAAAAACACAACAATCGGCGTGTAGATTTTTGCAAATTTTCTGATGAATAATTCGGTGGGCGCTTTTTGGGCGGTGGCATTTTGTACCAGTTCCAAAATTTTAGAGAGCTTGCTATCGGTATAAGCGGTGGTTACTTTTACCTGTGCAACGGTGTTTAAATTTATCATTCCAGCCAATACGGTTTCGCCTTTGGTTTTGGTGTCGGGCTTGCTTTCTCCTGTCAATGCAGCGGTGTTGAATGATGCTGTTTCGGATAATAATTCTCCGTCTAATCCTAATTTTTCTCCGGGTTTTAATTGGATGATATTTCCGATGTTTACGGTTTCAGCTTTTACCGTTTTTGCCTGATTGTTTTCTAAAATTGTTACTTCATCGGGTCTTTGGTCGAGCAAGGTTTTAATATTGGCTTTGGCTCTTGTTACAGCCAATGTTTGGAACACTTCGCCAACGGCATAAAACAACATTACGGCAACCCCTTCCGGATATTCGCCAATGGCAAAAGCTCCGATGGTGGCAATGCTCATCAATAAAAATTCTGAAAATATGTCGCCTTTTCTAATGCTTTCAAATGCTTCTTTAATTACGGGAAATCCTACAGGTGCATACGCTACCACATACCAAACAATTCGCACCCAACCAGTAAACCAAGATTGAGGAAGCCAATTATCTAAAGCAATTGCAATCATCAATAATGCGAAACTGATGATGGCTGGTAAAAACATTTGAAAGGTAGATTTATCGCTACTTCCGTGGTTGTGCCCATCGTCATCGGTGTGTTCGTGGTTGTGCCCATCATCGTCGGTATGTTTTTCCAATAGCTTTTTTGCATTGGCATCGGTATATATTTTTTCTTCTTGTGGGGTGCAACAAAGCTGTTTGCCTTGTGCATCGTATTTATGTTTGTGTTCCATTATTTTAATATTTTAGATTAAGTTTAAATGTTTTGCTTAGAAAATTCTGACAAGGATATTGAACAGAAAAAAAGCTACATTTCATAATACAAACCTTTATCTTCTTTTGCAGGCACGTCTTTTTCTCCCATCATTTGAAGGATATTGATTTCTATTGTTTGCGCAATAGAGGTCATTGGCGTATCTACAGGACTGTTCTCAAAAGGGTCTTGCATAATGATGGCTGTTTTTTCTACCGCAATAAATAGCAAGGGAATAATAATAGATATTGCTATTTCTGTGACGAATTGATTATGATTTAAACTAAAAGGCAAAATGGCTGTAAAAGCGTAAATCAATATATGCAGTATTAGACTATAAGAACGTGGGAAAACAGTGTTTTTAATCCGCTCGCACTTGCCCATACTGTCGCAAAGACGGCTTACTATCTCATTTAATTGCAGTTGCTGAAAGTCGGATATTTTTCCTTCTGTTTTCAACTGACCTATCTGATGAGAATGTTCATCTAATAGAGCATTGGGAAGATTTACGGCATTGATATTGTGAAATTTCACATAAGCTTCTACTTTCGGGGAAAGCGGAACTTTTCTCAAAGTTTCTCCCAAAGCGTTTACAAAGATAATTTGTCGTTCGGCAAATTTTTTCCTTTCTACACTTTCATTTTCGGGTAAAAACTGCAATACGTTTCTTGTAAGCGTTCGGCTATCATTTACGATGGCGCCCCAAATTGTTCTTGCTTCCCACCATCTTTCATAAGATTGTGATGTTCTGAATGCCAATAGAATAGTAACAATAGTACCTAATAGTGTAAGAATATTCAAAGGTATATCGACGCCTTTAAATTCGGGACGCAAGTGAAGAAATCCGACCGCTAAAGCAAATGTTATCACAAAAAGTATTTGCCACTTTATATTATTGACAAAGTACAGAATTGATATTTTACGGTTTAGTAACATAATAATTTTTTATTAATTGAATAATTGTAATTTTCCTTATTTAATGTCCGTGCCCACCTGTATTGCTCAGTTTTGCGTTTACAAAAAATGCTCCTTTTACCACTACTTTTGCATCGGCAGGAATTTCATTTACAAAAGTTACTGCGGTATAACCCATATCAGATACGCCTTTCAGCACTTCAACTTTTTCAAAATTCTTACTGGTTTTATCTTCTTTGTGGTCTTTTTCTTCTTCCTCTTTATGACCGCCTTCTTCTTCGCCTTCTTCGTGATGTTCTTCTGCTTTTTTATCGGTTTGTACAAACACATAGAATTTTCCATCGGCGTTTACAATGGCATCATTGGGTACAGCGGGCGTTGTCACATTATTAAGACTTACAATTCCTGTGATGTTCATCCCATCAATTAATCCACTTTTATTGCCATTTACTCGGCAGTGCACCGCAATGGTTTTACTCTCGTTTTCAAATGATGAACCGATACTGAAAACCGTAGCATCATACTCGGTTGTAGGATTATTGGTTAATGTAAAATGAATGGTTTGCCCCACTTTTACTTGTGGTAAATCTTTCTCGAAAACCTGCAAATCCAAATGCAAGGAACTGTTATCTACAATTTCTATAACCGGTGAAGATACGTCTGCATAGCTTCCGATTTTGGCAAAAACGTTGCTAACCGTACCATTCAGCGGACTGGTAACAACCAAAGCCGATTTTAAATTACCGTTTGATAGAGAACCGGGATTAATACCCATTAATTGTATCTGTTGTTGCAAAGATGCTCTTCTGGTACGTAAACCATTGAGCTCTGCTGTGGCACTTTGCAAATTTTTACCCGCACCTGCATTGCCTTGGTTCAGCTCTTTTTGTCTTGCCAACTCTTGTTCTGCAAAGGTTATTCTGCTTGCGGTACTTAGATATTCTTCTTGAAATTGTATAAACTGCGGATTGGCAATTGTGGCAATTACTTGTCCTTTTCTTACATAATCTCCAATTTGAACTTTTAGCGTTTTTATTACACCACCATACAAAGAAGTTGCATTGGCTTTGTTGTTATTGGGCACTTTCAGCAAACCGTTTGCACGGATGGTTGCCGTTAATTCTTTTTGCTCGATTGCACCTAATTCTATACCTACCGTTTTTATTTGTTCTTCGGTAAGTGTGGCAATGGTTGGGGCTTCTTCTTCGTGAGGAGCTTCAGCTTTTTCGGTTGCTTTTGCTTCTGTAGCCTGACCTTCTTTTTGTTTATCGTTTTTACAAGCGGAAAAAGTAAATATTAAAACAATTATCGCTGTGATAGACGTGATTTTATTTATATTGAATTTCATTTTTGCTTATTGATTGATGAATGAATAAATATTGATTACGGATTGGTTTACCTGCTGAATACTTTTCAAGTAATTCAACTGAATATCGGTGGCGGTTTGCAAGGCAAAAAGATATTCTACATAACCAATATCTCCAGTTCTGTAACCCAATTGTGCGGCTGATACAATTTCCTTAGCATTAGGCAATGCTTCTTTTTCAAAATAATTGTACTGCTGTATATCTTGCTGGTATTGTTGCAAGGCATTTTGCATTTGCGTAGCCAATGTTTTTTGTTGCTGTTGTGCGTTGGCTTCGGCAGCTTGTTTTCTGTAATCCAAAGATTTTATCCTTGCTTTGGTAGCACCATAAGTAATGGGAATTGCAATACCAATATTTACAGAATTAAAGCGGTTTCCACCATTGAAAAATTTCTCTGCTCCGTTTACATTTTGAAAACCAATTAAAGACTGATTGACGTAACCAATGGTAAAATCGGGTAAGCCTTGCGAACGTTCTACCTTTTTGGTTTGCTCTGCAATAACGGCATCTTGATACAAAGATTGAATGGCAGGATGATTGGCTACAGCTTCATCACCTAACAAATTAGAAATTTGCAAAGGCTGAAAATTTCCGTTTTCTGCAATGGTAAAATCGTCTTTTGTGTTCATCAATGTTTTGAGATTGGCAACTGCATTGCTTAGGAATACTCCGTTTTGTTTCAGCAATAAATTGATTTCACCTTTCTTGGCTTCCGCTGTACTGATGTCCACTTTTTTGGTGTCGCCAGTTTTGTATCGAAGCTGTGCTATTTTGATAAAATCATTGTACAAACTATCCAATTGTTGCAATTGTTTTTGATTGTGTTGCAAATACAAAATTTGATAATAATAAGTACGCACCTGATTTTTCAACTCCAATACCGAAAGGTTTTTCTGCAATTCTTTGCCTTTTATCTCAGCGTTAATCAATTGTTTTTTTGCTCCGAATAACGATGGAAACGGAATGGTTTGCGACACTTGAAAAGACTGGTCGAACTTGGTACTGTTGTACTGTCCCAACTGTGCATTAAAATCTAGTTTGGGTAATTCTCCGGCAGTTTTTTTCAAAGCTTTGCTGGCATCAATTTCTAAATCTGAAGCTTTAATGGTTTGATTATTTTGAAGTGCAATATTTATCGCATCATCTACGCTTGATAAATTATTGGTTTGTGCATTTGCTGTAAAGCCTACCAATGATAGGAGCAATACAATTATAGTTGCAATGGGTTTCACTTTTGGTTTTCTTTTTAAATTAATTTTTGAATTGAAAATGATGTACAATAAAGGCAGAACAAACAACGTAAGGAATGTTGCTGTAATTAATCCGCCAATAACTACGGTTGCTAAAGGTTTTTGAACTTCTGCACCTGCACTGCTACTCAATGCCATTGGTAAAAATCCTAAACTGGCTACGGTTGCCGTCATTAATACTGGTCGCAAACGAATTTTAGTTCCTTCGATTACTCTTTTGAAAACATCTTTTATTCCTTCTTTTTCCAATTGGTTGAAAGTGCCTATCAGTACAATTCCGTTGAGAACTGCCACACCAAATAAAGCGATAAAACCAATCCCTGCACTGATGCTGAAAGGCATACCACGAAGCATTAAAGCCAATACGCCACCAATGGCACTCATTGGGATTGCGGTAAATATTAAGCCCGCTTGTTTGAAAGAACGGAAGGTAAAATAAAGCAACACAAAAATCAATAATAAAGAAACCGGAACGGCTATCATTAATCTATTGCTGGCTTCCCGAAGGTTTTCAAACTGTCCGCCATACGTGAAATAATAACCCGGCGGTAATTTTACCTGTGCATTTAATTTTTGCTGAATTACTTCTACCACACTTTGTACATCTCTGCCATCTACATTAAAACCAATAACAATTCTACGTTTTCCTGCTTCACGACTTATCTGTGCGGGTCCTAATTTATAATCAATAGTGGCTACTTGTGAAAGCGGAATTTGATTGCCTGTAGACGTTGGTATCATCAGATTATTTACATCTTCTATACTGCTACGATAAACACTATCCAGCCGAACTACCAATTCAAATCTTCTTTCGTTTTCAAAAACTACACCTGCACTTTTTCCTGCAAATGCAGTGCTTACTACATTATTTACATCTTCTACCGTTATTCCGTAATTGGCTAAACGAGTGCGGTCGTATTCTACATTTATTTGTGGCAAACCGCTTACACGTTCCACTTGTGGCGCAGTTGCACCTTGTACAGTTTGAATTACTTTGCTAACCTTATCGGCATTCAAAGCCAATGTGTCTAAGTTTTCGCCAAATATTTTTACTGCAACATCTTGTCTAATACCCGTCATCAACTCATTGAAACGCATTTGTATCGGTTGGTTTTTCTCAAAAAATACTCCAGGTATTGCTTCCAGTTTTTCATTAATGGCATCAGCCAATTCATCATAAGTTCTACCGCTTTTCCATTCACTTTGAGGTTTTAGCAATATCATCATATCGGTTGCTTCGGGTGGCATTGGGTCGGTTGGTACTTCTGCCGCTCCGGTTTTGCCTACTACCATTTTCACTTCATCAAATTCTTTAATAATTCTTGAAGCTTGCATAGAGGTTTCGATACTCTGGCTTAATGAACTTCCTTGTGGTAAAATACAGTGAAAGGCAAAATCTCCTTCCTGCAATTGTGGTATAAATTCGCCGCCCATTCTTCCAAATAAAAATAAGGTAAAGACAAAAATGGCAACGGTAATTCCCACTAACCAATATTTTATTTTGATGGCTTTTTCTAATAATGGCTGATACATTTTTTGTAGCCAATTCATCATCTTATCCGAAATGGTTTCTTTGAGCATCGGCTTTTTAGACAAAAACAAAGCACACATCATCGGAATGTAGGTTAACGATAAAATCAATGCACCAAAAATGGCAAAACCAACTGTTTGCGCCATCGGACGGAACATTTTTCCTTCAACACCCACTAAAGTCAAAATAGGAATGTAAACGATTAAGATAATGATTTCTCCAAATGCAGCACTGCTACGAATTTTGGAAGCTGAGGTAAAAACTTCATTGTCCATTTCCTGCTGTGTAAGCCTTTGTGTAGATTTCCTTAAACCTAAATGATGCAATGTGGCTTCTACAATAATTACCGCACCATCTACAATTAATCCAAAATCTATTGCTCCCAAACTCATCAAATTGGCACTCACACCAAAGACATTCATTAGGGCTAAAGCAAACAACATCGCCAAAGGAATGGCGGAAGCTACAATCAATCCCGCTCTGAAATTTCCTAAGAAAATAACCAATACAAAGATGACAATCAGTGCACCTTCTATCAGGTTTTTCTGTACGGTACTCATTGCTCTGCCTACCAAATCGGTACGGTCTAAATAAGGTTCAATAATAATATCATCGGGTAAAGATTTTTGAATAATCGGCAATTTCTCTTTGATACGATTGACAACCTCATTACTGTTTTCGCCTTTCAACATCATCACTACACCGCCTACAGCATCCACTTCGCCATTGTAAGTCATTGCTCCGTATCTTACCGCACTCCCGAAACGTACATCTGCAACATCTTTTATAAAAATAGGAATACTGCCGCCATCATTTTTTACACTGATATTTTTTACATCATCCAATGAAGTAACCAAACCAATTCCTCGAATGAAATATGCATTTGGTTTTTTATCAATGTAAGCTCCTCCGGTATTTTGATTGTTTTTTTCTAATGCGGTAAAAATATCGGTAACGCTTATGCCCATTGCTTTTAAGCGGTTGGGATTTACAGCAACTTCATATTGTTTCAGTTCGCCACCAAAACTATTTACTTCGGCAATTCCGGGTGTGCCGTACAATTGTCTTGCTACAATCCAATCCTGCATTGTTCGCAGTTCTTTGGCATCATATTTTTTCTCGCTTCCTTTTTTTGGATGGATGATGTATTGATATACTTCGCCCAAACCTGTACTCACGGGAGCTAATTCTGGTGTACCAATTCCTTTGGGTATTTTTTCTTCGGCTTCTTTTAATTTTTCATTAATGAGCTGCCGGGCAAAATAAATATCTACTTTGTCTTTAAATACAACTGTGATTACCGACAAACCAAATCTTGAAATACTTCTTGTTTCTTCCAAATCTGGAATATTGGCAATGCTTTGCTCAATAGGAAAAGTAACTAATTGTTCTACTTCTTGCCCTGCCAATGTGGGACAAACTGTAATTATTTGCACCTGATTATTGGTAATATCGGGTACGGCATCAATGGGTAGTTTTGTGGCACTCCACACGCCCCAAATGATGAGCAACAAGGTCATTATACCAACGACAAGTTTGTTTTTGATACTGAATTTTATAATATTATCTAACACGTTTATCTGTTTAAATTTTTGATAAATAAATTCTTGCCTCTTGTGGTAAGAAGCCTACAGATAATCAAATAGCTATTGAATAAAGGATGTAACGCCAGTAATTATCACTATAAAAAAAGATTTATAGCAATGACATAATGCAAGCACGAGCGTGCAAACAGTGTCGTAAACCTAACAAAAGGAATACGAAAAACTGAGGCTTACAGCAAAGCATCAATAGCATTAAGAAAATCTGAAAAAATTAAACAGTAAACTTTGGGGGATGCCAGATACTTCCGTAATAGTTGGAAATTATAGTATAATCACGGAGTGTGATTTTTTTTGTAATGAAAGAAACTTTAGGTTGTTTGATTTCAAAAGGTTTGAAATGGTAAGAAGCAATACTTGTACTGCAACAATTGCAAGTGCAAAAAGGACTGCAATTATCATCGCTATCTTGGTTATGGTCGTGAGATTGGGCGGTTTCAATTTTAGGAACAGTATCTTCACACTGATTACTCGCATCGCTGCAAGGCAACGAAGAAAGTACCATCAGGTAAAAAGTCCATATTGTGATTATCCATCTCATTATGTTGCAAATATAGAAAAATAATCTTTGCAATCGGATTGCAAAGTTTTATTGAGTATTAATTGCATCTGTCGCACTGTCCTTTCAGTACCAAATTGATGCCTTCTAATTTAAAATTTTGAGGAATATTGATTTTGGGGATTTCTGCATCTGTAAGGCAAAAAGTTCGTTTACAATGTGAGCAATGAAAATGCGTATGTTGTTCTGAAGGATTGCAACTGCATCCCGATTGGCAAAGTGCGTATTTCACAACACCCGTTCCGTCGTCGATGGTATGGATAAGCTTATGTTCCAAAAAAGTTTTTAAAGTTCTAAACAAAGTGACATTATCGGCATTTTCAAACTGTTCTGCTAACTCTTTATGACTGATAGCATATTGTTGTTTCAGCAATTTTTCTACCACCAATAAACGCATTGCTGTGGGTTTTATATTTCTTTGCTGTAAAATAGTTTCTTCGTTTTTCATAAAGTCCCCAAATATTTATTTTTAAAACCTCACACAGTATCATAAAAAACAAACAGCCAAAACTATATAAGTTTTGGCTGTATTTTTGGCTGTATTTATCATAAGTATTTGATAATCAGTTGAAATTGTAGAGAGGAAGGGATTCGAACCCTCGATACAGTTACCCGTATACTAGCTTTCCAGGCTAGCTCCTTCAACCACTCGGACACCTCTCTAATTGAAGACTGCAAAAATAGGGTATTTTAGCGAGATTTAAAAATCCAATTGAAAAAAAATCCAAACTTTAGCTTTCTGTGACTTCGCCGCAAAGGTTTTTACCAAAGTTTTCCGCAAAATTTCCTTTGTAATTAGGGTTTTCCAGTAGATGCATCGCTTTGGTAATTGCACTTTCTGCAGTCATATCGTTTCCGCTAATGGCTCCAATTTTGGTAAAAATATTCGAATTGGAATATTTCCCGAAAGAAATTCCACCCGAAACACATTGCGAAACGACCACTATTTCCGTTCCGCGATCGCGCAAAAGTTGTAAAATATCCAGCGTTTTTTTGGTGTTAAAAATAGTTCCGGAACCGAAAACCTGCAAAATCAAAACCTTCATTTGTGGAATTTCGGAAAAATGTTCAAGATGCATTCCCGGAAAAATTCGACAAAAAAGAACATCCTGTGACAAGTGCAAATCTACAGTAAAAGGAGCATCAGATTTTGCACGCCACAAAAAATCTTTTTCAATATTCAAATGAACTCCGGATTGACCCAACGCAGGATAGTTCGGACTCTGGTACGCATCGAAATATTCTGCGGAATATTTTAAAGTTCGGTTTCCGCGGAGTAATTTATATTCAAAATATATGGTAACTTCCTGAATTACAGCTTTATCGTTTTCGTATAAACTAGCGTAGTATAAGGTGGTCAAAAGGTTTTCTTTAGCATCCGTGCGCAAATCTCCAATCGGTAATTGCGAACCGGTCAAAATCACGGGTTTGCTCAGATTTTTTAGCATAAAACTTAATGCTGAAGCCGTATAAGACATCGTGTCGGTGCCGTGTAAAATCACAAAACCATCATAGAAATCGTAATTCTTCCCGATTAATTTGGCGATAATTTTCCATTCTTTCGGTCCCATATCGGAAGAATCAAGGGGTTTTTTGAACGGATGAACATCAACTTCGCACTCGATCAATTTCATTTCCGGCAACTTTTGGAAAATATTTCCAAAATCGAAAGCCCGCAAACTCCCGGTTTCGTAATCTTTTTCCATGCCGATCGTGCCGCCGGTGTAAATGAGGAGTACTTTTCTTTTCATAGATTCAAAAATACATTTTTTCCACAGAATTTCACTTATTTAGTCGCTTATTTGACTTTGTCGAATGGCGAGATTTAATTTTTTATGGCGCCTATTTCCGTCTTCCACTCCCGCTTTTTTGTTCCGCTTCGCTACACAAAAAGAGCTCCGTTCAAGCCGGGGCGCGGTACCATTTCCAAATCAAAAGAAGGTTATAGTGAATTAATTCCGATACAGAACAAAACCTTTCAACACTTTTTGGCGCTCGCTTCGCTCGCGCCAACCACAAAAAATTCTTATTTTTGAAAAATGAATTCACAAAAAACTTTTGAGTATCTAAAGCAATTTCTTACAGACGAACGCCTCAGCAAAATAGAATTTTACGCCCAAGAAAGTTCAGATTTTGTGTTACCAGTGATGGAGGATATTTTTCAGTTTCGAAACGCCGCTGCCATTGTACGTTCGGTGGAAGCTTGTGGATTTCATAAAATTGTGGCGATGGAAAGCGAGAACGAGTTTAATCCGAATCTTCGCGTGACCAAAGGTGCGGAAACGTGGGTGGAAGTTGAAAAAATGCCTCACCAGTTGGAATCTTTAAAGAAAATTAAAGAAAAAGGTTATAAAATTTTGGCTGTTTCGCCCGAAAAAAATGCGATCATGTTGCCGGATTACGATTTGAAAGAACCCGTTGCGCTGGTATTTGGGACAGAAAAAGAAGGAGTTACAGAAGAAATTCTAGATTTTGCTGATGAAGCTGTGGCAATTCCGATGTACGGTTTTACCAAAAGTTTTAATGTTTCTGTGGCTGCAGCAATTTGTTTCTACGATTTAAAACAAAAACTCGTGAAGTCCGATTTGGATTACAAACTTTCAAATGAGAAACTTTGGGAACTCAAAGTTCGATGGGCAAAAAATTCGATAAAAAGTGGCGAGGAAATTCTTCAGAAATATCTCAAGGAGCAAGCTACATCATCTTAAAATAATTCCACGCAGCAACAAAAACTCCGGCAGTCTCAGTTCTAAGTCTTTGATTCCCCAGAGAAACCGCTTTAATTCCTCGTTCTGCCAAAAACTGTATTTCTCTGTCGGAAAAATCACCTTCAGGACCGATTAAAAAAGTGATGTTTTTGTCTGGGATGATTTCTTTCAGGTCAATTCTTTCCAGATTTTCGTTACAATGGGCAACAAAAGTGGTTTCTGGGTCCAGGCTTTTTACAAAATCTGAGAATTTTGTCAGATCATTAACAATTGGGAAATGGAATCTCAGACTTTGCTTCGACGCAGAAACACTTTGTTTTCTAAGTTTTTCGATGTTGAGATTTTTTCTTTCTGTCTTTTCGGTCTGAATCAGCGTAATTTCTGAAACCGCCATTTCTGTCGCTTTTTCAATAAAAAATTCAATTCTGTCGATGTTTTTGGTTGGAGCAATCGCAATATGCAGTTTCGGAGAAAATTCCGGAAGATTTTCCTGGATTTCTTTGATGTCTAAAGAAACTTTTTTGCCTTCAAAAACCAATGTTCCGTGGGCGAGATTTCCCTTTCCATCGGTTACGGAAATTTCTTCGCCATCGCGCATTCTCAGGACTTTTATAATATGTTGCTGTTCTTCATTATTAATATGAACTGCGGGGAAAATTTCACCAAAAAATAACTTCATTTTACTCAGATTTTTTCTTGAAACTTTCTTCAATATCATATCGTGCCGTCGCGGAAACGGAAAGGTCGGTAAATTCGCCTCGGTCGTATTTTAGTTTTGCAACCATCGCGATCATCGCTGCATTATCGGTGGTGTATTCGAATTTTGGGATGTAAATATTCCAGCCGAGTTTGTCTTCATTTTTCGTCATCGCTTCTCGGAGTCCGGAATTTGCGGAAACTCCTCCAGCGATGGCGATATGCGAAATGTTATAATCTTTTGCAACTTTTTCCAGTTTGTTCATCAAGATCTCTACGATGGTTTTTTGAACAGAAGCTGCCAAGTTTTCGATGTTTTCTTTAATGAATTCCGGATTTTTTTTGATTTCTTTCTGAATGAAATATAAAACCGAAGTTTTCACTCCGCTGAAGGAATAATCGTATTTTTCTAAACGTGGTTTATTGAAAGTAAATGCGTTTGGATCACCATTTTTTGCCAGTTTATCGATAATTGGACCGGCAGGATAATCGAGATCGAAAATTTTTCCGATTTTGTCGAAAGCTTCTCCGGCAGCATCATCAATGGTTTTTCCGATGATTTCCATATCGAAATAATCTTTCACCAAAACAATCATCGTGTGACCGCCAGAAACTGTTAAACATAGAAAAGGAAACGGTGGAGGTGCAATATTTGCATCGTCGATAAAGTGTGCTAAAATGTGTGCCTGAAGGTGATTAACCTCAATTAAAGGAACATTTAAACTCATCGCTAAAGATTTGGCAAATGAAGTTCCTACAAGCAAGGAACCCAAAAGTCCCGGTCCGCGTGTAAATCCCACGGCAGAAATATCTTTTTGTTGTATATTTGCTTTGCTGACGGATTTTTCAACCACAGGAATGATATTTTGCTGATGTGCACGGGAAGCCAGCTCGGGAACCACACCACCATATTCGTTGTGGATCGCCTGATTGGCCGCAATGTTTGAAAGAATTTTATTCCCTCTGATGATCGCAGCAGAAGTATCGTCGCAGGATGATTCTATCCCTAAAATTATTGAGTCGCTCATAACAATGGCAAATTTAGAGAATAATAACGATAACGAAAATAAAAAATCGCTCACTGAAAATATTGGAGATTCTGTTCAGAAGGGAGTAGAAAACGTGCAGGATACGGTGAAAGAAACGGTAAAAGGAGCTAAGGATTTGGCTTCGGATGCCATTAATCATCCTGTTGAAACTGCGGGCGAATTTGTGCAACAAGCGGCAAAAGACGTCACCAACTACAAATGGTGGGCAAAATTGTTGCTCGTTTTGTTTTGGGTTTCATTGTTTTTGGTAATTTCTTTTTTTGTAATTGTAAGTTTACCGGCAACCAAAAACTGGGCAGCTCAGAAAGTGATTGAAAAACTCAATACCGATATGAAGGCGCAAATGTCTTTCAAAAGTGTTGATATTAATTATTTTGGCGACATTCATATTCACGAAGTTGCGATTAAGGATTACAAAAATTTCCCATTTCTGAAAGCAAAAGAACTTTATGCAGATTCCAATTGGTTTTCCATCATCAGCAATTCCCGAAATTTACAGTTTCAATCTTTGTCTTTGCAAGAATTGGATTTAAAAGTGATTACTTACAAAGGCGACAGTATTTCGAATTTTATCCGATTTGTTGATCTTTTCAATACACCTTCTCCAACAGTGAAAAAAGAACCATTTCAATTGAAATCGCGTATTTTTATTACAAATTCCAAAGTTTCTATTGTTAACCAAAATAGCGAAGGAGAACAAGGAAAATGGCTCACCGCCGAGAATTTGAATCTAGTAGTCCCTGAGCTGAAAGTGGAAGGTTCGGATATTTTTGCACAAGTGAATAACATCAGATTTACCACCGAAAGATGGGGCAAAAAGCATTATGTAGATACATTTTCCACCGAATTGGCGCTTACTAAAGAGTTTTTGGTTTTAAATGATTTAACTATCAATACCAATCATTCTTTATTGCAAGGTGATATGAAATTCCATTTGAATAATGGCTCTTGGGCAGACTTTGTTGATAAAGTGAAGTGGGAAATGAAAATGAAGCAAGGAAGCCAAATTAGCGGGTACGACATCAGTTATTTCGTTACGAATTGGGATAATTATAAGCCGATCAACATTTCTGGTGATATGACCGGACCGCTGAACAATTTTTATTTGGATAATTTCCTGGTTAGAAATCCACAGGTGAATATTCGAACCACAAAAATGAAAGTAACCAATTTGCTCAAAGGTAATTTTCAAATTGAAACCAATAATCTTTCCACCGATTTTACTTATAAAGAGTTGAAAAACATGATGCCGACTTTCATTTCATCAAAAATGAAAAATTTCGCAGATGATTTCGGAAGGTTAAAATATAATGGAGCCGTTCGGGTGAACCCAAAAGAAGTTTTTGTTTCTAAGGCAAACCTTGTTACCGGAATCGGGCAAGCAAAAATCAGTAATTTTTATTTAAATGATTACAGTTCGAATTTGCCTAAATACCGTGGTTATGCTGAAATTAACGATCTGAACACCTCGGTCATTACCAAAAATAAACAAGTAGGATTGATTTCCGGTAAATTTAATCTTCAGGGTCAAAGTTTCGATGTGAATACGATGCGATTGAAAACCCGTTCCCAGATTTCAAAAATCGAGATTATGGACAAGGAAATCAATAATATTTTTCTTGATGGCTTGCTCGATCACAAAACCTATCGCGGTATTGTAAATGTAAATGATGAGCAGGCAAAAGCCGATGTTAACGGATTTATCGATTTCCGAACAAGCAGATTATTGGCAGATATTAATGCTGATATTAAACATTTAAACATCAATTATTTCACCGGAGCAAAGGGCAATCAAATCGTAACAGGTTTGGTGGATGGTAAAATTTCGATGACGAATATTAATGATTTGAACCTCGATGCGGATCTTCAACGCGTCACTTTTGCAAATGCCTCTCAAAAATTCCTAATTCCGAATGCAAAAGTAAAAGCATTCTTCGAAAACGGGAACAGAATCGTTTCAGTTGATGCTCCAGGCGCCGTAACTGGACAGATTTCGGGAAGATATAATCTTGGCGATTTGATGGGAATGGTGCAAAACGGAATCGGTAAAATTCTTGTGGGTCCTCCGCCAAGAAAATTATATCGTGGACAAAATTTCTCCATGAATTTTGATGTAAAACAAGGTTTGGTAAGCTATTTTCAACCTAATTTGCAAATTCCAAAAGGCGCATCTTTAAATGGTTCTTATGATGGGAATTCGAATAATTTGATTTTGAATGTCGATGCGGAAACTTTAGAATATATCATGACCACAAAGCAGGAAATCACTGATGCTGACAAAGCTTTAGCAGCTGCAAATCCTGCATATAAAATCTCCGAACGCGACAAAATTACCCGAGACAGTGCGATGGTAGACAGCCTGATGGTGAGAATTAATACTGCAAACCTCGATGAACAGATTTACGCGAAAATTAATCGGGTAGAATACAATAAAAATATCTTAAAAGATATTACTTTAAGTGGAAGAAACGAAAATAATCAACTTCTTCACATCGCGGCGAATTTTAAACACGGAACTCCGGAAGATGAAGTGAAACAAAATTTGAAAGAATATGCCATAAATCTTAATCAAACTACCAATTCTGCTGGCGATTATGTAGTAAGATTCGAGCCTACAACTGTGAAATTTAATAATGTAGCGTGGAGCGTCGATACTTCAGCCGAGTTGAACCATTCGATTACATACAGGAAGAAAACTTCAGATTTTCTGATACAGAATTTACGGCTTTACTCGGACGCCAGTGAATTATTTTTGAGAGATGCCATTTTCAAATCAGCTAAGGATTTTTCTGCCGATGGCGGAGTGAAAAACCTCGATATTTCGAAAATTTTTGCTTTGACAAAGAGTGAAAATAGCATGGATATTCAGGGAATTGCGAATGGAACTTTCGACATTAAAATGAATAAAAATAATCTGGAACCGCTCATCGATTTCAATATTAATGATATTTTGATGAACGGAAAAGATATGGGAAATGTAATGATTTCTGCCAAAAAAAGTGATACACCCAACGTTTTTGATATCGATGCAAAAATAGTTTCTGCAGGAATTATTGGGGATAATAATCTGCATCTTACCGGAACAATTAATAACAATACATCTTCACCAAACCTCGATTTGGTCGCAGATATGAAGGAATTTGATATCGCTTTTGCTCAAGAATTTGTAAAAGGAGTTTTCGGAAATCTTCGCGGAAAAGCTTCCGGCGAACTGAAGATTTCCGGAAAATTGAGTGATATCGATTACAGTGGCGATATAGCAATGAAAGATTTGGGATTGAAACTTAATTTTACGGGTGTTGATTATGCTTTTGATGACACTGTGATTTCGCTTTCCAGAGGTTTGGCGATACTGAATGACATCGGTGTTCGGGACGGAAGAACCAATTCTCGAGGCTCAATTTCTGGTGCGATCCAGTTTGAAACTTTAGCTTCAATGGGTGTCAACTTGGTGATGAGAGCAGATAATTTAATGCTTCTCAATACAACGCAGAAAGACTTTGATCTGTTTTGGGGCAGAGTATATGGCACAGGAACGATCTATGTGGACGGACCAGTTTCCGCGTTGAATATTTCGACTCCGGAAATGAAAGTGCTCAACAACAGTGTATTTACTTTTAACTCGAATTCTACTTCCAACATTGAGGAATTTAAAATGCTTCGATTCTTGAAAAGAGACGAAACCGGTGTAGTTTCTGTAGAAGAAAGGAAAAGATCCAGCGCGAATATGAATATCGATTTTACACTTTCTTTAGATCGCGGAACTACGGTAAACGTTTTGGTAGGAGATGATATCGGTGATATTACGGTTCGTGGAAGTTCTGAAAGTCTGCGTTTTGTGATGAACCGATCTGGAGCGATTTCTATGAACGGAAATTATTTTGTGGACAATGGAACTTTTGTTTCTAAAGCGATTCTGAATAGAACTTTCCAAATTACCAAAGGAAGCAGCATCCGATGGGATGGCGATGCAATGTCGCCGGAACTCGATATTGACGCTACTTATCTGAGAACAGTAACAAATGCCGGATCTTATCTGGGAATGTCGAATTTGCAGCCGATTAATGTTTTGCTTTCTACTAAAATTACGCAAACGCTTAAGAATCCGAACGTTCAGTTAGGGGTTTCTGCTATGGATGTTTCAAGTAATTTAAAAGAAACGCTCGCCCAAAAAATGAGTAATGAGGATGAAAAAATCATTCAATTCGGGTCTATTTTGGTGTTGAGCAGTTTCAATGAAGCAAATGCAGGTTTCGGAAATCTTAATCTCGGAAATACTTTGGAAACCTCGGGTTACAACATGCTTTTCAAACAACTGGGTTCGGTTTTAAATACCATTAGCAACGAGTTTCAGGTGGACTTGAATTATTTGCAAGGCGACACCAATTCCAACAGTGGCGATCGTGCGAACGCAAGTGTGAGCTTTAGTCTTTCTCCAAGAGTAAAAGTGAAAACAGGTTTGGGAATTCCTATTTCTAAAACGCAAAATACCAATGCCGAATATCTTTCAGGCGAGGGAATTATTGAATATGACTGGTCTAAGAAAAACGACGGAACCCGACTTCTTCGAGCTTATTCAAAACCAAGTAACATCGGATTGAACGGTGCTGTCGCCGGAAATGCCAATGCGAACCAAAGCTACGGAGTGGGGGTAGTTTATAGTAAAAGCTTTAATACAATATTTAAAAGGAAGAAAAAAGATAAAAAAAATAAAAGTTCAACCGGTGATATCATAAGAGATTCTATTAAAAAAGATACAATAAGATAGGAATAATAATATGAAAATTATCATTTACGTTAAAAGTTGTTAATATATCATTATATTTTTTCATTTTAATATTTTTTCATAAATTTGCAAAAATATTCACGGAGTATTATTAAATACATAAAATTCAAAAATGAACTATCAACTTGACGAAATAGATAAAAAAATCCTTGATTTTTTAGTAGAAAACACAAGAATGCCTTTTACAGAAATTGCTAAACAAATGGACGTTTCTGCAGGAACCATTCACGTAAGAGTAAAAAAGATGGAAGATGCGGGGATTATCCTGGGATCTTCTTTAAGCATCGATTATGGTAAATTAGATTATCATTTTACCGCTTTCATCGGAATTCTTCTTACCAAATCAAACAGAACTCAAGAAGTTTTGAAGGAATTAACTACAATTCCAAACGTAATCGAAGCGAGTGTAATTTCTGGTAAATACAACATTTTCTGTAAAGTGAGAGCTAAAAATACCGAAGATGCAAAAAGAATTATTTACCAAATCGACGATATCCAGGATGTGATGAGAACTGAAAGTATGATTTCGATGGAAGAATACATCTCGGATAAAAACAGATTGATCGATGCAGTAACCATCTAATTATAAAACACTTTAACATATATTAAAAAACTTTTGAATCTATTCAAAAGTTTTTTTACTTTTACCCTTATGAATAACGAATTTGCCAACGAAAATCCAAAAAAAGATTTAGGTTTTATCCTTTCACTTGCCGCGCTGCTTTTGTTCACATTGATGGGCGTAGGAATCGATTACGACGAGTTTTTGCAAAAAGATGAAATCAATATTCCAGATTTTTATTTCCTACTCATTTTTTTTGTAGATTTTCTAATGATCGTAGGATTGGTGCTCATTTATTTCTACCGAAAAATTGGGATTTATCTTTTTCCAATTGCTGTAGTTTTACATTTCATGATGCACAATTATTATCTTTCCACTTTCCTCTACACCGATGTTACCAATCTTTTCCTTTATATCTCGGTAGGATTACTTGCTATAATTCCAAAGTGGCAATTTTTTAAGTAAATGAAGAATTATTTTTGCAGTGTTAAGATTATTATTTGAAAATAAAAAACCCGTTTAGCAGTTCTAAACGGGTTTACTTTTTCGATTGAATTTCCTGAATTATTTTTCTAAAATTCTTTTCACAGCTTCTTTTACTGCAGTGGAGTCGATTTTGTATTTTTTCATCAATTCGGCAGGCGTTGCAGATTCCCCGAAAGTATCATTTACAGCTACAAATTCTTGTTTTGTCGGTCTTTTTCTAGCCAGCATTCCAGCAACAGATTCGCCTAAACCTCCTAAATAATTGTGTTCTTCAGCAGTTACAATTTTTCCTGTTTTCTCCACAGATTTCAGGATAATTTCTTCGTCTAAAGGTTTAATGGTGTGAATGTTAATAACTTCACAAGAAATGCCTTCTTTCTCCAGTTCTTCTGCAGCAACCAAAGATTCCCAAACTAAATGTCCGGTTGCCACGATGGTTACGTCCGTTCCTTCTTGTAAAAGAATTCCTTTTCCGATTTCAAACGGCATATCCTCTGGAATGAAAACTGGAACTACAGGTCGTCCGAATCGTAAATAAACAGGGCCTTCAAAATCTGCAATGGCTAAAGTAGCGGCTTTCGTTTGGTTGTAATCGCAAGTGTTGATCACTGTCATTCCCGGAAGCATTTTCATCATTCCGATGTCTTCCAAAACTTGGTGTGTAGCGCCATCTTCTCCTAGGGTTAATCCAGCATGAGAAGCACAAATTTTTACATTTTTATTGGAATAAGCGATTGATTGACGAATTTGGTCATAAACTCTTGAGGTTGAAAAGTTTGCAAAAGTTCCGGTATAAGGGATTTTCCCATTGATGGTTAATCCGGCTGCTATTCCCATCATATTGGCTTCTGCAATTCCGACTTGGAAGAATCTTTCCGGGGCTTTTTCAATAAATTTTTCCATTTTTAGCGATCCGATAAGATCTGCGCAAAGTGCAACTACATTTGGATTTTTATCTGCCAATTCAGCCAATCCGGCTCCGAAACCGCTTCTCGTATCTTTTTTTTCTGTATAGGTGTATTTCATTTCTTTCTTTTTTGTTTTACGAATTACTTCAAATATTAAAAATTTAGTAATCCGCCGGCGCTTCTAAATACAATTGTTTGAAGGCAGTGATTAATTGCTCATCATTAGGTGCTTTTCCGTGCCATGCGTGGGTTCCCATCATATAATCTACGCCAAATCCCATTTCTGTATGTAGGATAATCGCGATTGGTTTCCCGTTTCCGGTTTTGGCTTTGGCGTGTTCCAGAACTGCAATAACGGCTTCCAAATCGTTTCCGTTTTTCTCTTCCAAAACGTCCCAACCAAAAGCACGAAGTTTTGCATTTAAATCTCCTAAACTCAAGACATCATCAACGTTACCGTCAATTTGTCGGTTATTGTAGTCGATGGTTGCGATGAGGTTATCTACTTTGTTGTGAGCGGCATACATCAATGCTTCCCAAATTTGCCCTTCCTGAAGTTCTCCGTCACCATGTAGGGTATACACTAAGCTTTGGTCTCCGTCCAATTTTTTTCCTAACGCTGCACCAATTGCGACTGAAAGTCCTTGTCCTAAAGAACCTGAAGCAACACGAACTCCCGGTAAACCTTCGTGCGTCGTTGGGTGACCTTGTAATCTGGAATTTAACTTTCTGAAAGTCGCCAATTCTGCAACCGGAAAGAAATCAAATCTTGCCAGAGTGGAGTAGAATACAGGCGAAATATGCCCATTGGAAAGGAAGAAAAGATCCTCATTTTTGCCTTCCATGGTGAATGGCAATTTGTAATTCATCACTTTACCATAAAGTGCGGTGAAAAACTCGGTACAGCCCAAACTTCCTCCTGGATGGCCCGAATTTACAGCGTGAACCATTCTTAGAATGTCTCTTCTGATCTGTGTTGTAAGAGATTTCAGCTCTTCAATACTTTTACTCATTTTTTTGATTTATTTGCAAGCGAATTTACGAATTTTTGATGGGTTAAGAAAATGGAAAACCATTGATTTTATATCGACGAAAATTATTTTTTTCTAATCAACCATAAACCAATAAAGGTGAGTAATCCATTGATAATCAATAATTCTAATCCAATTTTAAAATCTCCGAAAATATTTTCCTGGAATTTATCGATAAAGTAAGAAATTACCGGAGCAACAACGCAAACGTAAGGTACCAAATGATCTTTTACTTTGAATTTGGTGAAAATTCCGAATGCGAAAAGTCCCAAAAGTGGTCCGTAAGTGAAGCCGGCAAGTTTAAGAATCAAACCAATCATCGAATTGTCATTAATGATTTTAAAAATCACCACCATTATCAAAAATGCAAAAGCAACAATTAAGTGAACTTTTTTTCTGAATTTTTCTTTTTCTTTCTCTGAAATATTTTTTTCCTTTAAGCCAAAAATATCAATGCAAAGTGAGGAAGTAAGCGCCGTCATCGCTCCATCAGCACTCGGAAAAAGCGCGGAAATTAATGCGATGATGAAGATAATGGAGATTACAGGCGGCATGTGATTTAAGGCAATATCCGGAAACAACTGATCACCTGAACTCGCTACATGTTCTGTGGTTCCATAAAGGTGTAGCAAACCGCCCATGAAGAGGAATAAGGAAATTACGCCTACCAAAATAATTCCAAGAACAACCATATTTTTTTGTGAATCTTTCAATTTGGTTACGGAAAGCGATTTCTGCATCATTTCCTGGTCGATTCCCGTCATTGTAATCGTGATAAATGCTCCTGCTAAAATCTGTTTAAAGAAAAATGCTTTTGAATTGATATCAGTATTGAAAACTTCGGTGTATCCGAGTTTATTCATCTCTTTTAAACTTTCAAAAAAGCCCAAATTCAGATGGTTCAGCATATATGCGGAGCAAATGATGAGCCCCAAAAGCATACAGGTTGTTTGTAAAGTATCCGTCCAAACAATGGTTTTTACCCCTCCTTCGTAAGTATAAAGAATAATCATCCCCAAAATCACCAAAGTAGTAACGATAAAAGGAACTCCCAAACTATCGAGAATGGTAAATTGAAGAATATTTACTACTAAATAAAGTCGCGCTGTAGCACCAACTAATCGGGAAACAATGAAAATCCAAGCTCCGGATTTGTAGGAAATCTGGCCCATTCTTTCTTGAAGATACCCATAAATTGAGGTGAGTTTCAACCGATAATACAATGGCAGAAGCACATAAGCGATAATTACATAACCAATAAGATATCCAATGGTGATTTGTAAATAATGAAATTTATCCGCACCCACTGCACCCGGAACCGAAACAAAAGTCACACCCGAAAGGGACGTTCCAATCATCCCGAAAGCAACGAGCATCCAATTCGATTTTCTGTTTCCGATGAAGAAACTGTCGTTGTTACTGCCTTTTCCGGTTCGGTAAGCTACCCAAAGTAAAAGCGCGAAATAGGCGATGATAATACACAACAACACAATCGGATTCATAGAATTTTGTTTTTGAAAATTTCACAAATATAGTTTTTTTGGGCAAATGAAAAAACGCACCGGTTTGGTGAGTTTTATTTTAGAAAAATTAAGAAATTTCACGAAAGTACATCCTGAAATTGCAGAGTCTTTTCAATGGTTTTTTTGGCAAACGAACATAACGGTATAATCTTTATTCCTTTTTCTCGGGCATATTCCACGCCGGCGTAAATCAGTTGTTTAGCATATCCTTTTCCGTTAAAAGCTTCGTCAACACCGGTGTGATCGATGATGAATTTATCGGTTCCTGCCCAAGTATATGTCATTTCTCCGGCTTTTACGCCATCTTCATAAATTTCGAAAACGCCGTTTTTCTCGTTGTTTTGGTGTTTTATTTCTGTCATAATATTGTTTATTTTTTGTTTAATTAAAATGGTTTTTCCTGAAAATTTTATTCAATGAAACTAGTGTTAACCTCCATACTTCCGTGAAGAATTTTGTGTACAGGGCAAGCCTCGGCAACAGTAAGTAGGTGCTTAAGCTGATCTTCATCCAAAACCGCACCTTCATAACTGATTTTTCTGATGAAAATTACATTTTTGGTTAGCGGATAATTTTCCAGTTCTACTTCCACATTAATTTTCGGAATTTCCCAACCTTTTCGGTCAATATACATTCTTAAAGTCGCCGCAGTACAACTCGCCAAAGAAGTTGCCAAAATTTCAAGTGGATTGAATCCTTTGTTTTGGCCACCTTTTTCCAACGGTTCATCGGTGATGATTTTGTTTTCGCCTGCAGTAAATTCTGTATAATACTTTTCGTTTCCTAAAATTGCTTTTACCGTAACACTCATATTTATTTTTTTTTAATTAAAAATTTTCCGTTAGTGCAACGAATTTAATTCCAATACCTTATACAGTGACATTTTTTTTTAAAGATTGCGACATTCTGTTATTTTGAAAGTTTTCCGTTCAAAATCGCTTTTGGAAGTGGCACATATTCTTCTTCATCACCCGGAACGAGTGGAAAAGCTTAGTGGTTTTGCTCATGCCAGTTGATTTTGGCTTTTTCGATGATTTCTTTATCAAAAAAGTTTCCTATGTCCGCAGCTTTTTCTTCAATGATGAGTCCGATGTTTGACATGATTAAATTGGGTTTTTAATGATATAAAAAAGGTCATAGAATAAGCAATATCTGCAATATTTTAGTTGAGTCCTAATTTTCTTTTGACCTCAGGAATGACCTGTGTTGCAAACAACTCGATGGATTTCATCGTCATTTCATGTGGAACAAATCCCATGCTCGCCTGCGCAAAAAATCGGGTAAAGCCGAAAAGTTCGTATTCATAAATTATTTTTTCAACTACTTGTTCTACACTTCCTACCATCAGTGATCCTTCCGGACTTCTCATGAACTCAAATTGTTCGCGGGACATCGGTTGCCAACCGCGGCTTTTTCCTACACGATCCATCATTTGGGCGTAATAAGGAAAAAATTCGTCAGCAGTTTTTTCCCCATCTTCTCCTACAAACATATGGTTATTGATTCCCACTTGAAGATCTTCCGGTTTTACTCCATTTTCTAAGGCAGATTTTTTATAAAGATTAATAAATGGCACAAACTGACTTGGCATTCCACCGATAATTGCAAGCATTAATGGAAGCTTAAGTTTTGCAGCTCTCACTGCCGAAGCGGGAGTTCCGCCCACAGCAAGCCAAATTGGAAGTTCTCCGTTTAATGCTCTTGGATAAACGCCTAAATCATGAATCGGTGCACGAAGTGTTCCTCGCCACGAAACTTTTTCTTCTTTATTAATTTTAAGCAAAAGATCGAGTTTCTCATCAAAAAGCTCGTTATAATCATTCAAATCAAACCCAAACAATGGGAAAGATTCTATGAAAGAACCCCGTCCGGCCATGATTTCTGCTCTCCCTCCGGAAATTGCATCCACCGTAGCAAATTGCTGATAAACGCGAACCGGATCTTCAGAACTTAAAACTGTTACCGCACTCGATAATTTAATGTTTTTGGTGATTGCAGCAGCAGCCGCCAAAACGGTGGTTGGTGACGATACTGCGTAATCCGGCCGGTGATGTTCGCCAATTCCGAAAACATCAACGCCCAATTCATCGGCTAGTTTTATTTCTTCTAAAAGATTTTGTATTCTTTGGTGTGCATTAAATCCTTTACCGGAAACAGGTTCCGGAGCCATATCGGCAAAGGTCATCAAGCCAAATTCTATTTTTTTCATGCTTTTCATTTGGTTTAATAAGCCGCTGTGAAAATCTGATGTTTGAATTTTTTGTTTTTAAGTTCATCAACAACCGCTACTGCCAAATCCTGAACAGAATGTCTGGAGCGTCCTTCCTCATCAAAAACCGGTGAATCGGTTGCCAATCGGTATTTTCCGGTTTTGGTTTTGTCTTCGCTGAACATGCTCATTTCCAGAGCAGGGCTGAAGAATTCCCAATCGAGGTTTTCGTTTTTAGAAAGATTTTCAACAAAATATTTTTTCACCGCACTTGCAGCGGGATAAATTTCTTTAGGGAAATTCGGTCCGTCAACGAGGTGATTTCCATCAATTTTTAAAGTTCCTGCACCTCCGATAACGATCAATTTCTTCACGCCTGAATTTTCAACTGCATTTTGAATGGAAGCTGCACCTTTTTGATATTCATCGTGAATGTTGGGATTGGTCCATCCCGGGTTGTAAGCGCTTATTACGGCATCGCTGCCTTTCACGGCTTCAGCCAACTCCGCTTCACTAGAAACATCAACATTTTTTTTCTCTAGATTTTCGTTTTCGATAGTGATTTTATCTGTATTTCTTGCGATTGCAGTTACTTGATAATTTCTTTCTAAAGTTCGTTAAGAATTGCATTTCCTACAAAACCTGTAGCGCCGATAAGTGATATTTTCATTTTTTTATAATTTAAAATTTAATTTTTTTTTTCATTAATTAAAGGTAGAGGAAAAAGAACAACTCAAATAGTTTGTAGTTATTTTTAACAAAACTTTAATCTTCCAGATAGCCAAACTTGCCTGTATTGAAATCATCAAAAGCTTGAATGATTTCTTCTCGGGAATTCATTACGAAAGGACCGTGAGGAAAAATTGGTTCGTTCAACGGTTCACCGCTAATGATTAAAACGATAGCGTTTTCCGATGCCTCGATGGTGAAATCTTCGCCTTCATTTTCGAACAAAACGAAATGATCGGTCGGAGCATTTTCTTCACCATTAACCAAAATATTTCCTTCAATCACCAAAGCTGCCGTATTGAAATGGGGAGGAAAACTGAAATTTGCTTTCCCATTTGCTTTTAATTTTGCATTCATCAAATTGACAGGACTGAAAGTGGAAGCCGGACCTTTTTGGCTGTTGTATTCTCCCGCAATTACTTCTATAAAACCATTTTCTCCTAGATCGACCTTGGTCATATCAGAGTTTTTAATGGCTTGATATTTTGGAGCGCTCATTTTATCTTTCGCAGGCAAATTCACCCACAATTGCACCATCTGGAAAATTCCACCTTCTTTTGCCCATTCTGTTTCGTGAAATTCTTTGTGAAGAACTCCGGAGGCAGCGGTCATCCATTGCACATCGCCTTCACCGATAATTCCGCCACCACCTGCGCTATCGCCGTGTTCTACACGACCTTTGTAAGCGATGGTTACGGTTTCGAAACCTCTGTGAGGATGCACGCCAACTCCGCGTGGAGTTTCTGTTCCTGAAAAATGAAATTTCGAGTTATAATCGAGTAATATGAATGGATCCATTCTTTTCATATCCAAACGAAAACCGCTTGGAATAAAGTTGTGTACCCGAAAACCATCGCCCACGAAATGGGGCGGTCGGGGAGCTGCTACTATTTCTACTTTTTTTGTTGACATTGTGTTCTTTATTTTGTCTTACAAAAGTACTTCAAGCGAAACAAAAAAACATTGATGTAGGGTAAGAATGTAGGGTGTTGAGAATCAGTAGTGTTAATGAAAACTGAATTTTAAAATTATTCAGATCTCATGTTTTCGCCATCTTTTATATGAAGTCTTCGGAACACAAAACCTGAAAGAATGGTGAGAATTCCGACTACAAAAAAAGTATAACGAAAGGCGAGGTGTGGATTTTCAAACTTTGCTTCAAATGATTTTAAAATAATCAGTCCAAAAGCGATTCCGAAACCAATGGCCAATTGTTGATTTACGGCGAGCAAAGAGTTTCCGCTGCTCGTATGATCATTTCGCAAATCGGCGATAGAAATCGTATTCATCGAAGTGAACTGAATGGAATTGAAAAATCCGAGCACTGCAATAATCGGAATAAACCAGAAAATGGAAGTATGAATTCCCGGAATTCCGAGGCAACAAATGAGTGCACCAATGATGAAAGTATTGGTCATCAACGTTTTTCGGTAACCGAATTTATTTAAAATATGAATCACGGAAGATTTTCCGAACATCGCTGTTATCGCCATCGGAGCTACGATCCATCCGGAAATTACCGCACTTTCCTTATAAGCAATTTGTATTAATAAAGGTAAAAGCAAAGGAATGGAACTGATTCCTAATCGTGTAGCGAGATTTCCTAGAATTCCTACTCGAAAGGTTCTAACCTGAAAAAGGTTTAAAGGAAAAATCGGATTTTTGGTTTTAGTTGCGTGTTTGTAATAGTAATAAATCATTAAAAATCCCAAAATGAAAATCAGCAAAACGGGAGTGGTGTGCGTCGTATTTCCAAATAATTCCAAGGAAACCGAGAGCAGCAAAGACGCTGAGGCGAAGATGATAAACCCTTTCAAATCAAATTCCGAAGACGCAGACTGATAATTTGGCATGTACCTGAGTCCTAAAATTATTCCCAGCAAACCAATAGGAATATTGATGAGAAAAATCCAGTGCCAAGAAAGA
This sequence comes from Kaistella haifensis DSM 19056, assembly GCF_000735695.2. Taxonomy (GTDB): domain Bacteria; phylum Bacteroidota; class Bacteroidia; order Flavobacteriales; family Weeksellaceae; genus Kaistella; species Kaistella haifensis. Next base: position 70,098 of record NZ_JASZ02000003.1, read on the forward strand.
TAATCCACCATGTATCCGCCAACCAGTGGCCCTAAAACCGGACCGATTAATGCAGGAATAATTGCGAAATTCATCGCTTTTAGCAATTCGTTTTTCGGAAAAGTTTTGATCAGTGCCAATTTGCCCACTGGTGTCATTAAGCTTCCGCCAATACCCTGTATCACTCGGGAAATTACCAAATGCATCAGGTTTTGAGATATTGTACAAAATATCGACCCTGCACTGAAAATAATTAAAGCGAAAATGAAAACTTTCTTGGTTCCGAATTTATCGGCCAAAAAACCGCTTACCGGCATGAATAAAGCTAAAGTTAGTACATAGCTGATAATTGCATTTTGCATATTCATTGGCGATTCGTTTAAATCTTTTGCGATTGATGGCAACGATGTGTTCAGAATAGTAGAATCAAGCATTTGCATGAAAATTGCCGTTGCAAGAATTATCGGGAGAAATTTTTTAACAGATGAGTTTGGTGTATTAATGGATTCAGACATTAAACAAAAATAAAAAAAAATCCCGTGACAACTCGCGGGATTTAGAATGTTAAACGACGTCTTCTTTTTCTTTTCGGATACGTGTAATTCTTGTCACTTCGCTAGATTTTTCTTTTAATTCATTTTCAATATCATAATCATCTTGAAGTCCGAGCCAAAATTTCGGAGAATTTCCAAAATATGCGCTTAATCTCACTGCGGTATCGGCAGAAATTCTTCTATTTCCTTTAATGATTTCCGAAATTCTGGTTTGTGGAATTTCCAAATCTTTCGAAAGTCTGTATTGTGAAATTTCGAGTGGAACCAAAAATTCCTCTAATAATATTTCTCCGGGTGATATATTTCTCAACTTTTCCATGTTTTTTCAATTTAATGATAATCTATAATTTCAACTTCAAACGCATTACGATTTTCCCATTTGAAAGTAATTCTCCACTGATTATTAATTCGAATGCTATAAAATTCTGATAAATCACCTTTTAGTTTCTCAAGCCGATTTGCGGGTGGAACTCTAAGGTCAGCAATATCAACGGAGTTATTAATCATCCTCAGTTTTCTTCTGGCAACCTCCTGAATTTCTCTTGGAAGTTTTTTAGAAACAACTCCATTCCAGATTTTTTCTGTTTCTTTATTTCCAAAATTGATAATCATCCTCTTTTGCGTTACTAACGTCAAAGGTAAGTAAAAATTTTTGAACATGAAGAATGTTTATCTTGAATAATCTTCACTCCAAAAAAACACCCCTAAAAAGCTTAAACTTCTTAAGGGTATTTCAAATTTTTTAAATGTAAATATCGATTAGTAACTGTCTTCGTGAACGGTTTTCACGGCTCTACCACTTGGATCGTTGGCGTTTTTGAAAGCTTCGTCCCATTCTAAAGCGATAGGAGTGGAGCACGCAACCGATGGAACCGATGGAACTGTAGCGGCGGCGGTTTCACTTGGGAAATGCTCTTCGAAAATGGTTCTGTAGCGGTATTCTTCTTTGTTTTGTGGCGTGTTTAGTGGGAATCGGAATTTTGCATTCACCATCATCTCGTCTGTCACTTCTTTTTCGGCAACTTCTTTTAAAGAATCGATCCATGAGTAGCCAACTCCATCTGAAAATTGCTCTTTTTGTCTCCACGCGATAGATTCCGGCAACAAATCTTCAAAAGCTTTTCTTAGCATCCATTTTTCGATTTTTGGTTCGTGTGCGGTGACCATTTTGTCTTTTGGGTTTTGGCGCATCGCAACATCCATAAATTCTTTATCCAAGAAAGGAACGCGGCCTTCGATTCCCCAACTCATCAATGCTTTATTGGCGCGCAAACAATCGTATAAGTGAAGTTTTCCTAGTTTTCTAACGTTTTCTTCATGAAACTCTTTAGCGTTTGGAGCTTTGTGGAAATACAGATATCCTCCAAATAATTCATCACTACCTTCCCCGGAAAGCACCATTTTAATTCCCATTGACTTGATGACTCTCGCTAATAAATACATCGGTGTGGAAGCCCTTATGGTAGTTACATCATAAGTTTCCAAGTGATAGATCACATCGCGAACTGCATCCAAACCTTCCTGTACGGTGAAGTGAACTTCGTGGTGAATAGAACCGATATGATCCGCAGCTTTCTGGGCAGCTACCAAATCCGGGCTTCCTTCCAAACCTACCGCAAAACTGTGTAAACGCGGATACCAAGCTTCCTGAGTATCACCACTTTCAATACGGTTTCGCGAATATTTTGCAGTTACCGCAGAAATAATCGAAGAATCCAATCCACCGGAAAGCAAAACGCCATAAGGAACGTCACTCATCAATTGTCTGTGAACGGCTTCTTCCAAAGCTTTTCTCAGTTCCGCCAAATCGGTGGTGTTGTCTTTTACGTTTTCAAAATCTTCCCAATCTCTTTTGTACCATTGCTGCAATTCGTAACCTTCGGGGCTGTAAAGAAAATGTCCCGGTAAAAATGTTTCAATGGTTTTGCAAACACCTTCCAAAGCTTTCAGTTCAGAAGCTACATAATAATTTCCGTGTTGATCCCAACCTTGGTAAAGTGGGCAGATTCCCATGTGATCACGGGCAACAAAATAGACATTGTTTTCGATATCATATAAAGAGAATGCGAAAATTCCATTCAGTTTATCCACGAAATTTTTTCCGTATTTTTTGAATAAAGGAATGATTACTTCGCAGTCGGATTCGGTTTGGAAATCGTAGTCCGGAAATTCATTTCTAAGTTCGCGGTGGTTGTAAATTTCACCATTTACGGCGAGAACGATTTTTTTATCATTAGAAAATAATGGCTGTTTCCCGGAAGTTGGGTCAACAATCGCCAATCTTTCGTGGGAGAAAATTACTTTTTCGTCCTGAAAAATTCCGCTCCAATCTGGTCCGCGGTGACGAATTTTTTTAGACATTTCTAAAACCTGAGGTCTTAGAGTTTCCGTTTTTTGTTTGGCATCAAACAAGCATACAATTCCGCACATAATTCAAATATTTTTATTTTGGTAACTTTTAATTAAAATTCTACTGCAAACATATTGCAAATGATTAAAAATAGAAACAAAAATTAATAAAATATGAATATTTTACTAAAATTAATTATTAGAAAGGAAAAATTTAAGTTCAATCGCTGATTCTGTACTTTTCAGCGGAAAAAATTCCAAAAAAAATAGCAGATTTTTGTCTGCTATCCATTTTTATAAACTTTTCAGTTACGCTTTTCTTTCGATTAATGCCATGTAGAAACCATCGAAACCATCGCTCGGCATTATTTTTTCTTCTTTTATTAAAGAAAATCCATCGTTGTTTTTAAGGAAAGTTTCCACTTGTTCATTATTTTCACTTGGCAAAATAGAACAAGTTGCGTAGATCATTTTGCCGCCTTTTTTTAAAATTTTAGAATAATCTTGAAGGATTTGTTGTTGCTCTTTTTTAATTCTGTCGATAAAATCCTGGTCAATTTTCCATTTAGAATCGGGGTTTCTTTTCAGAACTCCCAAACCTGAACATGGTGCATCGATTAACAGTCTGTCGGCTTTTTCATGAAGTCTTTTGATGACTTTATTGTCGTCGATGTATCTTGTTTCGATGTTGTGAGCCCCGGCTCTTTTAGCGCGGCGTTTCAGTTCTGCGAGTTTCCATTCGTAGATATCTAAAGCGATAATCTGACCTTTATTTTTCATCAAAGCCGCTAAGTGAAGAGTTTTTCCACCGGCTCCGGCGCATGCATCTACAACGCGCATTCCTTCGTGAACGTCCAAAAGTTCACCAATTTTCTGCGATGAAGCATCTTGAACTTCAAATAAACCGTCTTTGAATGCCGACGTAAGGAAAACGTTTTTCTTTTCCGCAAGCTGAACTGCATCAGGATAATTTCTAATCTGGAAACTTTCTACATTTTCGTCATTCAAATCGGAAATCAATTCTTTTGCCGTGGTTTTTAGGGTGTTGGCTCTAAGAATCGTGGGAGCTTGCTCGTTCAGTGCTTCCATTTCGCGTTCCCATTTGTTGCCCAATTCTTTTTCTAAAGTTTCGGCGAGCCATTCAGGAATTGAATATTCCACCGCTTTCGTAGGAACCGTATTTTTCTTGAGTTTGTTGAGGATGTCGGCATTTTTAATTCCGTCAAACTCTTCAAATTTTTTGTAATGTGTTTTGGTCCAAAGGCAATATGCGAGAATCATTTTATAGATGTTGCCTGGTTTTGCGCCTTCACCCATATAATATTCGAGGCGTTTTTTCCAACGGATGATATCGTAGAAAATCTGTGAAACTACTTTTCGGTCTTCGCTGCCCCATTTTCTGTTGGCTTTCAAAAGGCGTTCTATGACCTTGTCCGCGTATTTTTTATCTTCAAAAAAAGTTTCTTGCAAAGCATCGTGAATTCCGATGAGGAGGTTTCTGTGTATAAGTTCCATTGGGAGATTTTAATAGTTGAATTTTAGTTTTTTAACCTAAAATTTTTTGCAAAAATACAGAATTTAAAACAGAAAGTGGGAACCGTTTTTTTGTAGTTAAAATTTTAGTGATCGTGCTATATTGACAAGCATCATTAAATATCGTATTTTTGGATGATAAAAAATTGAAGAAATGAGCGACACAATGATCTGCCCAAAATGCCAATCCGAATTTACCTATGAACAGGATAACTTGATGGTTTGTTCCCAGTGTTTTCACGAGTGGGATCCGAAAGAAACATCAAATGATGATAAAATTTTAGATATCAACGGAAATGAGCTGCAGAATGGCGATTCGGTGATCGTGATGAAAGATTTGCCGGTGAAAGGTGCCCCAAAACCAGTAAAAGCCGGAACGAAAGTGAAAAATATCCGTTTGAGACCGGATTCCGACCACAATATTGATTGTAAAATTGATGGTTTCGGTGCGATGGCTTTGAAATCTGAATTTGTAAAGAAAGCGTAAATAATTTTCAAATAACAATATAAAAAACACGTTTCGGCGTGTTTTTTACTTTTTGGGCATAAAAAAAGGAAAGATTTGGACAGGGTTCTTTTCCGGACTTGGTTGTTCGAGAACCGAACTAATTTCGTCTTAAAGGTAGAAAGAGAATTAACCAAAAATTTCCTTATTCGGGAAGTGTAAAGTTAGGTTTTTACTTTGATAAGTGCAAAAAATTCCCCTGATATTTTTTCATGAAAATGAAAATTCTAAATGAATTCGATGTTTACATCGCCTACTAATTCATGGTTGGTATAAACAACCAATTTTTTGTCGTTCCAGGAAATTTTGTTCCAGAAATGGTTTCCTGCGAAGCGGCTTTCCATAACTTTTGCATTTAATTGTTGCTGATTTTCGCTAACTGAAATTTTTATTTCGTGTGGAAACCAGAAGGTTTTTGCAAGATTCCAAAGTTTTTTTTCTTCATCGGAAAATACATTCACTTCACCAAAAAGTTTTGCAACATATTCATTGTAAGGGTTTTTGTAAGTTTCTATGGGCGAATCGTTTTGGATCAATCTTCCTTCCTGCAGTACAATTATCTGGTCTAGCCACGGCATCACTTCCTGTATTTCGTGCGTAGAAATCAGCATCGAAATATTTTTTTCTTTCGCATAATTGAATAATTTTTCTCTGAGTTCAATTTTACGCGAAAAATCGAGATTGCTGAAGGGTTCATCCAACAAAAGCAGTTTCGGCATTACTGAAAGCGCGCGTGCAATCGCAACCCTTTGCTGTTGGCCTCCACTTAGATATTTAGGCAAAATCAATGCGTATTCTTCCAGCCCAACGACCTTGAGCAATTCCATTACTTTCGCTTTTTTCTCAGTCAAATTAATGTTTGAGATAAATTTCCCAACGTTGTCTGCTACGGTCGCATATGGCATTAAATCGTAATTTTGTGCAACCAATTTCATTTCTGGTTCTCCCGGAACAAGGTTTTTCTTCGGCCCAAAAATCGGTTTTCCAGAGAAAATAATTTCTCCTTTTTCCCAATCGAGCAAGCCATAAATTAAGCTCAGCAAAGTGGATTTCCCACAACCGCTCTCGCCGGCAAGAGCAATAATTTTGCCTTCGCTAATTCGCAGATTGAGGTTTTGAAAAAGTTTTTTTTCGGGCGTGTATGAAAAAAATAATTGATTGATTTCTAAAAGCATACTGCGAAAATAAGATTTTTATAAATAATCTGAATTTTTTTATTATTTTAGCGGAAACAATTAAAAATTCAATTTTCTAAATGAAAACGGTATTCAAAACTACAATTTTTTCAGCATTTATTGCGGGAATTTTACTGGTTTCTTGCGGGAAAGATAAACCGTTAACCAGCGAAAGCAATACTGTTTCTACCACAAAAGAAGGAGATGTTTTCGTGTTGGATACGCTCAATAGCCGTATAGAATGGAAAGGTTTTAAAGTGGTGAAAACCGACAATACCAGTCATTTCGGAACTATAAAGTTTGAAAGTGGGGAAGTAACTGCAAATAAAGGAAAACTGGAAAGTGGGAAATTTGTAGCAGATATGAATTCGCTGACTTCCGTTGATTTAAAAGATGATCCCGAGCAATTGAATAAATTGAACGGTCACTTAAAAAGTGCCGATTTCTTCGATGTAGAAAAATTCCCTACAGCTTCTTACGAAATTACAAAGGTTTCTGAAAATACTTCCGGAGGCGATTACAACACTGTTTTAGAAGGAAATCTTACCATTAAAGGAATTACAAAACCGGTACAGTTTAATGCCAATGTCTCGGTTAAAGACGGCATTGTAAGCATTGCCACTGAACCTAAAGATATCAATAGAGAAGATTTTGGAGTAAAATTCCAAATGCCAATTGAAAATGGTTTAATTAAAAATGAAATTAATATTCAGATTTTAGTTAAAGCCATGGAAATGAAATAAGAATAATTTTTTTTTATTAAGTGTAATAAGTGATGTTGATTCGTCTCGTTTTTTAGCGAGACGAATTTTTTTTAATTACTTCTCCCTCATCACTTCAGATAATTTTTCCGGTAGCGAATTTGCGTTCAATTTTCTCCCAAAATTTCCTAAATTTGCATGCTTACCAAAAAGCCAAAAGCAACCGCTAACAGCAAAACTCAACTATGACTTCACAACAAATACGAAAACAGTTTTTAGATTATTTTAAAGAAAAAGGACATCTTATCGTTCCTTCAGCGCCTATTGTACTGAAAGATGATCCTACATTGATGTTCTCCAACTCCGGAATGACGCAGTTTAAGGATTATTTTCTTGGTTACAAACAACCGAAAGCGCCTCGAATTGCCGATACCCAGAAATGCCTCCGCGTTTCCGGAAAACACAACGATTTGGATGACGTTGGTAGAGATACCTATCATCACACGATGTTTGAAATGCTCGGAAACTGGTCTTTTGGTGATTATTTCAAAAAAGAAGCGATTGCTTTCGCATGGGAACTGTTGACAGAAGTTTATAAAATTCCAAAAGAAAATCTTTACGTAACTATTTTTGAAGGGGATGCGTCTGAAAACTTAGAACGCGATCAGGATGCCTACGACTACTGGAAAACCCACATTGACGAAAGTAGAATTATCAACGGAAACAAGAAAGATAATTTCTGGGAAATGGGAGAGAGCGGACCGTGCGGACCTTGCTCGGAAATTCACGTTGATTTGCGTTCCGAAGAGGAAAAAGCGTTAGTTCCGGGAATCGATTTGATTAATAATGATCATCCGCAAGTGGTGGAAATCTGGAATAATGTATTCATGGAATTCAACCGAAAAGCTGATGGTTCCTTAGAAAAATTACCTTCACAGAACGTGGATACCGGAATGGGTTTTGAGCGTCTGTGTATGGCTTTGCAAGGAAAAAAATCCAATTATGATACCGATGTTTTCACGCCTTTAATAGCTAAAGTTGAAGAACTTTCAGGGAAGAAATACACCGGAATTTTGGAAGACGAAAAAGATATTGCAATTCGTGTTGTGGTTGATCATATTCGTGCGGTAGCATTTGCAATTGCCGATGGACAGCTTCCTTCAAATGGTGGAGCGGGTTATGTGATCCGAAGAATTTTAAGAAGAGCAATTTCGTATTCTTACCGTTTTTTAGGGATGAAAGAGCCTTTCCTTTTCGAATTGGTAGCAGTTTTGAAAAAAGAAATGGGCGAATTTTTCCCAGAATTGGTGAAACAGGAAAAATTGGTAACTGAAGTTATAAAAGAAGAAGAAACTTCTTTCCTGAAAACCATCGAACACGGTTTGAAAAGAATTGATTTAATCATCAATGAAACCCTATCGAGAAATGAAAAAACGCTTCCTGGTGCTGAGGTTTTTGAGTTGTACGATACCTATGGTTTCCCGGCAGATTTGTCGAGAATTATTGCTGAAGAAAAGAATTTAACCGTTGATGAAAAAGGATTTGATGAAGAAATGGAAAAGCAAAAACAGCGTTCCAAGAAATCATCGGCTCAAAAAGTTCACGATTGGGTTATTTTAGAAGAAAAACAAGAAGTTTTCGTTGGTTACGACCAAACAGAAGCTGAAACATACATCACTCGTTACCGGAAGATTGAAAATAAAGACGGTGAATTTTACCAAATAGTACTTTCGAAATCGCCTTTTTATCCTGAAGGTGGTGGACAAATCGGTGACAAAGGACTTTTGATTCCAAGTTATACCGAAGGTTTCGATATTGCGAACCCAGATGTTTTTGATATCACAAATTGCAGCGACGTTGTTGAGGTTTTGGAAACCCGCAAAGAAAACAATTTGATCGTTTCTTTAATTAAAGATTTACCGAAAGATGCAGGTGCTGTTTTTTATGCAAAAGTAAATACTACTGACAGAAAAAACACTCAGGCGAACCACTCGGTAACGCACTTGTTGCACGAAGCTTTGCGCGAAGTTTTGGGAACTCACGTTGAGCAGAAAGGATCTTTTGTTGGTCCTGATTATCTCCGTTTCGATTTTTCTCATTTCTCAAAAATGAGCGAGGAAGAATTGAAATTGGTGGAAGATAAAGTGAACGCAAAAATTAAAGAAAATATTGCGTTACAGGAATTTAGAAATATCCCAATTGCAGAGGCTTTAGAGAAAGGAGCAATGGCGCTTTTCGGTGAAAAATACGGCGATACCGTGCGAATGATTCAGTTCGGTACTTCCCGGGAATTGTGCGGAGGAACACACGTGAAAAATACTGGTGAAATCGGTTATTTTAAGATTCAGAATGAAAATTCTACCGCTGCAGGAATCCGTAGAATTGAAGCGATTTCCGGAGATAAATCTGCGGAATATTTCCAAAGTTTAGAGCTTCAGTTTAAAGAAATTTCTGCTTTGCTCAAATCCAAAGATTTAGCAAAATCTGTAGAAAAATTAATCGAAGAAAACGCCACTTTGAAATCAGAAGTTGAATCCTTGAAAAAAGAGAAAGCAAAAGGCGAAACCGCGAATTGGAAAAATGATTTTGTAGAAAATGGAGGCAAAAAATTATTGGTAAAAAAAGTTTCAATGGATGCCGGTAGCGTGAAAGATATCGTTTTTCAGTTGAAAAAAGAAGTTGAAAACGCTGTGATCATCATTATTTCCGATGCGGATGGAAAACCGATGATTACGGTAGGTGTTTCGCAGGATTTGGAAGCTCAATACCACGCCGGAAATATCGTGAAAGATTTGGCGAAAGAAATCCAAGGTGGAGGTGGTGGAAATCCAGGATTTGCTACTGCAGGTGGGAAAAATCTAGATGGAATTGAAAGTGCTTATCAGAAAGCACTAGGTATATAAAAAAAACAGAAGCCCCAAAAAAATCCCGAATGAATTTTCGGGATTTTTTATTATGTATAGTTTGTTATTTGCTTCCGCCGCCTCTGGTGATCAATGCGATGATGATGATTAGAACTACTGCTCCAATTACCCAAACGATCGGGTTGCTCATCCATTCTGCGCCCATTGCGTCGCTTCCTTTATTGACATCAACATCAACTTTTAAGTCCGCAGCTTTGTCTTGTGCTTTTACGATAATTGCAGCGAAGTTTGCGAATAATGCTAATGCTAGCATCTGAATCTTGGTGAATAAATTTGCGCGTGTCATAGGTTTATTTTTTAATGTTATGATTTTAGACATTCTAAAATTGTACCAAAAAATTTTTAATGAGCAGTTTAATAATGATTAAAGGAAAAATTCCATCAAAGAATCATCCATCACATACCCATTTCCGATTTCGAAAATTGCTTCTTTGTAAGTTGTAAATCCTTGTGATTCATACATTTGCTTTGCAGGATTGTTTTTGTTGACATTCAGAATGATTCTTTTGTCGGAAGTTTCGGAAGTTTTTCCTTTCAGGAAGTTAATCGCAGCTTTTCCAAGACCTTGACCTTTGAAGTCTTCCAAGAGATAAATTCGATGAAGTTTCGTAGTAGCATTTTCATAGTGAAATTCAAAACCAATGAATCCTGCCGCTGTTTCAGCTTTTAAAATTAAATAATAGTGATAATTCGGATTTTCCAAATGATTGGAAATTTCTTCTTCCGAATACATTTGCTGTAACATATAATCAATTTGATCTTGCGAAATAATATTTTGATAAGCTGAATTCCACGACTTTTTTGCCAATTCCTGAATTTGTGGAATATCAACTTTTGTGGCTTTTTTAAATGAAATCATTAGACTTAAAAAAAAAATTAAACGAGTTCTATTAAGGTAATTTCCGGCTCAATTCCGACTCTTCCTGGGAAGGCAATTACGCCGAAACCTCGGTTTACATAAAGGTATTTACCGGAACTTTCATATAAATCCGCCCATTTTTTATATCGATACTGCACAGGAGACCAACGAACATTTTTCAAATCGAGGCCAAATTGCATTCCGTGGGTATGTCCGGAAAGTGTTAGTTGTACATTGGCAGGGTGGTTTTTCACCACCGCATCGAAATGGGTAGGATCGTGGCTCATCAATATTTTCGCTGCCTCAGCGGGGATTCCGGTGGAAGCCTTATTTAAATCACCGTATTGTGGAAAAGGTTTTTCGCCCCAGTTTTCAACCCCGAGAACATAGAGCTTTTCACCATTTTTCTGGATAACTCGGTGTTCATTTCTCAGCGTTTCGAAGCCGGCTTGCTTTTGTAATTGAATTAAATTGGGAATATTTTGGGCTTTTTCTTCAGCGGAATTCCATTCGGCATAATCTCCGTAATCGTGATTTCCTAAAACTGAAAATTTCCCGTCTTTCGCTTGAATGCTAGAAAATAATGGTACAAATGGCGCAAATTCGCTGGCAAAATTATTCACCATATCACCAGTGAATAGCACTAAATCAGCTTTTTGCTCATTGATTAAATCAACTGCTTTCTGCAATTTTTCGGGATGAAAAAAACTTCCCGAATGGACATCAGAAATCTGAACGATTTTGTAACCTTTGAAAACATCTGGTAAACCGGTGATTTTCAATTTCACTTTTCTTACATGGTGGCGGTATTTCCCGAAGATAATTCCATCGATTACCAAAGCAGAAAAAATTCCGGCAATTCCTACTCCGATGAGACTGATGAATTGTCTTCGCTCGGGAAAATAACTTTCCGGTTTTGCAAAAAATGAGAATAAATACCTAAAAAACCTTCCGATATCTTCAATTAAAAGGAAAAAAACGATGAAAAGTTTAGGAATTAGAAAAATTAAAAAAATAGAAGACACTATTTGTATGCGATGATGATCTCGGTCGCTTCGCCTGAAATTGAGTAATTCATAAAGTAAGAAGCCGTACACCAACAGTGTTACGGCCCAATATCCGATACGCAACCAATTGTTGGAAGCGATGGTTTTGAACGCTTGATAAACGTAAAATTCCAGAATAAAAATAATTCCGGTGATGATTAAAAAATTTTTCTGCATGCGATAATTTTCAATAAAAAAGCACAAAATGGATTTTTGTGCTTCTTATGTTTTGTTTAAATGCTTTATTTTAAAAATTGTGGTTTAAGGAAATCTGTAAACAATCGCGTTAATGTTCATTCCTGCACCAACGGAAGCGAATACGATATTTCCTTTGTCTTTGAATTGATGACCTTTCATATTTCCTTTTCTGATTAAATCAAACATCGTAGGAATTGTAGCAACCGACGAATTTCCGAATTCCTGAATCGTCATTGGCGCAATATCGTGGCTGTAATCAGTTTTTCCATAGAGCTTGTGCAATCTCGAAATCATTGCATAATCCATTTTAGCATTGGCTTGGTGGATCAATATTTTATCGATATCATCAATAGTTAAATTTGCTTTATCGATGGTTTCTTTGATCGCATCCGGAACGTATTTCAACGCGTATTCATAGATTTTTCTGCCGTGCATTCTGATGTAAAGAGGTCTTCTGTCTTCATCTTTTTTCAATGAAGGTGCATTTTCCAGGTAATTTAATTCTAAATTATTATCACAAATTGTAGCATCAGCGATAATTCCTACATTTTCTTCATCAGTAGCTTTTACTACGACAGCGCCGGCTCCGTCCGCAAAAATCATTTTGTTTCTATCGAAAGGATCAGTTACGCGGCTCAACGTTTCGGTACCTACCACCAAAATCAGTTTTGCTCTTTTTGCTTTAATTAAAGTATCAGCCAAAATCATTGCTTCTATCCAACCTGGGCAACCGAAAATCATGTCGTAATTGATGCATTTCCTGTTGAGGATTCCCAATTTGTTTTTGATGCGTGCAGACATAGAAGGCATGAAATTAGTCATTCCATTTTTATCCACCTCGCCAAAATTGCTGGCACAAATAATATAATCAAGTTCTTCTTGATCAATTTTGGCATCAGCAATCGCTTCCATTGCAGCTTTATGTCCAAGATCCGAATTGAATTCATCATCTTCCAGATATCTTCGATTTTCTATTTCTGTGATGTCCACAAATTTTTGGATGATTTCCGGATTGGGTTTATCGATTTTTTCACCTTCGTCAGTGTAGAAAACTGAATCCATAAAGTGTTCCCGGCCGATAACTTTTTTAGGAATATAACTTCCTGAACCTATAATGATTGTATTGGGCATATTTTTTTTGAAAATTTCCGACAAAGTTAAGAATTATATTGTATCGGCTTAAATGAAAATTATTATTAAATTTGCAAAAGTTTTTTCAAGAATAAATTATGAAAATGAGTGCGTCCACGAAAGGTTTGATTATATCGGTGATTGCGGTGCTCTTTGCGTTTGGAATTTATTTTTTGTTTTTGGCTAAAAGAAATTATTATCTGGTTGATAATCCTACCAATAATACATTTTACTTTAAAATCAACAACGGATCTGAAAAAATCATCGCTCCCGGACAAAAACTTCAGGTAGATTTAGCGAAAGGGAAAAACCAAATCAAGGTTTTCGATGGACAGAAGAAAATGCTCTACGATTCTGGTTTTGTAGTAAATAAAGATCGGGGTTTGCTGAATATTGCACACCAAGATTATTACATCAATGAGCAATTTTACGGTTATGGACTCAACAAAGATTCACTGATCGCCGCTCGTGGTGCTACTATCATTGATGGGAAAAACTATCTTAACGAGCCCAAACTCTTCAATAAATTATATACTGACGATTTCTACTTCAATATTGACGAAGATTACGATAAAGTGGTAAAAAACGTCCAGAAAATAGAATCCCGAACAAAGATTTTCAGAAAACAGGATTTTCTCAATTATTATAAAGAGTACTATCAATTTTAAATAAAGCATTTTGAGCCAAGTAAAACCATACAACACAGAAGCAGGGAAAAAGAGCGAAGTTGAAGACATGTTCGACAATATCGCTCCCAAATATGACTTACTGAACCACGTACTTTCTATGAAAATAGATGTGCTCTGGAGAAATACTTTGGTAAAATGGATGCAGAAAGACCAACCGAAAGAAGTTCTAGATGTAGCGACAGGAACCGGAGATTTGGCCATTGCCGTACAAAAAGGAACTTCGGCGAAAGTAGTAGGTTTGGATCTTTCCCAGCAAATGCTGAACGTGGGAATCGAGAAAATCAAGAAACTCAACTTGGATCAGCAAATTTCCATGCAGAAAGGTGATGCGGAAAACCTTCCGTTCGATAGCAATAAATTCGATGCTGTTTCCGTTGCATTTGGAGTAAGAAATTTCGAGAATTTAGAAAAAGGATTAGCAGAACTCAGAAGAGTAGTGAAGGAGGAAAAAAGCGTATATATTTTAGAATTTTCTAAAGTGGAAGGCTTTTTAGGACCTTTTTATATGTTTTATTTTAAAAATATTTTGCCACAAATCGGTAAATTGGTCTCCAAAGACAACAGAGCTTACACCTACCTTCCGGATTCGGTAAACGCTTTTCCTTATGGTGAAAAAATGAAAAACATTCTTCTAAATATCGGTTTCAAGAAAGTGGAATATAAAAAACTAAGTTTAGGAATCGCAACGATTTATAAGGCAACCAAGTAAAATATGGGTAAAATAGGGTTAAAAATTAATTTGCTCACGGCAATTTTTGTTGCATCATTATTGAATGCGCAACTTTTCCGTACCAAAGACCGAATGGACAATCTGGAAGGATTTGATGACCAAAAGCTCAGCTACGGTTTCTATCTTGCTGCGAATAATTTCGATTATAAATTGGTTTTGGATCCGAAATTTGGGATGAATAAGGGCAAAAATCTTGTGAGAACTAAATCTTCCTATAGTTTTGGTGCCGGATTAATCGGGAAATTCAGATTGAATGAAAATTTTGATTTAAGATTCGAACCAGGTTTACATTTCGTGGAAAGAGAAGTGTATTTCGATACTCAATCGAATGATCAATACGCCGGTGGAACCACTGCATATCCAGCTTTTACACCAAGACCACTCACCGATGCAGATAAATTAAGAACCGTAAAATCGACTTATGTCGATTTGCCGTTGCTCATCGAAGTTCATGGTGACAGATGGTACAATTCTCGTCCTTATGCGGCAGCCGGAGTGAATTGGATGATGAATTTGCAATCAAACAACAAAGCAACCGACGATAACCAGCAAGGACTTTTCCGAACTACCGCAAGCAATTTTGCATGGTCTGCAGAAATCGGGATTCAGTTTTATTTCAGCAGATTCAAGCTTACACCAGGTTTCCGCGGAACATTTATGATTAACGATGAAATGGTAGCAGACAATCCAGAAACGCCACCATATTGGAACGCAGCTATCGCCAGTGGAAAAACCCGTGCATTCATGTTTGTTTTGAAATTTGAGTAAAGAAAAACATCGAGATAAAAATTAAAGAGAAAGTAAATCAATGCTTTCTCTTTTTTATTTCAATAAATTGTTGAAATAATTCATCAATTCAAATTAAAATTTTATATTTTTGCTAAATAGTTAGAATTAATTAAGCCTGAAAATGCTCAAAGATTTAGAAAACAACTTTTCGGTTTTAGAAAAAAAAATTCTTAGTGTAACGAAGAATTACCGGGATTTGGACGAAAAGTATGCGGAATTATCGAAAGAGCACAACGAATTGAAGAAGAAATACGACGAGGAAAAAAGAAAAAACCAGGTTTTAGCAGAAGAACAAAAGAATATAAAATTGTACTCGGCAATATCCGGAAATCCCGATCATAACCGATTGATGAAAAACCACATCAACCGCCTGATTAAAGAAGTGGATAACTGTATTGCGGAACTTCAAAACAGCGGGTTGTAATGGAAGTAAGAAGAATTACCATCAACATTGCCGGAAGAAATTATCCGCTGAATGTACCTGCCACCGAAGAAGAAACACTTCGGAAAGTAGGAAAACAGATTGAAGCAATGATTAAAGATTTTGAACAAAATTTTGACGTGAGAGATAAGCAAGATGCTTTGGCAATGTGCGCTTTAAAACTAGGCACGAATGCAGAAGTATCAGCAATATCCAACGAAAAAAATATACAAGCTTCCAACGAAAGATTAATGCAAATTAACCGCCTGTTGGAAGAATTGGAAAAGTAGATTTTCTTTTCCAAAACACAACTGCCTACAATAGTTCTAACACATTAAGGTAAACTCAACGCTAAACAATTTCCGAACGAAAGTTCACTTAATGGCGCGCCGACTTGCTCGGATTACAGAAAGTGAAAATCAGTTCAAATCGTGAAGATTAGGAGTTTACTCTAAATCTCTGAATTATTGTAGGCTTTTTTTATCTTAAAAAATGGATAAAAAATAATTAAAAACAACGATTTCAAATTGGAAAATCCACCTTTGAAATCATTAAATAAAGGAACATTTAAACTAAACATATATGACAACAGCAACCGCAATTATTATCGGTATTGTTTGCGTTGTTTTGGGAGCCATTATAGGAATGCTATTTTCTAAAAGCTCACTCAACGCAAAAGCAAAATTCATCATTCAAGATGCAAAGAAAAATGCCGAAAACCTTATAGAAAAAGCCAACGTACAGGCCGAATCCATTAGAAAAGAAAAACAACTCCAGGCCAAAGAAAAGTTTTTGGAATTGAAATCTCAGCATGACGCCGATATTCAGGCGAGAGAAAAAAAGATGCAAGATGCCGAAAAAAGAATTAAAGAAAAAGAAAATAAGCTTAATGATGAATTGAGCAAAACCGGTAAACTGGAAAAAGATTTGGACCGACAAATTGCCGATTACAGCAAAAAGCACGAAATCCTCGAAAGAAAACAGCAAGAATTAGATATTGCTACTTCCCAAAAAGTAGAAATGTTAGAAAAAATAGCAAATTATTCTGCCGATGAAGCAAGAAATGAATTGATAGAATCCCTGAAAGCAGAAGCGAAAACCAGAGCTCAGGCGCACGTTCAGAGCATTATGGAAGAAGCTAATCTTAACGCAAAACAAGAAGCGAAAAAGATTGTTATTCAAACCATTCAGCGAATCGGAACCGAACAGGCGATCGAAAATTCAGTTTCAGTATTCAATATCGAATCTGATGAGGTAAAAGGTAGGATTATCGGTAGAGAAGGTAGAAATATCCGTGCTTTGGAAGCTGCAACCGGCGTTGAAATTATCGTTGATGATACTCCGGAAGCGATTTTACTTTCATGTTTCGATCCTGTAAGAAGAGAAATCGCAAGACTTTCGCTTCACCGTTTGGTAACCGACGGAAGAATTCACCCAGCGAGAATTGAAGAAGTGGTAGAGAAAACCAAAAAACACATCGAAGAAGAAATCATCGAAGTGGGTAAAAGAACAGTGATCGATTTAGGTGTACACGGACTTCACCCGGAATTGGTAAAAATCGTAGGACGAATGAAATTCAGATCTTCTTATGGCCAAAACCTTTTGCAACACTCCAGAGAAGTAGCGAATATCGCTGCAACGATGGCTGCAGAACTGGGTTTAAACGTAAAAATGGCGAAAAGAGCAGGTTTGCTTCACGATATCGGGAAAGTTCCGGAACAAGAGTCCGAACTTCCACACGCGCTTTTGGGGATGCAATGGGCCGAAAAGTATGGTGAAAATCCTGAAGTAGTCAATGCAATTGGAGCGCACCACGATGAAGTTGAAATGACTTCGTTGTTGTCGCCGATTATTCAGGTTGCCGATGCAATTTCTGGAGCTAGACCGGGCGCACGTCGTCAGGTTTTGGAATCTTATATCCAACGATTGAAAGATCTGGAAGCAGCTGCTTTGAGTTTCGATGGTGTTTCCAGTGCTTATGCGATTCAGGCCGGGCGCGAACTTCGCGTAATGGTTGAAAGCGGAAAAGTAAGCGACGATAAGTCCGCACAGCTTTCTTATGATATTTCAGAGAAAATTCAGAATGAACTTACGTATCCAGGACAGGTGAGAGTTACGGTTATCCGCGAAACCAGATCCGTAAATATTGCTAGATAATTTCTAGTTATTGATAACAAAAAACCTTCCGGGAAATCGGAAGGTTTTTTTATGAAATGAATTTTTATAAGAACGGTTTCATCTCGTCCTCGATTTTTTTTCGCAAGTCCATGAGTTTTACGGCGTACTGTTCCATTTGTTTTTCGGCTTCGGTTTCCGGTTCGAATTTTGGGACTTGTAACGAATTACCTTCATCGTCAACCGCCACAAAAACAATGATGCAGTGCGTTTTCTTTTCAAAATCTTTCCGCTTGATGTTTCGGGAGAATACATTGATGGCGATATGCATACTCGTACTTCCGGTGTAAATTACCTCGGCTTCCACTTTTACGATATGCCCGATTTTTATTGGCGAATAAAACCTAATTCCACCCACATAAACGGTTACACAGTAACTGGAGCTCCACGAACTTGCACACGCGTAGCCCGCCTGATCAATCCATTTCATAACACTTCCGCCGTGTACATTTCCACCATAATTTACATCGCTTGGTTCAGAAATAAACTGAAAGACCGTTTTAGTCACCATTATTTTCTTAAATTTAAATAAAGATATTGATAAAATTTTTAATTTCCTTTTATTAACCCTATTTTTGAAAAATGAAAAAAGTATTTTATTTAAAAACCTGTGATACCTGCCTGAAAATTCTTAAAAAATTTAATTTGAAAGACTGGGAACTTCGGGAAATAAAAATAAATCCTGTAACAGTTGAAGAGCTGGAAGAAATGTACAGACTTGCAGGTTCCTACGAGGCGCTTTTCAGTAAAAAATCAAACCAAATCAAGCTCCGGGAAATAGATCCGAAAACATTGCAGGAAAACGATTACAAGGAACTTATCCTGGATCATTATACTTTTCTTAAACGTCCGGTTTTTATGACAGATAAAGAAATCTTTATTGGTAACGAAAAGAAAACCCTGGAAGCTTTACGCGGATATTTTGCAGATTAAATCATGAAATTCCTGTCGGTTTTTCTGTTGTTATTTGCCCTGACTATTTCAGCACAAACTGTTTATAAAACACCTTCCGGCTCGAAGTACCATTTGTCATCCTGCCGGATGGTAAAAAATGTTTCATCATCATTAAGCATTGAGAAAGCACTTAAACAAGGACTCGAACCGTGTAAAATCTGTAAGCCTCCTTTCAGGCAGGGATTGGGAATTGTTTCAAAGCCTAAGAAAACAGCGGGACAGAATTCCGCAAACCGGTGTTTTGCCATTACCAAAGCCGGAACCCGCTGCACAAGAAATACGAGTATCGGAAATAATTTTTGCTTCCAGCATTTGCCGAAATAATTTCAGAAGTTTCAGCATCTTGTGAACTCGATTTATGACATAATTTCCGGAAGATCAGCTTTGTTAAGTAATTTTGTCCGCAAATTGTAGCGGGCATTTTTTTTGAGGAAAATACAGTAATCAGTTACAAAATGTTTAACCTTTAAATTTAATGTCATGTCAAATTTAATCAGAAGCAACAGTTTTTTCGATGATTTCCTTACGAAAGATTTATTTGAATTTAACAGACCGAAATTTACCCGATCTGAATTAACCTTGCCTTCAGTTAACGTGAAAGAACTCGATAATGGTTTTGAAATTCATGTAGCTGCGCCCGGGCTTAGAAAAGAAGATTTAAAGATTAATCTCGAACGAAATGTTTTAACTATTTCGAGCGAAACTAAAACAGAAAATGAAGAAAAGGATGAGAAAGGGGCTTTTACCCGAAGAGAGTTTAATTACAGTTCATTCAGTCGTTCTTTCACCCTTCCCGAAGATGCCGAACCGGAAAAGATTGAAGCATCCTATGAAGACGGTATTCTGAAAATCACCGTTCCTAAAAAAGAAGTAGTGATGGAGAATGTGAAAACGATTGAAGTCAAATAATCCTTTTTTGGCAATAAAAAACAAAAATAAAAACCGTTTGAAATTTTCAAACGGTTTTTTTATTTATTGAAAGATGTTTTTTATACAAATGGCAGTTTTACCACCTTTGCAGGAACATTTTTATTTCTGATCTGGATGAAAATTTCCGAACCTACTTTAAAGTGTGGTTTTGCCACGTAAGCAAGACCGATCCCGATATTTTTCATCGGGCTCATGGTTCCTGATGTTACTTTGCCAATTTCTTTACCTTCCGCATCCACCACAAGATAATCGTGTCTTGGGATGGCTCTTTCCTGCATTTCGAAACCAACCAATTTTCTGGTAACACCATCTTCTTTTTGTTTTGCAAGAAACTCTTTGTCCACAAAATCCTTATCGAATTTGGTAATCCAACCCAAACCTGCTTCCAACGGAGAAGTAGTATCATCGATATCGTTTCCATAAAGACAGAATCCTTTTTCCAATCTCAAGGTATCTCTGGAAGCCAGTCCGCAAGGAATCAAACCGAATTCTTCGCCCGCTTCTGTCAGCGAATCCCAAATTTTTTCAGCACTTTCATTTTTAAAATAAACCTCAAAACCACCGCTTCCGGTATAACCTGTGTTGGAGATAATCACATCTGAAACTCCTGCAACAGTTCCCACAGTAAAGTGATAGTAAGGAATATCGGAAAGTTGTGTGTCGGTTAATTTTTGAAGGGTTTCGGTAGCTTTTGGACCTTGGATGGCGATCAAGGACATTTCGTCTGAAGCATTAGTAAGTTTCGCGCCGAATTTTTCGTTGTATTTGGAGATGTGATTCCAGTCTTTCTCGATGTTGGAAGCATTGACCACCACGAAATATTTTTCGTCTTCCATTTTGTAAATAATCAAATCATCTACTATTCCGCCGTTTCCGTTGGGCAAGCAAGAATATTGAGCTTTTCCATCTTCCAGAGCATCCACATTATTGGTGGTAACATATTGCAATAAATCTTTTGCAGAAGGTCCTTCCACAAAAAACTGCCCCATGTGGGAAACATCAAAAATTCCTACTTTTTCGCGTACAGCGAAGTGTTCTTCCGTAACACCGGAATATTGTACAGGCATTTCGAAACCTGCAAAAGGTTTCATTTTTGCGCCCAAAGAAACATGTTTGTCAAACAGGGCAGTTTTTTTCTCCATTCTTCAAATTTATTTATTAGATTATATTTCGATTATTTTAAAGATGATCTTTGTATTCCTTTAAAATGATTTTAAACCATTCTGTGAATTTTTCAGGATTTGCGTTCATTTCCTCATCGAGCTGTTGCATGGAAATATATCTTATTTCCGAAACTTCTTCTTCATTCAGCGCGAAATTTCCTTCGTAATTTCCTGTAAAAACGTGGTCTAGCTCATGTTCCCAAAGATTTTGGCCTACATCGGCTTTGTAAATAAAGCTGAATTTTTCCGTAAGATCAGTGGTAATACCCAATTCTTCATTCAATCGGCGTTGTGCGCCTTTGAGATAAGTTTCATCGATTTTTGGATGCGAACAAACGGCGTTGGTCCACTGATTTGGGGAATGATATTTTCCGGAAGCGCGCTTCTGAAGTAGCATTTCGCCTTTATCATTAAACAAAAAAACAGAAAATGCACGATGAAGAATTCCGTTTTCATGGGCATTCATTTTTTCCATCAGTCCTAAAATTTCATCATTTTCAGAAACTACAACTACTTGTTCTTCCATATCTCACAAATTTAAGTTTTAAAACTTAGTTGGTAAAATTTTTAATAAAAATTTATGCTTTCTGTTTTTTTATTTAAAAACTCAAAAAATTTAACTGCTGTAAACCAATCAAAATTTGTAATTTTGCCTCTTAAAATTTTTGTGATATGGAACTGGATTATAAAGATCATTTGAGCCCAATACTGAAAGGTGGTGTAAAGAATTACCTCATTGATATCGACGGAACGATTACCGACGATGTGCCCAATGAAGAGCCCGAAAGAATGATCGATTGCGAGCCGTACCCCGATGCGCTGGAAACCATCAACAGATGGTATGATCAGGGACATATCATTTGTTTTTTCACTTCGCGTACCGAGAATTTAAAGCAAATTACCATCGACTGGCTCGATAAACACGGGTTTAAATATCACAGCGTTTTGTGCGGAAAACCGAGAGGTGGGAACTATCATTGGATTGATAACCACCTCGTGAAAGCGACCAGATACAAAGGAAAATTTACCGATATGGTGGAGAGACAAGTAACAATTGAAGTATTTAAAGATTAATAAATGAAGATATTAGCTAATGATGGTTTAGACCAATCCGGGATTGATGCGCTTACAGAGAAAGGTTTCGAAGTAATTACCAACAAAGTTCCTCAGGATTTGTTAATCAATTATATTAATGAAAATCAAATTCGCACGATCCTTGTAAGAAGTGCAACACAAGTAAGAAAAGAACTCATCGACGCTTGTCCAAGCATCGAAATCATCGGAAGAGGTGGAGTAGGAATGGATAATATCGATGTCGATTATGCGCGTTCGAAAAACATTCACGTAATTAATACACCGTCAGCTTCTTCGGAATCGGTGGCGGAACTCGTTTTCGCGCATTTGTTTTCCGGAGCTCGCTTTTTGCAAGATTCCAATAGAAAAATGCCGGTTGTAGGAGATTCTGAATTTGCTAAACTGAAAAAATCTTACGAAAAAGGAATCGAACTTCGAGGGAAAACCATCGGAATTGTAGGGATGGGAAGGATAGGGCAAGAAGTTGCTAGAATCGCATTGGGATTAGGGATGCGGGTAATTGCAGCCGACAGCAATGTAGGCAGAGCAAGCATTAAAGTGAAATTTTACAATAACCAATTTATCAACGTAGATATCGAAACTGAGCCAATTGAAGGTGTTTTGAAACATGCTGATTTCATCACTTTGCACGTTCCAGCACAGAAAAACGGTTATATGATCGGTAAAAAAGAATTTGATTTGATGAAAAACGGCGTAGCAATCGTAAACTGTTCCCGAGGCGGAGTTATAGACGAAGAAGCGCTGATTGCCGCATTGAATTCCGGAAAAGTGGCCTTCGCAGGATTAGATGTTTTCATCAACGAGCCAACTCCTTCAAAAAATATTTTGAATCATCCAAAAATATCTCTTACCCCGCATACCGGAGCTTCAACTTTGGAAGCGCAAGACCGAATCGGACTTTCTTTGGCTCATCAAATTTGCAGCATTTTGCAAATTCAATAATTTTTGAAAGAACATATCTGAACAAAAAAATCCCGGAATATCCGGGATTCTATATGATGATGGAATAATAATTTATTTATTCTTCAGTAAATCTCTAATTTCTGCCAAAAGAACCTCTTCGTTTGAAGGTCCTGCAGGTGCAACTTCAGCCGGCTTAGAGACTTTATTAGCCGCCTTTATCAACCAGAAAAGTACCATCGCAATACATAGGAAACTAATCACCGCCGACAGGAAATTTCCGTATTTCACGCCGTTCCAGCTCAGTTGTGCGATGTTTTCTGCGCCTACTGCTTTCAGCGTAGGATTTAGGAGTAATGGTGTAATTACATCTTCAACCAAAGAGGAAACAATTTTACCAAATGCAGCTCCAATGATCACACCGACTGCCAAATCTACCACATTTCCTTTGAAAGCAAATGCTTTAAATTCTTGTACAAATCCCATAGTTTTTTATTTTAATATGTTTAAGTTCAGCTAAATTAATAAATAATTTTAAAATTTGTTGATAAATCTTATCATTTATTGATTTTAAAGGTAGAAATAATGCTGAGTTCTCAATTTTCATTAAATTTATTAACTATCTAAGCTCTTTAAAAATGTAAATATTTTCCGCTCAGCGAACCTCATTTTTTTACGGAGCAATATTCGTCGAATCCATCAAAGGTTTTTGGGATTTGGCTTCATTGAAAGCTTGAGATTTTTCCGTAGAAAAACGTTCAGAAGCGGTGATTCAGCGTTCAGTTTTGATTGATGAATTGGGAAATGTTTTTAAAATTTTATCATAAAAAAACCTTTCAAAAAATTTGAAAGGCTTTGCTAGTTTTATTTAGAAATTATTCCGGTTGACCGTTTTCTTCTTCGGTAATTTTGTTGTTTTTAGAATACCACATGCTTAAAAAACCTGCAATCATAAAAGGGATTGAAAGAACTTGGCCGGTATTTAAACCTGCAAATTGAATAAATTCGTCGCCTTGTGGTTCTTTTAAAAATTCTACAAAAAATCTTATTGCCCAAAGAATGATGAAAAACACTCCAAATAACCAACCTTGTTGATATTTTTTGTTGGTGTAGCGGTATAGAATCCACAATAAGATAAAGAGTAGGAAGTAACCTATTGCTTCGAAAAGCTGGGTAGGATAGCGCGGAACGATGGCGCCGTACTCGGAACTTTGCTGAGGGAAAAGTATAGCGAATGCAGATCCTTCGGGAGCGGGTTTTCCTATGATTTCTGAATTGAAAAAATTTCCGATTCTTACAAAGGCACCTCCTAAAGCAACTACAATTCCGATTCGGTCATATACCCAAAAAGGATTTTTCTTAATGATTTTAAAGGAATAATATAGCGTGGTGAAAATTAAAGCAATAGTAGCACCGTGACTCGCTAAACCAGAAAAACCAGTGAATTTGAACTCTGGCTTGGTTTGAATCGGAAGAAAAACCGACCAGAAATCTTGTTTGAAAAGTTCGGGTTGGTAGAAAATAACATGTCCTAATCTTGCCCCAAGAATAGTTCCCACCAAAGTCCAGGTGAAAAGCGGTTCTAGATATTTTTGGTTGACATTGTCGATTTTGAAGATTTTCGCCATAATCGCATAGCCAAGTCCGAATGCTAGAACAAACATTAAACTGTAATAGTGCAGCGTTATTGGACCTAAATTGATACCGGTTGACGGATCCCAAGTGGTATATAAAAATGAAACCATATTTTTTTATTTATTTTTTTTAATGTTGATGTTCGCTTTTCGGAGGTACCGGATCATAGCCTTCTCCGCCCCAAGGATGGCATCTCGAAATCCTTTTTGCTCCCAACCAAAAACCTTTGAAAAGCCCATGAACACGAAGCGCTTCCACCATGTAATGAGAGCAAGTTGGTTCATATCGACAGTTTTTCGGAAGAATCGGCGAGATAAACCACTGATAAAACTTTATCAGTACAACCAAAGGAAATGTGATGATTTTGTTGAACATTGCGTTGCAAAAATAACGAAATAGTTTAATTTTGTTGAAAGTTTATGGCTAAACTTATCTGGCCGGCCATTTGCAATCAAATAATTTCAATTTTCTATCTTGAATTCAAATATTCCACTTGCTGAATTGCTGCGTCCGAAATCTCTAGATGAAGTTTTGGGTCAGGAACATCTTACCGGAAAAAATGGTACGGTGAGAAAAATGCTGGAAAATGATACGCTGAACTCGCTGATTTTTTGGGGACCGCCTGGAACCGGAAAAACAACTTTGGCAGAAATTGTTTCAGAGAAATCCGGAAGGAAATTTTTTAAGCTCTCTGCAGTTTCCAGTGGTGTGAAAGACGTTCGGGAAGTGATAGAAGATGCCAAAAAGCAAAATCTATTTTCCGGAAAATCACCTATTTTGTTTATAGATGAAATTCACCGATTCAATAAATCTCAGCAAGATTCGCTTCTTCACGCGGTGGAAAAAGGTTGGATCGTTCTCATCGGAGCTACGACTGAAAACCCAAGTTTTGAAGTGGTTTCAGCGTTGCTTTCGCGCTCGCAAGTTTATGTTCTGAAATCTTTAAGTTATGAAAAGCTCGAAGAACTGGCAGAAATTGCTTTCAAAAAATACAACGAAAAAGAGCACACCGATTTTAAACTTAAAGATAAAGAAGCATTCATTCAATATTCCGGCGGAGATGCCAGAAAGCTCATCAATTCTGTAGAAAATGTTTTGAATAATTTTAAAAATTCAAAAAAACAAGAAATATCCAATGAAGATGTTTTGGAGGTTTTGCAGGAAACGATGGCGCTTTACGATAAAAATGGAGAGCAACATTACGACATTATCTCTGCTTTCATTAAATCCATGCGCGGATCGGATCCGAACGGTGCAGTTTATTGGCTAGCAAGAATGTTGGCAGGCGGTGAAGATATTAAATTTATTGCCCGAAGAATGCTTATTTTGGCTTCCGAAGATATCGGTTTGGCAAATCCAAATGCATTGGTGATTGCCAATAATTGTTTTCAGGCGGTGAATGTCATCGGAAATCCCGAAGCGCGGATTATTCTTAGTGAAACAGCGGTTTATTTAGCAGTTTCGCCAAAAAGTAACTCGACCTATTTAGCGATAAATGAAGCGATGGCGTTGGTGAAAAAGACGGGAAATTTGCCGGTTCCGCTTCATTTAAGAAATGCTCCAACCAAATTGATGAAAGATTTGAATTACGGAAAAGATTATCAGTATGCCCATTCTCACGAAGGCAACTTTGTTGATTTGGAGTTTTTGCCGGAAGAAATTTCAGGAACGCAATTCTATGAACCGGGCAATAATTCTACCGAAAATAAAATCGCGGAACAGCTTCGCAAGAAGTGGAAAGGTAAATATTGAAAATTTTGGGTCTACAAAAAATATTATCCTTCCAGCTCGTATTCGCTATAGTGACCCGCAAATCTCACCTCGGCGCCGATAGATTTTAGTTCTTCCAAGGAATTTTTATAAAGTATGTTTTCCCAATTTCCTTCGACATTGATGTAGAAAAAATAATTTCCAAGTCCGGTTTTTAGGGTTCGGCTTTCAATTTTCGAAAGGTTCATTTTGCGCCAAGCAAAAACCGATAAGACTTGATGCAAACCACCGGCATGATCTTCGGGAAGTGTTATTAATAAAGAAGTTTTCTCAAAAGTTTTCTTGAAGTTGAGTTGTAATGCTTCGTTTTCTCTGGAAATTACAATAAATCGGGTATGGTTTTGCTCAAAATCCTGGATGTTTTCATCGATGATTTTTAAACCATATAATTTTGCTGCGTAATGATTGGCAATCGCCGCGATTTTTTCCTGAGGATTTTCCGCAACCAATTTGGCAGAAGCAGAAGTTGAAGAAAAATCTTGAGTCGGAATATTGCCGTATTTATTGACTCTAAAATGAAATGTTTGCGCCAATGCTTGCGGATGCGAAATAATTTTCTCGAAATTTTCGTTTTCCGGATGTATCATCAGATGATGCGAAATCGGCATAATCACTTCGCTCTGAATGTAAATTTCATTAAACTGATAAAGGTAATCGAGCGTCATCGAAACGGTTCCTTCGATGGAATTTTCCAATGGAACCACCGCTTTTTCGGCTTCTCCATTTTTCACTGCAATGAAACAATCTAAAATACTCGATTGTGGAAGGAGCTCGTCTGTCGGGAAAATTTGCGAACAGGCAAGTTGTGTAAAGCTGGCTTGCGGACCGAGAAATGCTATTTTCATGCAACAAAAATAGAAAAAAGATGGCTTCTTGAATTTTAATGAAGATATAAACTTGCGTTTTGAAATAAAAATAAGGTTTTGAACAAAATTCCAAATGAAAAATCTGCTTTTTTTGTGGTGAAATTTCCAAGTATCTTTGTGTTTTAATTATCGCAGTTATGAATATCGTTCTTGCTTCTACTTCCACGCTTTTTGGTGGTAATTATTTGGAATATCTCACGGAGGAAATCAAAATTCTTTATAATGGAATTGATGAAATTGTCTTTATTCCTTATGCAAGACCCGGCGGGATTTCTCATGAAGAATATACTGAAAAAGCTAAAGGTTTTTTTGCACCGCTGGGATTATCGGTAAAAGGCTTGCATGAATTCGATGATAAAAAGACTGCGATAGAATCTGCCAAAGGATTTTTCACTGGTGGCGGAAATACTTTTCTTTTGGTAAAAACTTTACATGATGAAAATTTGATGCAGTTGCTGAAGGAAAATATTGAGAGAGGTAAACCTTATCTTGGTTGTAGTGCAGGTTCTAATATAGGCGGTGTGAACATGAAAACAACGAACGATATGCCCATTGTTTATCCGTCGAGTTTTGATTGTATGGGATTGGTTCCTTTCAATATCAATGCACATTATCTTGATCCTAAGCCGGATTTAAAACATAACGGCGAAACCCGCGAGACACGTATTAAGGAGTTTTTAACCCAAAATGATGTTAAGGTCATTGGTTTGCGGGAGGGAAACTGGATCCGAAATAAGGACGGAAAAATCAGTGTAGAAGGAAGTGAAATGACCAGGGTTTTCGAAAAAAACAAAGCTCCTTACGAAATAGAACCAGGAACATTCCTTTAATTATTCTTGCCATTTTTTTTCGATGAGGTCCATCAGGTAAGCAGGACATTTTATAATGTTATTGGTTTTGGAATCCAGAAAAAAGAGGGTAGTTTTTGCCTCCGTAATTTTTTGTTGAGAATTGTTAAAGATTTCATATTCAAACTCAATTCTTACACCAGGCTTTTTTTTGATGTAGGTGTGGATTTCCAAAATTTCATCATATAAAGCCGGCTTCAAATACTTAATGGAGAACTCCGAAACAGGTAACCATATCCCCTGATTTTCAATCTCATCATACGACATTCCGAGCTCGCGAAAAAGTTCCACTCTGGCTACTTCGAAGTATTCAGCATAATTGCCGTAATAGACGTATTTCATCGGGTCTGTTTCTCCGTAACGTACTCTTAATGAATGTGTTGTGTGTATCATAATGATTGGTAAATCTTTCATACAAATATATTTTTTAATAACCAATAGCACAAAAATTTTTTTATCAAATTTAAAAATTAGATATTTGTCTTCCTGTCCTAAAAACGAAATTTGCCGGAAAAAGCTGAAAGAAAATGAATGAAAATTTAACTATTATCTGGGAGAAATGTCTACAGTTCATGAGGGATAACCTTAATGCGGCAGAAGACAATACTGACCTGAAAAAACTCGAAAACTCTTTTGATTTACTCTTTGATAATGTGCGACCAGTTTCATTGGTAAGCAATAATCTTACGCTTTTGGTACCGAGCGATTTTTATAAAGAATATATTGAAGATAATTATTTGTCTTTATTATCAGCTGCACTGAAAAAGAATTTAGGAAAAGGAGTGAAGCTCTGGTATTCCGTAATGGAAAACAAACCGGCCGGTCAGGAACAGCCCATTACGATGAATGTTAAGGGCAAAAGCATACCTACTCCCAAATTACAGGAAACTCTGCCACCTTCTTTTTCAGCAAACTTGATCAACCCGTTCGTGGTTCCGGGAATGAAAAAAGTGAACATCGATTCTAATTTGAAAGCCGATTTCTCTTTTGATAATTATGTGGAAGGAGAAAGCAATAAGTTTGCAGCAACCGTTGCAAGATCGATCGCAAAAAGACCAGGCGCAACGGCGTTCAACCCCTTGTTTTTATACGGAGGTTACGGAGTAGGGAAAACGCATTTGGGACACGCAGTTGGATTGGAAGTAAAAAATGCCTTTCCGGATAAAGTGGTTCTATATTTATCTTCAGAAAAATTTATTCAGCAATTTGTTTCGGCAGCAAAAGCTCATAAACAAACCGAATTTGCGAATTTCTACCAAATGGTAGATGTCTTGATTATTGATGATATCCAGTTTCTTTCCGGAAAAAAATCAACTCAGGATAGTTTTTTCCATATTTTCGATTATTTGCACCAAAACGGAAAACAAATTATCCTAACTTCCGATAAAGCGCCTGTTGATATTTTGGATATTCAGGACCGTATTGTTTCCCGTTTCAAATGGGGGCTTTCCGCTGAAATTAAATCTCCGGATTTCGATACCAGAAGAAAAATTATTGTAGATAAACTGAGCCGCGACGGAATTGTTTTGACCGAAGATATGCTCGATTTCCTTGCATCTGAAGTGAAAACGAATGTTCGTGAATTGATCGGTGTGATCAACTCGGTAATCGCTTATTCTACGATTTATAAATCAGATCTAAGCCTTGAACTTCTCAAGGAAACGATTAATAAAATTGCTGCCAACCAGAAAAAGGTTATCAATATTCCTTATATTCAAGAGGTGGTTTGCGAATATTTTGGTATTCAGCGAGAGCAACTTTTATCGAAAACCAGAAAAAGAGAGATTGCCTTGCCAAGACAACTTGCGATGTATTTTGCAAAAGAATTTACCAATGCCACTTTCACTAAAATAGGCGAGGAAATGGGCGGAAAAGATCACTCTACTGTTATGTACGCTTGCGATACGATCAAAGATGTTTCCAAGATAGATAAGGAGCTAAAAAAATACGTAAAAGAACTTACCGAACGCATTAAGCAATAATTTTGCAGCGTTGGAATAGAAATTAATAGGATGAAGAATAGCAATATTCTTCATTTTTTGTAATATTGTTTATCACCGAAATCGTTTATCCATAATGAAAATATTAGCAGTTTGTCTCGGAAATATCTGCAGAAGTCCACTTGCGGAAGGAATTCTGAAATCTAAACTTCCGGAAAGCTTCATCATTGATTCTGCCGGAACAATTGCTCTGCACGAAGGTGAACATCCGGACAAACGCGCCATTTCCACTGCCGCAAAATATGGACTTGATATTTCAAAGCAACGTTCAAGACCGATTTTGCCGAAGGATTTTGTGGAATTTGATGTGATTTATTGCATGGATCTTAGTGTTTTTGAAACCGTGATTTCTATGGCGAAAACCGAAGCGCAAAAAAGCAAGATTTCTTTGTTTTTAAAAGAAGCAGAAATTCCGGTAAACAATTTTGAAGTTTTTGATCCCTACTGGAGCGAAATGGACGGTTTTGAGGAAGTTTATCAGCTTCTGAGTGATGCTTCAGAAAAAATTAAAACTAAACTTTTAACTTCTAATTCATAAACGCTTATGCTTTTCCTAATTCCTGCTTACCTTTCTGAAAATTCTCCAATTGAGTATTTTGCCCCTTCGATAAAAGAATATATTCTGAAGACCGATTATTTTTTTGTTGAGAACGAAAAAACCGCCAGAAAGGTGATTAAATTTTTCGCACCCGAAAAGAAACAGGCCGATCTCAAGCTTTTTCTTTTAGATAAATATTCCACAAATGTTGATTTAAAAGAAGCGCAAAAGCTGATGAAAAGCGGGCAGGACTTTGGTTTGCTTTCCGAAGCCGGGCTTCCGTGTATTGCCGATCCGGGAAATCTGATGGTGAAATGGAGCCATGAAAATAACATCAAAGTGATTCCAATCAACGGACCTTCATCGATTATCCTGGCTTTGATTTCGAGTGGTTTTAATGGTCAGGAATTCACTTTTCATGGGTATTTGCCGATCGATAAAACCGAAAAGAAAACGAAGATTCATTTTTTGGAAAATCAGGTTCAGAAAACCGGTTATTCGCAGATTTTCATGGAAACTCCGTACCGCAACAATCCGCTTTTTGAAGATTTGTGCAGGTTTCTTTCTCCCAATACGAAACTTTGTATTGCAGCTAATATTAATGATCCGAAAGAGGAATTTATTAAGACTTTAACCATTAAAGAATGGCAGAAAAACAAGCCAGAACTTCATAAGATTCCGGCGGTTTTTGTGATAGGGAAATAAAGTTTAACTTCCTTTAACAGCACTTTTGCACTATTGTTGCGATAGTCATGATAAATAAATTATTATGACAGAAAAAAAATTATCCGGGCTATGGCTCGATCAGCACAAAGCAATAGTAGTAAAAAATCATGATGCTCAGAACGCTTTCAAATTCTTTCTTTGTTCGCCGGTAAAAGCGGAGGTTCAACACGGAAATTCCAGCGAAAATGCTGCGAATAATGCAGAACAAACAAATAAGGCAAAGTACTTTAAAGAAATTGCCCATCTTTTGACTAATTCTGAGGAGGTTTTCATCACTGGTCCTGGAACCATACAAGAAGAACTGAAAAACTTTTTACATGAAACGGCTCAGTTTAAAAATTTGAAAATTACTTTAGGTACTGCTCAAAAGATGAGTGATGAAGAGGTTTTAAATGCTGTTAAAAGTCATTTCGGAGCTTAAAAACCAAAAAATAGGGTTGAAAAAATCAACCCTAATTTTTTTTTAATATTTAATTCCGAGTTTCTTTAAAATAAAATGCAAAAGCCAGATTGGACCTACCAAAAGAAATTGTAAATCTTTGAGGAAGCTAGGTTTTTTGCCTTCGATTTTATGACCGTAAAACTGACCAATCCAAGAGATTACAAAAACAGCAATATAAACCATCCACGATCGATGCTCGAATTGAATATTGATGAAATAGACGAAATGCTCCATCAACAGCATGAGGATAATCATCATTAAAGCAATTTGCCACGATAATCTGAAGTAAAAAACCGTCACCAAAAGCAGTGCTCCCAAGGACACCAAACTGATCGCTCCAAAATACCTCATGAAGAAATGAGGCGCGGGAATCAGCGAAACGAAACCTAGAATGGAAAAAAAAATCAATGGTACACAAATCCAGTGAATGGCTTTGTTGGTGTGGTTTTGATGGCTTTCGGCATATTCGGCGAAAAGCTGATCAATTTTTCTCATGAAAATTCATTTAATGATTAAAAATAAAAAAAAGATTTTGAATATGCTCAAAATCTTTTTTATAATGATTAGGAAGTTACGTTTAGCCAATTTCCACGCCGTTTTCTACCGGAACATCAGGCGTTACAAACGCTAATTTTCCGTCGGGTTTTGTGGTTAAAAGCAACATTCCCTGAGATTCGATACCGCGGATTTTTCTCGGCGCCAGATTCAGTAAAATCATCACCTGTTTTCCGATGCATTCTTCCGGAGTGAAACTTTCGGCAACTCCGGAAACTACGGTTCTCACGTCAACGCCCGTATCTACTGTGAATTTTAACAGTTTATCTGCTTTTTCTACTTTTTCAGCGGTAAGAATGGTGGCTGTTCTTAAATCTATTTTGGTGAAATCATCAAACTGAATTTCGTCTTTCATGGGGTTTGCTTTAGGATTAGTTTTTTTATTGGATTCTTTGGTGTTCTCCAGTTTCTGAATCTGGAATTCGATGGTTTCATCTTCGATTTTAGAAAATAAAAGTTCCGCCGGGTTGATTTGATGCCCGGTTTTAATTAAAGCTCTATCGTTTTTCAGTTGCTCCCAATTGATTTGAGGAACATTGAACATTTTCTGTAGTTTTTCAGCGCTGAACGGCATGAACGGTTCGCAAACCTGAGCCAATCCTACTGCGATTTGTGCTGCTACAAACAGTGAACTTGCTGCTTTTTCCGGGTTGTCTTTGATGGTTTTCCAAGGTTCTTCGGTTTGCAAATATTGGTTTCCGAAACGTGCTAAATTCATCATTGCAGCTAATGCATTTCTGAATTCGAAGTTTTCGAGGTAGTTTTCAATTTCGGTAGCTGACTTTGCTATTTCATGGAGCTCGACAGCGTTTTCGTCACCTGCAGGAACTATACCGTCGTAATATTTATGAATTAAAACAGCAACTCTGTTGATGAAGTTTCCGAAAATCCCAACTAATTCCGAATT
This sequence comes from Kaistella haifensis DSM 19056, assembly GCF_000735695.2. GTDB lineage: Bacteria > Bacteroidota > Bacteroidia > Flavobacteriales > Weeksellaceae > Kaistella > Kaistella haifensis. The sequence continues at coordinate 103,185 of NZ_JASZ02000003.1, forward strand.
ATTTTTAGTCTGGAAATCTTTCCATGTGAAGTTGTTGTCTTTGGTTTCCGGAGCTGAGGATAGTAATGCATAACGCAAAACATCTTGCTGACCAGGAAATTCTTCCACATACTCATGAGCCCAAACAGCCCAGTTTCTTGAAGTTGAGATTTTTTCATTTTCAAGATTAAGGAATTCGAAAGCAGGAACATTTTTCGGCATCACATAATCGCCGTGTGCCTTCATCATACTTGGAAAAATAATACAGTGGAAAACAATATTATCCTTTCCAATAAAATGAATCAAATCTGAGTTTTCGTTTTGCCAATAATCTTTCCAATCTTTTCCATTTTTCTCTGCCCATTCCTGAGTGAAAGAGATGTAACCGATTGGCGCATCAAACCATACATAAAGTACTTTTCCTTCAGCATTCGGAAGTGGAACAGGAACGCCCCAGTTCAAATCTCTTGTCATTGCACGAGGTTTCAGTCCGTCATTCAACCAAGATTTTACTTGTCCGTAAACGTTGGTTTTCCAGTCATCTTTATGACCTTCAATAATCCATTCGTTTAGGAAATCTTCATATTCGTTCAAAGTAAGATACCAGTTTTTTGTTTCTTTTAAAATCGGAACATTTCCGCTCAACATTGATTTTGGGTTAATCAATTCTGATGGCGAAAGGGTAGCACCACATTTTTCGCACTGGTCACCATACGCACCGTCGTTGCCGCAATTCGGGCAGGTTCCCACGATATATCGGTCTGCAAGAAATTCATTTGCCTGTTCGTCGAAATATTGTTCAGAAACTTCTTCTGTGAATTTTCCCTTATTATATAGTGTGGAGAAAAAATCCTGACTTACTTCGTAGTGTTTTTTGGAAGTTGTGCGGGAATATTCGTCGAAAGAAATGCCCAGATCTGCGAAAGATTTTTTGATGATTCCGTGGTATTTGTCCACAATATCCTGCGGTGTCACGCCTTCTTTTTTTGCTCTAATGGTAATAGGAATACCGTGTTCATCGGAGCCACAGATAAATGCCACGTCATTACCTAGTCTTCTTTGAAATCTTGCGTAAACATCTGCGGGAATATACACCCCTGCTAAATGGCCAATATGAACGGGCCCGTTAGCATAGGGCAAAGCCGCAGTAATCATCTTTCTTGCTGACATAAATTGATCTCTTTTATTTTATGCAAAGATAAGGGTTAGGAGGCTTACTATAAAATTATTGAATCGATAAAAATTTCGAGTTGAGTTGCGAAATTGGGGATTTGTATATTAAAAAATGATAAACAAATGTTTAACTTTTTGTTAATATCCATATTCTTATTGATGAGACAATATAAAGGTTAAATATCTGATAATTAAAAAATTAGCTTTTATGTTCACAATAAAGATATGATTTTTCTCACATAAAATTAACGATTTTAATAAAATTTTAGGAATAATTGAATATTTGTTTAAATTGCAAGACTTCACCATGTGGAGTATTAAGTAAAGAATATTAATCCTTAAATTTTATTTTTGTGAGAAACTATACTACAGTTTTGAAAATTGCACCTGCCTTTTTGTTATTGGCGGGTACAATGTTACACGCACAAACAGCGGATTCAGTTAAAACTGCCGATATTGAGCAGGTTGTATTAATTGGTTATGGCGCCAAGAAAAAGTCTGATCTTACAGGTTCTGTTACGGCTGTCTCTGAGAAGGACTTTAACAAAGGTGCTATCGTATCGGCAGATCAGTTGCTTACAGGTAAAGCGCCAGGTGTTAGAATCACCAACGAAGGAGGATCGCCGGACTCGAAACCGAACATCCGAATCCGTGGAGGAGCATCTTTGAATGCACAGAATAACCCTCTTATTGTAATTGATGGTGTTCCACTTGATTCTAGCAATCCAGCTGGTGTCGGAAACCCACTGAACCTAATTAACCCCAATGACATTGAATCTTTCTCAATCCTGAAAGATGCTTCGGCGACCGCTATTTATGGTTCAAGAGCATCCAATGGTGTAATTATTATTACGACTAAGAAGGGTGGTGGCAAACTGAAAGTCGGTTTTAGTACCAACGTTTCCGTAGGTGAGGTAACGAAGAATCTTGACGTGATGGATTCCTCACATTTTGTAGATTACATCAAGACTAATTTCCCTCAGTACAGTTGGAGACTCGGCGTAGGTGGTGATAAAAATAATCCAACTGAAACGGGTACCATCTATAACACCAACTGGCAGGATGAAGTTTTCAGAACTACAGTTTCCACCGATAATAACGTAAGCCTTGCAGGAACACTATGGAATGCTCTTCCAATCAGAGTATCTATGGGGTATAACCGCACAGAGGGTGTAGTGCGTACAAGTGATTATGAGCGTTTCACTGAAGCAATTAAACTTACGCCAACGTTCTTCGACAAACATTTAAAAATTGATTTGAACTTAAAAGGTTCTCAGTCTAAGTTTAATGCGGTAGATGCAGGTGCAGCTATTGGAGGAGCGGTAAATATGGATCCTACAAAACCAGTTTATATTTCACAAACCGGTCTTACGGGTAGCCCCTATAACCGATTTGGAGGTTATTTTCAAAACACAGAATTTTCAGGCGGCCAGTATAGAACTTTAGGTCAAACCAACCCTCTTGCTGTTCTTCTGCAAAGAAATGCGCCGCAGAAAGTGAGCAAATTACTTGGGAACGTTGAATTTGACTACAAAATGCATTTCCTGCCAGAACTTCGCGCTGTCTTGAATTTAGGAATGGAAACGTCAAGTTCTGATCTGAAGACTGTTTATGCAGATAATGCAATTCAGACTTATAGAACGCCAAGTGGATCACAGTTCCCGAATGATTATATCTTCAACCCCGGCGTAGATTACGCCGAGCATCAGGACATCTTCAACAAAACGATGGATGCCTATCTGGTTTACAACACAAAAGTTTCGGATTTCCTTACGAACTTCCTTATTCAAGGTGGATACTCCTATCAAAATTTTAAGAACGAAGGATATAAAGACAAGTATATTTATCACGAAACAACAGGAGTTCGAACACCGTTCGTAGATAATGACCTCAATCCTACAAATGCTTATTACAATGAACTGAACTTGCAGTCATTTATTGCAAGATCAAATATTGATATCTTAAACCGTTATTTATTTACTCTTACTTTCCGTGCGGATGCTTCCTCGCTGTTCAAGAAAGATCAGCGGTGGGGTTATTTCCCTGCAGTAGGTTTCGCCTGGAAAGTGAATGAAGAGAGCTTCCTGCGTGATGCAGAGGCTGTACGCGAACTGAAGCTTAGACTTGGTTGGGGAAAAACCGGACAACAGGATATTACAGGACTCGTTGGTTTTTATCCGTCAAGGCCCCTATTCGCATTGGGTAGTTCTAATGCACAGTATTTCCCTGGAATCGGTACGTACAGTGCGCTTCCGTTTAACGAAAATCTTACGTGGGAAACAACCACTACCATTAATGCAGGTTTAGATTTCGGATTCTTTCGTGGAAATCTCCTGACAGGTAGCTTTGATATCTATGAAAGAAAAACAACGGATCTTCTTTTGTGGACTCCTCTTGCCCCAGGCCAAGGTCTTACTAACCAGTTTATTGACAATGTAGGTGAAATGACCAACCGAGGTGCTGAAATGAACCTTACAGTAACGCCGGTGAAGAACAGCAAGGTAACTTGGAGTATTTCCGGAAATGCTGCGTACAACTTAGGTGAGGTGACCAACCTGAAAAATGTCGAAAGCATTGCAGCTTCAGACAGTGGTTTGCCTGTAGGTACAGGGGTAAGCCTTGCATACCATCCAGTAAACGGGCAGCCCTATTCAGCTTGGGTATTCCAGCAGGTTTATGATAACAATGGAAATGCGATGCAGGGTGTTGTGATCGACAGAAACGGTGATGGTTTAATTAATAATGATGACCGTTATTATGAAGCGTTAAGACCGAACTGGACTTATGGTTTCAGCACTTCACTTAATTACCAAAACTGGGATTTCAGCGCTAACTTCCGCGGGCAGGTAGGTGGCAAAGTATATAACGCCAGAAAAATGTCTCAAGGCTTCCGCGAGTATGCAGTTCCACAGAACTCGAACTCTCTGAACAACGTTCTTACCTTTGCTGAAAATACTCCGTTCACTAACCTTACAGACCAGGTGATCTTCTCAGATTATTTCCTTGAAGATGCTACCTTCCTGCGTTTGGACAACGCGACTGTGGGGTATTTGTTCAAAGATTTATTTAACTCTACTGACCTACGCGTTTACGGTTCCGTGAGCAATGCATTTGTAATTACAAAATATGAAGGTTTGGACCCAGAAAATTTCAATGCGATTGACAACAATTTTTATCCAAGACCACGAACTTATACCATTGGTTTAAACTTTAATTTTTAAATAAAACAAAATGAAAAATATTAAATTCAAATTATTGGCTTTTGCAGCGGTAGTGATGCTGTCCACGCAGTCCTGTCTCCGGGATCTGGATACTGAGCCAAAATATGATATGACACTTGAATATATACTGCAACAGGATCCTAAAGCAGTGGAAGGAATGCTTTCCCGTCTTTATGCAAGTTTCGCTCTTTCCAGTGTTAAAGGTCCTGGTGATTCTGACATCTCTGGTGCTGACCCGGGAGAGTCGCCATTTATCCGTGGTCTTGTAAATCTTCAGGATTTTACGGCAGACGGAATGAAAAACCGTTGGGGAGATAACGGACTTGACCAACTAACCACTACCAGCAACTGGACCGACAATAATAAATTCTTCAAGTATGCATACGACAGAATTTATTATACAGTTCCTCAGGCAACTAACCTTATCCTCATCATGAAGAGCGATAACGTAAAATATCAGAACAAGGAGCAGGTGGTGAGCGAGCTTCGGTTTCTGCGTGCACTTTCTTACTATTATCTTATCGATCTTTTTGGTAAAGGCGTATTGGTAAATGATGAAACTTTCAATACGAGTACACCGCTTCCAGAAGCTTCACGAACTGAACTTTTCACCTTTGTTGAAACTGAACTTAAAGATATCGAAGGAAAACTTCCTGCCCAAAATTCTTATGCACGTGCAAACAAATCTGCGGCAAGAATGCTTTTGGCTAAACTTTATCTGAATGCTGAAGTTTATACAGGAACGCCGCGATATAATGATGCTGCCGCATATATTAGTAAAGTAATTAGTGAAGGTGGATATCAGTTGGAAGGAAACTTCCGCAAGAATTTTTCTGCTGACAACAATACTTCGAAAGAGATTATCTTCCCACTTATAGCTGACGCTGCAAGCAGCCAGAGTTTCGGTAACACTACTTACATCGTTAATGGAAGCATCAGTACGGATACCATGACGCCTGCAGATTTTGGCGCGACAGATGGTTGGGCTGGTCACCGGGCAACTAAAGCATGGTATGGTTTATTTGCAGGTTCTGCAGCTGGTCTTCAGAGCAGTACTGACGTACGTGCAAAGCTTTTCTGGTCAACAGGTCACAATTGGGAGATGAATGATTATAAAACTTGGACTGACGGTTTCCCTTCAGACAAATTCTGGAACAAAAATTCTGATGGTAGTGGGAGCGCAACAAGTTTCTCTTCTACAGATTTCCCTCTGTTCCGTTTGAGTGATGCTTATCTAATTTATGCTGAATGTGCGATTCGTGGCGCGGCAGGTACTTCAATGGGGCAGGCAATCACTTATTTCAACCAGGTTCGTACAAGAGCTGGAGCTCCAGTTGTTTCTGTTCTTTCACTTGACGAAGTTTTAAATGAAAGAGGCCGTGAACTCGGTTTAGAAGGTGTGCGTCGTCAGGATCTTATCCGTTTCGGGAAATTTACAGGTGGTTCTTATCTGTGGCCTTGGAAAGGTGGTGTGAAGAACGGTACTGCGATTTCGGACAACTACAAATTGTTTCCTATTCCTAGTACTGCGCTTCAGGCGAATCCAAATCTGACCCAAAATCCAGGTTACTAACTTTAATTTAATTCAATAATGAAAACCAATAATTTATATAAAATACTTCTTGCAGTGCTGGTCTTTTTCGGCATTACAGCCTGCGAGGACCGGGAACTGATTATGGTAGAAAATCAATCAGCTCCTATTGTGATGGATCTTTCGGCTTCAACACTTTTTTTAGATCAGAATTTTCCGGCTAATCCTGCACTTACAGTAACCTGGACAGCGGCAACTTATTCAGTACCAACCGAAATTAGATATAAAGTAGAAGCTTCTGCAGATGAGAAGTTTACGAAGCCATTAGAGCTTGCTACTGTTGCTGAATCAAGCAATACGGTAACTTTCACTGTAGATGAAATGAACAAGTCAGCGATTACTTTAGGTATGTCACCGGCAGTATCGTCAAAAATGTATTTAAGAGTTGTATCTTACTTAGGAACTGGTCAAATGATGTCCGCCATTTCTAATGTAACCTCACTACAGATTACGCCTTACGTGCTTTCTTATCCCGATTTCTACCTTGTAGGTGGTGCCACCGCTGTAGACTGGACTGCGAGTGCAGCACAGATTCTTTATAAAGATGCTAACCTTTCTTATATCTACACTTATCTGAAGCCAGGAAATTTCCGTTTCCTCGGTCAGCAAGACTGGAATCCTACAAACTACAGTCTTAATGATCCTGGAATCAAAGAAAACTATAGATATTTCAACCAGTGGCCTGCTACAATTGCGCCCGACACTGCTGAACAGGAAAACATGATTTTCTCCGGCACAGAAGGTATATACAAAATTACCATTAACGCAGCTGCTGATAAAAAGACATTGGATATTGTTCCAGCTTCTGTTTTTGGTTTTAACTATGAGACGGTTTATTTGGTTGGAAGCATTGCAGGAAACAACGGGACCCCTGAAAATGGAGTTGAAATGACGAAAACAGCTGATGGCGTTTACGAGTTCACTACCACGATTGAAAATGGTACTGAATTTAAGATCCTCGGGCAAAAATCTTGGGGAGACCTTGACTGGGGTAATATCGGTGGAAACGGTAATACCGGATTCCTTGGCCCAAAAGGAGATAACGGAAACATCAAATTTGATGGTGGCGGATCTGAATACAAGATTACTGTGAATATCAAGAGAGGAACTTACAGCATTGTAAAACTTTAGAACACCGTTTATAAGTTCATTAAAATAACTGAAAAAAATGAAAAATATATTTAAAATTTTGATCGTGCTGTTTCTGCCATTAATTCTTCTGAATTCCTGCAGAAACGATGCTGACAGAGACTGGACGACTCCGGAACCGTCATTTACCTTGTATAATACCACTTTGGGAGCTGTAGTTTTGTATCCTACAATGGAAAATAACCCTTTCATATTAAGATGGGACAATTCTAAAACTACAGGAGGAACTTATTCTGTTGTTGTTTCAAAGACAGAAGATTTCGCTACGAAAGTAGAGTTGGGTACTTCCACTTCCAATACCTTCACTACTACAATTGGCGCACTGAATACTGCAATGTTGCAAGCTGGTCTTTCTCCTTATTCTTCGCAAAATGCTTATATTAGAATAGAGACTGGTGCTGAAGTGTCGAATGCGATTAATTTTGTGGTAACTCCTTATCCTTCTGAAGTTCCGGTGATCAAAAATCCTAGTGCAGGTCAATTGATTACTTTGAATGCTGAAGCTCCATTAGAAACTGCTACCACTATTCTTTGGGATGATTATTCTTACAGTGTGGCTGTTGAATATAAAGTAGAACTTGCTGCGTCAGGATCATCAAACTTCCAATTATTAGGAAGCACTACCGATGAAACTCAGTTGGCGGTTTCTAATTATACTTTGAATGATATCGCTATCAAAGCAGGTCTTCCTGTGAATGTAGCATCTTCTGTTGATATCCGCGTTACTGCAACTACCACATCAACTGGTGGTACCATAACTAAAACTTCAGATGTTGTTACCTTTAAAGTTGCACCTTATCAACCAGCGTTTGTAGATTTCTATCTTGTAGGAGGTGGTACAGCAGTGGGCTGGAATGCTTCTGGAGCACAGTTGTTGAAACAAACTGAAGAAATTTCTGAAATTTATACTTATTTGGAAAACAATGGAGAATTCAGATTCTTAGGTCAACAAGATTGGAACCCTATTAATTACAGTCTAAACGCTGATGGTATCAATGATTCTTTTAAGTATTTCAATACTTGGTCTAGCAATTTAGAGCCAGCAGGATCGGAAAACATGAAATTCACAGGGAATTCCGGTATGTATAAAATCACGATTAACCAAAACTCAAGAAACATCACAGTGACTCCTTCTTCTGTTCCTACTTTGCCAACCAATGTTTATTTGGTAGGATCTATCCAAGGTTGGAACGCTGGATCAGCATTAGAAATGACTCAAGTTGGTGATGGAGTTTACGAATATGTAATTGAAGTTCCAGATGGAGCAGAATTCAAATTCCTAGGTCAGCAAGATTGGTCTGGTACGGAATGGGGTAACATCCATGGTGCTGGAAACTCCGGTTTCTTAGGACCAAATGGTGATAACAATAATATTCAATACAACGGTGGCGGCGCTACTTATAAAATTACTGCCAACATCAAATTGGGAACTAATAAACTGACTCCTCAGTAAGTTTTATTTTCCTTGAAATTTATAAGAAACTGTTGCTTTTTAGCAGCAGTTTTTTTGTGTTTTTGAGGATAAATATTGCTCAAAAACTTGGTCATTACTAGCATTTTATCTAAATTTATTGATTCGAAATAATCATTATGAAAAATATAAAAATCTCAGCACTTATTCTATTGTTAGGAAGTATTTCCCTGAATGCACAATCATTAAAATCTCCGGATGGAAAGTTTGAAATGAACTTTCAACTCAAAAATGGAGCGCCTTTTTATAACTTAAAATACCAAGGAAAAACCGTTGTTGAAGACTCCAAATTAGGATTAAGACTTTTAAGAGATGGCGACATTCAGTTTGCTTCCGAGATAGAAAGTAAAGACCAAAAAGGCAAAGATTTATCAGAAGGATTTACCAAAACAGATGAAAAATTCGATTCCAAAAACGAAAGTTGGAATCCGATTATGGGCGAAAAAAAATCGTATGTAAATCATTACAATGAACTTGCAGTTACGCTTAATCAAGATGTAAATGATCGCCATATTGTGTTGAAATTCAGGTTATTTAATGATGGACTTGGTTTTAGATATGAATTTCCGCAACAGAAAAATCTGAACTATTTCATCATCAGGGAAGAAGACTCCGAAATCGATCTGCCAACCGATATGAAAGCGTGGTGGCTCGCCGGAGATTACGATTCTCAGGAATACCAGACGCAGACCACAAACCTTTCTGAGATTCCTGCAAAATGGCCAACTTCCTACGACGGAAATGCTTCGCAATCTTTAATTAAAAATGCAGTTCAGACGCCTTTAATGCTGAAAAAAGAAGGAAAAGATCAATTGTACGTAAACATTGCAGAAGCTGCAGTTATCAATTATCAGGCTTCCAACTTGGAATTGGATGCGACTGAATTTAAGTTTAAAACCCACTTAACTCCTGATGCTCAAGGTGCAAAAGGTTATATGCAAACCCCGGCGGTTTCTCCGTGGAGAACGATCATTGCTTCCCCTAAAGCAGAAGAAGTTTTGGCTTCAAAAATGATTTTCAACCTCAATGATCCTACAGAATATAAAGATACTTCCTACATCAAACCTACAAAATACATGGGTGTTTGGTGGGAAATGATCATCGGGAAATCTCAGTGGGCTTATTCCACAGCCAACAACGTACATATCGGGAAAACTGATTTTTCTAAACTCACCCCGAATGGAAACCACGCTGCCAACAATACCAAAGTCAAAGAGTATATCGATTTCGCTTCAGCACACGGCTTCGACGCATTACTTATCGAAGGCTGGAACATAGGCTGGGAAGACTGGTTCGGTCACAGCAAAGAATTTGTTTTCGACTTCATCACGCCTTATCCTGATTTCGACATTAAAATGCTGAATGACTACGCTCATTCAAAAGGCATGAAACTTATGATGCATCACGAAACTTCTGGTTCTGCAACCAATTACGAAAGATGGGCCGACAAAGCTTTCCAGCTGATGAACAAATACGATTATCCGTCTGTGAAAACCGGTTATGTTGGGAATATTATTCCGCGTGGCGAACATCATTACTCACAGTGGACGATTAACCATTATTTAAGAATCGCAGAGAAGGCCAACGAGTATAAAATCATGGTCAACTCTCACGAATCTGTTCGTCCTACAGGTTTAAGCAGAACCTATCCGAACTGGATCGCCGCTGAAGCCGCACGTGGAACAGAATACGAAGCATTTGGCGGAAATAATCCGGATCATCAGACCATTCTTCCGTTCACCAGATTTATGGGTGGCCCAATGGATTACACACCGGGAATTTTCCAAACCAAACTAGATTATTATTTTCCCGGCGACAAGCGTTTTGTGAAAACAACCTTGGCAAAGCAGTTGGCGCTGTATGTAGTGATGTATTCTCCGCTACAGATGGCGGCTGACTTACCGGAAAACTACGCACGGCATTTAGATGCGTTCCAGTTCATCAAGGATGTTGCGGTAGATTGGGATGATACCAAAATTCTTTCGGCAGAACCTGGCGATTATATCCACACGGCCAGAAAAGCAAAAGGCAAAGATGAGTGGTATGTAGGCGGAATTACCGATGAAAACACAAGAAATTACACCGTAGATTTCTCCTTCCTTCCGAAAGGGAAAAAGTACGAAGCCACTGTATATGCCGATGGCGACGATGCAGATTATATCAACAATCCTCAATCCTATAAGATTTACAAAAAGACGGTTACCAGCAAATCGAAATTGCCGATGAAACTCGCTAGAAGCGGTGGTTATGCGATTTCAGTGAAGCCTGTAAAGTAGGTGATGTGAACAGGTACCAATTAAACCTTATAGGTTTTCAAAACCTATAAGGTTTCTAAGGTTTCTAGTTTTCGCCACTCCAAATAAACAGTACCATGATAGAGAGCAGATATCGCGAAAGTTTCGACTTCAACGGAATTTTTCATGTGTACACGCACGTGAACGGAAACGAATTGGTTTTTCGTGAAGACAAAAACTATATTTTTTTCCTTGAAAAACTCAAGCATTATCTGTTACCGGTTTTAGATATTTACGCTTATTGTTTAATGCAGAATCACATTCACCTGTTGGTAGCATTTAAAACGGGTGATGAGGTTGGTAAGAATTTGACTATTGAAACTGCAGAGGTGTATGGTGAAAAATCGCATCGGCTTCTGATGAAGCCGTTCAGTAATTTACTTAATTCGTATGCGAAGGCTTATAATAAAATGTACGGCCGGCGAGGGGCATTATTTTTAGATTATTTAAAGAGAATCAGAATAGATGACGAAAAATATTTATTAAATACCTTCAAATATATTCACAGAAATCCTATAAATCACGGTTTCGTTCGTGATGTGAGTGAATGGAAATTTTCATCCTATCGAAGTTATCTCCATCCGGAAACCGCATCGGCAGTAACACGCGATTATATGCTGAAATATTTTCGCTCGATGGATGAATTTATCGAATTTCACAGTTATCCTGAAATGAATCCTCAAACCTCATAGGTTTCTGAAACCTATGAGGTTTAACTACAGCTAGACAGCTAACTAACCAACAACCAACCATGAAAAAACTACTCTTATTATTGTCGCTATACATCAGCACGACGTTGATCGCCCAAATCCAGAAAGTAGAACCCGCCTTCTGGTGGAAAGGGATGAAAAATCCCGAACTCCAGATTATGGTTTATGGAAAGGATATTTCCAAATATGCGGTAGAACTTTCCGATCAAATCCCGGTTAAAGATCTTACCAAAACTGAAAACCCAAATTATGTATTCATCACCGTGAATACCAATGAAATCAACAATTCTCTTTTTAGAATTAATTTTAAAGAAAATAATAAAACCGTTTATTCCTACAAATACGAACTCAAAAGTAGAAAACCCAATTCTGCTAACAGACCTTCATATTCTTCGAAAGATGTGATGTATCTTATTATGCCCGATCGGTTTGCAAACGGAAATCCTTCAAATGATTCCCAAAAAAATCTTACCGATAAAGCGAATAGAAACGAACCGACTGGAAGACACGGGGGCGATTTACGCGGTATTATCAATAATCTTGATTATCTTCAAAATTTGGGTGCAACTGCGCTTTGGCTGACTCCGGTGAACGAAGACAACGAAAAAAGAACTTCCTACCACGGCTATGCACAAACTGATCTTTACCAAATCGATGGTAGATACGGAACCAACGAAGAATATCTGGAACTTTCCCGAGCACTGCAAAAACGCGGGATGATGCTTATTCAGGATTATGTGACTAATCATTGGGGAATTTCGCATTGGCTGATTCAGGATTTGCCGACCAAAGATTGGATTCACCAATTTGCGGATGGCGAAGGAAAATATGGTTTCAAAAGATCCAATTACAGGATCACTTCGCAGTTTGATACGAATGTCGCTGATATCGACAAAAAAGAAGCATTAAACGGTTGGTTCGATACCACAATGCCCGATTTGAATCAAAGTAATCCTTTGGTTTTGAAATATTTAACCCAAAACGCAATTTGGTGGATTGAATATGCGGAACTCGGCGGTTTACGCGTTGACACTTATCCGTACAACGACAAAGTAGCGATGGCAAAATGGGCAAAAGCCATCACAGACGAATATCCAAATTTCAATATCGTGGGCGAAGCTTGGATGTACAATCCGGCACATATTTCTTATTGGCAAAAAAATTCAAAGATTGCCGAGATTGATGGCTATAATTCCAATTTACCGGCAGTGATGGATTTTACTTTGTACACCGATTTACCTTCTGCATTGAAGGATGAAGACGGTTGGGACAAAGGGATGATTAAAATTTACAACTCCTTCGGAAACGATTTTCTTTATCCCGACATCAATAACATTTTGGTCTTTTTTGAAAACCATGATACCGAAAGATTCAATGAAATCTTCAATGGAGATTCCAGGTATTACAAAATGGCATTGACCTTAATTTCCACCGTTCGTGGGATTCCGCAGATTTATTACGGTTCCGAAATTGGGCTGCGTGGCGAAAAATCCAAAGGCGATGCCGATATCCGAAGAGATTTCCCCGGCGGCTGGAAAGGTGATCCCCAAAATGCCTTCAATCCTCAGACGCGTACGGCAGAACAGAAAGATTTCCATGATTTTACCCAAAAGATGCTGAAATGGCGAAAAAGCAAAGACGTGATCCACAACGGAAAAACCAAACATTATATGCCGAAAGAAAAGGTATATGTCTATTTCCGTTACAACGAAAAAGAAAAAGTTATGGTGGTGATTAATAATAACGAAAAAGATCAAACTCTCGATTTAAGCCGTTTCGCGGAATCTTTATCAGGCGTTTCTGCGGGAAAAGATGTAATTTCCGGAAAGGATTTTTCGGTAAATGCACAAAATAAACTCACCGTTTCGGGGAAATCTTCTTTGATTTTAGAGTTGAATTAAAAATGGTAACAGCGTTCTTTTTGTAATAAAATTACAGTGCTGTCTCTTTAATATAGATAGAAAAATCAACGTAAAAAAATTATTGTGTCATTGTCTTTGTTTAATAAAATAGTTAAAACCGTTACTATGAAAAAAATAACTTTTATTGGAATATTATTATTAATTTTCAATTTTTCCGGAACAGTTTCCGCACAAAATAAAGGTTTTTACGAAAACGTCCAGAAGAAAAATGTCGCTAAAGTTCTAGACGATTTGAATGCTTTTGCGGCAGCAGCAGATTACAAAAATTATTTCGATCTTTATGCCGAAGAATCTACTTTCATTGGTACCGACGCTACGGAAGTATGGAATAAAAAAGAATTCATGGTTTGGGCAAAGCCATTTTTCGATAGCGGCAAGGCATGGAATTTCACTTCGCTGAAAAGAAATATCACCTTTAGCAAAGATGGTACCTACGCTTGGTTTGATGAACTTTTAGATACCCAGATGAAAATTTGCCGCGGCTCCGGAGTTCTAGAAAAAATTGGTGGCAAATGGAAAATCCGACAATATGTCCTTTCTATGACGATTCCAAACGACAACGTCGACGAAGTTACCAAAATCAAAGCATCTGAAGAAGATGCGTATATCAACCAACTGAAATCACAAAAATAAGCTCAAAAAAAATCGACGTGATTATTCATCATTGATAATTTAAAAATTTAAAATCATTCATCATATTTAATCCTCATAACAAATTATGGCAAAAAAAATAAAACCAAACCTCAGTATCGCTCAAATTATCAATATGAGTATGGGGTTTCTCGGAATCCAAATGGCATTTGGTCTGCAGAACGGAAATGCTAGTAGAATCTTAGCCAACCTCGGCGCCGATGTTCACGAGCTTTCCTGGTTCTGGTTGGTAGCACCTATTACGGGCTTAATTGTACAGCCTATTATCGGTCACATGGGTGATAATACCTGGAGTCCGCTCGGCAGAAGAAAACCGTATTTCCTCATTGGCGCAGTGCTTTGCGCAATCGGACTGGTTCTTTTACCCAACGCCGCGTCAGTAACTCATTTAATCGCAGCCAATGTTTTATTGCTGGCAGTAATTTTCTTAGCCATGATGGATTTCTCCGTCAATATCGCCATGGAACCTTTCCGTGCGCTGGTCGGGGATATGCTGCCGAAACATCAGGGAACGCTTGGTTTTTCTATCCAGACTATCTTAATTGGAGTTGGAGCCGTTATCGGTTCAGAAATGCCGAACTGGCTCACCAAAATGGGTGTATCTAATGTCGCACCCGAAGGCTATGTGGCGGATAATGTGATTTACGCATTTTATATCGGTGCAGCAGTACTTATTTTGTCCATTTTATACACTATTTTCACTACCCGAGAATACTCACCTCAGGAATTTGCTGACTTTTCCGATGATAATAAAGAGCCGGAACACTCCAAATTCATGGATATTTTCAAAGATTTTGCCACCATTCCTCCTTTGATGAAAAAGTTAGGAGTCGTGCAATTCTTCTCTTGGTTTGCTTTGTTTACGATGTGGGTTTTTACAACAAGTGCTTTAGCGACTCACCATTTCGGACTTGCGCCGGATGATACTACCTCTGCAGAATTTAATAAAGCCGGTGATTTAACCGGACATTTATTTGGTCTCTATAATTTATTTGCGATTCCGTTTGCGTTTCTTTTAACTCCAATTGCCAAGGCGATTGGTAAAAAACAAACGCACGCTTTGGCTTTATTTGCCGGTGGATTAGGTTTAATTTCTATGTTTTTCATTAAAGATACCGGAATGTTGTGGATTTCCATGGTTGGTTTAGGTTTCGCTTGGGCAAGTATTCTTGCAATGCCTTATGCAATGTTGATCGATGCTATTCCTCAAAGGAAAATGGGTGTTTACATGGGAATCTTCAATTTCTTCATCGTGATTCCACAAATTATCAATGGTATTTTCGGAGGCCCAATTGTGAAAAATCTCTTCGGCAATATGGCCATTGATTATGTCGTAGTAGGAGGGGTTTGCATGATTGTAGCGGCTGCGGTAACAATGTTTTTAATTAAAGATGAAACCCCCGAAACTCCAAAAGAAATTGAAGAAGAAATTCAGCAGATTCATTTTTAAAATATTTTTTAAATTTATCAATTTAAGCGGTTCCGGTCATTATCGGAACCGTTTTTTTATGATTTAGTTTCAGTCCAAACTCAGTCCGCACGTTTTCTGATAAATTCTTTCAGAATAGGAACCTCACTTTTTTCAAGCTCTTTCACAGAAGTCATCAGAGTTACAGTTTGATGTTTTTTAATTTCATTTAAAAATGCTTCGGTCTGAGGATTCTCATCCAATTCTCTCAAATATTTTTTACGGAAATCTTTAAAATCAATTTCTTTTCCATGATACAGTTTGCGGAGTTCATTTGAAGGTGCAATGTCTTTCGCCCATAAATCAATTTCCGCTTTTTCTTTCGTCATTCCCCGCGGCCAAAGCCGGTCAGCCAGAACGCGGAAGCCATCTGTACTTTGTGGCTGGTCATAAATGCGTTTTTGAAAAATTTCCATTTTTATAAATTTAAGTAAAGTTATGAATTTATCTTAAATCAATGTTTTTAGCGCCTTAATGCTCTAAATTTGCATTATTAAATCACTAAAACAATCAAAAAAATGAAAACAGTTTATCATAAAGCAGACAGCAGAGGTTTCGCAGATCATGGATGGTTAAAATCCCATCACACCTTCAGTTTTGCCAATTATTACAACCCTGAAAGAATGAATTTCGGTGCGCTTCGCGTACTCAACGATGATCAGGTTGCTTCCGGAATGGGATTTGGAACCCATCCACACCGCGATATGGAAATTATTTCCATTCCGTTAGAAGGCGATTTGGAGCATAAAGATTCCATGGGAACCACCGCTGTTATCAGAAAAGGTGAAATCCAGGTGATGAGTGCCGGAACCGGTGTAATGCACAGTGAATACAATAAAAACAAAGATGAATTGGTGAAATTCCTTCAGATTTGGGTGATTCCAAATAAGATGAATGTTACCCCGCGTTATGACCAAATCAGCATTAAAGAAAACGAAAAGATCAACGATTTCCAGCAAATTCTATCGCCAAATACTGAAGATGAAGGCGTTTGGATTCATCAAAATGCATGGTTTAATATTGCAAATTTCGAAGCAGGAAATGCCAAAGAATACAAAGTGCACCAGCCCGGAAATGGGGTGTATATTTTCGTGTTAAAAGGTTCAGCTAAAATTGGAGATCAGGTTTTAGGAACCCGCGATGGCTTCGGTATTTGGGAGACCGAAAGTTTTATTTTAGAAGCATTGGAAAATTCTGAGATTTTATTGATGGAAGTTCCAATGAATATTTAAAATTGTTATCTTTAAAAAAAAATTAAAAAAATGAAAATACTCGCTTTTGCAGGAAGCAATTCTACCGTTTCAATCAACAAGAAACTCGTAACCTTTGCTTCTACATTTTTCTCTGAAAACGAGGTGGAAATTTTAGATTTAAATGATTATGAAATGCCTATCTACAAAAGAGAAATCGAACTCGAATCCGGCATTCCACAATCCGCAACTGATTTTGCTGCGAAGATCGACGCTTCTGATTTGATTTTGCTTTCCACTCCGGAAAATAACGGAAACTTTCCGGCTGTTTTCAAAAACCTGATGGATTGGATGTCGCGAATTAAAGGCAGAAAGATTTTTGGTGAAAAAAATATGTTCCTCATGGCAACTTCCGGTGGAGCAAGAGGCGGAGCCAGCGTTTTAGAAATTGCGCAGAAAAGATTCCCTTTCGATGGAGCGCAAGTTTTAGAAGTATTCTCGCTGCCAAAATACAGTGAAAATTTTGATCCTGAAAAAGGAATTACCGACGAAGAAAAACTTGCGGAATTGAAAGAAAAAACCGAAAGTTTAAAACAAAAAATGAATCAATAATTAAAAATAAGAAAGCTGCTTTACCATCGAAGCAGCTTTTTTTTTGAACAGTTTTTCAAGTTTGTGTTTTGTTATTTTTTGTTCATATTGGCAAATTTGAAAGTTGGTTGACAAATTCTGTCAAACTTCTTTTTTACCTTTGGCTAGATTTAAAATTAAAAATGAAATGCATCAACTCAAAGACCTTATGAAAGTGCTCCGCGAATATCTTGCAGCACAAATTTTCATTGATAAAAGTATCCTTTAAAAACTATTATTAAAACCTTGATGAAGTAATTTTCTTTTTTATAAAAACATTAACCAAATCTAATATCATAATTAAATTACACATGAAGAGCGCTCCGAGGAACGCTCTTTTCTATTTTTATGCTGCTTTTTTCTTTTTTACAAATCTAAAAGCTCTTTTGAAAAGCATAAACACAGGAACCATGATTAAACCTGCGATAATTCCGAGCAAAGCTTCTCTTGTCATTGTAGGCCATTTAGGAAGGAAATGGTGATGAATCCAATCGATATTGTGGGCGAAAATTCCACCAGCAACAAGGATTAATGCTACCGTTCCGATGATACCTAATAATTTAATTACCCACGGAAGCGCTTTTATCAATAATTCACCTAAAGTATTGATGAATCCTTTTCCACCCGATTTTCTGATGAGTTTGAATCCTGCATCATCCATTCTTACAATCAATGCGACAATTCCATAAACGCCAACTGTAGCAATAATCGCCACGATAGAAACGGTAATGATTTCTACTAAAAATGGGTTGAACTGAGATTTTAGGGTTTCAAAACCATCTTTTGCTGAAGCCAAAGCAATAATGACAATTTCCAGGGAAAGAATAAAATCTGTTTGAATGGCAGAATTTACTTTTGCCGCTTCCTCCGCTTCACCGCCGTTATTTGGCTCTTCGATTTCCTGAACCACCTCGTGACCTTTTTTTCTGCTATGAATGAGAAATTCAATAATTTTTTCTACACCTTCGTATGCGAGATACAAACCGCCAAGAATCAAAATAACCGTGATCGCAGGTGGATAAATCCATTGCAGCAAAAAAACTACCGGAACGATGATGAGTTTATTTATAAACGAACCTTTCATGATTTTTAGCAAAACCGGAACTTCACGCGAAGACAGAAAACCGGTCGCCTTCTCAGCGTTTACGGCAAGATCATCTCCTAAAATTCCTGCCGTTTGTTTGGTTGCTAATTTGGATGTTACTGCGATGTCGTCCATCAGTGCAGCAATATCATCTAAGATCGCAAAAAAGCCTGAAGCCATATTGTATTTTTAGTATCGAACAAAAATAGGAATTTCAATGAGAAATCAATGCTTTGTGTTTTTGAAAAACAACCTTTTTTTTAAATCATTTTTTAATTTCGTTTAAAAATCTTATTTTCGCAGAACAAAATTTGTATCCTTGAAACCGAAAAAAATACATTCCGAGAAAGAGAATTTCCAAAATATTGGATGTGTGATTTTCGCAAATAAATACTAATGAGCCGACGTCTGAATGATTGCCGGCTTTTTTGTTCTTTATTTTCAATATTTTTCAAGTTTTTGTGAAGTAAAATTTAATAAAAAGTAAAAATGAGCAATACATACAAATCCGCAGGAGTTGACAAGGAAGAAGGTTACAAAACCGTCGACAAAATAAAATCGGCAGTTGCCGAAACCCACAATGAAAATGTACTGAACAGTTTAGGAAGTTTCGGTGCTTTTTATCAGATTGGTGGTTACCAAAATCCTGTTTTGGTGAGCGGAACCGATGGAGTAGGAACCAAATTGAAAGTCGCCCTGGATTCCAAAAAATATGATTCCATTGGAGTTGATTGTTTTGCGATGTGTGCGAACGATATTTTGTGCCACGGTGCGAAACCTCTGTTTTTCCTTGATTATTTAGCTTGCGGAAAACTCGATTCCGATATTGCAGCCGAAATTGTGATGGGAATGGTAAAAGCTTGCAAAGACAATAATTGCGCTCTCATCGGTGGTGAAACTGCCGAAATGCCAGGAATGTACCAACCCGGAGATTACGATGTAGCCGGTTTTTGTGTAGGAATTGTAGAAAAAGACCAAATTATCGATGGTTCCAAAATAAAACGAGGAGATAAAATTATCGCTTTACCAAGTTCCGGTTTCCACAGCAACGGATTTTCTTTGGTAAGAAAAATCTTCCTGGATTTTAACGAAGAATTTGAAGGAAAACCTCTTTATGAAACGCTTTTAGTTCCTACAAGACTTTATTATCAGCCGATTCACAGGGTTTTGGAAGAAGTGAAAGTGTCAGGAATTGCGCACATTACCGGTGGCGGATTAATTGAAAATGTACCGAGAATTATTCCGGAAAACCTTTGTGCGAAAATTGAAGCTTCTGCTATTAAAATTCCGAGCATCATGCTAGAACTTGAAAAGAGAGGAAACATCGCGAGATCAGAAATGTACGGAACTTTCAATATGGGTATTGGAATGGTGATCGTGGTTGATGAAAATCACGCAGCCAAAGTTTTGGATTTGCTTGAAGATGCTTATATCGTTGGAGAAATCACGGAAGGTAATGAGAAAATAGTTTTAAATTAATTGCTTTAGGCGGTTAGTTTTTTGTCCCGTATCTGCCTAAAATGTAAAGCGTTTTATGAAAAATCTAGTAGTCCTCGTTTCCGGTTCCGGCTCCAATCTTCAGCGGATCATCGATGCGATTGAACAGGGAGAAATTCCCAACGCTACCATAAATTTGGTAGTTGCTGATCGCGAATGTTTTGGTTTGCAAAGAGCCAAAAATCACGGAATCAAAAATATTTTAATCAAAAGAGGAAGAACTTTCTGCGAGAATTTAGCGAAAGAAATTCCCGGAAATACCGATTTAATCATTCTTGCAGGATTTTTATCAATCATCAGCAAAGAATTTTGTGAAAATTTCCCCGGAAAAATTATCAATATTCATCCAGCACTTTTGCCTAAATTCGGAGGAAAAGGAATGTGGGGAAACCACGTTCACAAAGCGGTTTTGGAAGCGAAAGAAAAAGAAAGCGGTGCTACCGTACATTTCGTAACTCCAGGGATTGATGAAGGTGAAATTATCCTTCAAAAATCATTTCCGATTATAGAATCAGAAACTGTGGAATCCTTAGCAAAGAAGATTCATGAAGTGGAATACGAAATTTTCCCGAAAGCGATCAATAAGGTTTTGGAAGATTGATTCATTGGAAATCTTTCGAAGATTAACTTTAAAAATGAATAAAAAAGAATAATGGAAGTCAAAATGAAAATTGATGACCAGAGATTTAATAAAAAGTAAAAAAGAAAGAAAATGTCAAAAAAGAGAGCACTGATTTCTGTTTCCGATAAATCCGGACTTATAGAATTTGCAAGATTTTTAGAAGAAAATAACTACGAATTGGTTTCCACAGGCGGAACTTTCAAACATTTGAAAGATGCTGGTTTGCACCCGATTCAGATTGATGAAGTGACGGATTTTCCTGAAATGTTGGACGGAAGAGTGAAAACCTTGCACCCTAAAGTTCACGGCGGATTACTCGCAGTTCGTGATAATGAGGAACACATGAGCACCGTTCAGCAACATGAAATCGGGTTGATCGATATGGTGATCGTCAATTTGTATCCGTTTTTCGAAAATGCAAATTCCGATATTTCTTTAGATGAAAAAGTAGAATTTATCGATATCGGCGGACCTTCCATGTTGAGATCAGGAGCAAAAAATTTCAATTCTGTTACCGTAATTACCGATGTGGAAGATTATGCAAAAATTCAGCAGGAAATTGCAGAAACCGGAAGTACAACTTTGGAAACTCGAAAAAAACTCGCCGGAAAAGTCTTTAATTTGACTTCAGCTTACGATGCAGCGATTTCCAGAATGTTGCTCGATGAACCATATCCAACTTATTTGAGTGCTTCTTACAAGAAATTTTCAGACCTACGATATGGTGAAAATCCTCATCAAACTGCTGCGTATTATGTTTCCACTACCGAAAACGGAGCGATGAAAGATTTTGAAATTTTGGGCGGAAAAGAATTGTCATTCAATAACTTACGCGATATGGATTTGTGTTGGAAGGTAGTCAACGAATTCAAAAACGAAATGGCTTGTTGCGCGGTAAAACATTCCACACCTTGCGGTGTTGCGGTAGGGAATTCGGCTTTAGAAACCTACAAAAAAACCTTCGAATGTGATCCAGTTTCTATTTTTGGCGGGATTATTGGAATGAATTTTAATGTAGATGCAGCCACAGCAGAGGAGCTCAACAAAACTTTCTTGGAAATTGTGATGGCGCCATCTTTTGATGAAGATGCTATTGAAATTTTAAGAAAGAAGAAAAATTTAAGAATTATCAAGATTAAGAACCCTGTTTCCGATGCTCAAACCTGGGTAAAAGTAGATGGCGGAATTTTGGTGCAGGATAATGATACCCAATTTTCAGAAAAAATTGAAACCGTTACAATTTTTAAACCCACCGAGGAACAACAAAAAGCACTTTTGTTTGCGCAACGCGTTGTAAAATATGTAAAATCCAATGCGATTGTGGTTTCCAACGGTGTTCAAGCTTTAGGAATTGGTGGTGGCCAAGTGAATAGAATTTGGGCAACACAACACGCTATCGAAAGAGCAAAAGAAAAGTTCCAAGGAGATTTGGTACTCGCTTCCGATGCTTTTTTCCCATTCAGAGATGTGGTTGATTTTTGTGCAAAAGAGGGAATCAAGGCCATCATCCAACCTGGTGGAAGTATGCGCGACGAGGAAAGCATTGAAGCAGCAAATGAACACGGAATACCGATGATGTTCACCGGAATGCGCCACTTTTTACATTGATAATTTTTAAAATAACGGCTGTTTGAATCGCTGGATTTTTGAGAAATGAATAAACTTTTTCTCCGAACAACATTTGAGATTCACTTTCAAATTAGTAATTTTGGAGAATTCAAATAATAAGATAATGAAAATATTAATCATAGGAAATGGAGCTAGAGAGTCTGCAATTGCAGTAAAACTGAAAGGCGACAACAGAATTACGAAAATGTATTTTGCACAGGGTAATGCAACGACCGATCAACTTGGGCAAAATGTGTACGAACAAAGTGTAGAAGGATTAAGAGATCTTGCCATCAAAGAAAGAATCGATCTTACGATTGTAGGACCTGAAGCGCCTTTGGTTGAAGGAATTGTAGATGAATTTAAGAAACACGGCCTCAAAATTTTCGGACCAAGAAAAAGAACAGCAGAATTGGAAGGAAGCAAAGCTTTTTCCAAAAAATTCATGCAGACCAATAACATCAAAACCGCAAAAGCAGTTGTTTTCGATGCTTATAAGGATGCGATTGATTATGTTAAACAGCAGCAATTCCCAATTGTGATCAAAGCGAGTGGTTTAGCCGGCGGAAAAGGTGTAGTTATCGCTGAAAATCTGATGGAAGCTGAATCCACGATTCATCAATTTATGATCGAAAGAATTTATGGTGATGCCGGAATTCAATTGGTGATTGAGGAATATCTGAAAGGTTTTGAAGCATCAATTATCGCTTTTTCCAACGGAAAGAAATTGTTCCCTTGCATTCCTGTGAAAGATTATAAAAAAGTTGGAAACGGAGATACCGGTCCAAACACTGGTGGAATGGGAAGTGTGGCTCCGAGCCCTGAATTTACAGCAGAACATTTCCAAGATTTTGAAGAAAATATCATGAAACCAACGCTTGCAGGTTTGGAAGCAGCGAATATTCAATTTAAAGGTTTTATCTTTTTTGGTTTAATGGTGACCAACAACGGAACTTTCCTTTTGGAATATAATATGAGAATGGGAGATCCGGAAGCTCAAGTGATTTTGGCTTTGATGGAAAACAAATTGTTCGACGTGATTACCGATTGCTTGGAAGGAAGAGACATCAACTTGAAATTTAAAGATGAAAAAGCAGTTTGCCTCGTGATGTGTTCCGGCGGGTATCCAAGAAGAATTGAAACCGGTTTTGAAATCAGAAATTTAGATAAAGTAAAAGAAAGCCAGGTGCTCTTTGCAGGTGCTAAAAGATCCGGAACCCGCATTGTGACGGCAGGAGGTAGAGTTTTAAGTTTAGTTGCTACAGGAGCGACCTATGAAGAAGCCCGCAAAAAAGTTTACGATGATGCTAAAATCATCAGCTTCGATTACGAGATTTATAGAGAAGATATCGGGAAATTTTAGTAGCGAAAGGCGTGAGAAATCACGCCTTTTTTTTATAATAAATTCTATCCTAATCTTTTGAAAAACAAGCAGTAAGAAATTAGAAATAATAAAAAGTAAATATTTAATGAATAACGGTATTATCATCCTTGATTTTGGATCTCAATATAACCAGTTGATTGCCAGAAGAATCCGAGAACTCGGTGTTTATTCGGAAGTCCTTCCTTTCAATACAAGTATAGAAGATCTTGTAGCAAGAAATCCTTCTGGAATTATTCTTTCCGGCGGACCAAGTTCGGTGAATGCAGAAAATGCTCATTTGGTTGATCGAGCACTTTTCGAAAAAGGAATTCCGGTTTTGGGAATTTGCTACGGAATGCAACTCACCACCCATCTTTTGGGCGGAACAGTGAAAAAAGGTGAAAAAGGCGAATACGGAAAAGCAAAATTTGAAATCCTAAAATCCAATGCATTACTCTCTGGAGTGAGCCGATTTTCAACCGTGTGGATGAGCCACTTTGATGAGGTAGAAAATGTTCCGGAAGGTTTTGTAATCAACGGAACAACGGATGTTATTTCAGCCATTTCTGATGAAAGCAAGAAAATTTATTGCGTGCAGTTTCATCCGGAAGTGTCTCATACCGAAGAAGGTGCTCGAATGATTGAAAATTTTGTTTTTAATATTTGTAAAGCTCCAAAAGATTGGAAACTTACCAATTATATCGATAAAACTGTAGCCGAAATCAAAGAAAAAGTGGGAGATCAGAAGGTGATTCTTGGTCTTTCCGGTGGTGTAGATTCTTCCGTGGCGGCGGTTTTAATTCATAAGGCCATCGGCGATCAGTTGCAATGTATCTTTGTAGATACCGGACTTTTAAGAAAAAATGAAGCTGAAAAAGTGATGAAAAATTATGGTGAACATTTTCACTTAAACATCAAATTGATCGATGCGAAAGATCGATTCATGGCAAAATTGAAAGGCGTTTCGGATCCGGAAGCAAAGCGAAAAATCATCGGGAATGAATTCGTTGTTGTTTTTGATGAAGAATCTCACAAAATAGAAGGTGCAAAATTCCTCGCTCAAGGAACCATCTATCCGGATGTTATCGAAAGCCAGTCGGTGAAAGGTCCATCAGCAGTGATCAAATCGCATCACAATGTGGGCGGACTTCCCGAAGAAATGGATTTTGAATTGCTGGAACCTTTGAGAGAATTATTTAAAGATGAGGTAAGAAAAGTAGGCGAGGAGCTTGGTATTCCTCATCATTTGGTTCATCGTCATCCGTTCCCTGGACCTGGTTTGGGAATTCGAATTTTAGGCGAAGTAGATGAAGAAAAAGTGAAAATCTTACAGGAAGCTGATGATATTTTCATCGAAGAATTGTATAAAAATAACTTGTACGAAACTGTTTCTCAGGCATTTGTAGTTTTGCTTCCGGTAAAATCTGTTGGCGTAATGGGCGATGAGAGAACTTATGAATACACTGCGGTCGTTCGATCAGCTAAGACCACGGATTTCATGACAGCAACGTTCAGTAAATTCCCGTGGGAATTCTTGGAAAATGTGTCGAACAGAATCATCAACGAAGTGAAAGGTATCAACAGAATTGCCTATGATATTTCTAGCAAACCACCTGCAACTATTGAATGGGAATAGGCTTTAAGAAAAAAATCCTTCTGAATTTTCAGAAGGATTTTATTTTATTCTTTGCTTCCGCCGCTGTCTTTTGCAACATTGGTTTTCATGCTTTCTTTTACCTTTTGATTTCCGAATCTTTTGATGAAGGTTAAAGAAAATCCGTACCAGTCGGCTTTAGTGGAGTTTCTAAAAGTTCCGAGCGGCGTATAGGTCGTTATATCAAACACTGGTCTTTGGAAAATATTGTACATCTGCAGACTCGCTTCCATCTGCGTTTTTGGGAAAATTTTAGTCACCGAAATATTGTGGAAGAAATTCATTTGATTGCCATACGAATTTCCAAAATTCTGACTGAACAATCCGAACCATCCATTGATGTTGATATTTTTATTGAAGAGATTGTTATAAGATATATTGGACGAACCTCCAAAATTGGTGAAATAATCTTTAGCATCCTTCAGATTATTTTGAGCATTAAAATCACTATTATCGGTGTAATTTAAGTTCAGACTTAGATTTACATTCAGTTTATTTTTTAAAAAAGCCTGATTGGTATTAAAGTTTAAGCCATATTTTGCTACTTTTCCTGGGAAATTTTCTTCCATTTGGATGGTTTTATCGCCGTCTTTGAAATAGGTAGTCCAGTAATCCTGGTTGCTATACCAATAGCTTGCTGTAAGAAAATATTTCTTGTAAAGTCCGATTTTCAGACTGAATCTGTCGTTCGGATTGGGGTCCAGATTCATATTTCCGCGCATGTAGGTCCCGTTATCCATCGGCAATTCGAAAGGATTCATTTCATTGTACCAAGGCCGCCAAATATTGTGCTTGTACGTTGCGGTAAGATCCGTGTTTTCCGAAATTGGATATTTTACTAACAAATCTGGAAGGAAGGTTCCGTAAGAATCTGTTTTTTCAATATTTCCGATATCCTGCCGTACTTTAAACCAAATATATTCGTAGCGCAAACCGATTCTGGTTTCTAATTTCTTGAAAAATGTTTTGCTGAAATTGGCATACAACGAGTTTAAATTTTCTAAATATTGAAAATCATTGCTTCGGGAAAGATCTTCCAGCCAGTTGTTGCCGGATAATCCGTAATAGTCATAAGGTATTACATAGTTTTTATAGCTGCTTTTTCCGCCGAATTCAAGCGTACTTCCCCTTTTTCCCAGAGGTTGCGAATAATCTGCCTTGAAATAATATTCGCGGTTTTGGTTATCTGCCAAAATACGAATTCCCGTAGGAATGCTGTTTGCGCTAAAATTGGTAAGGTGCTCGTTCGTATCTGTCACCGAACTGTAATTGATCCCGGCATTTAGATCCATGATTTTGTTTTTTTCTTTATCGTAATATTTGTAATAGAGATTAGAGCCCAAATTTCTGTTTAAACCAGTCAGACTTTGGTTTTTTGCATAGAAATTTTGCAAATTGTTTCCGATAAAATTTTCCCCATAAGCATCCGAAAAACTACTTCTTTTGGTTTGGGAATATTCGAAAATAAAACCAATATTGTTTTTGTCATTCAGCTCCAGCTCCGAAGAACTTGAGAATGAAGGAGATTTACCGGTTTCCGTACTTTCAGTGACGATCTTGGTTAGTTCGTTGTTTTCATAAATAAAATTTTCATTGTAGTTTTTCATGACTTGCGAATTGTCACTATAACCGCCGGTTAAGGTTTCGGTGAAATTCTTTTTGTGATAATTAAGATTGAAATTAGCGTACTGCGAATTTTTGGTATTTTGAGTATTGGTAAGGGAAACACTGCCTTTTGTACCTTCGTTTTCCAGTTTTTTCAGCACGATATTGATCACCGGTCCGGCTGCTTCATATCTTGCGGATGGCGTGGTGATTACTTCAATTTTCATCAGATTATCTGCAGCGATGGTTTTCAGGTAATCTTTCAGCTCTTTGCCAGTGAAAACAGTTTTTCTATCGTTGATGTTAACGGTCACCGATTCACCTTCGGCAAGCAGGTTATCATTGCTGTCCATGCTTACCAGCGGTGTCATTCTCAGGACATCCCAAGTGGTGTTTCCCGCAAGTATGGAGCTGTTCGCTACATTAAAGACCGTTCTGTCCGTCTTGTTTTCGATGGTTGGTTTTCTGGCAATTACTGTTACCTCGGCAATATCTTTTGTTTTGGTAGAGTCTGTTTTTATCTGCCCAGAAATTATGGTTACAGAGAAAAACGCAAAAAAGTTCAGCGTTTTTGTCATATGGTTATTAATTTTTTCAATAAGACAATCATTTGTGCTTCTTTGTTACATTATAGTTTTATTAATAGAGAAAATATTAGGTTTATTTACTTAAAAAATGCGGCAATTTTCTCTGTTAATGAAAGATTTACAACTTTGAATTTCCTTTTTCTGAAATAAACTATCTTTGCAAAATGGAAAAAATCACTTTTGCCGATTTTGAATTACCCGAAAAGATTCTTGACGTATTGGCTGATCAAAATTTATTTGAACCTACGCCAATTCAAGAAAAATCCCTTAAACCAATCCTTTCTGGCCGTGATGTAATGGGAATTGCCCAAACAGGAACCGGAAAAACCTTAGCGTATCTTTTGCCAATTCTTAAAACATGGAAATACAACAAAACTGGCAATCCCACGGTACTAATACTCGTTCCGACACGGGAATTGGTGGTTCAGGTGACCGATATTGTGAAAAATCTCACCCAGAATATTACTGCGAGAGTAGTAGGAATTTACGGTGGTGTGAATATCAAAACTCAGAAATTGCTTTTCAATGACGGATGCGATATTTTGGTAGGAACTCCGGGAAGAACTATGGATTTGGCAATTGATAATGCGATCTCTCTGAAGGAAGTTCAGAAATTGGTAGTCGACGAATTTGACGAAATGCTGAATTTGGGTTTCAAATCGCAATTATCGAATATTTTCACCATGTTAAGAGAAAAAAGACAGAATATTCTTTTTTCGGCAACCATGACCGAAGCGGTTGACGCAGTTTTAGAGGAATATTTTGCAAATCCGATAGAGATTTCCTTGGCAAAATCGGGAACTCCGCTGGAAAAAATTGAACAGATTGCCTTTAAAGTGGAGAATTTTAATACCAAAATTAATCTTCTCGAACATTTGCTGAAAACCGATACCGATTTTTCTAAAGTTTTGATTTTCTGTAATAATAAAAAGAATGCCGATTATCTTTATACAAAAATTGATGAGTTATTCCCTGATGAATTCGATGTCATTCACTCCAACAAATCCCAAAATTACCGTCTGAATGCGATGAGAAACTTCGAAGCTCAAAAAGTGCGAGGTTTGATTACTACCGACATTATGGCGAGAGGTTTGGATATTTCGGATATTACCCACGTTATCAACTTCGAAATTCCGGAAATTCCGGAGCAGTATATCCACCGAATTGGTAGAACCGGACGTGCTGATAAGAACGGGATCTCTATTTCTTTTGTTACGAAAAAAGAAGAAACTTTGCTTCTGGATATCGAATTATTGATGGATAAAGAATTGAAATTACAAGACTTCCCTGCTGAAGTAAAGGTAAATCCGGTGAAAATCGCTTCAGAAAAAGAAACAGTGGTGATGAAAAATGCACACACCGTGAAATTGGAAGAAGGTGGTGGCGCTTTCCATGATAAAAAAGATAAGAATAAAAAGATCAATCTCGGAGGACCAACCAGAAGGAATCCCCCGAAGACCAAACCTACGAACCGCGCGCAGGCAAAAGCCAAATCGAAAGCGAAGCGAAAAAAATAATCCCGAATTTCCGGGATTATTTTATTTTCTATTAATAATGCAGAAATAAAAGTAATAGAAATCTTTAGCATTATAAAAATGCTTTCCGTATTATTTATTGAGTAACCTGCGCGGTCACAAATATTCTAGCCATATCATTATTGATGTTGCTACAATTTGAAGCGTTACCACCATACGTAACAGAACTGTATCCCGTTGTTATTTTTGGCAGATTTCTACCATAAACAGATACGGTATGGGTACCAATAGGTAAATCGCTAATGATTCCTGCTAAATTAAATTTTCGCCAGTTACAAGCAAAATTCTTGCCAGCTTTCGTGTATTTACTCGCCAATTTTAATTGATTATTTACAAAAACTCCAATAGCAAATTGAAACTCTTGTTGGGTATTATTTGCATTATTAATTTGAGACATACCTTCTATATTAATATAAGTGGTATTGGAAGTATTAGTAATCACAACCGTTGCAGTTGCGCCTAAATTGGTCCAATTTGCGGTAGAACTATTAGCAGTAAATAGTGGCATGCTGCTAGGAAATGTAGAAATTGTAGTGCTTGCTCCGGAGTTTCCAGAAAAGTTTTCAGTTTGTTGTATAATAGCTAAGCCATCTGCAACCTGAAAAATTCTATTCCATTGGCCATTAGCCCAGAAATTAACCTTTTGGGTGTTGGTATTTTGCACAAGCAATCCTTGTACAGGAGTAGGAACCGACGTATTGTCGTTTGAAGCGGTTAGAGGAACTTGAGGTAGTAATATTCCTCGCTTAGTATCGGAAATTTCTAGTACTGCACTTGGATGTGGCGTATTATTGGTGATATTTCCGGCAATCAATACTTGGGCTGTTGATAAATTACTTAAAGTAATAATCAAAAGGGTTAAAATAGTTGATATTGTTTTCATCGTTAAAAAACATAAGGTTGGTTAATAGAAATTGTGCTACTGATAGCTGCTTCGAAATTCGTAAGCGTATTGCACGAACTACTGGTATTTGGACCTCCATAGGTCACTGTGAGCCCATTGATTGTAGGAGCAGAAATATTTCGGATTGCAAATTTTACAGTATGATTACCGACGGATAGATTTTTTGCTAGACCATAGATCATGAATTGTCGGTAAGAACAAGAAGATTCAATATCGAGAAACATTGGTTTTACATCAATCAGCTTATCATCCACAAAAAAGCCAATACTTGAACTAATACCACCTGTAGAGTTCGATGCTCCATTATTCACTTGAAACATACCGTTTATATTCATCAATGTTTCATTTTGAGGTCTATCGATAGTGATTGTTTTTGTAAGGTCAGAAATTACAGTCCATTGGGAAGTATTTAATGTTTCACCGGCAGCATGTGCGATGTATCCATAGAATTGATTCACAGGGTTTTGCGTGAAAGTGTAGGCAGTGTTGGAGATCGAGTTGTAGTATTTCACTTGATTCATCAAATTTCCTTGGTTAAGATCTGTGAAGAAATAGTCCCATTTCGCACCGTCCCAGAAATAGTACCCTTCTTTTCCATTAAGGGAATTATTCGTGTTGTAAATAATTAATGATTCTTTAGGATTTGGAACAGCGGTAATATCTGTCCTGCTATGAAGCGATATTTTCGGTAGACTGACCCCTTTATCAGTAGCTCTAATATCCAAAATCGCAGAAGGATGTGGAGTGGTTGTATTTATACCAACCTGTCCGAAAGCAACACTACTGGAAAATATCAAGGTTAAAAATATTTTTTTCATGGTGATAGTTTTAAGGTTTTTCTGAGATTTTAATATTCATAATCGATTTGTCCATCAGAGGGCTCAGATTGCTGCATGCTGAATGTTTCCCTCCAAATGTGATGCTTTGCGAACTTACTTCCTTTACTCTTAATGTTTCCCGTAATTCTATATTATGGTTTCCGATACCTAAGTTATTCACATTGAAATACACATTGAAGTCGTTATATATACAAGCGCTATTTCCAACAATTTGGAAATTTCGAACTCCGGCGAGTTTTGAGTCGACAAATAGTGCAATAGAGTAGGTCATATCCGTATTATCGTTCGCTGCAGAATTAACCTGAACGATGCCGCTTCCGGAAACCGACACCGTGTTTTGAGGAGAATATAGTTCAATGGTCTTTGAAAGTCCAGGAATTAATTGCCAATCGTGCGCGGAAGGCCCTTCTCCCATTGTATAGCTAACACCGGAAATGGGAGTACTGTCATTAACTCCGGAGGTAGAAGTGCTCGATTCAGAACGTACAATCCCCAAATATTTGTAAATATTGGTGGTGTTTAGGAACGGATTCCATTTATTATTGGACCAATAATAAAAACCTTTTCCGGTGTTTGTATTGGTGTTATAAACAATCAATGAATTGGCCGGATTAGTAACCGGAGCAGCGTTCGAAAGGTTAGGGATCGATACATTGGGTAATAAGACCCCTTTGTTCGAAGAAACAACTTTAAGGGCTTCGGAATCATCGAAAGTAGTAACATTTTCGCCAATGCCAACTTGGGCATGGGATAACGCAAATACTACCAGGAAGCCAGGTAATAATTTAATTTTCATCATTTGTGGTTTTATCTAATTAATATCTGTAGTATTCCGGTTTGAAAGGTCCTTCGACTTCTACACCGATATATTTTGCTTGTTCAGGTGAAAGAGTTTCCAATTCTACCCCGATTTTTTTCAGGTGAAGAGCGGCAACTTTTTCATCTAATTTTTTCGGAAGCGTGTATACTTCGTTTTTGTAAGCTTCGGAATTCGTCCACAATTCGATTTGTGCTAAGGTTTGGTTACTGAATGAGTTACTCATCACAAATGATGGGTGACCGGTTGCGCAGCCCAAGTTTACCAATCTTCCTTCTGCAAGAATGATAATTTCTTTCCCGTCAACGTTGTAAATATCCACTTGTGGTTTTACTTCATATTTGGTATCGCCGTAGTTTTTGTTCAACCAAACCATGTCGATTTCATTGTCGAAGTGACCGATGTTACAAACGATGGTTTTATCTTTCATCTTTTTGAAATGCTCAGCTCTTACGATGTTGAAGTTACCGGTAGTAGTGATCACAATGTCCGCATTTTCTACCACATTTTCTAGTTTCTTAACTTCGTAACCTTCCATAGCTGCTTGCAATGCACAGATTGGATCTACTTCGGTAACAGTTACGATAGATCCTGCACCTCGGAAAGAAGCCGCAGTACCTTTCCCCACGTCACCATATCCGCAAACTACCACTCTTTTGCCCGCCAACATTATATCAGTAGCTCTTCTTACTGCATCCACTGCAGATTCTCTACATCCGTATTTATTGTCGAATTTGGATTTGGTTACCGAATCATTCACGTTGATTGCTGGCATTACCAAAGTTCCGTTCGCCATTCTTTCATACAAACGGTGAACCCCGGTTGTCGTTTCTTCAGAAAGACCTTTAATTCCTGCAGTTAATTCAGGATATTTATCGAAAACCAAGTTGGTTAAATCTCCACCATCATCCAAGATTAAGTTCAATGGTTTTCTATCTTCCCCGAAAAACACGGTTTGTTCGATACACCATTCGAATTCTTCCTCGTTCATTCCTTTCCAAGCATATACAGGGATTCCTGCGGCAGCAATCGCAGCAGCAGCGTGATCTTGGGTAGAAAAGATGTTGCAAGAAGACCAAGTAACTTCAGCACCCAATGCTACTAAAGTTTCAATCAAAACTGCCGTTTGGATCGTCATGTGAAGACATCCAGCAATTCTGGCTCCTTTCAAAGGTTGTGATGGTCCGTATTCTTCGCGAATTGCCATCAAGCCAGGCATTTCTGCTTCCGCGAGCATAATTTCTTTTCGGCCCCATTCAGCTAGGGAAATGTCCTTTACTTTGTAAGGAACGTATTGTGTTGTTGTGTTCATTGAATTGAAAAAATTTTTACAAAATTAAGCAATTTTATTCTGACTTTCAAAACCGTTTGTTTGATGTGTTTATTAGGCTTCTTTGTGTAGAATGTTGTTATTTTTTTAATGATTTAGCGATTAATGAATCGTGGTTATCAACAAATTAATAGCAACCGGTATTCTCCATTTTTTTCTTGCGGAGCTCGATGAATACAGGCCAAAACTTCCTGAAAAGGATGATCTACCGCCAATCTCCAAAGATTTCCGTTGCCAAGGTTAATAGGCGTTGCTCCGGGTTTTGCATCATAATGGAGGTCGAAAAAGTTTTCTTCAACGAATGTTTCAAAAGGTTCAGTATGACCATCATGCATTGCTTTTAGTTCTTCTAAAATTTCGGGGATTTTGATTTTTTGTATCGCCTGATTATTGGGCAAAATATCACTTGAAGCTCCAAAATACGTGCATAAAAAAGTATCCGCCGCAATTGGCGATCGGTCTACATGAAAGGAATAAACGTCTCTTGCCATAAAATTAAATTCATCATCACGTTCATAAGATTTTAAAAGGTTGAGTGATGGAGCAGCTCCGAAGTTTTCGAGTAATTGTATATCATTTAAAATGATTTGTCTTGCGCGATTTCCCGATTCTGTGAGTTGAAGTTCGAGAAGATTATCGGCAGAAATCTCCGTAATATCATCTTCTAAAGAAAGTTGGTTTACGATTTCACAGAAGTCGCCGTCTAGGTTTCTTTGCCAGCAAAACGCATTGGTATTTCCCTGAAAACGGTTGTTCACCAGTTCATCAAAAGTGGAAAACGTTTTTATCAGGCTTTGCTCGGTTTGCGAATTCATTGCAGTGCGATTGTGGTTTACAAAAGTAGCATAATTCATCTTTTTGGAGTCGTTTTTTACAGCGAACTTATATCCAATTTATTTCCCAATTTTTACCTCAAAAAAAATAAGTATTTTTGCGAAGCATCAGTTTTAATTTGTTTTGTTGAATTATGCCTTTATACAGAGATTTTTCCGATGATCAAGCTACCATACTTCTTTGGAAATATGATGAAAATGAAATGCTAGATCCACAAGAATTGCTGGAAAAAGAAAATGTTGATCGGATTAAAGATTACCATCCGACGAAACTAAAAGAGCATCTTTTGGTGAGGAAAATCCTGAAATCGGTTTTGCCTGGCTATAAAATTCTGTACAACGGGCGCGAACCTTATCTGTATCCGAAGGATTTCGAGATTTCAATTACCCATTCGTTTCCATTCGCGGCATTGGCTATTTCTAAAAATAAAGTCGGAATTGATATAGAATCGTTTAACCCAAAAATTGTCAGAATTAAGCATAAATTTTTGAAAGAAGAGGAAGCCGGCTTTATTGAAAAAGACAAAGAAGTGGCGTATCTCACGGTGATTTGGTCCTTGAAAGAAAGTATGTACAAGATTCACCATTCCAACTATTGGTCGCTGAAGAAACACTATGAAGTGAAGCCTTTCAGTTTGGATTTTCCATTTAATATCACCTGCAGAGTCCATGATGAGCGGATTTCAGATCTGTACAAAGCGCGGGTTGAGTTTTTCGATCATTATTGCTTCACAATTGTCGACTGATTTTCCGGTTCTAGTTTTTCCGCACATTTTCGTTGTTCCTTCGCCACATCGTAGATCAGTTCTAGGATTTCTCTTAGGTTTTTCAATTCGGTTAATCTCGTAATTCGGTTTGGATCCCGGCGGTCCGAAATTTCATTTTCCAAGATTTCTTTTTTTCTCTTTTCGAGGAGTTTTTCTACAGAATCTTCAGGTTTTAGCCGGCTTTCTGCCACAATATCGCGGTGGTATTTTTTCTGATTCAGGATAAGTGCGGTGCGCAATAATTCTGCAGAAATTTTACGGTTCCAACTCGCAAAATCGATTTCCGGGTATTCTTTTGCTTTTTTGGAATACTGTGAAAATGAAGCAATGTACGCAGTAATCAAGTGTGCGGTATTCACAAACTGATGGACAAGTTCCATCTTTTTCTGCTGGTTTTTGGGGTCAGAAATCATCCTTTGGAAATTATCAGAAAGGTTTCCAAGATCGATAATTGCGTCTTTTCTTTTAAGTTTAAAATCCTGAATATTTGCATTTTCATTTTGAAAGATATCCATCGCTGCCTGAAAATAGTTCAGATTACTTTTGGCCGTTTTCTGCATTAGTTCCAGATTCTGGGTATGTTCCCAAACCGGCAGAACAAAATAGGAAACAGCGAAAGCAACGAGTCCAGCGATAGCGGTATCCAGGATTCGATCTTTGAAAATAAGGTTGACATTTCCGGGGTTCAAGAAATTAAATGTCAGGAAAATATAAATCGTCATGAACAGAACTGCCCAAAAATATCTTACTTTAAGAAAGGTGAAACAAAGAATCATCGAAAAGAGTAAAATGGCGAGAAGAACTGTACTGTTGTCGATGAAATATAAAATAAGATATGCAATGATTGCACCCACAACAGTTCCATACAATCGCAACAGATTGCGGTGTTTGGTGGTAGAGTAGGCGGGTTTCATGATCGCAACAAGGGTAATAAGGATCCAGTAAGAATGCCCGATTCCCAGGAAACTCAGCTTTGAAATGGCGTAACCAATCAGCAAGGCAACAGTAATGCGCACCGAATGACGAAAATGCGAAGATTTCAGCGAAAGATTATTGCGCAACACTTTAAAGTTGATTTTCTCTTCCGCAGTTACAAATTTTCGGTAATCTAAACCTGTAGAAAGACTTTTTGCTAGTTTTTTGTCTTGGGTAAAAACTTTGTAAATGGTTTTAATCTCGTCGGTAATATCGGTAATTCGTACCAAAATCAGGCGTAGAATCATGAAATCTTCTAAGTTTTCCGCATTCAGTCGCTGGCTTCTCAGTTCGAAATATTGCTCGAAGATTTCGCTTAATTCTTGGTCAATTTTATAAATAGGTTTAGCTTTGATGCCGCCTTGCAAAGCAATTCCGATATTGCTGAGTTCCTCTGAAATTTTCGAAAGGTAAATGCTAATTGAAGTTAAAAATCCTGAATCTCCGAAGCTTTCCTGAATTTTGCGGTAGTCGCTCTCTGACGTCATCAGTTTTTCGTGTAGGTCAATGGAATTAAGGAACATCAACATCAAAAGTCGGCTTGTGGTAGTCGATTCATTGACGATTTTTCTTGTTCTGAAAACAGTTTCCCTTGTTTCTTCCTGAAGGTTTTTAATTTTAATCTGTTGGGCTATCACCTGCGAATGTAGGAATTCGAAATCGGCATTTGGCTGGTAAAATTTAGATTTAATGGTCAGATAATCCGCAAGCTCGAGGTAGTTTTCGCCGACCATTTGTCCCGCTAATTTATAAGGTTGGATTTTAGAAACGATTAAAAAAATCAGCAGATAAAAAACGGATCCTGCAAAAAAAATAAGTAAACTGTGCACTAAATTTTCTCCGCTAAGATGACCATCGATGAAAATCCCTAAAACTACCAAAGAAAGCGAACCCACCGCCGCGAGTCGTTGTCCGTAAATCCCAATCATCGAGAAAAACATCCCGAAGAAAATAATTTCTAAATAAATCAGGACCGGATAATTCTTAAGAAAACTCGCAACTAAAGCCACGAAAAAGAAAGAAATTACGGCGAGAATCAGCGCGTTTCTTCGGCGGATAAAAGGCCCAGGTTGGTCTGTAAGTCCCACAAAACTGGTTGCTAAAGGAAAGAGGAAATATTCTTTCAATAAGCCAAAATAGGCCAAAATAATGCTCGGAATCACAATCGCCAGTGAAATACGAATCGCCGAATAAATATATTGGCTGGTTGTAAATTTCCGGAGTTGTGTAGCATAGTTCATGTTGCAAATTTAAAGGTTATTCTAAAAAGAAAGCTTCAATTTCTTGAGGCTTTCTGTATTTTTTTATTAAATAAAATTAATAATCGGCGTTCGAGGAATCTTCGCCAATGTTCCAGGTAAGCCCGAATCTTAAAGTATTGTCCAAGGCTGAATTTACTTTGGAAGTATTGATGAGGTAAGACATATCTAATCCGAAAGATTGGTATTTCAAGCCAACCCCTACGGTAGCGTACTGTCTTGCACCTTGCTGCTCACTTTCGTGGAAATAACCTCCTCTTAAAGCAAAAGCATTATCGTATTCATATTCAACCGCACCACTGAACATAACGCTTTGCGGGTTGTTGAATGATTTTCCGATTCCTTCGATTACACCTACATTCGGAATATTTCCGGAATTATCAGGCCCGGCAACCAATAATTTGGAAGCTTCGAAGTTTATTCCAACACGGTTTAAATCATCAATGAACAAATCGTAACCCGCACCCAATCTTGCAGTGGTAGGAAGATAAGATCTAGATTCATCATCACCCGTATAATCGAGTCTTGGACCTAAATTTTGAATTGCAAAACCAGCTCTTGCACGACCTTCGAAATCATTAATACTCGTGTGTCTTTCGGATTGAAAATATCCTGAAACATCTACTGCAAAAGAGTTTGCTGGTTTCAAAGTGTTATCAGAGTTGAACCCGCCGGACAAATCAGAACGGATGAATCGACCGGTAACCGCCATGGAATAAGTATCAGTAAGTTTCAAGCCGTACGCAACATCGATGGAAAATTCGTTAGGTTTTGCAGTACCTTCTTGTACCACTTCAGTTCCAACCAATTTAGTAAGATCTACCGCTCCCATGTTGAAATAATAAATACTTGCAGAAATGGTCGCTCTTTCTTCATCTCCCAAAAATTGATGATAAGCTCCGTAAAGTAAGAAAACATCATTGGTCAGTTTACTCATATAAGGTGTATAGTTAACCCCAATTGCAGAAGTGGTTTTGCTGAAAGGATATTTCGCCGCATTCCAGAACTGAGAAAAAGCATCGGTGGTAGTAGCAACTCCCTGATCACCCATTCCTCCGGCTCTTGCATCCGGGGAAATCCTCAAAAAAGGAGCACCGGTAAGAACCGGCTGAATTTGCGAGTAAGCAGCAACGCTCACGCCTAAACTTAGTCCTAAAAATAATTTTTTAGTCAATTTCATAAAGTAGTTTTTTTTCGTTTATATTTTTTTTATTTTAAAATGACCATTTTTTCCACTGCCGTAGCGCTGCCTTTGCATTTGTCCTGGTTTTGGCTTTTTGCAAAGATTTTAAAGATGTAAGTTCCTTTTCCTACTGCGTCTCCGAAATCATCTTTGCCGTCCCATTCGATCGCGGTTCTTGGGGTTCGGAAACCTTGATAGAACGGCTCTGCAGTAACAGAATTGCTGATTGTTTTTACCAATTTTCCGGTGATGGTATAAATCTGCACATTCACATCTAAAATATCATCGCAATTATGTTCGAACTGCACGTAGGTCTTGTTGGTAAAAGGATTTGGCCAATTTAAGAGTTTATTAACAATTAAATTTTGGTTGGTTTCATCCTTAACTATAAAGTTTAACGTTTCGGTCGTTGATTTATTGTTGATGTCCCAAACTTTAAAGGTAAGTTGGTGCGGTCCCGGCGATAGATTTCTGAATGGGTAGCTCACATTCCCTTTCTGATAATCGGATAAGGAAGGATTGGTACATCCGTTTCCGTCGCCTGAAAAATAGAAATCGTTGAGCGCTACGGTATTGATGATTTGTCCGTCCAGAACCACGGTGATGTCGTGTCCAATTCCTGAACCTGTAGAGTTTATTCCCTTATCATCGGTTACACAAGCCAAAAGCATTGGGTTTTGGTCGGTAATTCCACCATCTGCAAAATTTTTATTGTTCATATAAAGCTGAACTTTCGGCGCCTCGGTATCATTAATTGGAACAGGATTGATTCCGCCTATTTTTTGAACCTGATTATTGAAAACATCAAAAACTTTATTATCTGCGTAGGCTAAAATTCTACCTTCACCTAATTCATAATTAATGTCTTTCGGAACATAAAATTCTACAGTGAAAACACCGTTAACCGCCTTACCGGAAGATTTTACAATCGATCCTCCTTCTTCGGTGTAATTGAGGACAGGATTCATTTTTGGAACTCCGTCATTATTGAGCGTTTTTTTGTTAAGTCTTTTATCGAAGATATTAATCACCACACGGCCGTTGAATGAGGTATCTAATGTACTGTCGGCCTTGATGATATGACCTTTTACCTTTACGAAATCCAGTGCACGGAGCTGTAGGGAATCAGGAGATTCAATTTCGTCGATGGTTAATAATCTTTTCGGGCGGCTCATTTTGGTCGCCGGATCGCCCAATAAATTTACTTTTAGGTGGTCGGAATGGGTTTTTTTTTCAATTTTAGCCTTCAAGAAAGCATCACCCAAGCTGGTGAAATCGTCATTTGTCAAATTAAAAAGATGTCGGGTGAAAATCGTGGTAAATTCTTCACCATAACCTACGCCAATCGCTCGGCTGGAAGTAAGCATCATAGAAGCACCACCTTGTTTCGATTTCATCACCTGTTCTCCCGCGGAAGAAGTAGCAGGATCGTCCCAAAGCGTGAATTCGCAGGTGATGGTAGAAACCAGCGGGAATCTTGCGTAAACATTATTGTAATTATTGAAATTCTGAATTTCATCTATAGTTAAAACTCTTTCCTGAGCCCATCCGTTGATTCCTCCATGTCCGAAATAGAACAAATAGAGGCTGTTTCCAACAGCATTTACAATGGCTTGGTTTACCTGAGGATATCTTTGTCCACCGGCAGAAGTTTGCGCAGTGAAGGCATCTAAGTACAGTTTTCTGACATTATATTCTTTTCTTACATTCCCCGTTTCGAAAACATTTACCAAGGAAGCATTCATGGTATTGTGGAAAGGAAATTGGTTATCCGCATCATCATCAACCACGAAATCGAGTTTCATTCTCCATTCGCCAAATGGAGTTGGCTGGCCAGGAAGTGCATTGTTGTATGCTAAAGCTTTGTCGATCAGTAATTTTGCTTCTGCAAGATTTGCAGCGGGTAATCTACCAACCGGAAAATCGGGTAGTCGAGAAGATAAAAGTGTAGATGTAACTGGTCGGGGCGAGGTCATAGTAAAATAATCGTCGGTAACGAAGGAGTTCGAATAGTCCCCACTTTCTTCACTTTGGTACGATGGAACAATATCGGATCCGGGGTGGTTTCTTCCGCGGAAATCATAGGAAGTATCGCCTAAAATGAAAAGATATTTCAGTTTTCCTGTTGGTGTATTGAGTTTGGTGGCGAAATCTCTGATGGCGGTAATATCTTTGCTGCCACTGCTGAATTCGTTATAAATTTTATTTACATCTACTACTGCCACGCTATATTTGTCTTGATAATAATTGGCTAATCTTTGCGCCTGTCCCATCATTTCGGTGGAAGTAATCATCAAATATTCAATGTTCTGCAAACTAGATAGATCTTGGTTTTCAATTCTTCCGACAAACGAAGGCGTATAAGCATCGCTGTTTTTAAAAGCTACAAATTCGTTCACAAATTGGTTGCTATTGGCAAGATATCCAAAGTTGAATGTAGCACTGCTGCTGGATTTGTTTACTTTTTTGGTAGCAGTGGTAATGTCAGAAACGTCCCAAACTTGTTCGACCGCTGATGCATCGGAAATGTTGAAAGTGTACAAATCTGAACTTCCCTCCTTGATGTCGTAGCTGCGGAAATTCATTTGGGAATTGTTGAATTTTAAATCTTCTTTATATTGAACTTCGGCATAATCGAAATAAAATTTCCCATTTGGATTGGCAGCGATATTCGGGGCGAAGTTGAAAGTAAGCTGATTGCCTTGTAAATTGGTGATAATTCCATCGTACACCAATGGGATTGCTTCTTTTTTCTCGGTTGCTAAAATCGATGAAGTATAGGAGTTTTGGTTGTTGATTGTGGTAGTAATTTTATTTCCCGCAGATTGGTAAGCGACTACTCTTGAGCGGTATCGAATCACGTCCGAGCTTTGCATCGGAGATTTTGTAGTGAAAGTGAGTGTCTTACTATCGATAATTGCATCGCCTGTCCAAATTCTTCCGATTTTCATTAAATTGAATTTTTCTTCATTAATGAATTGATAATCGTCATAGCGAGAAATCACATTAGAATTCACTGCTTGATCAACTTCCGCAATTCTCTTCCCAGTACCTAAATCGAAATTGATGAAATAATAGGAGTAATCCTCATAAAGATTCACATAATTAAGAGGCCTGTCTGTACGGGTTTCAATTCTTCGGTTTCCGTTACCATTGGGCAAATCGGAAACTTTAAATAAATTATAACCGTGAGGACCTTGAGCATAAAAAAGCGCATAATCTCCATCATTCCAAGTGCCATCTTCTTCACCAACCACCTGAATTGCATTCTCTTGCAAAGCGGAATATCGGGAATCCTGGTTGTGTTCCGGTAACATCACTCCGCCATTTCCGTAAATTCTGAAATTTTTTGGATTAATGCTGGAAGGGTTGATGCCATTATCTCGCAGAAACTGAGCTGTGATTTTGAAAATCCCCGATTTATCTACTTTTATTTTATAGAAATTACCGGTTTTCAGCGGGTTTTCGGTAGTGCCAATTTTTCCGGATAATATTGGACTGGTTTGGGTAGATTTGGTACTGTTTGTAATTGAAAAAGAAGTCAATCGGTAAATATTTCCTTTTTCAGATTTCAAAGCAGCAACTTTTATATCCGAAGTAATTTCTTGGGTGTAAGGATTGGTGTAATTGCTGATTTCGGCTCTTTCATTAGAAGGAATGTTGTATAAACTCAGTTCAAAAAGATCTTTTTGCAAAACTTTTTCCCAAACCATATTGGTCACCGTTTGATTTTTCCCGGAATATTTCCCGGAGGTGTGATAATAAACGGTACCGTCTTCATAAGAAAAACCTTCGCTTTCAAAGTAGGGAATGGTCAATTGATAGCTTCCGTAATCGATGGTTTTGGAGTCCTGCCATTGGATCTTAACAGATTGTGCTGTCGTTAAACAAATCAAAAAAATAATAAAAACGAAAGTAAAAATACTTTTCATTGGGTGTGAAATTTCAGGAATACAAATTAAACGAAAAATAATAAATTATAATATGGAACAATAAAATTAATTTGTTAACGTTTTCCAAAAAAATCTAATTAGAAATTTGATTTATAAGATAATTTCTTTTTTCTTTGTACAACGAAAATATCTATATGCCAACTATGAATAAACTTAAGTTGTTTACATTACTAGCGTTCAGTTCTACTCTTATTCTTACGAGTTGTGGCGGAGGTGGTAATAGCAAGAAAGGTGGCGGAACCAAGCGTTTTACCAGTAAAACCGGATGGAAACCCAATGACCAAAAAGGTTGGTTCTTCACCGGAAAACAACAAAAACAAAAAGGATGGCCAGGAATGGTTTACGTGGAAGGCGGTACTTTTACTATGGGATTAGTGAAAGACGACGTAATGCACGATTGGAATAACACCCCAACAAGAATGCAGGTAAGCTCATTTTTCATCGGAGAAACCGAAATTACCAACTACGAATACCGCGAGTATGTAACTTGGTTGAAATTCGTATTCCCTCCATCTGATCCAAGTTTCAAAGAAATTTATAAAGGTGCTCTTCCTGATACCACCGTTTGGAATAACGAACTTTCTAGAAACGACTTTGCTGAAACTTATTTCCGCAGACCGGAATTCGATTATTATCCAGTGGTAGGGGTTTCTTGGTTACAAGCTTCTAGATATTGCGACTGGTTATCCGATAGAGCGAATGAAAAAGCTTTAATGGAGCAAGGTGTAATTGCTAAAGATTTTTATGCTAATGATGCTAATAACCAAGGTGCAGGAGCTTTCAGTTTAGATAAATTCAAAGCGAATGATCCGGAAATAGAAGCGTATATCAATAAACAAAGACTTCAGCAGAAATCTGGTATTAAAACCAGTAACCAAAGAATTCTTGCCGCTAACAGAAATGCTACAGCAGGTGTAGTTGAAAAATTCCGTCTCCCGACAGAAGTTGAATGGGAATTTGCTGCACTTGGTTTACAAAAAGATAGAGAATACAATTTGTATCTCAACAAAAAACCAGTTATTGAAGAGCTGAAAG
Organism: Kaistella haifensis DSM 19056; assembly: GCF_000735695.2. Taxonomy (GTDB): domain Bacteria; phylum Bacteroidota; class Bacteroidia; order Flavobacteriales; family Weeksellaceae; genus Kaistella; species Kaistella haifensis. Next base: position 146,084 of record NZ_JASZ02000003.1, read on the forward strand.
GCAAAAAAGGTAGAAATCGTGGGATGTATCTTGAAAACTTCAAACAAGGTAGAGGAGATTACTCCGGTGTTGCAGGATGGAAAAATGATGGTTCACCAACTACTTCAGACGTGAAACAATATCCTTCCAATAACTTAGGAATCTACGGAATGTTCGGTAACGTTGCTGAATGGACTGCAGATGTCTATCGTCCAATTATCGATCAAGAAGCTAGCGATTTCAATTATTACAGAGGAAATGTTGCTCAAGAAGTTGTGAGAAATGCTGATGGAACTTATAAGAAAATTGAAGCTCCTGCATTTGATACTTTAGCGGACGGAAGATTAATTTACAAAGGATTACCTGGACAATATGAAAGAGAAGTTGTTGCTGACAACAGAAATTTTAGAGATGGTGATTTCCAGTCTTCATTAGATGCAGGTTACGGAAGAGGAGAAGATAGTACTACTGCTGGATACAATATGTACAACTCCAAACAGAAAAGATTTATTGTTGATGAGCGTGGTAGAGTAGTATTACAAAAAGACCCAGTATCGAGAACAACTAGAGTTACCAATGAAGTAAGAGTTATTAAAGGTGGTTCTTGGTTAGACGGAGCCTACTGGTTAGATCCAGGACAAAGAAGATTCCGTGATGAGGCTAAAGCTTTCGGATGGGTTGGTTTCCGTGTAGCACAAGATGCTAAATCTTCCGGAAAAGGTAGAACCAAAAGATAATTAGTATAAAATATTTTCTAAATCCTTCTGTTTTTGCAGAAGGATTTTTTATTTTTGAAAAATGAATGCAGCTTCTTTTTATCCGCTTTTTTTGCAAGCAGGAAAAGTAACCATCGATAGTAGAAAAATAGAATCCAATGATATTTTCTTTGCTTTTTCCGGAGAAAATTTCAACGCAGCTACTTTAGCTGAAAAAGCAGCTGATGAAGGAGCTTTAGCAGTAATCGTAGAAGATCAAGCGTTTGAAAATACAGCAAGAAATATCTTTTTTGTTCCTTCTACTTTGGAGTTTTTACAAGAATTGGCAATTCATCACCGGAACCAATTAAATATCCCAATCATCGCATTGACCGGAAGTAACGGGAAAACAACAACCAAAGAAATCATTCATGCTGTTTTGTCTCAGAAATTCAATGTACAATATACTTTTGGGAACCTTAATAATCATATCGGAGTTCCGCTAACATTACTTTCCATTAAGCCCGAACATGAAATTGCAGTGGTAGAAATGGGAGCCAATCATCAGAAAGAAATCCAATTGCTTTGTCAAATTGCACAACCCAATTTCGGGTACATCACCAATTTCGGGAAAGCACATCTCGAAGGTTTCGGCAGTTTCGAAGGAGTGATCAAAGGAAAGTCTGAATTATATGATTATTTAAAAAATCATTCTCAAACTATTTTGGTGAATGAAAATGATCCAATTCAAGTCGAAAAAACCGAAAATTATTCCCCGAAAATTACTTTCGGAAAAGCCAATTCCGATTATCAATTCGAAGAATTTTCCAATGAAAATTTTGTTGGTTTAAGTTTTCAAAATCAAAAAGCACAATCGAAACTTACCGGAAATTATAATTTTACCAACTTGTGTGCTGCAGCGAGTTTGGGCTTCCATTTCGGTTTGAATTTTGAACAGATAAAAACCGCTATTGAAAATTATACGCCAACCAATATGCGTTCTCAGGTTTTAGAGAAAAAAGGAAAAACTTTCGTGCTGGATACTTACAATGCCAATCCAAGTTCGATGGTGGAATCACTGAAAAACTTCAGTACTTTCAATGGAAGTAAAACCATTATCATCGGCGATATGCTGGAATTGGGCGAAGAATCGGATAAGGAACATCAGGCAATGATGTCGTTTGCGGAATCTTTTAATTTCGATGAAATTATCACGGTTGGGAAACACTTCAAAAAAGCCAATTCGATTTCCCAATCTTTTAACGATACTCAGGAATTATCAAAATATCTGGAATCGAATGATATTCAATCCAAAAATGTTCTACTAAAGGCATCGCGAGGAATTGCTTTGGAAAAAATTCTGGAATTTATTCATTAATGAAGATTCCAATAATCATTCAAAATTAATTTGATGTTTTGGAAAGTCATCGGTAAAACTTGTTGAACAATCGCGTCTTTACCTTTCCAAGAAACTTCGGAAATTCCCTCTTCAATTTGCGGTTTCGGCGTTTCATTTCCTACATATTTCATTTTGAACCAATAAGTAGTTTTCAGGATTTTCAGGCCATTTCTTTCAGTGTAAATATGAAAAGTATTGTTGAGAAATTCCTCCAAAATAAGTTCCGATAATCCGGTTTCTTCTTCTACTTCGCGCAATGCGGCTTGTTCCAAAGATTCACCTTTTTCAATTTTTCCTTTTGGCAAATCCCATTTTCCGATGCGGTGAATGAACAAAATTTCGCCATTTTTATTGCTTACAACGCCTCCTGCAGCTTCTACTACTTTGAACATATGGGTAAAATCTTCCCAAATTTCTTCAATATTTTCACCATAAACGTTCAGTTCCGGGCAAGAAGTGTTTTCCAGAAGATCAATCGCGATTTCCAAGGTCGCAAAACCTTCGAAACGCAATTTCTTTTCTATATCTTCAGGATATTTACTAAGCGTTAATTTTTTTTCATTCACAAAAACTTTATACATTTGCATCCATTTAATCACACAAAAATATAAAAATGAATTTAGAAGGACGCAAAATTATTGTAAATAAATCCGTGAACGATTTGGTAGGGATGCTTAAAAATCCTGAAGATTATAAAAATCTGATGCCGGAATCGCTTCAAAATTTCGAAGTAAGAGACAACGGGTTCAAATTCGGCTTGAAAGGAATGCCGGAAATTGCTCTGAAAATCGACGAAGTTACCGAAAACCAAGTTTTGCTTTCTTCCGCAAGTTCTAGTTTAGATTTCTTGTTGAAAGGCACGATGAACGCAGTAAACGAGAACCAAACTGAAGTTCAGTTATTATTCGAAGGAAAATTCAATCCGTTTATTAAAATGATGGTAGAAAAACCACTTCAGAATTTCATCAACACGCTTACCGATAATATCGAAAAGTTGTAAAAGAATATTTTAATAATAAAAAAAGCCCTGAAAGTATTATTTTCAGGGCTTTTTTTATGAATGGGTGTAATTAGCAAAAGCTTCTTCTAAACTTCCGTATTTTCCTTTGAATTCTTCAATCTGAGAATCTTGAATAATATTTCCTTGATGAATAAGTATCACTCGCGAGCAAAGTGCTTCTACTTCCTGCATAATGTGCGTCGAAAGAATGACGGTTTTTTGCCGTCCGATTTCCTTTATCACATTGCGGATTTCAATAATTTGGTTGGGATCTAAACCGTTGGTTGGTTCGTCGAGAATAAGCAAATCCGGTGAGTGCAAAATCGCCTGCGCAAGACCAACTCTTTGTTTGTAACCTTTGGAAAGTTGCGATATTTTCTTGGATTTTTCGGGAGTAATTCCTACCAATTCGATGACTTCATCGACTCTTTCTTTAGCAATTTGATGGATGTCTGCCACGAAATTCAAGTACTCTTTTACATACATTTCCGGATAAAGCGGATTGTTTTCCGGCAGGAAACCCATGTTTTTCTTCGTTGCGATTTCGTTTTCGGTTACGTCGTTGCCGTTGAACAAAATCTTTCCTTCATCAATTTTTAGAACACCAACAATTGATTTCATCAACGTTGATTTTCCTGCGCCATTAGGTCCCAAAAGCCCAATGATTTCGCTGTTTCCAATTTCGAGATTGATGTCGTTTAAAGCAACTTGTTCCCCGAATTTTTTATTTAAATGAATGATTTGAAGTGACATGAATTGTATTTCTGTTTGATGCAAATTTAAGCAATGATGAGCAATTGAGGAATTTTATTGAGCAGCAAATTCTAAAACAATTGTTTTTAATTCAACTTAAAAAATGATAGGATTTATTTTAAGAGCCTGTTTAAAAATTAAATTAGAAAAATTCGTACGGCGTTTATTTTATAAAATAATCTTATAAAAAACTGATTGTCAGTTGTTTATGTTGTTTATTTTCCGTAACTTGTTGGTTACTAATCAATTAAATTACAGTGAAAAATTACTCGACAAACATTTCTGACAATCAGTGGCAATTTATAAAAAAGACTTTGAACCTCAATGACAGAAAGCGAAAATATGGTTTAAGAACCATTTGGAACGCCATAATGTATTTGGTGAAAACCGGTTGCCAATGGAGGATGTTACCCAATGATTTTCCGAAATGGGAATTGGTCTATTACTATTACAGCAAATGGGCAAATGCAGAGGATTTTGATCTGCTTCTTTCGAAATTACGGGAAAAAGTCAGGTTGAAAAGAAATCAAAAAAGAGAACCGAGTTTAGGCATAATGGACAGTCAGAGTGTAAGATGGGGAAACAACCGCTCATTAAATGGTTTTGACGGGAATAAAAAAGTAAAAGGAATTAAAAGACATGTAGTGGTTGATAAAAACGGATTTTTATTAGCAATAATGGTTACTGTAGCCAATGTTCATGACAGTAAAGCTGTTGATTTTCTCATGAGAACTTTGGCATATTTCTTAAGTCCTGTGAAGATTATTCTTGCTGATGGAGGTTACAGAGGAGAAATCATAGAACAGGTGAAAAATAAGTTTGCTTATCTAATCAATGTGGTGATGAGAAATGATGAAAAGAAAACAGATTTTAAGCCCTTTTCTAAAAGATGGATTATTGAACGGACATTTTCCTGGTTTGATAACGACAGGAGATTATGCAGGAATTACGAATTACTAATGGAAAATT